>JAOULO010000017.1 GCA_029881995.1 Gammaproteobacteria bacterium
GGCGGCGGAGGCGGTGGCAGCGGCTGTGACACTGGTACGGATGATCTTGGTGCCGGCGGAGGTGGTGGTGGCTCGGGAGGCCTGGGCTCCACCTCTCCAGGGCTAGGTGCTTATGGTGGTGGCAGTAGCTTCGGTCTCTTTATGGTGAATTCGTCGGTAGTTATTAACAATACTGAATTCAGCCGCGGCAAAGGAGGCAATGGAGGTCATGGTGGTTATGGTGGTCTTGGTCAGTCCGGCGGTAGTGGTGGTGCTGGAGGGGTGTCGTTAGCTAGTACAGATGGTGGAGCCGGTGGCCCTGGTGGTGATGGCGGAGCCGGAGGCCGAGCTGGCGGTGGCGGTGGCGGTGCAGGGGGCGGTAGCTACTCCGTTTTAAAGGATGCTGCCAGTCTATTAGTTCAGGAAGGGTTAATTATAGTTAACGGTGGTTCAGTTGGAATGCCTGGTGACGGTGGTAATAATACATTACCAGCAAATGAATCAAGAGGTGCGGCAGGTTCTATAAATGAGATAGTGACTCAATAACGACTCAACAAATATATTTATCCTTCGGATAGCAGGCCACGCAGCGCGGCAAGATGAGACTTGCCGCGCTCCTGTCTTTCTTCCTCATTGACTTCAACACCCATCCCCTGCCACTGCAGATCATCTTTTGGTAGTTCTTCCAGAAAACGGCTGGGTTCACAGTCTGTGGTATCGCCATAGCGTTTGCGCTGGGCGGCCATGGACAGGGTCAACGTCTGCTGTGCGCGGGTGATGCCCACATAGGCCAGGCGGCGCTCTTCTTCGATGGTCTCTTCTTCGATACTGGTGCGATGGGGCAGCAGCTCTTCTTCCATGCCCACCAGAAACACATGGGGAAACTCCAGTCCCTTGGCGGCATGCAGGGTCATGAGGCTGACACAATCACCCTTCTCTTCATCATCTCTGTCCAGAATATCCAGCAGGGTTAGTTTACTGACCAGGTCTGCCAGTTTGGCTTCCGGATCATTCTTGTGCATGCGGTCCAGCCAGGTAATGAGTTCATTAACATTATCCATCTTGCGCTGGGCGATGATTTCATCCTTGCAGGTATCCAGCAGATAGGTCTCGTAACGAATCTCATTGATAAGGTTTTTGACTGCCTCAACCGGATGAATATTTTCCGCATGATGGGCCATGCTCACTACCCAGTTGGCGAAGTTGTTGAGGTTCTGATAGGCGCGATCACTTAAATGATGCTGCAGGCCGATTTCAAAACAGGCGGTGAACAGGCTGCTCTCCCGTTGCTGAGCATAGTTGGCCAATTTCTCCAGCGTGCCGGGGCCGATCTCACGCCGTGGGGTGTTGACGATTCGCACGAAGGCGTTGTCATCGTCCGGGTTAGACAGCAGGCGAAGGTAGGCCATGAGATCCTTGATCTCGGTATAGGCAAAAAACGAGATGCCACCACTGAGGTAATAAGGGATTGTATTCTGTCGCAGCAAACGCTCAAACAAGCGTGACTGGTGATTACCGCGATAAAGGATGGCGTAGTCCTTGTGCTTGGTGTTGTTGCGAAATCGATGGTGCATGAGTTCATGGACGATCTGCTCTGCTTCCTGTTCATCGTTTTTACAACGGATAACCCGAATTGGATCACCATAGCCGAGATCACTCCACAGGCGCTTTTCAAACACATGGGGGTTATTACCGATCAGGGTGTTGGCGGCCTTGAGGATGCGGCCACTGGAACGGTAATTCTGCTCCAGCTTGATGACCTTCAGGTTGGGAAAGTCTTTATTTAAAAGTGCCAGGTTTTCTGGATTGGCACCGCGCCAGGAATAGATGGACTGATCGTCATCTCCCACCACGGTCAGGGCACCACGAATATTCACCAGTTGTTTGACTAGCTCGTATTGGGTGGTGTTGGTGTCCTGGTATTCATCCACCAGTAGATAACGAATGCGTGACTGCCATTTCTGCAGGACTTCTGGGTGCTCGCGAAACAGTGTGACTGGCAGCATGATCAGATCATCAAAGTCCACCGCATTATAAGTACGCAGATGATGGTTGTAATTTTCATACAGGCGGGCGGCGGCATGGTCGTGGGCATTTTCGGCCATGGCGGCCGCTTCTTGAGGCAGGACAAAGGCATTCTTCCAGCCGGAGATACGCCACTGCATTTGCTCGGCCTGATTGCCGTGGTCACCAAAGGCCTTGCGCATGAGTTCTTTTATCAGGTTCAGACTGTCGGTGCTGTCATAGATAGAAAAGCCACTTTTCAGTTCCAGCTGTTTTAGCTCTCGGCGGATGATATCCAGGCCCAGGGTATGAAAGGTGGAGACCCGCAGGCCGGACATTTTTTTCTTACCCAGTAACTGGCCGACACGCTCTTTCATCTCACGCGCTGCTTTATTGGTAAAGGTCACGGCGGCGATATGGCGGGGTTCTATGCCACAGTCACTGACCAGATAAGCGATCTTCTGAGTAATGACGCGGGTCTTGCCGCTACCGGCCCCCGCTAAAACAAGCAGAGGTCCATCCAGATATCGGACAGCGGATTTTTGAGCGGGATTTAGCTGGTTTGACATAGCGGCCCATTGTAGGGGCCGAAGGGATCAAGGTCGATATTGACTTTAAGCGTGGCTTGGGAAATGTGGGTTACATGAAAAAAAGCCAACTCAGTCATCTTCATCTTCGTCAAGCAGAACGTCGTACTTTGAGGCCAGCCGTAGGCGGTCATCCCACTTCTCAAGGGCAAATTCCAAACAACTGGTCTCCTGGTTCATGCGGCCCATTTTTTCAATGGTGTAATTATCTATCTGGTAGATAAGCCATTTTGCCGTGATATCTTTTTCTTCTGGTACAAGGATGGACCAGGAATAATCCTTCAAGCCCTTCTGTGCCTCCAGCAACATCTGTAAAAAGACTTTGGCCACGCTATCGTTAATATCGCCTGTCCAGCCGGATTCGCCGGCTGAGCGATAGAAGGTATCGATCAGCTCTATGAGTGCTTCTTTTTCGTCAACTGCGACAAACATCTTTTAAGACTATCCCCCGTACCCAGTTCTTTCATCAGGTCACAATCCCGCCACTATATTTGCATGGCTGGAGCCGTTAAATGTCAGTCTTTTCAGGAACTTTGTCAATATCCCCAATTCTGTCAGGTATGCCCAAAGGCTTTGCCTGTAGGCATTGTCCTACGTGGCTTTCGGGCTTGGCCTACAGATGGAGGATGGGGAGATAGGTAGGATACTAATCAGGCGCTGCCAGGGAAATTTCACAAATCAAGCAAGGAGTGTGGGCCTGTAACAGGGGGAAGCTACGATGAATGTCAATCGATATGGAGAACAGGGATGGGTTCAGCAGCGTAGCGAACGCTTGTTCAAGGATGGTGGTGGCTGGTTTTTTGCCATTCGCCGGGGGGTTGACCAGGGACCGTATGACAGTGAAATGGAAGCTCGCATGGCCCTGAGGGAGTTCATTGAAGAACAACTGCAGTTTGAGATGTGTTTAGCTGCAGAGAGTTGAGTTTGATTTTATATGCGTTGCTTGGCACAGGGATGTGCCATTTTTTACTTCTTCAAATCTGTTATTCCCGAATTTACACAATGGATTAGCCAGTCTTTAATTAATCAAGATCAGGGTTTTTCTGCCGATAACCATGTACATAGAGTAAGACAATACCGGGATCATCAAAAACTTTTGCAGTTTGGTAGGGTGGTCATTTAGAATCGCCAGCTTGGTAGTTCCAGTGCCCATCTTGTGAGCCGTGCACTGGCTTTTAACTTAAGAACAGGTCTATGAAGTCAAACAGATTTGGTGAAGATGGTCCGGTTCCGTATCGTACGGACAGGATCTACAGTGTGGGGAATGAATGGTTCTTCTCTGTCCGTAAAGGTCAGGATCAGGGGCCCTTTAAATCCGAAGATGAAGCCAAGGCGGCCATGGTTGAGTTCGTCAGTGATGCGCTTTTGATCGAAAACCTTCCTAACGCCAAATCAGACAACAAGTAGCTGTCAGATAGCGACTTTTTATTGGCTAATTTCTGGCCAATCTATAAAATACCCCCATCTTTTAGAATTTAACTGCCCATGCTGGCAGGCAGGTTGACGTGTTTTTTCAGGATAGATTTGATGTCATTGTAGTAGGAGGAGGTCACGCCGGAACCGAGGCGGCCCTGGCGGCTGCGCGTATGGGCAGCAAAACCCTGCTCCTGACCCACAACATCGACACCCTGGGCCAGATGAGCTGTAACCCGGCCATTGGAGGCATCGGTAAGGGGCACCTGGTTAAAGAGGTGGATGCCCTGGGTGGCCTGATGGCGACTGCCATCGACCATGCAGGTATCCAGTTCCGAATCCTTAATGCCAGCAAGGGGCCAGCTGTCAGGGCCACCCGCGCCCAGGCCGATCGCGCCTTATATAAACAGGCTGTGCGGGGTGTGCTTGAGAATACTCCTAATCTCACTTTATTCCAGCAGGCCGTCGATGACCTCATGGTCGAGAACCATCGGGTGGCTGGTGTGGTGACACAGATGGGTCTGAAATTTTCTGCTCCTACGGTGGTGCTGACCGTCGGGACTTTTCTGGGTGGTCGAATCCACATTGGTCTGGAAAATTATCAGGGCGGCCGGGCCGGAGATCCACCTGCCAATGCCCTGTCACAGCGTCTGCGAGAATTACCTTTCAATGTTGATCGGCTTAAGACTGGCACACCACCTCGCATCGACAGCAAGAGCATCGACTTTAGTGTGATGGAGCCTCAGCCCGGTGATGATCCTGTACCCGTGTTTTCCTTCATTGGTTCAGCAGAACAACACCCCGAGCAGGTGGCCTGCTATATAACTTATACCAATGAGCAAACCCATGACATTATCCGCGGTGGTCTGGATCGCTCTCCCATGTACAGTGGCGTGATCGAGGGTGTTGGGCCACGTTATTGCCCATCGATCGAAGATAAGGTGCAACGTTTTTCTGAGCGTGATTCCCACCAGATATTTGTCGAGCCGGAAGGCCTGACCACTACCGAAGTTTACCCAAATGGGATTTCCACCAGCCTGCCCTTTGATGTGCAGTTGGCCCTGGTTCAGTCCATCAAGGGTTTTGAACAGGCACACATCACCCGGCCGGGTTATGCCATTGAATATGACTTCTTTGATCCCCGAGACCTGAGGCCAAGCCTGGAAACCAAACACATGCCAGGACTGTTTTTTGCGGGCCAGATTAATGGCACCACAGGCTACGAAGAGGCCGCCGCCCAGGGCCTGCTGGCCGGCTTGAACGCTGCCCGGCTGGTACAGGAGCAGGACAGCTGGTCACCCAGGCGGGATCAAGCCTATCTGGGTGTGCTGGTGGATGACCTGATCACCTGCGGAACCCTGGAGCCCTATCGCATGTTCACCAGTCGGGCAGAGTACCGCCTGATGTTACGCGAGGATAACGCCGATTTACGCCTCACAGAAAAAGGCCGTGAATTAGGCCTGGTGGACGATACACGCTGGCAGTTGTTCGATGAAAAGAGAGAAAGCATTGCACGAGAACAGCAACGCCTACTAGATACCTGGGTAAGGCCCAATACTGAGGCCGATGAACCTATCCAGAGAATGCTGGGTAAGCCGCTGTCTCGCGAGACCCGCGCTTCAGAACTGTTACGCCGTCCTGAGGTGGCCTACGAAGATCTGGCTAGGCTACCTGGAGTTGGTCCAGCAGTAGAAGATCCCGCTGTCGCTGAGCAGATCGATATTCAGGCCAAGTACTCTGGCTATATCGAACGCCAGCAGGATGAGATAGCCCGACAACGTCGTAATGAAGGGACGACATTACCTGATGATTTCGATTATGATCAGGTTTCAGGTCTGTCGGCTGAGGTTCGGGAAAAACTGATTCGTATTCGACCTGCTACAATAGGCCAGGCAGCACGGATTCCGGGTGTGACACCGGCAGCGATATCGCTGTTACTGGTACACCTGAAAAAACAGCGACAGGGCAATAAGAGAAAAAGTGCCTGAAAAATAAAAGACGCAAAAAAATTTAAAGGAGACGGCAAATGACACGCATTCTGGTTTTATTCGTAACATTGGTTTTCGCAGCACCGAGTGTGTGGGCAGGCGAGGTCGATGGGCTTATAGTTAAAAAGAGTCCCTACTCAGCCCAAAAAACCCTCACCCGACTGGAAAAGATCCTGCGCAGCAAAGGTATCACTATTGTTAAGCGCTGGAGTCACAGCCGAGGTGGCAAAAAGGCAGGAATCCCACTGCGTCCAACCGAGTTACTGATTTTTGGCAATCCCAAAATGGGCACCCACTTTTTCACCAGCAAACAGACAGCCGGTATCGATCTGCCTATGAAGGCCCTGGCCTGGAAGGATGAAGCTGGGCAGGTCTGGATTGCCTACAATGATCCTTCCTATATCGCTAAACGCCATGGCATTGATGATCGCGATGACATCGTGAAAAAAATGACTGGCGCCCTCGACAACATGACCAATGCGGCCATCGCTAAGTAAGTAATGGGTGTCTGGTACGACCGATCTTGAACAACAGCTGGACCAGGGCATTCGTGCCCTGGGACTGACTGTCCCCACCGAACAGCAACAGCAACTGATCCAGTTTATCCAGCTGCTAAATAAATGGAACAAGGCCTATAATCTCACCGCCATCCGCGATCCGGCGGAAATGGTCAGTAAGCATTTACTCGATAGCCTGGCCATATTGCCTTTTCTGGAAGCAGGTCAGGTCATTGATATTGGTACCGGACCCGGTCTGCCGGGAATCCCCCTCTCAATAGTCAGGCCAAATCAGGCCTTTACCCTGCTGGATAGCAATGTAAAAAAGACCCGATTTGTGACCCAAAGCCTTCTGGAACTCGAGATCAGGAATGTGACTGTGGTACAGTCGAGGGCAGAGGCGTACAAGCCCGAACACCCCTTTGATGTCGTGCTTGCACGGGCCTTTTCGGCCATAAGTGAGTTATTGCAGTGGGTTGAGCACCTTTGTAAACCCGGTACCCGTATTGTTGCCATGAAAGGGCAGTACCCGGAGGGGGAAATGACAGGATGGCCGGCCGGATTTCAGTGTGAATCGGTAGAAAAAATCGACGTTCCTGGCCTGCAGGCCGAACGTCATGCAGTACTCATTCGTTATAAAAATGATCAATAATCAGACAAAAGCATAACCTGGAGAATCCCAGCATGAGCATGATTATCGCAATCGCAAACCAGAAGGGCGGCGTAGGCAAAACTACCACCTGTATTAATCTTGCCGCGTCCCTGTCAGCGACCAAACGTCGGGTATTGCTGGTGGACATGGACCCCCAGGGCAATGCCACCATGGGCAGTGGAGTGGAAAAGAATCAGGTCAATCTGACCAGTTGTGATGTGCTGTTGGGCGAGGCCAGTATTGAAGACGCCATGCTGCGGCCAGAAAATGTCGATTACGATGTACTGCCTGCCAATGGTGATTTGACCGCCGCCGAAGTGGCCCTGATTGAGATGCAGGAGCGAGAAAGCCGCCTGCGTACCGCCATCGCCCAGGTACAGGACCGATATGACTATATTCTGGTGGACTGCCCGCCTTCTTTAAATATGCTGACTATCAATGCCCTGGTGGCGGCCCGCTCTGTCATGATTCCCATGCAGTGTGAATACTATGCCCTGGAAGGCCTGTCGGCCCTGTTAAATACGGTCGAAAAAATCAAACAGACCGTCAATCCGGAGCTGAAAGTCGAAGGCCTGTTGCGGACCATGTTTGACCCCCGAAATAATCTGGCCAATGATGTCTCCGGCCAATTGCTGGTGCATTTTCCAGATCAGGTTTATCGTACGGTCATCCCGCGTAATGTCCGCCTTGCCGAGGCACCCAGCCATGGTCTGCCAGTGATTAATTACGACAGGGCTTCAAGTGGGGCCGTGGCCTATCTGGCCCTGGCCGGTGAATTATTAAGACGGCATGAGAAGACCGCTGCGGTCGCTCATGCCTGAGTGCTGAGGTAAAAGGAAGGGTACGATGTCTATGAAAAAACCGGGGTTAGGGCGTGGCCTGGATGCACTATTGGGAGGAGGTTCCAGCAGTGCAGTAGCAACAGCACCTACACAATCTGAACAGAAAGATTCACTAAAGTCATTGCCTGTCGATGTCCTGCAACGGGGACGTTTTCAGCCACGTCAGGATTTTGAGCCGACGGCTCTGCAGGAGCTGGCCGATTCCATCAAAGCCCAGGGCATTGTACAGCCTATCGTGGTTCGCCCACTGGCCGCCCAGCCCGGTCGTTATGAGATCATCGCCGGTGAACGTCGCTGGCGCGCCACCCAGCTAGCCGGCCTGCACGAAATTCCCGTGGTGGTTCGTGACGTTTCAGACCAGGCCGCCATGGCCATGGGCCTGATCGAAAATATCCAGCGTGAAGAACTCAACCCGGTAGAAGAGGCCACTGCCCTGCAACGGCTGATCGATGAGTTTGCACTCACTCACTCCCAGGCCGCTGAAGCCGTGGGTCGTTCTCGAACGGCGGTAACCAACCTGTTACGTCTACTCTCCTTATCCGAAGAAGCCAAAAAGCTACTGGAAAAAGGTGAGCTGGAAATGGGTCACGCCCGCGCCCTGCTGGCACTGGATCTGGCACTACAGTCAAAAGCAGCCCGGGATGTCGTTGCACGAGGTCTGTCCGTGAGAGAAACAGAGGCCCTGGTGCGTAAGATGCTTAAGCCAGCTGAGCCCAGTTTCAAGTCGGCAGGCTCACAGAGCCTGGATCCAGATACTCGTCAGTTGCAGGACGATCTGTCAGAAAAGTTAGGTGCCAAGGTACAATTCCAGCACTCCGCCAAAGGCAAGGGAAAGTTAGTCATCACCTACAACAACCTCGATGAGCTGGATGGCATCCTGGCGCATATTAAATAAGTCCTAAACGACATCTAAATAAAGCCGACTGAATATCCTAAGGTCAGGGCAGTGGTACAGCATTCTCTCAGGGTGCAGCATTCAGCACTCGGAAGACGTCATATTGTACGTTAGTGTCACTGTTCACCAGGTTGGAGGCTGTTGACTCAAAGACCACATAGCGTCCGTCGGCACTAATGGATGCATTTTCACCATCATAACTCATGGCCTGAGTATTACTGGAATTAATGTTAACTCGGGTGGTGGTACCGGTTTTGGTGTCATGGACAAAAATATCCCTTTGCCCATTGGTATCATTGGTCACCAGGTTGGTGGCATAGGACTCAAAGGCGACATAGCGCCCATCAGCACTGATGGATGGGGAATGGCTGCGACCATTGATGGCTTGGGTACCACTGGAATCGACGCTAACGCGGGTGGTAGTGCCGGCCTGGGTGTCATGGACGAAAACATCATCTACGTCATTGGTATCAACAGCAATCAGATTGGTGGCACTGGATTCAAATGCAACATAGCGCCCATTTGCACTAATAGATGGGGTAGTGCTGTGAAAATTAGCCTGGGAACCACTGGGGCCGACGTTAACACGGATGGTGGTGTTGGTCTGGGTATCATGCATAAAAATGTCTGCTTGCCCATTGGTATCGTCGGCCACCAGGTTGGTCGCGCTGGAATGAAAGGCCACATAGCGCCCATCGGCACTGATGGATGGGGCATAGCTATGACCATTGACAGTCTGATTACCGCTGGAATCGACGTTAACACGAGTGGTGGAGCCGGTCTGGGTGTCGTGTACAAAAATATCCCGCTGTCCATTGGTATCATTGGCCACCAGGTTGGTAGCGCTGGAACGAAAGGCCACATAGCGCCCATCAGAACTGATAGAGTGGGGATAGCTGTTACCATTGATGGCCTGTTTACCACTGGAATCGACACTAACACGGGTGGTAGTGCCGGTCTGGCTGTCATGCACAAAAACATCTGAATGCCCATTGGTATCGCCGGTCACCAGATTGGTGGCATCGGAGCTAAAGGCCACATAACGACCATCAGCACTGGTGGTGGCTTCATAACTATCTCCTGCGATCTCGCTACCACTGGAGTCGACACTAACTCGCTTAATAAAATCCTCACTGGTAAAGCTCCATGTATAGACTTCTTCCAGTGTTGCACTATTACTTGCTGTGACCGAGGTGGTCAGTGTTGCCGTATATTGGGTTCCTGGTGATAGTGGTACATCGGGGATGAAACTGGCCGTGCGGCTAGCCGCGTCATAGCTGATAGATCCACTTACCGGGCTGCCACCAGCTAGACTGAAACTATTCGTATCCAGACTGGTGATATCCATGTCGGCATCAAAACTCGCACTCACAACAGTGTTAGTGAGTACTTTACTGCTGCCATCGGTCGGCTGTGTCGATATGACGCTTACCGTACCAACATTATTACCTCCATTACTGTCCCCGTTACTGGCAGTGTTTCCGCAGGCTATAAGTGTCAGTCCTATTAATATAATAATGATATTTTGCTTCATTTTTTTTCCTTATTTCAAAGACTTTACTAACTGGTTGACACCAGTAATAACAAAAAGGATTAAAAGAATTAGAAGCTATTTATGCTTTATTGTCGTGTCTGGAAAAGTACTGGTGCGAAGTTTGTGACCATCTGTGGTAGTGGTAAAGAGAAAAACACCACTGAATTATGGAGCGCGGCTGAGCTTATCAAGACGGACGATTTGTGTGGTGGAGTGCATTCACCAGTCGCGGATGAGGCGAAAGCAACGCATTTATGGTGTGGTACCATTGTGAGAGCCCAATAGAGTAAGATACTTTCTGGAGTATCCGGGCAAACAGGTTTAGGCAATCTATAACAACTGTTCACCGGTGCCGGGTTATTATCAGTAGTCGAATCAGGACTAACATTGATGCTATCAGTTTACAAATCCATCATTCTGGTAAGGAAAAAGTAAAATTTAGTGGTCGACCAGGACAGAGGGATCAGCTGGAATTGATAATTTAATGTATTAAAAAATAAGCAAATTCTAATATATATCAGCAAGTTGGGCATCCTGCCATGAAATTTGCTCACTTGCCAATCAAGTTCTTTATACCCCCATTTGATAATTGATCCCAACGGGCGGAGTCCTATATACTTGCGCCCGCTAGTTAGCCGTAATGCCGCGGCTTTTCGCCACAATTTAGTGACATTTTTCTGAAGATATGGCTTTTACTATCCACAGTCTGCGGCATGCCGTCTACCGATTAATCCTGGTTCAAAGCGTTCTGGTTGTAACATGTGTCACATACTTCCAGTTGAAACAGGGACACGAATTCGCACTGGCAGCGCTATATGGCGGTGCCATTACGCTCATCACCACTCTTTTGAGTGCATGGCGTATCACGGTCGCAACCCATATTAGAAATGGGGCGACCAGGCAGGATGCGATACCCGGCGTGGCCGAGTTTTATAAAACGGCCATTTTTCGTCTGATACTGACGATTGCATTACTGGCGATAGGTCTGGGAGGCCTACAGCTGGATGCATTGACCCTGATCATGGGTTTTGTTGCCGGGACTCTGGGAAACTTCATCGTTCCCACGCATCCTCATCGGGCTTGAGTGGTTTTTAACCATTCGCTCGGCGACGACAGCTTTCTTTTTAATATTTTGGGCTTGTAAACAACAATGGCGAGTGACGCATTAACATCATCTGAATATATATCACATCATCTACAAAACTGGACTTTCGGTCTGCATCCACAAAATGGCTGGAGCTTTGCACAAAGTGTGGCAGAGGCGAAGGAGATGGGCTTTATGGCAATCCATGTCGACACCATGCTGTGGTCGGTTTTGCTGGGTCTGATGTTTATTTTCTTTTTCCACCGCGAAGCGCGTAAGGCAACTGCCGGTGTTCCAACCGGAATGCAGAATTTCGTTGAGTGGGTCGTAGAGTTTATCGATACCAGTGTGCGGGGTTCGTTTACCGCGAAGAGCAAGTTGGTTGCCCCGATGGCGCTGACGGTCTTTATCTGGATCTTCCTGATGAACTTCATGGATCTGATACCGGTTGACTGGTTACCGACACTGGCCGGTATGGTGGGTTCCAGTGTCTTTGGTGTCGACCCACACAGCGTTTACTTTAAAGTGGTTTCTACTACTGATCCCAATGCCACTATCGGCATGGCGCTAACTGTTTTTGCATTGATGATTTTCTTTAGCATCAAGAACAAGGGCATTGGTGGGTTTGTTGGCGAACTGACGCTGCATCCTTTCCATTCTCACAATATGGCAGTACAGATAGCCCTGATTCCGTTTAATCTTTTCCTTGAGCTGGTATCACTGATATCCAAGCCAATCTCATTATCACTGCGTCTGTTCGGTAACATGTACGCCGGTGAAATGATCTTTATCCTGATCGCCATTATGTTTAGCGCGGGCATGCTGCTGGCAGCGGTCACGGGACTTTCTATAGACACAATAATGGGCGCCCTGCTGACGCTGGGTGGTTTCCTGTTGCAACTGGGCTGGGCCATTTTCCACATTCTGGTTATTACCCTGCAGGCCTTTATCTTCATGACACTGACGATCGTGTACATGGATATGGCTCACGCGGATCACTAGTTTCGAAACGAATTTTTTTTACTTTTTAATATTTTAACTTTAGAAATCTTTAGGAGATAAAAATGGAACAAGCATTACTTTACATTGCTGCTGCTTTAATGATGGGCATGGGCGCACTGGGTGCTGCTGTTGGTATCGGTGTTCTTGGTGGTCGCTTCCTCGAAGGTGCGGCTCGTCAGCCAGAACTGATTCCAATGCTGCGTACACAGTTCTTCATCGTTATGGGTCTGGTGGATGCGGTACCAATGATCGCCGTTGGTCTGGCCATGTACCTGATGTTCGCCGTTAAGATTTAATGATTAACGAGCTTCCACTTTATAAATAACGGGAAGGTTACGTAATGAATATTAACTTAACGCTAATCGGTCAATCGATTACCTTCGGGTTCTTTGTCTGGTTCTGCCTCAAATATGTGTGGCCACCCATTATGGCGGCATTGGAAGAGCGTAAAACCAAGATTGCCGATGGTCTGGCAGCAGCGGAGAAGGGTCAGCATGAAGAAGAGCTGGCCAAAAAACGCGCGACTGACATCATCAAACAAGCCAAAGACGATGCTAGCAATATTCTGGCGGGTGCACAAAAACGTGCCAGTGAAATTATCGAAGAATCCAAAGACACTGCTAAAGCAGAAGCCGATCGCATTGTTCACTCAGCGAATGCCGAGATTGAACAGGAAACAAATCGTGCTCGTGAAGCTTTACGCGGACAAGTGGTTTCCCTGGCTATCGCCGGTGCTGGCAAAGTCTTGAAGCGCGAAGTCGATGAAAAGGCCAACGAAGATCTGCTCAAGGATCTGGTCTCACAACTTTAAGAGGCGCTGACTAATGGCAGAGAAAATAACCATCGCACGTCCCTACGCCCAGGCCGCATTCGACCTGGCTAAGGATGCCGGTGATCTCAAAGGCTGGTCAGCCATGCTTCAGCTTGTGGCTATGATCACGGATGACGCCACCATGGATGATTTAATCGGTAACCCCCATGTCGCACGTGAAACACTGGTCGACATAATTATCGATATCTGTGGTGACAACCTGAATGAAGCGGGCAAGAACTTTGTTCGCGTGCTTGGAGAAAACAAACGACTCAATGTGGTTTCTGAAATTGCTGAGCGCTATGAAGCGCAGCGCGCCGAAGCCGAGAAGACGGTTGATGCCGAAGTGGTATCCGCCTTTGAGTTGAGCGATGCACAGGTCGCAAGTTTATCCGCGGCACTGAAAAAACGTTTGGGCCGTGATGTGAAGCTGGTTACGAAAATCGATGAATCCATTATCGGCGGTGCCATTGTACAGGCCGGTGATCTGGTTATCGATGGTTCGATAAGCAGCCAATTACATAAATTGTCACATACGCTGATGAGCTAACCGCCAAAGTGATTAAAGGATACTGAAAATGCAACTGAATCCATCTGAAATCAGTGAACTGATTAAACAACGGGTCGAAAGCTTTGATGCCAAAGTCGAAGCCCGTAACGAAGGCACCGTGGTCTCTGTGGCCGACGGTGTTGTACGCGTGCATGGCCTGGCCGATGTAATGGCCGGCGAAATGCTCGAATTTACTAACGATACCTATGGTATGGCCCTTAACCTGGAGCGAGACTCTGTAGGCGCGGTGGTACTGGGTGACTATCAACACATCTCTGAAGGTGACAAGGTCAAATGTACCGGTCGAATTCTGGAAGTCCCTGTGGGTGAAGCCCTGCTGGGGCGTGTTGTGAACGCGCTGGGCGCGCCTATTGATGGCAAAGGTCCTGTCGATGCACAGGGTTCCGCACCTATCGAAAAGATTGCCCCTGGTGTTATCGCCCGTAAATCTGTAGACCAGCCGGTTCAAATCGGTCTGAAGTCTATCGATGCCATGGTACCTATCGGTCGTGGTCAGCGTGAGCTGATCATCGGTGATCGTCAGACGGGTAAGTCCGCCGTCGCTATTGATGCCATCATCAACCAGAAAGGCACCGGCGTAAAATGTATCTACGTTGCCGTGGGTCAGAAGGCCTCTTCTGTCGCTAACGTGGTACGTAAGCTGGAAGAACATGGCGCCATGGACCACACCATCGTGGTGGCGGCCAACGCCTCTGATTCAGCCGCGATGCAATACATTGCACCGTATGCTGGGTGTTCCATGGGTGAATACTTCCGCGATAAGGGCGAAGACGCCCTAATCATCTACGATGACTTGACCAAGCAAGCATGGGCCTATCGTCAGGTTTCCCTGCTGTTGCGTCGTCCACCCGGTCGTGAAGCCTACCCTGGTGACGTTTTCTACCTGCACTCGCGCCTGCTGGAACGTGCTGCGCGTATTAACGCTGAAGAAGTTGAAAAACTGACTGGCGGTAAAGTCAAAGGTAAAACCGGTTCACTGACAGCACTGCCTATCATTGAAACACAGGCCGGTGACGTATCGGCCTTCGTACCGACCAACGTAATCTCGATTACAGACGGTCAGATCTTCCTTGAATCGGATCTGTTTAACGCCGGTATTCGTCCTGCGATTAACGCCGGTCTGTCGGTATCGCGAGTGGGTGGTGCAGCCCAGACCAAGATCATCAGGAAGCTCGGTGGTGGTACGCGTTTGGCACTGGCCCAGTATCGTGAACTGGCGGCCTTCGCACAGTTTGCCTCTGACCTGGATGAAGCCACGCGTAAACAGATCGACCTCGGTCAGCGTGTAACAGAACTGATGAAACAGGCTCAGTACTCGCCCATGAGTGTTGCTGAACAGGCCTTCACGCTGTTTGCAGCCAACGAAGGTTTCATCGACGATGTTGACGTTAACAAAGTCGTCGACTTCGAATCTGCCATGCAGTCTTTCATCAAGTCTAATAACAAAGACCTGCTGGACAAGATCAACGCATCGGGTGATTACAACGACGAAATCGCAGGCGAAATGAAAGCGGCTCTCGAGAAGTTCAAATCAACCGGTACCTGGTAATGTTTTCAAATGAACCCTCACCCCAACCCTCTCCCAGAGGGAGAGGGAGGGAAATGAGAAAAGAGGTGAATTTTTATGGCAAGCGGTAAAGAGATTCGCACCAAGATCAAGAGCGTACAAAATACGCAGAAGATCACCCGAGCAATGGAAATGGTTGCCGCCAGTAAGATGCGCAAGGCGCAGGATCGTATGTCGGCATCTCGTCCCTACGCGGACAAGATGCGTAACGTCATACAGCATCTGGCCTTTGCCCATCCGGAATACAAGCATCCTTATCTGCAGGATCGTCCCGAAGTGAAGCGTGTTGGTTACATTATCATTTCATCGGACCGTGGTTTATGTGGTGGTTTAAATAACAACCTGTTCCGCGACACGATGAAGGACATGCAGGAATGGCAGGGCAAGGGCGTTGAAGTCGATGTATGTACCATCGGTTCCAAGGCCTCCGGCTTTTTCAAACGCTTTAGTGATATTAAGGCACAAGCTAGCCATTTGGGTGATACCCCCGGTGTTGCCGATCTGATCGGTACCGTTAAGGTGATGCTGGATGCCTATGATAATGGTGAAATTGATCGCCTGTTCCTGGTCTTCAACGAGTTCGTGAATACCATGACCCAACAGCCACAGATTGAACAGCTGTTGCCAGTTATGCCGGGCAAAGAAGACAAGGAACTGAAGTATCACTGGGACTATATCTATGAACCGGATGCGAAAGTCGTGCTGGACGGTTTACTCGTGCGTTATATCGAATCACTGGTCTATCAGGGAGTGGTTGAAAATACCGCCTGTGAAATGGCTGCGCGTATGGTGGCGATGAAAGCGGCCTCTGATAACGCTGGCGACCTGATTGATGATCTGGCACTGGCCTATAACAAGGCCCGTCAGGCTTCGATTACGCAGGAACTTTCTGAGATTGTCGCCGGTGCGGCAGCGGTTTAAAACAGATTTATTAAAGAAACTGAGGGGAACTACACAATGAGTTCTGGAAAAATTGTACAAATCATCGGCGCGGTGGTGGACGTTGAGTTTCCACGCGATGCGATGCCAAAGGTCTACGACGCGTTAAACGTTGATAGCGAAGGCCTGACTCTGGAAGTACAGCAGCAGTTGGGTGATGGCGTGGTACGTACTATCGCCATGGGATCAACCGACGGTCTGAAGCGTGACATGACCACTAACAATACGGGCGCACCGATTCAGGTACCCGTGGGTGAAAAGACCCTGGGCCGTATCATGGACGTTTTAGGTAACCCGGTAGACGATGCCGGTCCTATCGGTGAAGAGACTCGTTGGGCCATTCACCGTAAGCCACCTGCCTATGCAGACCAGGCCGCGTCGGTTGAAATCCTGGAAACCGGTATTAAAGTTATCGACCTGATCATGCCTATCGCCAAGGGCGGTAAGATTGGTCTGTTCGGGGGTGCGGGTGTAGGTAAGACCGTAACCTTGATGGAGCTGATTCGTAACATCGCGGTAGAGCACAGTGGTTACTCGGTATTTGCCGGTGTCGGTGAACGTACTCGTGAGGGTAATGACTTCTACCACGAAATGACTGAAGGCGGCGTTATCGATAAGGTATCGCTGGTTTACGGTCAGATGAATGAGCCTCCTGGTAACCGTCTGCGTGTTGCTTTGACAGGTTTGACCATGGCCGAATACTTCCGTGACGAAGGTCGTGACGTATTGATGTTCATCGATAACATCTACCGTTACACACTCGCCGGTACCGAAGTATCTGCTCTGTTAGGTCGTATGCCTTCAGCGGTAGGTTATCAGCCTACTCTGGCTCTGGAAATGGGCGAGCTGCAAGAGCGTATTACGTCTACTAAGACCGGTTCGATTACATCATTCCAGGCCGTATACGTCCCTGCGGATGACTTGACTGACCCATCTCCTGCAACAACGTTTGCTCACCTCGATGCGACACTCGTACTGTCTCGTCAGGTTGCCGAACTGGGTATCTACCCTGCGGTAGACCCTCTCGATTCAACTTCACGTCAGCTGGATCCACACGTCATTGGTGAAGAGCACTACAACGTGGCGCGTGCGGTACAGGGTAACCTGCAGAAGTACAAGGAACTGAAAGACATCATCGCCATCCTCGGTATGGATGAGTTGTCAGAAGAAGATAAGCTGATCGTGTCTCGTGCACGTAAGATCCAGCGCTTCCTGTCCCAGCCTTTCTTCGTGGCAGAAGTCTTCACCGGTGCACCCGGTAAATATGTCAGCCTGAAAGACGCTATTCGTGGCTTCAAGGGTATCGTTGAAGGTGAATACGACAGCTTGCCAGAACAGGCCTTCTACATGGTCGGTTCTATCGAAGAAGCTGTTGAGAAGGCCAAGACCCTTTAAGGGAGGTACTGAACTATGGCAATGACAATTCATGTCGATATCGTAAGTGCAGAGCACGCCATTTATTCCGGTGTCGCCGAGAGCGTAATTGCACCGGCGGTGATGGGTGAGGTAGGGATTCATCCCCGCCATACCCAGATGCTGACTCCGCTCAAACCGGGCGAGGTGCGCATCACCAAACAGGGTGGTGAGGAAGAGGCCATCTATGTGTCTGGTGGCATGATGGAAGTGCAACCCCATGTTATTACGATTCTGTCAGACACTGCCGTTCGTGCCGGCGATCTGGACGAAGCAGCCGCGATGGCTGCCAAGGAAGAAGCCGAACAGGCCCTTAAGGATCGTCAGGGTGAAATGGAGCTGGCCGAAGCCGCGTCACAACTGGCACAGGCCGTGGCTCAGCTGCAGACTATCCAGCGTATGCGCAAGAAGGGTCGCTGATCGGGCAACGACGATATAAGTCGTATATAATAAGAAAAAGGGCAGTCTAGACTGCCCTTTTTTGTCGGGTTGAGAAAATATTTTTAGAGGGTGCTCCATCTAAATGACAGAAGAAATCATTAAAAAACAGAAGGTTGTGAGTTTTACCTATACCATTCTGGATGATGATGGCTCCGTACAGGAGCAGTCAGACCTACCAATGAGTTACCTGCATGGTATCGACAGTAAAATGTTTCCAAAGGTCGAGCGCGAACTGGAGGGTAAAAAAGTGGGTGATACCATTGAAGTGACCCTTGAACCAGTCGATGCCTTTGGTGAGATCGACCCCAGCCGTACTTTTCAGGATTCGGTTGAAAATGTTCCCAATGAATTTCTCGAAATTGGTGCTGAGGCGACATTTCAAAGCGATGACGGTGAACAGATCACCATGTCGGTGACCAGGATCGAAAATGGTCAGGTTTATCTGGATGGAAACCATCCTTATGCCGGCAGGCGTATGACTTTCAAGGTGACGGTCACCGGAATTCGTAGTGCGACTGTTGAAGAAGTGGGCAGCGGTGAAGTTGTCGATTCAGATGTACCGCCACCGCCTGAAATGTTGCATTAGAAACGGCCTGATTTAACACTTACACCAATTAGTAATACAATAAGCAAATACTATAAAAGAACCTGGCAGGTGGGTAGAGGCCAGCAAACCAGCATTACAGGTCTTTCATGACGACAAGCAAGTTGAATGTGATCATCCTCGCCGCCGGGCAGGGGACAAGAATGAAGTCTTCACTGCCCAAGGTATTACATCCCCTTGGTGGTACCCCATTACTCGGCCATGTTATCAAGGCAGCCAATACCCTTACACCTGCAAAATTGATCGTAGTGTATGGCCATGGTGGGCAGCAGGTGCAGGAGACCATCAATAATGACTCCATTAGCTGGGTAGAGCAGGCGGAGCAACTGGGTACTGGTCATGCCGTTAACCAGGCCATGCCTGAGGTCGATGAAGACAGCATTGTGCTGGTGCTTTATGGTGATGTTCCACTGATCAATTCCAGTACCCTGAGCGATCTTGTTTATCAGGCGGGTGATGACAGTCTGGGTCTGTTGACCGTCCACCTGGACGATCCCACCGGTTATGGGCGTATTGCCCGCGATGCCCATGGTAAGGTGCAATACATCGTCGAACAAAAAGACGCCAACAGCGAAGAACTGGAAATCTCTGAATCCAATACCGGCATTCTTGCTGTTAATGGCAGTAAGTTAAAAAGCTGGTTGAGCCAGTTAAAAAACAATAATGCCCAGGGTGAATATTATCTGACGGATATTATTGCCATGGCAGTCAGGGACAATGTTGAGGTCAAGGCGACCCATCCGGAAAGTGAAGAAGAAGTGCTGGGTGTCAACAGCCGTTCGCAACTGGCCCATCTTGAGCGCCATTACCAGCGATTACAGGCAGAAGACCTGATGGCGCAGGGTGTGACCATTATCGATCCGAGTCGTATAGATATTCGTGGTGAGGTGACGGTTGGTAAAGACATCACCCTGGACATTAATGTCATTCTGGAAGGCAAGGTCTCGATTGCTGACAATGTTTCCATCGGCGCTAATTGTGTGATCAAAGATAGCATTATCGAAGAAGGTGTTGAACTCAAACCCATGTGTGTCATAGAACAGGCGCGCATCGGCAAAGAGGCCATCGTCGGTCCATATTCACGCCTGCGTCCCGGCGCGGATCTTGCTGGAGGTAACCACATCGGTAATTTTGTTGAAATTAAGAACAGTAATATTGGTCAAGGTAGCAAAGTAAATCATTTGACCTATATTGGTGATACCGATATGGGTTCTGGTGTGAACATCGGTGCAGGTACCATTACGGCCAATTACGATGGTGCCAATAAACATAGAACCACGATTGAAGATAATGCCTCAACAGGTTCAAACAGTGTGCTGGTTGCGCCAATAAAGGTTGGCAAGGGTGCAACCATTGGAGCGGGAACCGTTCTAAGAAAAGAAGCACCTGAAGGTGAGTTGACCTTGTCAGTCGTAAAGCAAAAGACAATTGAAGGCTGGAAACGGCCTGTGAAAAAGAAAACCTGAAATACCTGAAGACTTGAAACAAAGTATAAATTTCCCTCCCCTCGCAGGGGAGGGTTAGGGTGGGGTGGTATAAACTGATGATTGATCAGCACCCCCTTACCCCCTCCTGCAAGGAGGGGGAAATATTCTCTTCAGTTTTTTCGTAGAGAAATAAGGAGACAAAAGAATATGTGCGGTATTGTCGGTGCAGTAGCCCAACGTGATGTGGTTCCGATTCTGGTCGAAGGCCTGAAGCGTCTGGAGTATCGTGGTTATGATTCGGCAGGTGTTGCCATTATCGACCAGAACAATGAGATCGATCGTGTTCGTATGCCAGGTAAGGTAGTAGAACTTGAAAATGCAATTAAAGAGCACAATCTATCATCACAAATAGGGATTGCCCATACTCGTTGGGCAACCCATGGTATTCCCAGTCAATCTAATGCCCACCCTCATATCTGTCGCAAGACCGTTGCTGTTGTACATAATGGTATTATTGAAAATCACGAAGCCTTACGTGCGACACAGATCAAGGCAGGTTATGAATTTACCTCAGACACAGATACAGAGGTGATTGCTCATCAGGTCTATGAACACCATATTAATGGCAAGAAAGACTTGCTTGAGGCTGTAAAAGCAACACTAAAAGAACTTGAAGGGGCCTATGCCCTGGGTGTGGTGAGCATCAATGAACCCGGCCGGTTAGTTACAGCGCGTCGTGGCAGTCCACTTGTGATCGGTGTTGGTATTGGCGAATACTTTATTGCCTCAGATGTTGCAGCGCTATTACCAGTTACACAGCGTTTTATTTTTCTGGAAGAAGGCGATGTTGCCGATCTTAAGCGCGACAGCCTGACGATTTATGATGTCAGTGGTAAGCAGGTCGAGCGTCCTGTCAAGGAAAGTGAGCTGACTGCCGATGCTGTTGAGCGTGGTGAATTTCGTCACTACATGCTCAAAGAAATCTACGAGCAAAGCCGTGCTATTGCCGACACCCTTGAATCACGCATAAGTAATAAAAAAGTTCTTATCGAATCCTTTGGTATCAAGGCCGATGAAATCTTCCAGCAGGTAAAGAGTGTTCACATTATTGCCTGTGGCACCAGTTACCATGCCGGCCTGGTTGCCAAGCACTGGTTTGAGACCCTGGCAGGTATTCCATGTGAAGTCGAAGTGGCCAGTGAATTTCGTTATCGCAAACCAGTTGTTCGCAAGAACGCCTTGATTGTCACCATCTCGCAGTCGGGTGAAACTGCCGATACCCTGGCCGGTTTAAAAGAAGCCAAACGGCTTGGTTTTGGGCACTCATTAGTTGTGTGTAACGTACCTGAAAGCTCACTGGTGCGAGAATCAGAACTGGTACTGATGACGCGCGCCGGTCCAGAGATCGGGGTTGCTTCAACCAAGGCATTTACGACACAACTAGTAGCTTTGTTGTTGCTTGTTATTGCGCTAGGTCGTTATAACGAGATGGATGAAGAAACAGAGGCCAAGCTGGTTCATCAACTGGTTGCCTTACCACAAAAGGTAGAGAAGGTGCTGGAGATGGATAAGGAAATCGAACTTGTTGCAGAAGAGTTTGCAGACAAGTTCCATGCACTATTCCTTGGCCGAGGGCTGCACTATCCAGTGGCCATGGAAGGGGCATTGAAGTTAAAAGAAATATCTTATATCCATGCCGAGGCCTATCCCGCAGGTGAACTCAAACACGGCCCCCTGGCTCTGGTCGATGACAAAATGCCAGTCATTACTGTCGCACCAAACAATGAACTTCTCGACAAACTCAAATCCAACTTACAGGAAGTCCGCGCCCGTGGCGGTGAGTTATATGTATTTGCCGATGCCAAATCAAAATTCAAATCTGAAGAAGGTGTGAAGGTTTTGAATGTGGTGGAATGTGAAGATGAAACCTCGCCGATCATTCACACCATTCCCCTGCAACTGCTTTCCTATCATGTGGCTGTATTGAAGGGAACAGATGTGGATCAGCCACGTAATTTGGCCAAATCCGTTACCGTTGAATAGGCTAAACAATTATGGGTTGACAGTGACCGTCACAGATCGATGTTGCTTGGCAGTGATTGTCCCCCCTTCACCATAATTTGGGTCTAGTGTTCCTGCTTTCTCACGAGAAATAGTGATTTTAGTCGAACATGTTTCGCTATTTTTGAGTGTCAAGTTGCTACCAAGTAATGATGAAATTGAATAGCTAATACTACCAGTATTGGCAATGCTCGACTTTTCTACACCAAAGGCGCTGGTTCCAGCTTCCAGTGTACATCGGAAATTGAATTCCAAAGTTACAGGGAGAGTACTGTTATTATTGTCCCAGTTAATAGTGAAATTTTCTGACTGGGTAAAAACTTGGGTATTAATAGGTGCAGTTAAATCCGGTGAATATGGAATACTCATTACAGAGTTGGGTGCGTCGGTATCATTAGGTCGTGTCAGGGCAACAGTGATCGATGTTGTTGGGGCATCACCGGGGAGAATACCACGATAGTATATTTGGCCGGTGAACCAATTCTTGTCTTTTTCAAGTACGACAGTATTACTATTAGCCGATGCACTTAGGCTGTCTCCCCCGGTCAGGTTCAGGTTTGTAGAAAATAGACTTTTACCACCGATCGTCAATCGAGTGGAGACCGCTGTATTACCATCTCCACTGGAAACTGACGATATCTCAGCATAAATTCCCGCTGTTTTGACATTGCTAGAGTTAGTATCGGACTCAACCGAGCAGCCCAGGACAAATAGAGGTGTGAGTATAACACTACACCGTGACAGAATATCCTTAATGGCTCTATCTCCCTGTTTGTTTTATCTACTAATAGCAGAGAGTGAAGAGTTTGTCTTGATGTGTAACGAGAGTTTCTATTCTTTAGATACTCTCACCATATCTGCATCTACCATCATATGAATTAATTGTTGAAGGTCAGTCTTTGGTTCCCAATTGAGTAATTTTTTCGCTTTAGCCGGGTTGCCTAATAATTCATCAACTTCTGCTGGTCGGTAAAACTTCTTATCAATAACAACATAGTCTTCATAATTCATATCCAGGTATTCAAAGGCGATCCGACACATGTCCCTGACTGTGGTTGTTGTGCCGGTGGCGATAACAAAATCTTCGGGTTTATCGTGTTGTAGCATTAACCACATGGCTTCAACATAGTCACCAGCAAATCCCCAGTCTCGTTTGGCATCTATGTTACCTAGTCGTAATTCTTTTTGTTTGCCATGTTTAATTCTGGCAGCTGCATCGGTTACCTTGCGGGTGACAAATTCAATGCCGCGGACAGGACTTTCATGGTTAAACAGAAGTCCGGAACAGCAGAACATATCAAAGCTTTCGCGGTAGTTAATGGTAATCCAGTGGCCATATAATTTTGCGACACCGTATGGGCTGCGTGGGTAGAAGGACGTGTTTTCGTCCTGGACGGTTTCCTGAATAAGTCCAAACATCTCACTGGTGGATGCCTGATAAAAACGCGCCTCTTTATTTGTCTGGCGAATTGCCTCAAGTAAATTGGTTACACCAAGGGCAGTGACCTGGCCGGTTAAAATTGGCTGATACCAGGAGGTGTAAACAAAGCTCTGCGCGGCGAGATTATATACTTCATCAGGTTTGGCCTTGTGCATGACCCGAACCAGTGAAGAGACGTCCGTCATATCACCATCAATAAGTTCTATCTTGTCCAGCACATCAAGAAAACGTAAGCGCCAGAGTGTGTCGGTGCTACGTCGTGCCAGTAAGCCATAAACCTCATAACCTTTTTCATATAAAAGTTTGGTTAGATAAGCACCGTCCTGGCCAGTGATTCCTGTTATTAACGCACGTTTAGCCATTTTTGAGTTTCTCCTCCCAATAGCTGTATATGTCCTGTAGAGATTGATCCAGACTAATAGTTTGATCCCATCCAGTCTGGTCTTTTAGTTTTTTACATGATCCATAGGCTTTAATTTGTTCAGCAGGCCGTAGTCTGGCTTGATCGGTTTGTATCTGGATATCAACGCCACTAATACCAATCAGCTTGTTTATGATATCACGGATGCTAACAGCCTTCTCAGAGCATATGTTATAGGCTTCACCATTCAAACCTGATTTCAGCAATAATGCATAAGCCCTGACTACATCACGAACGTCGGTGAAATCTCGGTAAACATCGATATTTCCAACATTCAGAATGGGTGGACTTAAACCGAGTTTGATAGATGCGATTTGTTTGGCAAAATCAGAAACAACGAAAATGGGCGATTGGCCAGGACCGATGTGATTGAATGGTCTAACCATTATAATTCGTATATTCTCCGTCTGGCTCCATTGATAACACAGGGCTTCTGCTGCAACTTTACTAACTGAATACGGATTACGTGGAGCGGTAGGTCTGGTTTCTAGAAAAGGTAAGTCTTTTTCATCGGCTTTGCCATAAACATCGCTTGAACCCACATACAAAAAAGTACCGCTAAAATTGGCCTCTTTTAAGGCCTGGAGCAGATGTAGTGTTCCAATAAAGTTGACCCTGTATGTGTGTTCCGGATTTTCAAAAGATTCAGGTACATAACTTTTTGCGGCAAGATGAATGACGGCATCTGGGAGTTTACTGCTAAACATGCTGACGAGTTTGTCTTTATCCAGAACATCTATTTCTTCGTTTTGAGGATAGTATTGTAGTTCATCACTATGAAGTTCTATATAAGATTGCATAGCGGAACCAACAAAACCGTGGGCACCTGAAATAAAGCTTAGCATTATGTGTACTGTAGCGAGGCCGAAATTTATGATTGTGACAACAAACTGCAATCAAGCATAGTATCTTTCGTACATATCAACAAGACCAAAACAGGCATTATTGAGCATGGGCTGTTATCGAAACAATTACTGGATGGTTTTATAAACAAAACTATCCAGTAATAAATAGGCCGCCAGGATAACCGATATCCACACTACCATACTGCCGGTTGGCCAACTTTCTGACAGGTGATATCGGGCAATCGACATTTGAGAAAAGCCATTACGCAGGCGATTAAATGTGTTTGTGATGCTGGATTTTATGTATGCCTTATCATCACTCAGGGTCATGATCACATTTCTCGCACTGACAGGCAGTAGCTTGCGGTAAAACCACTCAGCATCGACATTCACTGAACGAAGTTCAGGTGGATAGATCCCAACCTTGTTGAGCCAGACAAAGGCCATGGCCGAGAAGAACAGTAACTGTAACTGGGCCAGTACATGGGTGACATCATAGGGCCAGTATTCAACAGGCATGGGCAACATGGCATACAGGAACTGAGGCTGGCTACCAATGAATATACAGAGGAAGGCCGCCAGACTCATGGCCAGTAGCATATTACGTGGTGCCTCCTGTGGGCGCAGGTGTGAGTCATGGGCGAAGAAAGCAAAATAGGGGATCTTGATCCCGGCGTGGTGAAAAACTCCGGCCGAGGCAAACAGCATGAGTAGCCATAAGTAGTCATAGTGCTCCTGCATCATGGCCGTCATGACCATGGACTTGCTGACAAAGCCACTGAACAGCGGGAAGGCAGAAATAGACAGGGCACCGACGATACACAGGGCGGCGGTTTTGGGCATGGTCTTATACAGGCCACCGAGGTCAGAACCATTTACATGGCCGACCCGATGCAGGACCGCACCCATGCTCATGAACAACAGGCCTTTAAATATCACATCACTAAAGGCGTGGGCCACGGCGCCGTTTAGGGCCAGGGCGGTACCGATACCGATGCCGGTAATCATAAAACCAACCTGGTTGATCAGGCTGTAGGCCAGCACCTTGCGGAGATCATTTTCGATTACGGCATAGAAGATGGGGAAGCAGGCCATGGTAACGCCGATATAGACCAGGATCTCCTCACCGGCAAAGCCACGTGCCAGGGCATAAACAGCCACCTTGGTGGTAAAGGCAGACAGAAAGACAGTGCCTGTTACGGTGGCTTCAGGGTAACCGTCGGTAAGCCAGGTATGTAAAAAGGGAAACGCACTTTTGATACCAAAGGCGATCATGATCAGCCAGCCAGCGGTGTTGCCAAGGCCAATATGGTTGAAGCTCAGGGAGCCGGTTGTTTTAAAGTACACCAGGGCTCCGGCCAGTAAAAAGACACCGGAGGTGATCTGGAAAATCAGATAGCGAATTCCGGCCTTAAGGGCCTTCTCGGTACCCCTGGCCCAGATAAAGAACACCGAACTGATGGCCAGCAGCTCCCAGAAGATAAACAGGGTCAGCAGATCACCGGCAAATACCGCACCGATGGCACTACCTGCATAAAGGAGTGCCGCCAGTTGCTGTTTCAAATCATCGACATGAATGGCATAAATCGTAGCGATCAGACTGGCGATACAGAACAGATAAGCAAACAACAGGCTGAGCTTATCAACGCGCAGGAACTGAAGTTCCAGGTTAAGCAGGGAATAAGTGAAGGCATCACCTATCTGAATATTCATCCAGATATGCAGGCCAGTCAGGATGGGGGCGGCGAGCAAAAACAGTTTACTGAGCTGGCCACGAACCAGCAGCACCAGCAGCGCCGCAGCAAAAAAGATTAGAAAAGGAGGTAACTCACTCATCATAATAATCTTCCTTTCGCATGACGAGTTTGCGCATTAACTTGGCCAGCACCACCAGAAGCACACAGGCCACAAAGCCATACATGGCATAAAAGGCCGGGATGCGTTCCCAATCGAGGCCGATGTGGCGATGGACAATAAAATCAGCAATCACCAGCAGGCCGCAAATAACATAAAAGCCATACAGCACCCGGTTCACATTTTTTGGTTTATCAAAGAAATACTGTTTCTCAGGCATGTCAGTGACCTCCGGCAGCTTTCGCGGCCAGTTGATAAAACGGATCGGGATAGAAGAACAGCACAATACAGGCCAGGGAGGTGATGGTCATGGCCAGTAATATGGTCTTTGGTGCCTCTTTTATCTCAGTGTAATGTTTTCCCGAGGTGGGCTTACTGAAAAAGCCACGAATGGGTATAGGTAACAGGTAGGCAATATTGAGCAGGGAACTGACCATCAGTGTCCCGAGCAGGATTAGCTGGCCTGTTTCGGCTGCGCCCAGACCCAGGTACCACTTACTCCACATGCCCCCAAAAGGCGGCAGGCCGATAATACTCACGCTGCCAATCAGAAAGGCTGCGAAGGTGATCGGCATGGCCCGGCCCAGGCCATCCAGTTCACTGACCAGTTTCTTGTGGGCCGCGACGTAGATGGCACCGGCGGCGAAGAACAGGGTGATCTTGGAAAAGGCATGCATCACGATGTGCATGGCCGCGCCGATCAGGGCGGACTTACTGGCCAGCATGGCCCCAAGGGCAATATAACTGAGCTGGCTGACCGTGGAATAGGCCAGCCGGGCCTTGAGGTTGTCCTTGGTCATGGCCACCAGTGAGGCGAGCAGGATGGTGGCCGCGGCGACCCAGACCAGGATACCGGTGACATCGTTACTCAGAATATATTCGCCACCGAAGATATAGGTCGTGACCTTGAGCAGGGTGAATACCCCCGCTTTGACCACCGCCACGGCATGCAGCAGGGCGCTGACCGGGGTGGGGGCGACCATGGCCGCCGGCAGCCAGCGGTGGAAGGGCATCAGGGCCGCCTTACCGATACCAAACAGGAACAGGGCATACAGTAGCCCGGCCCAGGCTGGGTCCAGCTTGCCCTTGAGTACCCCACCAGCAGTGAAAGTAACGGTACCGGCGACGATCCAGGTCACCAGGATGCCGAGCAGGAACAGGCCAATGGAGGTGCCCAGTAAAATACCCAGATAGGTACGACCACCACGACGGGCATCATCATTGCCGGCATGGGTGACCAGAGGGTAGGTAGACAGGGTTAGTAGTTCATAAAACAGGAACAGGGTAAACAGGTTGTCCGAAAAGGCCAGCCCAAGGGTACAGGCGATGGCGATGGCAAACGAGGCATAAAAACGTGTCTGGTTACTTTCATTATGGCCGCGCATGTAACCGATGGAATAGATCGAAGTGACGATCCATAACAGGCCCGCGACCAGGGCAAATAACATACCCAGACTTTCAATCTTAAAGGCAATCTGAATACCGGGCAGGGGTTCGGCTACAAGTAGTGAAAATACTTCTCCGCTAACAAAGCGGTTGGCGATCATTACAACCAATACCGCTACAGTGGAGGCGGTGATCAAGGTAACGGCTTCACGAACATTTGGCCACCGTCGGGTGATCACAATACCCATGGCACCTGCCAGGGGTAGCAGCATGGTCAACAGCATCAGGGATTCGGCCTTCATTTAGCGACGACTCCCATAACTTGTGCGGCATGTTCTGCCACACCAACGGTCAGTTCAGTGTTCAGACCAAAATAGATATTCGCCACAACCAGTACCCAGGTCGGGAGTAATAGAAACAGGGGAGCTTCTTTGACGGTAGTGTTGGTTTCACTTACAGGTTTAAAGTAAAGCGACTCAATAATTTTTCCAATGTAAACCACGGCAAGCAGTGAACCGATCAATATGGCCGCAACAGATACCCAGGCCTGTTGTTCCAGGGCGGCAGAAACCAGATACCACTTGCTGATAAAGCCGGCGGTGCCGGGTACGCCTACCAGACTCAAGCCAGCTATAGTAATGGCGGCAAAGGTCCAGGGCATTTGTTTACCCAGTCCTTGGATATTGTCCATACGACAGATGCCGAGTCGATAAATGATCGCACCGACTGCCATAAACAGGGCCCCTTTCATCAGGGCATGGTTAAACAGGTGAATCATGCTTGCCATTAGACCGGTAGCAGAGGCAAAGCCAATACCCAGTACCATATAACCGATCTGGGCGACGCTTGAGTAGGCCAGTAGTCGCTTTATGTCAGTTTGGTAAATGGCATAGATCGAGGCAACGATAATACCGGTAATACCTAACAGGATGAATAGATCACCGGTGGGAGTACTTGCAACAAAACCATCCGGGAAGATGGTAAACAGGATACGTAGCATGACATAGACCGCCACCTTGGTTGCAGTAGCGGCAAGGAAAACGGTAACGACGGTTGGTGCATAGGTATAGGCGTTGGGAAGCCAGAGGTGTAAAGGGAACAGGGCGAGCTTGAGGGCGATACCAATCAAGATAAAGGCAAAGCCGGTATGCACTGTTCTGAGTTCAGTGACCTGTGGCAGTAATGCCGCCATATCAGCCATGTTCAGTGTGCCAGTTTGTGAATACAGCAGGCCTACCCCAATCAGGTAAAAGGTCGCCCCTATGGTTCCCATGATCAGATACTGGTAGGCAGATGTAAGGGCCTGACGTTGTTTACCGAGACTGATCAAGGCATAAGAAGAAAGAGAAGATATTTCCAGAAAGACAAAGACGTTGAAAATATCACCAGTCTGAGTGATTCCCAACAGTCCCGCAAAGCAGAGTAAAAATGCACTATAGAACAGTGGAATTTGATGCTCTGGAATTTCTTTTTCTACGCTCAAAAGTGCATAAGGAAGCGTAATCGCCGCTATGATAGAAACAAGCAGGGCAAAAAAGGCATTCACTGCATCAATACGATACTCAATCCCCCATGGTGGTGCCCAGCCACCCAGTTCGTAACTAATGACACCGCTTTGCAGAACCATTGATAATTGCGTGCTGGCAAGAATCGCACAGGATGAGGCCACGATAAGTCCAACCACCCAGGGCAGGCGACCACGTGGTAACACTGCGACAATAGGCGCAGCGGCGAGTGGTAACATGACCAGTAATAGACTCAGGTGTTTCACTATCATAGGGAGTGATCTTGCTCGTGAATTTCATCTTCCTCAATCGTGCCATAGGCTTCCTTGATTCGGATAACCAGGGCCAGAGCCAGTGCAGTTGTCGCGACACCGACTACGATGGCAGTGAGGATCAATACATGGGGTAGTGGATTGGAATAGAGTTTGACGCCTTCGGTAATGATGGGGGCAGCACCATCTTTAACCGTACTCATGGTGATATACAGCAAAAACACCGAGACCTGAAATATATTCAGACCGATGATTTTTTTCACCAGGTTGCCACGGCTAATGACAATATAAAAACCAACCATCATCAGGAAGATGGCGATCCAGTAGTTATAGTGGCCAATGATATAGTCCATCATGGGCGACCCCTGCCGGCAAAGGCAAAAAAGATCAGCAACATGACACTGCAAACCGTGACACCTACACCCAATTCCACCAGTAAAATTCCGAGGTGTTGTCCGGCCACCTGTGTATCAGCTAACACACTGTAATCAAGATAATTGCCGCCAAGTAAAACCGTCGCAAAACCGACACCCATATATATAAGTACACCCAGACTGGCAAGGATGCGAGCGACAGTTGGAGTAATCACCTTTTCTGCTGCATCAAGACCGAATAATAAGGAATAAAGGATTATCGCTGCACTCAGGATCACCCCGGCCTGAAAACCACCGCCAGGCCCAAAGTCACCATGAAACTGTACATAGAGTGCAAAAATGATAATCGGCGGTATCAGAGTTTTGGCAGTGACGCGAAGAATAAGATTATGTTTCATTGCCTGCTCACTTATCACGTCGTTTAGTGGGTCGGGTGAGCCTGCCACCGATCAGAATTAAAACGGCAATGCCTGCTGTAAATACCACCACGACCTCACCCAGGGTATCAAAGCCTCGGTAGCTGGCGAGAACTGAAGTTACTACATTGGGCACGCCAGTATCGGAAATAGATTTTTCAAGATAATAGGGTGCGACATGTTTTTGTGCCGGTGCATTAGGATCGCCAAAGGCGGGAATATCCAATGTGCCATACACCAGCGCAGCTCCTGTGATGAATACCACTAGTAGTGGCAGCCAGGGGCGATGACCCAGTGGTCTTTTTTCTTCCTGGTTTTTGATTAGTGCCATTGTCGCAATCATAAGGACAGTAGAGATACCGGCACCAACGGCAGCTTCAGTAAAAGCCACATCAACCGCATCCATCACCACAAATAAGACAGCCGATAAAAAACTGAAAATACCGAACAGCATAACGATGGCGAAAATATTCGTCATACGTAGAATGGCCAATGCGGTAATTGCCATCAGAGCCAACAGGATGATATTGATATAAAGATCCATCAGTCTTGCTTGTCCGCCATGGGTTTAAGGCCGGCATGCATGGCAGCATTGGCTACAGCATGGGAAGCTCCCGGGCTGGTGAAATACAGGAACATGAAAATCAATAACAGCTTGAAGGCAGCCAGAGTCAGGCCAGCTTGCAGGCCAAGACCAAGCAAAATGAGAAAGGCACTCAAAACATCAGTAACACCGGCCGCATGTTGGCGGGTGTAAAAATCCGGGAAGCGATGCATACCAATGGCCCCAATGGTTCCCAGCAGGCCACCACTGATAAGACAAAACCAGCTCAATAGATCGATAGCTAGCATCACTTCACCTTGTCATCATCAGGTGAAGAATGGAATTCACCATACTTTACAAAGCGTAGAACGGCCACCATGCTGATGAAGTTAATCAATGCATAAACCAGTGCGATATCCAGTAAATCCATGCGTCCTGATAAAAAGGCAAATACGGCAATTAATAAAACGGTTTTGGTACCAAACACATTTGCTGCCGCAATACGATCATAAACCGTCGGCCCCATGAGGGCTCTTGCCAGGGCGAGTGACATGGTGACGAGAATAGCGAGACATACAGCGATGAACATTATGACTTAACCACCTTGTCGGGGATTTGTTTGGCCATGCTGCCATCGGCCAGAGCATCAGCTGCTTCTTTGCTCAGGGCATGCACCAGTATTTTATTCTCGGTTAGCTGGATACTAACTGTGCCAGGGGTCAGGGTAATTGAGTTGGCATAGATAACCTGGCCAAGTATAGATTTTTGTGGCAATGGTACTTCAAATAGTTTCGGACTGATGGAAGGCCGTCGAGGCGAAAGGACACGTTTTACCACGTCGATGTTTGACAGAAGAATTTCTTTGAAAAGGTAAACAATGAACTTCGGTAACTGTTTGGAAAGGTGTAGCGGATAACTTTCATGATCCACCACTTCCATACGGTGTACCAGAAATATGGTCAGGGCAACCGAGGCAAGTCCCAGACCCAGTAACAGGGGTTCAAAATGGCCAGATAACAGCAACCAGAATAGAAACAACAAAATGCTGTAACTGAAGATCCTCACTGCACAAATACCCCTGTTTTAAATAGTCGTTCACAAAATTGTTGCTAACGTTACCGGTTTTTATAGGGGGTGTAAACAGCAGTCGAGAAGGGCTTACCATCACATGGTATGAGGGTGTGCCACCGATTCTTATTTATATGTGAACCAGATAAATGTGAGAAATCCCTGAGAGATTGGTCTTACCAATGTCCCGGGAAAACCCTGAAATTATGGATTGGTTTCTTCGTTGGAAGCCAGTTGTTCCAGCAGGGCGTCCAGGTAACCGGAACGATAAGCGGTGGCTTTCGGGAACAAACGGTGAGCATATTCCAGATAGGCTGTGGCCTGTTCGCTACAGCATGAGGTTTGCAGTAGGCTCAATCCAAGCTGGTAAGCAATTTCTGCGACCATGGCATCGTGGTTATCTCTTACGACCATGCGATGGGCCAGTTCAGTCTGTCCGTTGTCATTGTAAAACACCAGATAACGCCATGCTCGAGTCTGGCGGGCCTGGGCATGTTCAAACACGCTACAGGGGATGCTCTCATCATTGTTGTTAATGCAAATGCCAATTCCGAGGTGTTTGGCGTGCCGAGGAACCGATGTGGGAGTAGGCAGGGGGCAACGCATTTTGTGGTCACCCCAGCTGGGCGAGTAAACCAGTTTTTCCACGCCATTGGTGACTTTTAGAATAGCCTTGGGCTCCAGGCCGCTTTTGTAGATAACTCGGTAGCGTTGCTGGCCTTTCTGATAATCCTGGCAGCTATAACTGGTTTCAAGGCCGGTGTAGCTGGACTGACATAATTTGGCCTGACCCGCTGGTTTGACCCCGCTGGGCATTTTTGACAGGCATTCGTTGGCGAGGGCCAGCCCGGTCGAGGACAGGAAGAAAAACAGGCTCAAAACAACTTTTGGTAAAACAGGCATACAAAATCTCCGGTATAGAACTGCCATTCATTGCTCCCCTCCCTTTGCGTATCGGTTACGAGTTGTTGATGTTTAGTTTTATTTGGCAATTTTTGTGCCATGGGAAAGCTGCTTAAGCCAATGAATTTTGGGTGAAATTTGCACAATATGGGGGCGGTCAACTGTGAGGCGCCTAGATTCAGGGCAAAAGTAACCCGGCTCGCCATATTTTTGACGTATGGGAGGGGCCAGGAGGCCACTATTCTGGTTTTAGTTCAATCCCAGAGTTTGTTGATGGTGAATATCAGAGAGGGGTTTTGGCACTCGGGGCAGATTAATGGGTGGTCTTCAGGCCTGTCCATCAGGCGGGACATGGTGGATTTACATTCCGGGCAACGAATGGGTTTGAACAGGCTATCGACCTGTTGAGTTAGTTCAATACTGGTTAGTGAGTGGCAATGTTCACACTGGTAGAGTTCATAATGAATTTCCACCTGGTTGAGCCCATAGCCCTGGATCAGGTCTATTTGCTTGAAACCGCAGGGGCAATTGGCCTGATAGATGGTACCCATAACAAGAATATATTTAGGTAAAGGAAGTTCAAGTGAAAACGGGCGCTATTATGTGACCGTGCCCGGTTAGAGTCCAGTAACAGCTTAAGTATAGTTGGCTGAATATTAGCAATTGTAAATACACCAGCATTCAAGCTATAGTGCTATCTATTTGAAATAATTAATAATATTGATATAAGTAGGGATGCTATGATAATCAGAAAAACAGGAAGTCTCACTCAATTTCTCATAATTCTATTACTCAGTACGATACTCGCTGCCTGTGGCGGCGGAGATGGTGATGGTAGTTCGGACACTACTAACACGACTGAAGAAACCGGTGGTGGAAACGGCGAAGGAAATGGTGGTGGAAACGGTGGTGGAAACGGTGGTGGAAACGGTGGTGGAAACGGTGGTGGAAACGGTGGTGGAAACGGTGGTGAGACTGGTTCCGGGACCGGTATTGTTTCTCTTTCTGCTCTGGGTTTTGACAATGAAGCACGTTATAAGCCCGACCGGATGTTGCCAGGGACTATCGTAGCCCTGAGTGTCACGGGCAAACTGCATGATGGTAGCAGTGTGGATGCCAGTGACATAGTGACATGGTCTTCATCCAATGAAGCCGTTGCCATAGTAGGTTTTGACGGTGTCGTCGAAGCAAAGTCTCCTGGTACAGCAGTTATTAGTGCAAAATTCAAAAACGGTAATATCGAACTAAGCACGAGTCAGAAATTCCACATACGTACTGCAGTAGTAACAACTACTGTCAGCGAGACGGAATTTTATCCTGGTAACAGTGTTTTCATAGAAGCAGAAGTACATTGGGATGACGGTGGTTTTCTTGCAAGTATGGATGAGGTGGAGTTCTCCAGTCTTAATATGGATATTGGTTCTTTCGATACACCATCAAATCCGAGGGAATTAACTTTTCATAAAACAGGTGATATTAAGATTCAGGCCAATTTTGCAGGCTTTATTCATGAACAGACGCTCATAGTGAATGAACCCTTTGCCATGGGAGTGACTACAGCAGGACTAAATACCAATCGTCTGGACTGGACGCCGATAGAAGGGGCAACATCCTATACAGTACAATGGTGGACAGCAGATTACTTTGGGAACTCAAGATTTACTGAGGTAGCCGGTATTTCAGATACTGGGTATCTGCATGAAAATCTTGGCATGTATAGCAAGTATGTTTATAAGGTGCTTGCTCAGATGGGGAGTTTTCCTGGTGCATCTGATCCTAAATCCAATAATGTGACGTTAACGTTACCTGAAAACAATACAGTTACATTAAATGGTGATGTCATTGGTAAGGCTGCAACTCCAGTTGAAGGGCAGCCGTTACGACGACAGCTTAAACTTGATATAGGTACTGCACTAGTTGGGTTGGATGTTGGTCAGGTGTTCTTAATTCGGGATTATATGGGGATAGTCGAGGATGAGTTTGAAACTTCAAATATCATCATACCGGTTACAAATACGGATAAGTGGCATTCTTACTGCAGATTGTCCGCCAGTAATGAGGTTTTGCTTGATGCGGATGGTGTAAAACTTAATCCAAAGCTTTTTCTTCCATTTGTTTTTCATGGTTCAATCCGTGACTCTGGTATATCAAAACCTGATTATAACAGTATGTGCCTTGCGCCTGGCGCAACAGCCTATCTAGTAGCAACACTAATTTTTGATACTAATCCTGGTCCTTCTGAATTTAATCTGGTTGATACACTCCATCTTGATTCATTCAGTGTCAGGGATATACATAGCTCACCAATTAAGGATGCTGTCATTCCACAATCATATAAACTGATTTCTGCTGATGGGGTGAATTTACTGAAAGACAGGTTGGAGGTGACAGTTAAGAATGTGGGTGAGTCAGCGGTAATCTTATATGATCCATTGCTTAAGGTTAAGACACTTAACCGACATGCCTATATTTTATTTGATAATGAAAACAAACCTGTTTCAACCGGTTATCTGCAACCACCAGAAACCTGGGATGGTATCCTGGATGTTAATGAATCTATTGTGCTTGATACTTCTATTAATCTGGATGGATCAGGCCATAACTTAAGAGTGTTTGTCGACTTCAATAAAAACCCTTAAGTTTACATACAACCACAATCCACATCTAGGGATTTGTTTGACAGCCAGAGTATCCAGCGAACGCGAGTCTGGTTCTTATGAGGGAAGGTGCCTGTCTGAACGGTGACCTGACCCTGTTGAGCCAGTTTTAGATGGCTTTTATGAATCCTGATTTTACTGGAAGATGAAGTATCCATATTGGTCAGGCCAGAATAAACAACTAGATACCCATGTATTACGGTTTGTGTGTTTGCCTGTTTAAGTTTGATGGCCATGCCGTAGCTTTTACTGGCGAGCTGAGTCACATCTAACTTATCAATCTCATTAAGCATGGGTGGCAAGCTTTCATCGGCATAGACGGTGGGCTGAAAAGACTCACCGTGTTTAACCGTCGTCCCAATATCAAGTAGTCCTATAGAGTAGCCAGTGAGATTGACTAGTTTTGTGATCTTTAAGACAGTCTCACTATTGGCAATTTGGGGCAATAACAGGATTGCGATAAACGGTATACGAAACCAGGTTTTCAAAAAATCATTTCCATACTAAGTTTATAAAATATTGGGTAGTTATTATTTACTTGAGTATAGTAAAACGGCTATTAGCTGCATTTTACTTTTCTGTAAAATGTGGAATATCTAGCCTATTTGAGCCTTTCAGGCGAAGCAGACAAGGAATAGAGGCTAATGAGGGAATGGGTATCTGGCAATAACAGGTATGCTTCAAGAGCTCTTTTACAGGTGCTTACCTGTTGTATGGCTTATTTGCTTCTATTTGGTGATACCAATGCCGAAGCAAGGGGACGCAATCTTGTCGAAACCACTCCCAGTGATCCTTATCTTCACAGTTTGATTCAGCTATCTCGTCAACAAAAACTGTATACCGATCTGGTCTGGCATGCTTTGCTGCATTACAAGCCGGGCTGGTGGCACGACCATGTCAGTGAAGTTGATGGTGAGGATTTTTTTCTATCACAACAGGGTAAGACCAGTCCCCAGGCCGAACTTGAGGCGACCCTGGCGAGTTTTTTTTCAAAAGTCAGGTTAGAACCAAATAATATGGCTGCGCGTTGCCGTTTTCAGGCACGTTACTTCTGGCTCAAGCAGAAACTCAGGTTTGATGAAAAACGTATGCCACATCAGTCCTGCCCGGAATTTAATAATTTTTTCAGGGAGCTGAATGCGAATGGCATCAGTCTGATATTTCCCAGTTCTGATCCTAACAACCCATCGGCCATGCTAGGGCATACCCTGTTACGGATGGATAAAAAGGGTCAGACACCAAAGACACGCATGCTTGCGCATAGTGTCAATTATGCTGCCGAGGTGGAGGATGCCGGTGGTTTGTCCTTCATGTGGAATGGTGTGGTGGGAGGTTTCAAGGGGCGCTTTCGCACTATCCCCTACCATCTCAAGTTACGCGAATATCACAAGATTAAAAATCGTGATGTCTGGGAATACCAGTTGTTATTAAACCAGGCGCAGGTCGATTTCATAATCCGGCATGTGTTTGAGATTGAGCCGGGATATTTTGATTATTACTTTTTTACTGAAAATTGCTCCTATCATGTCCTGTCATTGCTGGATACGATTAATCCACAATCAAGATTTACCGATCAGTTAAAACCCTGGGTGACGCCCGTGGATACCATCAAGCTCCTAAAAGAGCGCGGTATAATTGGTCAATTAGACTGGTACCCATCACCACAAACAAAATTAAAATACAAAATTAAACGAATGTCCTCATCGGAGCGGGATATGGTCGTCTGGCTTGCCAAAAATGGATTGCCAGCTTCTCGTGAACAAATGGTCGGCTTTAGTTCCCTGCAACAAGCTCGTATTTTTGATCTTGGTCTCGACTACCTGAAATATCAGCGTATAGCGGATAATGAATTAGATGTATCGAATCTGACAGAGTCCGAGCGTGAAATCCTTCTGGCCAGAAGCAAGTTAAAACACCGGATCGACCAAAATATTCCAATACCCGATACCACGCCAGAAGAAGGGCATGATACTTCTCGGTTAAGTCTCGGTGTAGGTGAACGTGATGATACGGGTTTTATGCAGCTCGGCTGGCGCGGTGCCTATCACGACTTTCTGGATCCTACGCCGGGTTATGTTTTACATAACCAGATAGAGATCATGAGTCTGAACATGCGTTACACAGAACAAGAGGAGAAACTGGAATTGGATGAACTGGTAATACTGGATACAGTTTCACTGGCCCCTCGGGATGATTTTTTCAAGGACAGTTCATGGCGTCTGCATATCGGCATCAGGAATGAAGCTGGTACCTCTGGTGTCAGACAAGGGGTCTTTGAGTTAGAAACCGGTGCTGGACTTGCCTACTCGTTGGGACAGTCGGTTAACATGCTTATCTATGGTTTTGCCGATGTAGCAACTCGGCATGGCAAGCGATATGACAAGGGATATCTTAACCAGTATGGGCTCTCTGCCGGTGCCTTAACCGAGCTGGGTGGTTTGTGGAAATTGCATTTTTACATGAGCCAGTTAGTCGATATCAGTGGTAACACAGCCGATATCAGGCAAGTGGGTCTTGCACAGAGTTTTATTCTGGGACGGAATGTGAATCTACGCCTGGAAGTGAGTCGAACAGAGTTACTGGAAGGCAAATCAGTGGAGGAGAATGTTGTTGATGAGGCTTTCCTTAGCCTCAACATTTATCACTAACCAATATACTGACACTGCTTGCCTGTTGTCGGGTGGTCTGCAGTCAGTTTATGGATCCTGCTTAGTAGTACATCATCAGAGATGGGCTCAGCAGGTAGAAGCTGAGCCAGGTTGGTTTGCATAACACTGGCAAATTCTGTCTGCACCTGACTATCACACCCCATTAACTGTGAAAAGGATACAAGGTATTCACCGTCACCTCTGGCGATATCGGTAATCAAGGCATCTCGGTTGGCATACATGAAGAGCTTCTGGTGCAGTTGTGCTCGCCCACCATCACCGCAACCTGAAGTGCTCGACATATTCGCCATGCTATAGGTCGTAGCGCCGAAGGTATACGAAGTTGAATGACTTGTAACGTTACCCCTGGATCCACTACGCGAATTTGAATTTCTGATATCGATATGCGGGCTACCACTGGGGGTAAAGTCTGAAAGTCGGCAGTCTGCATAGGCTGTCGGATAATTTAAAAGTAATAGCATTGAAATGCCAAACAACTGGAAATGTTTCATAACACATCGTCTCCTTTGTAACTCCCTCTTCGCATAAAAGAAGAGGATCCGTTTATTTAATTCAGTGTTTGTTTTTATTGTTTGATTCCGTGGATACAATCAAGTGCTCTTGCTGACTGGTTTTTCTTTTCAGTTGACTGAGGGCGTGCTGGCTTCCGGTGTCCTGCCAGAGCTCGAAGGCCATAATGGGCGCAAGCTGCAGTTGTTCCCCACTAATTCCTCGCATGGCCTGCAGGGTGTCCATGATGATCACAAACTGACTGGCAAGACTTGCAAATAACTGACTAATGGTTTTTTGAGTGGCATCTGCAGCGGTGTGGTAGGCACTGGTACCCAGATCAACGTAATAACTGATCCGGACACGGCGTCTTTCAGCACGCTCTGGAAACAGGCCGCTATATAAGAGGCATTGATCCCCCACATCCCGCATTCGATCATGTCTGAGCTGACCCAGGCTATTGGAACCATTCAGGTAGTCCAGGGCCAGTACACTGGAGGCCATTTCAGGTTTATCGGTATATCGCATGAGCATGAAGACAAGGTAGCTCTCCAGCTCTTCTTCCAGTCGAATACCGGCTGATTGCTGGGCTTCACTTACCAGGCTGTGCCATTCATGGGTGGAATGGCTGCTCAGGATACGCTGTGTCATGACATCTCCCGTGTCTTATGGTTGCTAAATAGAACATCGACCCGGATTTCACACAACTTTAGGTGTAAACACGGTACAAAGTCCACACACAAAAAAAGAATTAAAGGAGAGCATCCGTCTCTCTTTCTAAGCATAGGCGAGAATTTGTTCTCGTGATTAAGCTGAAATAAGTGACCCTACCGATGGGGTAACTATCAGGTTTTTTTCAAAAGAGCAGGCCTGCTTGGGTAGAGTCCAGGCAAGCTATGGTACAAACCTGCAAGAACCCCTGACGCCGTCCGGTCAGACGTTTATAATGGGCGACTTTTTGAACCAATTTGTTGTGTAGAGGGTAAAAACTTGTCTGACCATAGCGCGACCCGCCCGGGGGATACCTTTCAGGGGCTTATTATGGCCCTGCAGCAGTACTGGGCTGAGCAGGGCTGTGTCGTATTACAGCCTTATGACATGGAAATGGGGGCAGGCACCTTCCACCCAGCCACCTTCCTGCGAGCCATTGGCCCCGAGCCATGGAGCGCCGCCTATGTGCAGCCCTCGCGCCGTCCAACCGATGGCCGTTATGGTGAGAATCCCAACCGGCTGCAGCACTATTACCAGTTCCAGGTGGCCATCAAACCATCTCCCCTGAATATACAGGAGCTTTACCTTGGCTCCATGAAAATGCTCGGTATCGACCCGCTGGTGCACGATATCCGCTTTGTGGAAGATAATTGGGAATCCCCCACCCTGGGTGCTTGGGGCCTGGGCTGGGAGGTTTGGTTAAATGGGATGGAAGTGACCCAGTTTACCTACTTCCAGCAGGTGGGTGGCCTGGATTGTAAGCCGGTGACCGGCGAAATTACCTACGGCCTGGAGCGTATCGCCATGTACCTGCAGGGGGTGGAGAGCCTGTTCGATATCGTCTGGGCGGATGGGCCTCTTGGCAAGATCACCTATCGTGATGTATTCCACCAGAACGAGGTGGAGCAGTCGGCCTATAATTTTGAGCACGCCAACGTGGAAGAGTTGTTCAAGCAGTTTGACCTGTGTGAGTCAGAAAGCCAGAAACTTATCGAAGCGGGTCTGCCCCTGCCCGCCTATGAGCAGATGCTACAGGCCTCTCATACCTTCAACCTGTTGGATGCCCGCCATGCTATTTCGGTGACCGAACGCCAGCGCTATATCCTGCGGGTGCGTGCCCTGTCACGGGCTATTGCAGAGGCCTATTACGCGGCTCGAGAAAAACTCGGCTTCCCAATGTGTAAAAGTGTTAAGGGAGGTGCCCAATGAGCCAGCGTGATTTACTCATCGAGATCGGCACTGAAGAGCTGCCACCCAAGGCACTGAAAAAACTGGCCACTGCCTTCTGTAATGAAACAAAGGATGGGTTGAGCAAAGCCGATCTCAAGTTTAAAGAGATCAAAACCTATGCTGCACCTCGTCGTCTGGCCTTATTGATTACATCACTTGATGAAGCCCAAAAAGATAAAACTGTGGAACGTCATGGCCCTGCCGTAAAGGCCGCCTTTGATGGTGATGGTAACCCCACCAAGGCCGCCGAAGGCTTTGCCCGTTCCGTTGGTGTCGGGGTCAGTGAACTGGACAATAAGGACGGTAAACTCTTTTACGCCAAACAGGAAAAGGGTCAGCCGACCACTGCTCTGATCCCCGAGATCGTCCAGACTGCGCTGGACAAACTGCCTATCCCCAAGCGTATGCGCTGGGGGGATCTGGATGCCCAGTTCGTGCGCCCGGTGCAGTGGGTGGTGCTGCTGTTTGGTGATGAGGTGATTGAGGCAGAGATCCTTTCCGTACAGAGCGGTCGTGAAAGCCGTGGTCATCGTTTCCATCATCCGGAGCTGATATATATACCCAAACCTTCTGAGTACGAGGTGCTACTGGAGAGTGAAGGCCGGGTCATCGCCGACTTTGACCGCCGTCGTGAGACGGTGCGTGCTCGCATCGAAGAGGTGGCGGCCAAATCCGGTGGTATTGCCGTCATTGATGAGGCACTGTTGGATGAGGTGAACTCCATGGTGGAGTGGCCGGTGCCAGTGCTGGGTAAATTCGAAGAACGTTTTCTTGATGTTCCCCAGGAAGCGCTCATCTCCACCATGAAGGCCAATCAGAAATACTTCCATCTGGTGGATAAGCAGGGCAAGCTGCTGCCTTACTTCATAACTATCAGTAACGTGGACAGCACCGATATTGATAAGGTGCGTGAAGGTAATGAGCGCGTCATACGTCCACGCTTTGCCGATGCCGAGTTTTTCTGGAACCAGGATCGTAAACAAAAGCTGGAAGACCGCATCGAATCATTAAAGAGTGTCGTCTTCCAGAAAGAGTTGGGTACTCTCTACGAAAAATCTCAACGTGTCAGTCAACTGGCAGGTGAGATTGCTAGCCAACTTGGCAGCGATAAACAACAGGCACAACGTGCGGCACTGTTATCACGTTGCGATCTCATGAGTGAAATGGTCTATGAATTCCCGGAACTACAGGGCATCATGGGACGATACTATGCCAGCCATGACAAGGAACCGGGTGATATCGCCCAGGCCCTGGATGAGTTTTACATGCCTCGCTTTGCCGGTGATGAGCTGCCACAGACCCAGACCGGTCAGGCCCTGGCCCTGGCCGAACGTATCGATACCCTGGTGGGCATCTTTGGCATTGGTCAGCCGCCGACAGGCTCAAAAGACCCCTTTGCGCTGCGTCGTGCTGCACTAGGCGTGCTGCGCATCCTTATTGAGAAGCGCCTTGATCTGGATCTGCAGGCCCTGATTCAGCAGGCAGTTGATCTCTTAAAGGCTAAGCTCAGCACAAAGGATGCCGGTAGTCAGGTGTTTGATTTTCTGATGGAAAGACTACGGGCCTACTATCAGGATCAGGGTGTGGCCCATGACAGCTATGAGGCCGTACTGGAAGTACACCCCGCCAGCCCCATGGACTTTGATGATCGCATCAAGGCCGTGACGGCCTTCCGTGCCATGGCCGAGGCCGAAAGCCTGGCCGCGGCCAATAAGCGAATCTCCAATATCATCAAAAAGGCCGAAGTTAAGATACCAGCCAGCTACAAAGACAATCTGTTACAGGACAAGGAAGAAAAGGAGTTGGCAAAACAGCTAGCTGCCGTGAGTAAAAAGGTCGAACCTTTATTGGCTAAGCACGACTATGAAAATGCCATGAAGGCCATGGCTGGTTTAAGAGACGTGGTCGATGCCTTCTTCGACAAGGTCATGGTGATGGCAGAAGATAATAAACTGCGTGACAACCGCCTGGCATTGTTAAACCAGCTGCGTAACCTGTTCCTGGGTGTGGCGGATATTTCAGTTCTGCAACAGTAAAGTCTCGTTATGAATAAAGATTCTTATGATGAAATGCTCGCCGCTGTACAGTCATTTCATGACAAACATGATTTTAAAAACACCGGCGGTGAAGAGCTGACTTATCGCATTGCATTGATGACAGAAGAACTGGGTGAGATTGCTGAAGCCGTGACCAAGGGTCGGGATAAAGCTGTACTGGCCGAAGAGGTGGCCGACCTGTTTATTCTACTTATAGGCACAGGCATCGCTGCAGACTTTGATCTCAAACAGGCCTTCTGGGATAAAATGGATAAAATCATGCAACGCGAATCGAAAATGGTGAATGGTCGGATACGCGTATCCGAATTTCGTGAAAAATAAATATTTATCTTGAAGTCACGTAGAATTGCAGTTTATTTTTTCGAGTCTTCGTCACTTCATGGCTAAAATACATAATATGAAACTTATCATACTCGACAGAGACGGCGTCATTAATGAAGATTCGGATGAGTATATTAAATCACCCGAGGAATTCATTCCCATTCCAGGCAGTATTGAAGCAATGGCCAGATTGCATCGAGCCGGTTATACCATTGCCGTGGCCACCAATCAGTCCGGTATTGCACGCGGATATTATGATATCGACACCCTGAACCGCATGCATGAAAAGCTGGCGCAATTACTTGCTGCCCATGGTGGCGAGGTTGATGGTATTTTTTATTGTCCTCATGGCCCGGACAGTCAGTGTGAATGTCGTAAACCCAAGCCAGGTTTATTGCTGGATATCAAATCCCGTTTTAATACTGTCATGCAGGATGTTCCTGTTGTTGGGGATTCTCTACGGGATCTCCAGGCAGCCCGATCTGTGGGTGCAAAACCCATTTTAGTCAGAACGGGTAAAGGCGAACGAACGCTGTCTAAAAATGAAGAGCTCGATGGGGTCGAGGTGTACGACAATCTGGCAAGCTTTGCCGATTCGCTTTTACAAAATAAGTAACTTCTGAGGTCAGCATGGCTTTTTTACGTTCTCTTTTATTCAGTATTGTTATGATTGTCGTTACTGTGTTGATATCAACGCTTGGAATATTATTTTTACCTACGCCATTTAAGTTTCGTTGGCATATTATTCGTCTTTGGTCAGTCATTAATTTACAGGCTATTAAATACATTTGTGGCATTAACTATGAAATTACCGGGAAAGAGAATATTCCTGATGAAACAGCCATCATTTTTTCAAAACATCAGTCCACCTGGGAAACTTTTGCTCTGCAGCAAATATTTCCTCCCCAGGTTTATGTAATTAAACGGGAGTTGCTCTGGATTCCATTTTTCGGTTGGGGGATTGCAGTGCTTAACCCTATTGCCATTAATCGTAGTTCTGGCCACTCTGCTATTCGCCAGGTAGTAGAAAAGGGAACTGCCAGGTTAAAAAATGGTGAGTGGATTGTCATTTTTCCTGAGGGAACCCGTGTCCGTCCCGGCGAGAAAAAGCGTTACAAAATGGGGGGGGCTATTCTCGCAGCTGAGAGTGGCTACCCTATTGTTCCAGTAGCGCATAATGCGGGATATTACTGGCAAAAAGGACAATTTATTAAAAAACCCGGTACGATTAAAGTGGTTATCGGGCCAGTAATTAATACAAAAGGACGTAAACCTGACGAGATCATTAAAGATGTTGAAGAATGGATAGAATCCACTATGGAGCGCATAACAATACTATAAGAATGTCTTTAAAAATGTGACATATTTCCCCCTGCTGTTTCCTAGACAGATACGATATTGGCTGCTAAAACATATCAGACAACAGTTGTCTGTATTTTACTGTTTGAAATTTTGACGCTAGAAAAAATAAACAGGAGCTAAAACCGTTATGAAGAAAATTATACTTTCCGCTTTGGTTGGTGTTATGTATGCCGGGTCTGCTGTAGCTGCACCTAACAATGTTGGTTGTGGCTGGGGTTCCCAGATTTTTGAAGGTAAAAAAGGCATGTTTAATGAAATCATGGCTATTACCACTAACCACACTTCTGGTAGCCAGAGCTTTGGTATCACTACCGGTACTGCCGGCTGTGCTAAAGACGGTGTTATCCAGCAGTATGCTGCTGCTGATGCTTTCATCACTGCTAACATGGACAAGGTCGCTTATGACATGTCAGTTGGTAAGGGTGAAGCTCTGGACACATTGGCTACTGCCATGGGCATCAAAGAAGCTGACAAGTCTCGTTTCTTTGCTGTATCTAAAGCTAACTTCGATATGATCTATCCTTCTGACAGCGTTTCTGCTGCTGAAGTTATGGACAATCTTGGTGTAGTTCTGGCTACTGACGAGAAACTGTCTAAGTACGCTGCATAAGCTTGATAAGCTAATTTGTAGTTAAGAACACCCGGTGGTTTCCACCGGGTGTTTTTTTATTATAATTATAAAAAATAAATTAAAATATTTGTGTATTGATGGTGTGTAAAATAAATCGATTGCTGCTGGCTGTGTGTCTCTTAGTGATGCCTTTAACAGGTATGGCCGATCAGCAATACATCCAGGAATTAATTGACAGGGCCAGGGCTGATAAACTGGCTGAACGGGCAGCCTGGCATAAGCTTCTGCATTATAAACCAAATACCTTTTCTGGCTATACCAGCCAACTGGTATCGCGTAACTTCTTTAATGATCCTAATGGTCGTTATGATCCCCAGGCGGAGCTTGATGCGACGATCAAAAGTTTTTTCTCTGATGTGCGAGAAACTGACAAAGTACAGAATCCTCAGTGTCTGTTTATTGCGCGATATGCCTGGTTAAAGAAAGAACTGAAGTTTGATCCAAAACGCCTCAAGCCAAGGACATGTAAACGGTTTCAGGAATGGTATAAAACCATCAATCCTAAATATATCACCATGATCTTTCCGGCAGGCACCGATAATAGTCCTGCCTCTATGTTTGGTCATACGCTACTTAGGCTTGATCGTGAAGAGTTTAATGAGAAGAACCGCCTAACATCTTATGGGATTAACTTTGCGGCAGAAAATAATGGTGAGGGTGGGCTGGCTTATACCTTCAAAGGTTTGTTTGGTGGTTACCCAGGGAAGTTTTCCATCGTCCCGTATTATGAAAAGGTCAACCAGTATAACCAGATGGAAAACCGTGATATCTGGGAGTACCAGCTGGATTTTACTCAGCAGGAAATTAAAACCATTTTGATGCATACCTGGGAACTTGGACCAAACCATTTTCAGTATTTCTTTTTCTCCCAGAACTGCTCTTATCATTTGCTAAGCCTGTTTGAAGTGGCCAGACCCAGACTTAATCTGACCGATAACTTTAACTGGTTTGCCATTCCCAGTGATACCGTTAAGGTGACCCTGGAAGAAGAAGGCATTCTGAAAAAGGTCGTTTATCGTCCTTCAGCGCGGACAAAGCTCCAGCACCGCCTCACATACCTTTCATCTGATGAAAAAGACATGGTGATCGATATCGTCGATGGTGAGATAACCCCTCAAGCTCAAGACGTGCAGGCGCTTCCCGAAACTCGGCGAGCACTGGTACTGGAGACAGCCCATGATTTTCTTTTGTACCGCCGTGTGGATGAAGGGGTCGAGGGAGGTGAGCTGCGTAAACGCTCCTTTGGCATCCTGCGGGCACGCAGCAAACTGAATGCCAAGTCGGATATTAAGCCAGTACCGGTACCCAAGGTACGGATCGATCAGGGGCATAGTACATCACGTATTTCCATGGGAGTGGCTGAGTATGATGAAGCCAAAATTTATGAAATACAGATGAAGCCCTCCTATCATGATCTGATAGATTTGCCTGAGGGATATACCGAGGGTGCCCAGATCAACTTTTTTAATATCAATATGCGCTATAACGAAGAGACCGATGTAGCTTATCTGCAGGAATTGTCTTTTATTGATATTTTTTCTCTAACCTCACGCAATGAATTTTTTAAACCGACCTCCTGGAAGGCACGTACTGGCCTGGAAAAGATTCAGCTGGAAAAAGGCAAAAAGGCAAGAACGGTTTTTCATGTGGACACAGCCTTTGGCATGATGTTTGGTAGCTCAAGTTCCTTTGGCGTGTTTGCCATGCTGAACTACCGGTTTATTTATCATGACAGTATCGAGAATGATTACACCATGGCCTATGGTCCACAAGCCGGGTTTTTATGGCATGTCACCAGTGGTTGGAGTATGTGGTTGTCTCTGAATGAGCAACATATGTTTGATAACTTACATGAGACCCTGGTCAATCATGAGTTTACCCAGAATATTGCCATGAGTCGTGATACGGCATTACGTCTATCGGTACGTGAGTACGGAATCAGGGACTATACTGAACAGGAAACCAAACTTTCCTTTCTATGGTATCTGTAAATGTACTTAAGACTTGTCTTTGGTCTGCTTGTTCCCCTGCTATTGGCTTCCTGTGCCAACTTCCTTTTTTACCCCGTTAAGGAACCCATCCTCAAAAAGACAGAGCTTGAACGAGAGCTCAACATTAAAATCCGAGATATGAACTTCACCAGCAAGGATGGTACCAAACTGCATGGCTGGTTTTTGCCAAATCAAAAAGGGCGCAGCAAGGCCACGGTTTTGTTCTGTCATGGTAATGCGGAAAACATCACCAGCCATATCGAAAAGGTCTGGTGGCTAGTTCACTATGGTTACAATGTCTTTATGCCCGAGTATCGTGGTTATGGTGCTTCAGAGGGTGATCCAGATCTGGAAGGCATTCATGAAGACATCCATGCCGCCATTGAGCTGATGGTAAGTGACAAGGCCATGTCTCATCGAAATTATCTTATGTATGGTCACAGCCTGGGTGGTGCCATTGCCACTGCTACCCTTGCTAATTCACCCCATCGTCTGAAATTCAACGGGCTGATCGTAGAGGGCTCGTTTACCAGCTACAGGGACGCAGCACGCGATGCACTTGGGAATTTCTGGCTGACTTGGTTGTTCCAGTATCCCCTTGCCTGGACCATACCGGACGATATTCGCCCGGTGGATGAGATAAAAAAAATCAGTCCGGTGCCGGTACTCATTGTCCACGGCAATGAAGACCGTGTGATTAGTGCCGGCCATGGAAAGGCCCTGTTCGACGCCGCCAAAAAGCCCAAACAGTACTGGATTGTCAGTGGCGGGGGGCATTCTACGTTCCGCTCTGAGGCCAACCGAACCAAACTGCTGGAATACCTGGATAGCCTGCTGAAATAAGCCCCTGCTCTTCCCCAATCCATAGTTAGCAATAATCTCTCTCAGTCCTGTATGTTTCATGTTAATTCGGTAAATTATGATATACTTATATGCATTGTGGCCGTAACCTACCTGCTATTAACTTCGTGTAGGTGAGCCAAATTACTTTGTAATTCATATAGTTAGAGGTAGTTATGCAAGACGGTAGAACGACCATTACCCAGTTCATTATCGAGGAACAGCGCCACATTGCTGAGGCCACCGGGGATTTTACCTCCCTGCTGAACGACATTGTGACGGCCTGTAAGGTCATCTCCAACATGGTGAACCATGGTGCATTGGTGGGCGTACTGGGTGCGGCAGGTAGTGAAAACGTGCAGGGCGAAGACCAGAAGAAGCTGGACGTAATTTCCAATGACGTTTTTCTGAAGTCCAATGAGTGGGCCGGCCACCTGGCGGCTATGGCTTCCGAAGAAATGGAAGACATCTACCATATCCCTGACCTGAATCCTCGCGGTAAATACCTGCTGACATTCGACCCTCTTGACGGTTCTTCTAACATCGATGTGAATGTTTCTGTGGGCACGATTTTCTCCATCCTGCGTTGCAAGGGTGATTGCGAAAATCCTACTAAGGAAGACTTCCTTCAGGCAGGTACCGAACAGGTTTGTGCCGGTTATGCCCTGTATGGTCCATCGACCATGATGGTGATCACCACCGGTAAAGGCGTGAATGGTTTTACCCTGGATCAGAACATTGGTGAATTTATCCTGACTCATCCTGATATGACTATCCCGGAAGAGACCCAGGAGTTTGCTATCAATGCCTCTAATGGTCGTTTCTGGGAAGCACCCGTCAAGCGCTATGTGGACGAGTGTCTTCAGGGTAGCGAAGGACCCCGTGGCAAGGACTTCAATATGCGCTGGATTGCCTCCATGGTAGCCGAAGTACATCGCATCCTGACCCGTGGTGGTATTTTTATGTATCCCATTGATGACAAAATGAAGGCCAAAGGCCTGCAAGGAAAACTTCGTCTGATGTATGAAGCCAATCCAATGTCATTCATTATCGAACAGGCTGGGGGTATGAGTACCACTGGTCGTGAACGAATTATGGAACTGCAACCCTCTGACCTGCATCAGCGAGTCCCGGTGATACTGGGTTCAAAGACAGAAGTGGAGCGTGTAACGGCGTATCACAATGAGAACAAAGAGGCCGATGCCGCATAAAGCACTTTAGTTATCTTCAACTCAAAAAAGCCCGGTTTAACCGGGCTTTTTTATGCACTCTGAGAAATGTTCTGGTGCCCATGTTCCAGCAGGCGTTTAATTTTTTTGATTAAGGGGGCATGCCGGAAGGGTTTGGCCAGGAAATCGCTGACGCCGGAATTGAGCGCATCTCGGACATTTTCTTCAGAGACATCTGAGGTCAGCATCAAAAAAGGGATATGACGGAGTTTTTCATCTGCCCTGACGGCCTTGAGGAGTTCAATACCCTCCATTTCTGGCATATGCCAGTCACTCAGGATCAGGTCCATGGGTTGTTTTTGTAACTCTTCGAGGGCCGATTTGCCATTATCAGCTTCCGTAACATGGGTGATCCCCATGGTCCTCAGGGCAATAATGACAAAGTTGCGTACAAAAATGGCGTCTTCAACTACCAGTACCGAAGGCGATTTGTTATTCCCATCCATACACTCACCATACAACTAAACTATATAAATCTTATATTAATTATAGTTAGCGGAAGCTGTATTAAATGTTAAAGATTGAAAAAGCTTAACATTGAAAACATTTGTTACATGATGGTGGAGGTGCTTGTATATGAGGAATTACTTTTTTGAAAGGACTTCAGTAACTTTATCTATCAGGGGATCACCACGAAATGGCTTGGTGATATAGCCATTAACATCCAGTCCGGCAGCAGCTTTGATATTTTCTGCATCCATGTCTGAGGTAAGCATGATAAATGGCAACTGAAACATGCGTTCATCAGCACGAATTTCTCGTAGCAGTTCGATACCGTCCATTTCAGGCATATTCAAATCACTAATAACGAGATCATATTTACCAGTCTGTAGGGCAGCCAGGGCCTGACGACCGTCAACCGCTTCTTTAATACCGGTAATACCAATTACTTCCAGCGATTTTTTTACCAGGTTGCGAATAAATGCAGCATCATCGACAACCAGTACTTTTTTACCTTTAAAATTGGCGATACCCATTTGAATCTCATATTATCGTTAGCCTGCCTTCTTATCGGCAATCGGTGGGAGTTGTTTAAAAAGGATTTACCAGACGACGATTCACCATGAACGGGAATAAATAATAATTACAAGGGATTTCAATATGTTATCTAACTATACTAATTGGGTTATTAAAAACCACAAGCTTGTCCTGCTTTTTGTGCTCCTGGCTGTGGTTTTTCTGGCAAGTGGAGCCAGGAACCTGAGTTTTACTAATGAGTTTCGGGTTTACTTCAGTAAGGAAAACCCACAGTTGGAAGCCCTTGAACGTATGGAGGTCACGTATGGTAAGCAGGATGCTATATATTTTTTTATTACTCCGAAATCGGGCGATCTATTCAAGAAAGAACACCTGTCACTGATCCATGACATCACAGAAGCCGGCTGGTTATTACCGCATGCAGAGCGGGTGAACTCCATTACCAATTTTCAGCATACTGAAGTCAAGGGTGATGAGCTGACCACCGGCTATATTCTTCGCCATAAAACGGATCTCACACCACAGAAAATTGCCTGGATCAAACAGGCCATAATGGATGAGCCAACCCTTATTAATAATGCCATTGCAAAAGACGGCTCAGCAACGGGAGTGGTTGTTCGTCTGCGTTTACCGCCCAATAACAAAATGGCACCCGATGAGGCCGTTGGAGAGGCCCGTAAGCTGCAGGCCAAAATGCGTGAGACTTATCCTGATGCCAATATCAGCCTGGGTGGGGGTACAACCGCCGGGGTTGTACTGGGTGAGGCCGTGGGTGCCGATATGCAGAATCTGGTAGGTCTGAGTTATGCCATCCTTATAGTTGGCTTGCTGGTTTTGTTGCGTAGCCTGAGGGGGATGCTGGTCACCGTGCTATTGGTGACCTTTTCTATTGCAGCCACCATGGGTACCTATGGCTGGTTTGGGGTGATCCTCACACCGGTTGCCGGGTGGGTGCCGAGTGTGGTGATGACCATTGCGGTAGCAGATTGTGTTCATATCCTGATTTCTTATTACCACTCCCTGCAACAGGGCGTGGATCGTAAGGATGCCGTGCGAGAGGCAATACGAATTAACGTGAACCCGGTTTTTGTCACCAGTCTGACCACGATCATCGGGGTATTATGTCTTAACTTCAGCGATTCACCCCCCTACCGTGATCTTGGCAATATGGTCGCCCTGGGGGTTCTCTTTGCCTGGATATTCAGTATGACCATGCTGCCTGCAGTCCTGGCCTGGCTTGATATCGGGAAGCGGCAACGGAAAGATTTTAAATTCAGCTTAATTGATAGTCTGGCGAGTTTTGTCATAACACGGCGCAAGGCCTTGCTTATTGTCATGGGTTTATGTGCCGTGATCCTGGCGAGCTTTATTCCACGCAATGAACTTACCGAACGTTGGCATGAGTATTTTGATGAAAGTTTTGAGCAACGTCGTACCATTGAACAGATCGACCAACGTCTTACCGGGGTGCATTCCATTCGCTATCTGCTGGATACTGGTGAAGATAACGGTATCCATAAGCCTGAATATTTACAGACCGTTGAAGCCTTTGCCAACTGGTACCGGCAACAACCAGGTGTGGCCTATGTAGGTAGTATCGTGGATGTGCAAAAACGGCTGAATAAAAATATGCACAGTGGTGACAAGGAATGGTACCGCCTGCCTGAAAGCCGTGAGCTGGCGGCGCAGTACTTTTTGTTGTATGAAATTGGCCTGCCACGAGAACTCAATATGGATGATATGGTGAACTACAACCGTTCAGGCAGCCTGTTTCGTGTGCTGATCCATAAGACCCACTCAGAGGCCATTCTGAACCTGGATAATCGTGCCCGTGAGTGGCTTCAGCAGAATGCCGGGAATATTCAGTTCAGTGAAGGGACGGGAATGGATATTATCTTCGGTTATATTAACCACAGAAATATTCGCCAGTTGTTGCTTGGGACTTTATTGGCCCTGGTGCTGATTTCAATTGTACTGATATTTGCGCTTCGTTCAGTTCGTCTGGGATTATTGAGTCTGGTACCTAACCTGGTCCCTGCGACCCTGGCATATGGCACCTGGGGATTGACCGTCGGTAAGGTTGACCTCTCTGCCTCGGTGGTTATCTGTATGAGTCTTGGGATTGTGGTCGATGACACGGTACATTTTCTGAGTAAGTATCTACGCGCCCGTCGCGAACAGAATTTACAAATAGAAGAAGGCATACGTTATGCGTTTCAGACGGTTGGTGTCGCGCTAAGCATTACCACTATTGTATTGGTAGCAGGTTTTCTTGTGCTGGTCGCATCAAGTTTTTCGCCAACCTGGGTAAGCGGCTTATTGCTTGCTATGACTCTAAGTTATGCATTACTGGCAGATTTTCTTTTTCTGCCCCCTCTTTTGATGGTGCTGGATAGAAGAGGGTATACACGGCAGGCAGTTTAGTTATAAATACTGCGTCAGGTTATTATTAAAAATAATTTTACAGGAGGTTAAGGTGGCGATTGATCAGAAAATTGATTATCTGGAATTACCGGCAAAGGATCTTGATGCCGTGCAGGGCTTTTATGAAAAGGCATTTGGCTGGTCATTTACCGACTATGGGCCAGAGTATCGAGCCTTTAATGATGGTCAGCAGGATGGTGGGTTTTATTTGTCAGATAAGCAATCTTCCACAGAAAATGGTGCGGCCTTAATTGTTTTTTACGCCAATGACCTGGAGAAAACCTTTGAAAAGGTGAAGGCATGTGGTGGTTCCATAGTGCAGGAGATATTTTCTTTTCCAGGTGGTCGACGTTTTCATTTTTCAGACCCTAATGGTAATGAGCTGGCGGTGTGGTCTGATCAGGGAGTCGTGAACTATTGACCATAAGTTGTGTAAATTTAGAAGATTTAAAATTATTTATAGATTGAACACTCCCATGGTTTATCACCCAGAGTAGCTACTGATATTTTCCTTATGCAAGGATGTGTTCTGGTTGAGTGCAAAATACATGGCTTCTTCCAGTTGCTTGAGATTAACGGGTTTTGTTAAATAGCGGTAGAAACCGGCGTTCAGACCAGCAGCAATATCATGCTCATGGGCAACAGCACTCAGGGCGATGACGGGAATATCCGCTGTCTCAGGTATTGTTTTAAGTCGGGCCAATGCCTCAAAGCCACTCATGTCCGGTAACTTGATATCCATTAGAATCAAATCCGGTTGGTGTTTTTTTGCCAGAGACAGGCCGCTACATGCTGTATTGGCAGCAAGCAGATTGATATTGTCTTTTTTCTCAATAAATCCTTCAATCAGGCGCAGGTTTGCTGGATTGTCTTCAACATAAAGAACATTGATATTGCCTTGTGTCATTAGAATATTCTCATTATTGTAATTTTGAGTTTGTTCAGAAATTTGGTGATCGGCAGGGGCAAGGGCAAATTCAACCCAGAAGGTACTGCCTACACCCTCAGTGCTTTCAACACCAATATCGCCACCCATGGTTTCGGTGAGTCGCTTGACCAGGGTCAGTCCAATACCTGTTCCGGATTCTTCAATACCTTCCTTACCCAGTCGATCAAAAGGTGTAAACAGTCTATGCATTAAGGCTTCCGGGATTCCCTGACCGGTGTCTTTGATGTGAACGCGTAATTGATCATGGTGTGTGGTGCACGACACCTCAATAGAACCGTTGGGACGATTATATTTAATAGCATTTGAAAGCAGGTTAATGATGATCTGTTTCAGTCGACGTGGATCGGCCTGGATATAATGCGCGCATTCATCAAAAGAGGCAGTAAAGCTCAGTCTGCGTTCACTCAATAATGGATTGATCATTGAGTGGCATTCTCTTATTAATTCACACAGGTTGACGGTTTCAAGTTGTAAATCAATCGCACCTGTTTCGATGCGCGATAGATCAAGTAGATCGTCCACCAGATCCAGCAGGTGCCAACCGGATTTAATAATTTCTCTGACAAAATTGTCAGGAGCTTCAGGCAAGTTTTCCATTTCCATTAGCTGTGCAAAGCCAAGAATGCCGTTTAATGGAGTGCGGAGTTCATGGCTCATGTGAGAAAGAAATGTAGATTTGGCAAAGTTAGCAGATTCTGCCTGGGCAATTTTATCGGCCAGTTGTTGTTCCAGCTGTTTACGTTGAGTGATGTCCTGTACCGTTCCCGTCATTTTGATTGCTTTACCACTATTATCCAGAACGGCAACGGCCTCTTCATGAACCCAGGCCTCACTACCGTCTGGGTGAATAATGCGGTGGTCGATACTGTGGGCCTTGCCATTGGCAAAGGCCTCTTTCTCTGATTGCTTGATACGTTCTACATCATCCGGGTGCAGGGTGGCGATGAATTTTTCATAGGTAGGTTCAAACTCACCGGGGTTGTGACCAAAGATACGATAGATTTCATCAGACCAGAACAGTTTGCCAGTGGCCACATCCCAGCTCCAGTGTCCCACATGGGCAATGGCCTGGGCCACATTGAGTTGTTTGGCGCTTTCTTTGAGGGCTTCATTGGCAAGATGATGCTCAGTCACATCACGTGCCACACCGATCATATTGAGCGGTGTGCCATCATCGGCTCGAATGACATCCCCCGTTTCTCGAAGCCAGCGCACGGTACCATCTGGATAAACAGAGCGATGGACAATATCATATTCTGAACCATCCTCTACGGCGGCACGCACGGCTTCTCCGACAAATTCACGATCATCGGGATGGATTGAGTTAACAAAGTCCTCATAATTGGCTTCGTTTTCACCATCACCCAGGCCAATGAGTGGGCCGATCTGATCTGACCAGTACAAGTCATTGGTCTGGATATTCCAGTCCCAGACGCCGTAGTTGGCATGGCGCTGGCTTAGATTAAATCGTTCTTCGATTTGTTTGAGACGCTGTTCTTTTTTCAGGCGTTCGTCGATATTGTTATACTGGCAAATGATTAATTGACCATGAGTTTTATCTTTTATGGCGCGACGAGACTCTGTTAGCCAGAGGGTATCACCATTGCTACAGATAAAGGGGTAGTCATGAACCTGGCTTGCCAAGGACTCTTCCTGCAGCAGCAATTTCATTTTTGTCCGATTGGCCTCGTACCAGTCTGGTGCAATGAGCTGGGAGATCGATATGTCCTGGCTTTCAGGTTCGGATAGTTTCAGCAACTCTCGAAACGCCGGGTTTGCGAACAGGAGTTTGCCATCTGTATCGACCAGACACATAGCGGTAGGCGCCGCTTCTACAAGCAGCTGGTAATCAAGTGTCGCCATGGGAATCCCCCCGAAGCAGGCTGTAACATTTAATGATACCTAAAATAGCCTAAGACCCACTAAAATAGTAGGTAATTTTGTTAAATTTTGTGACTATCTTCTGGTTCACTCTAATACCAATAGTGGATTTGCAAGCCGGCTTTATGCAATCTGGTCGTGGTAATCGGTCTTTTATCACATTGGGATGAAATTCACCGGTTAAGAAGTTTATATTCTTAACAGGATAATTGATTACCCTATTACAATATTGTGCATACAGGTTAGAGAATTGTTCCAGCAGCGTTATCACCTTTTATCTAGACATGTGGCCACCGAGTTGGTCTACGCCGTACTGTTTAATACAGCAATCGCTGTCTTACTCAGCCTGTTGATCGAAGGTTCTCAGTTTCTGCATACCCTGATGGTTTCCCAATGTATTGGTCTGACCATGTTCAGTGCCTTCTGGTTGTTGAGTTTTGTCATCAGGCAAACAGTTTGGTGGATTGTCATTTCTTTACTGGTGGGAGCTATTGCAGGTGTTACGAACGCCATGCTGGTGTCATTGCTGTGGAATGATACATCGCTTGTGTCGATGGAGCTTCTGCGTATAAACGGATATCGCTGGATTTTTGTTAATCTCTTTCTGGCCTTGTTCTTTGGTTCCATTGTGCTGTATTTTTTCATGAGTCGTGAGCGTCACCATCAGGCTGCCAGGACCATTCGTGAAGTACAGATTAAAAACCTTGATCACGAAAAACAGATCGCTGAGACCCAGTTGCAGTTGTTACAAGCTCAGATCGAACCCCATTTTCTGTTTAACTCACTATCAAACGTGATTAGCCTGATAGAATCCGAACCAGACAAGGCCAGATTGATGCTGGAGAGTTTGACTCGGTATTTACGCAGCAGTTTGTCACGTAGTCAGGACAGGCAGGGTTGTTTGCAGGATGAGCTGGACCTGATAGAAAACTATTTTAAAATTTTACAAATTCGCATGGGTGAACGTCTGCAGTACAGTATCAATGTCGACAAGACATTATTAAGCTGTCCTTTTCCCATTATGTTATTGCAACCGCTGGTTGAGAATGCCATTAAACATGGTTTGGAGCCCCTGGCCGAGGGTGGCAGGGTTGAGCTTTCGATAACACGGGCTGAAGATCAATTAAAAATAACCGTGAGTGATAATGGGGTTGGTTTAAAAGAGGGTGACCTGAAGGGCTTTGGCTTGATGAATGTACGCAAGCGTTTGCAGTCACTGTATGGTGATGCAGCCCAACTTGAAATTCAGGATAACTCACCGCGTGGTGTGATAATCAGGATCGAAATGCCTTATGAATAAGCCACGCGTCATACTCGCTGACGATGAACCAAATTTGCTGCGTTTTCTCAGTGATATGTTACACAGGCTCTGGCCTGAACTGGAGATTGTTGATACGGCCGGTAACGGTATGCAGGCCCTGGGCTTGATTCGGGATGTGGAACCGGATATTGCCTTCCTGGATATAAAGATGCCTGTTCTGACTGGTCTGCAGGTGGCACAACGAATCGCGGGGGAATGCCATGTTGTATTTATTACTGCCTATGACGAGTTTGCTGTACAGGCCTTTGAGGCATCGGCTGTTGATTACCTGCTTAAGCCAGTGGACGAACAACGCCTGCAACAGACGATTGACCGATTAAAAAAACTCAATCAATCAGAACCTGAAACGAATAACTTATCTTTACTCTTATCTCAATTGGCGGGTCATGCCAGTAAGCAGACTCCACAGTATCTGAACTGGATACGGGCGGGTGATAGTGAAAACACCTACATGGTACCCATCGATGAGGTGATCTATTTCAAGGCAGAAGATAAATACACCACTGTCGTCACACAAGACAAGGAACACCTGATTCGCAAACCCATCCGTGAGCTGGTGGCCGAGCTGGATCCAATTCAGTTCTGGCAAATACATCGTGGAATAATTGTGCAGACCAGCCAGATTGCCAGTCTTAAAAAGGCCATCAATGGTACGTATCATGTTTCTCTCAGGGGCAGTAAAGACCAACTGACTGTCAGTCGCCGCTATGCACATTTATTCAAACAGATGTAGGGCATTTCACACCGATAGGTGACCGTTTATCACATTGTGCGGAAATCATACTTTGTAGCGTATAAGTTTGTAATACGTACAAAATAAGGGAAAGATCAATGTGGGCAAATCGGTGGTTAATCTTTTTAATGTTGTGTCTGGTCGGCCAGGAGTGGGGCCTTGCCAGCAGCCTGCCGGACCGGCGCCGGGATCAATACCCACCTAACTTTGGCTACTTTGTTTATCCCATCTATATCCAGATTCCCGGCCTTGGTACTGCCAAGGGGGGTGGTGGCACTTTCGTTAATGTGGCTGATTCAGATACCGACCTGACGGCCTTTTATATCGATGGTGATTTTTATGCCTCAGGCCTGACGGCACTCAATATGCATCTGATACCACAGCGCTTGATCCTGGATGCGGCCTGGTATGAGTATGATGTGGCCTTTAAGTTTTATGAGCGTGGAGTTGACTCAAACAGGAATAAATTTATTTACCCCAACGTAGCAGGAGATGGGGTAACCAGCCAACTCACTATGACCTTTTTTGACAAGCGACTGGATTTTTATTCACGCCTTGGAGAACAGAATAATAAAATAAAAAGTGTTTTTGATAGTACCGGTGATAACCGCTTTCAGACTGCGGATGCGCGAGAGGAAACCAGGCAAAGCATGACTCTGGGAATGAATATTGACCTGACCGATGACCGCCAGGACCCCAGGCGTGGTTTTCGCTTTGAGATGAACCGTAAGGAAAGGCTGGATGATGTCGATCCAGTTTTCAGCACATTCACAGTCTATGATCTGAACCTGAGTGCCTATATTCCGATAGGCCATAAAAATACCTGGGTCTGGAATTTGTTTCGTTCTACCACCAAAATCGAACGACAGGGATCAACTAATTTTACTGAACTACAGGGACGCTTTGGTTTTAACTGCGGTTCAATATCCGATCCTGTTGCATCAAGCTCCTGTGAGAATTCTGAAGCTCAGTACATCAATTCCATTATTGCCAACAATCGCTATGGAACAGCTAACCCCCTTGGCGGTACTCAACGGCTGAGATCCTATCCAGGGAATCGCTATTTTGCTGGTGAAACATTATTTATTGGTACCGAGTATCGTTGGAATCTCACCGAAGAATACACACCCATGGATATCTATATCCTGCGTGGTCATCGAACCAATATGCAATTGGCCTTTTTTGCAGAAGCGGGCAGTGTGGCCGAGACCAGTTCCGGCCTGACGGATAAGCTGAAATATTCCTATGGGCTTGGTTTCAGGATGCTGTTTGAAGGGACTACGTTACGGGCAGATATTGCCCACGGTGATGAGGGCACGGAGATGATCCTGTTTATTGACTATCCCTTTTCATTATATTCAGTGGATAGCCCAGGATAGAGTAAAACTCCTGCCTTCAAAAGACGAGCTTGAGCAGGTAGAAACTATCCGGGCCTTAGATATGGTGTTCCGTGTTAGAAACCACCACGACCATCCCAGACACTTTTGCCACCAGAGCGGCGGTCTTTCCCGGAGCGGCGAGGGGATTTATCTGGTTCAAATCGGATCGCAGCCCGGCGATCACTGTTTTTACGGCGTTGTTCGACGCGGCGCTCAGGGCCAATATAATGGTCTGCTGCCATGCTCCCTACCTCCATATAACTGTACAAATAGTAATCATACACAGTATCGGAATAAAAGCTATCAAAGTTAAGTCATTTGGTGGCTAAATTTTGTATGATCTCATCCATGGACTGGCAAAATATCGCAGCAAACATCTCGGATACTCTTGGAATTTCCTTTGAAATAGAACAACATAGCAATGTTGGGGGTGGGTGTATTAATTCCGCCTTTCGAGTATCAGGGGGTGGGCAGAGCTATTTCGTGAAGCTCAACCGGGCGGATTTGCTGGATATGTTTGTTGCTGAGGCAGAGGGCCTGGCTGAACTGAACAAACCGGCTGCGATCCGGGTTCCAAAGCCTGTCTGTTATGGTACGAGTGCTGGTCAGGCCTATATCGTCATGGAAAATCTGCCATTTGGTGGTGGCCAGCGTGATGCCATGCGGCTGTTTGGCCGGCAACTGGCCGAGATGCATCGCTACACCGCTGACCAGTTTGGCTGGCGCCTGGACAATACGATTGGAGCGACCCACCAGCCAAATGATAAATGTGATGACTGGGTAAGTTTCTGGCAGGAGCAACGCCTGGGTTATCAGCTTAAGCTGGCCAGTCGGCAGGGAGCCAGTCACCGTATGCTGGATAAGGGTGACAGATTACTGGCCCATGTGGCGGATTTTTTCACCGACTACCAACCGGTGGCCTCTTTATTACATGGTGATCTGTGGTCGGGGAATTATTCTGTTTTGTCCTCGGGGGAGCCGGTCATTTTCGATCCGGCGGTCTATTATGGTGACCGAGAGACAGACCTGGCCATGACCGAGTTGTTTGGTGGTTTTGGAGCTGATTTTTATGCGGCCTATAATGAGTCCTGGCCACTGGATCACGGTTATCAAATCCGTAAGACCTTTTATAATCTTTACCACATCATCAACCATTTTGTATTGTTTGGTGGTGGCTATGGTTCT
>JAOULO010000097.1 GCA_029881995.1 Gammaproteobacteria bacterium
CAAACTGGCACTAGCAAGTATCGATACCGAGACCTGTCTGCCATATCTTGGTCCTGAGTGTGGAGCCTGTGCTGATAGCTGTCCTGTTGAGCATGCAATGGTTTGGAATAATGAAAAACCCATTATTCAATCAGATTACTGTACAGGCTGTGCATTATGTCGAGAAGCCTGCGTACTGGAACCGAAAGCCATTAATATTGGCCTGTTACCACAACGCACTGCTAGTGAAAATCAGACTGTATAAAATCCTGGTTGAGAAGTTCATGAGGGATCGCTGGACTATATAAATAACCCTGAGCCGCGTTGCAGCCCAGTTGTTTCAAAAAGCTCAATTGCTCCAGGGTTTCCACACCTTCAGCAATAATATTCAGATTCAGATTTTGTCCCATGGCAACAATAGTGCGCGCCAGAACACAGTCATCATAATTATTAGGTACCTGTTTAACGAAGGATTTATCAATTTTGAGTGTCTTGATTGGGAACTGTCTAAGATAACTCAATGAAGAATAGCCGGTACCAAAATCATCCATGGCAATGGTAATACCTGATTTATGCAGATCCTGAATTGCATTGATATTGGAAATTTTTTCTTCAATTAAACTGGATTCAGTAATTTCAAGCTCCAGTTTTTCTGCTGGCAACTTGGTGTCCAGCAATGTTTGCTGAACACTACTAGTAAAATGTTCACTTGAAAATTGTCGTGGGCTGACATTAACCGCCAGTTTTGGAATATCAATCCCATTTTCCAGCCAACGGGTAAAACGAGTACATGCTGTGCCCAATACCCAGTTGCCGACGGGAATGATCAGACCGGTATCTTCCAGTAAATCCATAAATCTGGCTGGTGCTAATAATCCGTGATCCGGATGTTGCCAGCGTAACAATGCTTCAATACCATAAATTCTTCCGGTTCGAATATCATACTGTGGCTGAAAATGTACCTCAAATTCATTTCGTTCCAGGGCACGATGCAACTGGTTTTCCAACACCAGCTGTTCTCTGGCCATGACATTCATGTTTGAGGTATAAAACTGATAACCATTGCGACCATGCTTTTTGGCATGATACATGGCGGTATCGGCATGCTTTAACAGGGTCTGCGGTTCATGCCCGTCATCAGGATACACCACTATCCCAATACTGGTTGTCACAAAGAGTTCATGCTCAGCTAGTTGAATTGGACGAGCAATCTCGTACATAATCTTATTGGCAATATTTGGTATAACACTGATATCGGAAATACCTGTTAATAAAACAGTGAACTCATCTCCACTTAAACGTGCTGTTGTGTCATTATCGCGCAGTACGCCTAAGAGGCGCTTGGCAATCACTCTAAGAAGTTCATCGCCAGCAAGATGCCCCAGGGTATCATTAATATTTTTAAATCGATCCAGATCAAGATAAATCAAAACAACGTGACCACCACTACGGCTTGCCTGTTTTATGGCCTGAGAAAGTCGATCTGTAAATAGAAGACGATTGGGTAAGCCCGTCAAGACATCATGATGGGCAAGGTACTGCAGACGATCATGGGTACGCATACGATCCGTAATATCGCGGCCAGAGGAGATATAATGAGTAATATCACCTGTGACATTTCGCATAGGCGAAATTGTTTTTTCCTCGTAATACACGCTCCCGTTCTTGCGTTTATTCACAAACACATCTCGAAAAATTTCACCTTTTTTCAGGGTTTCCCATAGCCCAAGATAGAACTGTTTATCCATTTCACCGGACTTTACAATATTAGGTGTTCGACCAATCACTTCGTCACGTGTATATCCGGTTGTATCTTCAAAACCCGAGTTAACATATTCGATAATGCCATTTTTATCTGTAATCATTATGGTATCGGCTGACTGCTCAACAGCATAGGATAATTTGGCCATTTCAAATTCTGCATCCTTGCGTTGAGTAATGTCACGCACCATGCCAATATATAAATGCTCATCCCCTAATGTTATTTCACTAATAGACAGGTCCATAGGAAAACAGCTACCGTCTTTTCTCTTACCTTCCACTTCCCTAAACCCAAGACCAAGACATTTTCTGTCACCAGACGCGTGATAGCGTTCAAGATAATAATCATGCTGGCTACAATAGGGTTCAGGCATTAGCATTTTGATATTTCTGCCGATCACTTCATTGGCTGGGAACTGAAACAGCTTTTCAGCAGCGGCATTATAAGATTCCACAACACCTGCTTCATCTATGGTAATAATACCGTCTGTGACATTATCCATAATCGCCCGGACACGTTGATCAGAAATAATCGTCTGGGCTCGCAGACTCTCCTGTTCTGTCATATCCTCGATAATAACCAGCAGCCGCGCATCCCCATCAAGAGGTTCTCGACTGTCTGCTGTCAACATAGGGATAATACTGAATTCGAAATAGAGTTCATTGCCATGAATATCTTTTCGTGACAGAACAATACCTCGTTGACCACGCAGGCTGGTCTGCACTTCAATGGCTCGATCTCTAAGTCCTGCATCGGGAAAGATGTCTTCGAGATGACGCCCCTTTAGAATTTCATGATCTTCAATAAATAACCGATCCATAAAACGGTTTACTGATAAAACCGTTAAATTATTATCCAGCACGACCAAACCCGATGGAACATTACAGACCAGATTTTCCGAATACTCTTTCAGAGTTTCGATAACATGCTTGTCGGCACGCATATAGGTCTCGATAGCAAGTTCAATATCGAGAAAAACCACTTTGAGCAAGGCCTGGATGCCTGCAATGGTTATCTCACCGCTGTTACCAGAGGCGACCCATACCTCGGGTAACAGGGTACAGAGATACTTGCTATATGCGCCAAAATACCAACGTGGTTCCAGGCCAATTTGTTGATGGGCAACACCAACCCGTAAGCGATCCAGTACATAATCCCAGTCATAATCACCGCTTAACAGATTGGTAAAATATTCAGCCTGTTTGGCCTGCAGCTGCTCTATGGTTTGTTCGTCTTTGAGAAAACTGGAGGTATGAGGGAAATTTAATAAATGCTCATAAAACCTGGCCATTAGTTCATTATGAATGGACAGTAATTCAGGTTGCAGTTTTTTCAGTATCGCAAGATCAACCTTGGTCAACTCCAGATACTGTTTGCGATCAAGGATATCGCTTTGGGTAATCCCCATGGTTTCAAGGACATCTTTAACCAGATTGTCGAAATCGTCTTTTTTGAACAATGGCCCACCCGCCTGTTCCAGGATAAACGTTTATATGACTTGTAATAGTGTGACGTGGGTAAATATATAAGGATTATAGTTGGATATTTTTCAGGGGCAATGTAAGTCAGTTTATAAATATTGAATCAAAATAAACACTTATTTGACCCAGATGGTTTTGGCGTTAACAAACTCCTTAATCCCATGATGGGATAGCTCCCGTCCATAGCCTGAGTTTTTGATACCACCAAAAGGTAGACGAGGGTCACTTTTTACCAGGCCATTAACAAAGCAGGCACCGGCTTGAATTTGTCGAGCAACCGATTCACCTCGCTCTGAGTCTGCTGTCCAGACACTCCCACCCAGACCAAAAGCTGAGTCATTGGCAATTCGTATGGCATCCTG
>JAOULO010000018.1 GCA_029881995.1 Gammaproteobacteria bacterium
CTTCCGATCTGTGGTATCCACGTATGGCACATGCCAGCGCTGGTTAGCATCTTCGGCGACGATTCCTGTCTGCAGTTCGGTGGCGGTACATTAGGTCACCCATGGGGCAACGCTGCTGGTGCGGCTGCTAACCGTGTTGCTGTTGAAGCTTGTGTTGAAGCACGTAACATGGGTCGTGAGATCGAGAAAGAAGGTAAGGACATCCTTACTGCTGCTGCTAAACACAGCCCAGAGCTTAAAGCTGCCATGGAAACATGGAAAGAAATCAAGTTCGAATTCGACACTGTTGATAAACTGGACGTTTCACACAAATAAGTGTGTAGGTTGGGGTAAGCGATTATTGCGAACCCCAACAATCCAGATGTTGGGTTACGGCTTCGCCTAACCCAACCTACAGCGAATTTGAAATTAACATTAGGAGTAAATCACAATGAGTGATATGCAAGATTACAATTCAAGTTTAAGCGATGCGGCTCAGAGCCGTAAGTTTGAAACTTTCTCTTACCTGCCACCGCTGAGCAAAGAATCTGCTCGTGCGCAGATTCAGTACATCGTAGACAAGGGCTGGAACCCATCTATCGAACACACTGAGCCTGAAAATGCGAATGGCGCTTACTGGTACATGTGGAAGCTGCCAATGTTCGGTGAAACCGACGTTGACGCTATCCTGGCTGAACTGGAAAACTGTCACAAAGCCCACCCTAACAACCACGTACGTCTGTTAGGTCTGGATAACTTTGCACAGTGTGCTGGTACATCAATGGTTGTTTACCGTGGTACTGCTGTTTAAGCATCTACCGGGGTTAAGTACAGGATGTACGTATGCCGCGATACCAGGGACGGTATAAAGCGGTGAATGCCAAATCTAGCCCCTGAACTGCTCTGCAGGGCAGGGGCTTTTTTTAACCTAATTGATATATTTTTATTTCCTAAACTTTTGGCGATAAACATATATTAGTTACAAAAGAAGTTAATAAGCTAATCATGGAAAAACCAAAGACATATGTAGGCATAGAAGAAGACATGTTTGGTGGTATGACTACCATCGGCAAAGTTATTCGTGACGCCTGGGTGTTTGAATTGATACCCGAAACTGAAACCTGCAAAGGCTGGAATGTCCAGGGTATTGACGCCTTGCTGGATAAGGTCAATAAAGAGTGGGACAAGTACGGTTGCCTGGTCAGACATTTACCTCCCGAATTACGTGAACGCCATGATCGTATCCATGGTGAAGGTGTAAGAAAAGCCAAAGAACTAGGCTGGGATGGTGAATTTGAAACCTACAGTGAATCGTAAGAACAAATTTTTACTAAATTTATAACCGAAACATTAACGAAGGTGTGTTATGGCGACTAAAAAAGCGACTGTAGCGAAAATAGAAAGTACTACTGTTGATCCAAAGCAGTACGAAATTAAATCTGAGCCCTACTACGAACCTGTAGGCAATGAAGTTGACTTATACCAGGCTGCGTACAATGCACGTATGCCAATGATGTTAAAGGGTCCTACAGGTTGTGGTAAATCTCGTTTTGTCGAGTACATGGCATATAAACTGAAGCGTCCACTTATCACCGTAGCGTGTAACGAAGATATGACAGCTTCTGATCTGGTCGGTCGTTTCCTGCTGGATAAAGACGGTACCAAATGGCAGGACGGCCCTCTGGCCACAGCCGCACGTATTGGTGCCATCTGTTACCTTGATGAGGTTGTTGAAGCCCGTCAGGATACCACGGTTGTTATTCACCCACTGACTGACCACCGTCGTACATTACCCCTGGATAAGAAAGGCGAGCTGATCGAAGCCCATCCTGACTTCCAACTGGTTATCTCTTATAACCCTGGTTATCAGTCCTTAATGAAAGACCTGAAGCAATCTACCAAACAACGTTTCGGTGGTCTGGACTTTGATTACCCGGTTGAAGAAACCGAAGTGGCTATCGTATCCAAAGAATCAGGTGTTGATAAAGAAACCGCTGGCAAACTGGTTCAGATTGCACACCGTGCACGTAACCTGAAAGGTCACGGTCTGGACGAAGGTATTTCAACCCGTCTGCTGGTATACGCAGGTCAGCTGATTAGCAAAGGTATCAACCCAGAAGCGGCCTGTAGCATGACCATGGTGACTCCTTTAACAGATGATCCAGATATGCGCGATACCCTGAATGCTGCTGTGCAGACATTCTTTGGTTAATTAATTAAATGAGCCCCCTCTCCCTCTGGGAGAGGGCAGGGGTTTTGTTCATGGATGAACTTATGCCGCGTAGCACAAGGATGTGCGAGAGCGGGAGGGCAGAAATGGAACTTCTGACCAGCAAAGCCAGAGACTTACGTAAAAATTCCACGGATGCAGAAAAAAGACTCTGGCAGTGTCTTCGTAGCCGGCAACTAAACGGCTACAAGTTTAAAAGGCAAGCCCCAATAGGAAATTATATTGTTGATTTTGTTTGTTCATCTGCAAAATTGATTATTGAAATTGATGGTGGGCAGCACCAGCAACAACTTGAATATGACAGCAGACGAACCGCGTATCTTGAATTATCAGGATTTAAAGTTGTTCGTTACTGGAATAATGAAGTGTTAACTGATATTGATGGTGTTCTAACAGCCCTCACCCTAACCCTCTCCCAAAGGGAGAGGGAACTTAACGAGAGATAAGTTAGCTATGTCTATCAAACTCGAAGATTACGAAGAACAACTCGCCGATGTCGCACCTGAAGTACGCGAAGTACTGAACGGTACTTTCCAGGAAGCCGCACGTATCATGTCGCCGACAGGCCTGGAAGCCTATCTGACAGGTGCCAAGGCCATGTGTAACCTGGGGCGTGGTTCTGACCTTGTCATTACCTTCCTGCAGGAAATGCCACTGGTTGCCAAAGAATGTGGTGAAGACATTATTGATGACTGTGTCACTGCTGGCATGAAACTGTCTTCCATGACCTCTGGTGAAGTTATCACCCTGTTATTTGCCAGCCTGCCTTCTGCCGCACGCCATCTCGGTGATGGACAGCTGGTGCGTGGTTATCTGACCTTTATTCACCAGTTTGCATCCACTGCAGCGCGTGGTTTACGCCCCATGCTGAATCACATGGATGAGCTTCTGGATAAACTAACTCTGAGTGGTCTACGTCGCTGGGCCAACTTTGGAGCGCAGGCTTACCGTCGTGACTTTAATAACCTGACAAGCTACTTTAATCTTGAGTCGGCAGACTCCAAGGCGATGTTACAAAAAGAACGTCGTGGTGTACTGTTCATTAAAGTACAACGTAAACTGAATTTTTATTTACGCGCCCTTTGGGGTCGTGATTTCTTCCTGCGTCCAACTGGTGCGGATTACACAGATTTTCGTCCATATATTGAACATCGTATCCTGCATATGCCAGACGCGGTCGATCACGTTGGCCCTGAAGACAATCGAGTCGAAGGTCTTGAACTGTATCGTGCTACTGCAGCGCATATGGCCGCACATATGTGTTATTCCGATTCAGCTATTTCTGCTGAAGAACTCAGTCCAGCGCAAATGTTCTTTATCGGCTTCTTTGAAGATGCCCGTGTCGAATACAAGGCCACTAAAGATTTCCCCGGCCTGAAGAAACTCTGGAAGACGCTTTTACAGATCATCGATGAAGAAGATGAACCAGAACATCCCGCAATGATTGAGCTGGAACATATCGCCCACATGCTACTGGACGATAAAATCAAGACGGATGACAAAGAAGTTGCTGCAATTGTTAATCGTTTCCACGAGGAAATCGAAGAGAAGCAGGATGACAACATGTACTCATGGCACATGGGTATGGAACTGTTTAACCTGTTCTCAAAACGTAAAAATGTTCCCAGCCTACGTATTCTGGAAAGAATTCGTATCCCGTACCGTGACGACAATCGTTATGTCTGGGAGTTTGCTGAATTTGACTGGGATGCAGGTGTTGAATACATGGCAGCAAGCCAACGTCAGGTGCGTCGCGTGATGACCATCATGGAAATGGCCAACGAAATTGATTGTGAACTGGCCGGTGATGATGCCCAGGAAATCTGGACCTGCCCAGACGAAATGTTCCCTTATGAAGATGACCTGTCTGATAGCCAGAAAAGCTTCAATGACATGTGGGGCAAAGAGCCTGTTTCTGATCCCTTCCACTACTCAGAATGGGATTACCAGATCCAGCTGGCTCGTCCTGACTGGGTGACTGTTTACGAACGTCGTCAGGGTATGGGTAATCCGGAAGATATCAATGATATTCTTATCGAGTATAAACCCGTTGCTCATCGTATTCGCCAGATCATCGACCTGTTAACACCAGAAGGTGTACAACGTATGCGCGGTCTTGAAGATGGGGACGAGCTGGATCTCAACGCCGCTGTTGATGCCATGATTGCGATTCGTATGGGTGAGCAACCTAACCCCCGTATTACGATGCGGAACGTGTTAAAAAATCGCGATCTGTCCATTGTCGTACTGATGGATCTGTCAGAATCAACCAATGAACCCATGGGCGGCTCAGAGAAAACTGTACTGGAACTGACTCGTGAAGCAGCCACCCTGGTAGCCACGGCAATTAACGGTATTGGTGACCCCTTTGCCCTGCATGGTTTTGCCTCAGATGGTCGTCATGATGTTCAATATTTCCGCTTTAAGGACTTTAGCCAGCATCTGGATGATGAAGTAAAAGGTCGTCTTGCCGGTATGAAAGGTGGTTTATCCACACGTATGGGTGCTGCCCTGCGACACGCTGGCTATCACCTGCATAAACAACCTGAGCGTCGTAAACTGATTCTGCTGGTGACCGATGGAGAGCCAGCTGATATTGATGAGCGTGATCCACAACATCTGCGCCATGACACCAAGAAAGCGGTTGAAGAACTCTACAGCACAGGTGTACTGACTTATTGCCTGACATTGGACCCTCATGCCGATGCTTATGTAAAACGTATTTTTGGTGAAAATAACTACACTATTATCGATAATGTCGACCGTTTACCGGAAAAACTGCCGACACTGTTTGCATCTCTGACATCATAACCACACAAGTCCGGCCAGAATTAATTAAGCCTGGCCGGGCTTCTTTTCCCAGATATATGGTTTACACTTAAAAGTAGGCATTCAAACTGGGTTGAAATCTTTTGAGAACTGTATATCTCTACAACCGGCATGATGAAGTCCCTGTGCTAACCGACAGAACAGGTCAGGTCGATGCCAATCACTTTAACCATGTCCAAACCGCGATGAAGCGACTCGGCCCCGAGTTACGTTTTCGCATACCGAAACTCAAACACCTGGATCTAATCCTGCAAAAAGATGCCTGGGTAGTAGTAGACAGGGCACTATCTGATTATCCGATTCTTTGCTGGACCGACTTTAAAACAGAAAGCCGGGACAACCTCCATGAACCTATTACTTGTGAAATCCGCATTTTTCATTGTTGTGCCAGCATGATTCTGAAAAAAACCATTAATGCCATGGAAATGTTACTGGGTGAAGAACTCGCCAAACGAGTACCTGATGAAAATTTTACTGTTTTGCCGTTTAACAAACGTAAATAAATCTTAAGTTCTTTATTCAAGAGTTCTTAGTTTTGTATCTGACCGCCAGATAGTCTTACGATTGTAGATACCACATTTTCAATATCAAATGGTTTGGTAATATACTCATCAGCCCCGGCTTTGATGGCATATTCAATATTATCCTCCATGGCATCGGCGCTGACTGCGATAATGGGAATGTCTCTGGTCTCACTCTGATTCTTTAATAACTTGATGGCATCCACACCATCCATCCCCGGTAGGCGAATATCCATTAGAATTAGATCGGGTAAACTCTCCTGGCACATTTTCAGGCCTTGCTCTGCATCATTGGCAGTACGGATATCAATACCTAAAGATTTTTTAATCAATGCCTCCATGACGACACGATTATCCAGATTGTCTTCGATATACAAGATATTGGCATTAGCAGAGATTGAGTTCTCTTTACCAGTTAGATTTTGATCACCTTGCCCGTCAACCATACTATTTCCATATTAACGTTTAAATATCCGATAGTGGCACATCAATCCAGAAACAGCTGCCTTCATCCACCACACTATGAAAACCAATCTCGCCACCCATCAGCTGCATCAACTGGCGGCAGATATTCAGGCCCACCCCGGTACCGCTAATTCCAGAGTCTTCCGCGCCAAGGCGGTTAAAACTACTGAAGACCTCCGGATGATATTTTTCAGCGATACCCAGGCCAGTGTCTTCCACACTGATGCGAATCATTCTTTCATCAATCACGTCACAACTGATCGTGATCTGTCCATCCGGCCGATTATATTTACAGGCATTGGATAACAGGTTCAGGATCACCTGGGTCAGGCGGGTGTAATCCGCTTCAACGACCCTGTCTCGACACGGATCAATTTGCAGTTGCAGGCTGAGATTATTCTCCTGTACCTGTGGGAGTATCAGGGCCTCGCATTCCATAATCACCGGCATCAGATGAACCGGCTCAATATTAATCTTGACCACCCCGGCCTCTATCTTGGGTAACTCCAGGATGTCGTCAATCAGGCGCAGCAGGTGCCAGCCGGCCTTTTCAATCTCGCCGATGCCTTTTTCCTGATCTTCATCCAGTTCGTTATCGACACCACTCCGAAGTAATTGCGAGTAACCCAGGATGGCATTGAGGGGAGTACGCAACTCATGGCTCATGCTGGCCAGGAAGCGACTCTTGGCCTGATTGGCGCGCTCCGCCACCTCCTTGGCGTGGGTTAACTGGGCCTCGGCCTCTTTTATGAGTGTGACATCAGTACGTACACTGACATACTGGTAAGGTATGCCCTGATCGTCCAGGAAGGGCACGATGGTGCTGTCGACCCAGTAGTACTCACCATTCTTTTTGCGGTTACGGATCAGGCCATGCCAGACCATACCCTGGCTGATGGTCAGCCACATTTCATGAAAAAATTCCTCTGGATGGTAACCGGAATTGATCAATCGGTGGTTGCGTCCAAGCAGTTCATCACGTGCATAACCGCTGATCTCGATAAACTTGTCATTAACTTCCGTTATTTTACCCCTGGCGTCCGTGATACTGACAATGCTGTGCTTATCCAGGGCTATACGCTGATACTCACTGCGACGCAGGGTCTCCTGCAGCTCATTATTCAGGCGCCTGATCCAGCGGGTTCGCCTTAAACGCGGTTTCAGGGCATTGATAAAATGATAGGGCTCGACCGGTTTACTAATAAAATCATCCCCACCCAGGTCCATAGCGCCCATCTTTTTCTCGATATTGGACTCACTGGACAGGAATACCAAAGGAAGGTTGACCCAACGGTCATCCTGGCGAATCATGGCCGCCAGCTCCAGGCCTGAACAATCGGGCATATAGACATCCATCAGAATGAGGTCAGGCTGAAAGGTCTCCATCACCAGCAGGGCCTGCAGTGGTTGAGAGAGGGTCTTTACTTCAAAGCCGGCACCTTGCATCAGGCTGGCATGGAAATCCAGTGAATCCGGGTCATCATCAATATAAAGAACCCGGTAGGGGCTACTAAGCAGACGGCCGGTCAGGCCATCGACAGTCTGACAAAGCTTGTTGAAATTGAGCGGTTTGGGCAAATAGCGAATGGCCCCGGCCCGTACAGCCGCCAGCCGGGAGGCCACATCATCTCGCACCGAGATGAAAATAACCGGTGGGACAGGCTCAAAGTGTTGTTTGGTTTGCTGAATTGCATCGGCACCAGTCAGGACATCATCCTCGAACAACATGTCCATGATGATCACACCGGGTCGGCCATTGGCACTGCACTGCACCAGAAAATCCTGTACCTTCACAAAGTGCTCGACCTGATAGCCGATCCGCGACAGGATACCGATTATCTGCTGGGCCAGGGCCTCGTCATCCTCTACCAGATAGACCAGGGAATTGAATTGTTCAGAATACTGTTCCAGCTGCAGGCGGTCGAAGGTGTCCAGCTTGCCTTCCAGCCAATGCTTGATGGTGGTTTCCAGCTTTCCCAGAGCCCGTTCTACGGCCTCCTGAGTAGTGTGCCCAGACTCATCAGTGAGTAATTTTTCCAGCTCACTGGCCTGCCTGGAGATGTTGGCCGCGCCAAAGCTACCGGCACTGCCCGCCAGGTTATGAACATTGCGACACAGGATGTCGAGGCCAGCCTTTGAATCAGGTTCACGACAGACCTCGAGCCAGCCCTCCTGGATTACGGCCATGCGGGCAGGCAGCTGCTCAGAAAAACGTTGCTGCAGCTCAACAAGCTGATTGGTTACAATTTTGTCACTCTTTTGCTCAATGTCCATCAAACACCCTGCTCCATAACAGTGCAAATAGCCACATATTGTAGTGCCATATAACCAATTAGTATACTAGGGTAATAACAAAAAGTACTGTGTTTGGTTGAATTTCTAAGGCTGTCTTGGCGCAAGAAAATAACCTGGGGCAAGAAACTATCCGGCTCCAGATGTTCCATTCATCACCAGAAAGAAAACCTGCCCGTTATTGCAGTCAGTGCCCATGCCACAAAAGACATGGTTAAAAAAGGTCTGGATGACGGCTTTATGGAATATGTGACCAAACCAATCGATTTACCCAAACTAAAACAAACTCTCCTGAATTATCTGCATATAACTCATTAAGCCAGCCAGCTTCTTATAAATAACTATCAGGTAAATGATATTTGATCGCCGACACCACCTCACTAATCTCAAAGGGCTTGGTGATGTATTTTTCAGCTCCTGCTTGCAGGGCTTTTTGAACAACTGCATCCATGGCGTCGGCACTGACCGCAATAACAGGAATATCTCTGGTTCTTGAATCACGTTTAAGCTGCCTGATAGCCTCAACGCCATCCATCCCAGGTAGTCGTATATCCATAAGGATGATATTGGGCAATTGTTGCTGACAGCGTGCCATACCTTCCTCGGCACAACTTACAGATTCGATATCCACATTAAGTGAGCGCCTGACAAGCGCCTCCATGATAATCTGGTTATCGCTATTATCTTCAATATATAAAATGTTTTTCTTACTTAGCACTAGCCGATCAACCCGCCCCTTAAGCTTATGTCGATAAGTATAATCAGGTTTTCAGTTAGTGTCAGAGCGCTCTATGAAAAATGGAGATTATTTCGTTTCATAAAATGAAACGATATTGCATCATGATAAAACCATCTAAATTACTAGTTTATTATTGTTTAATCAGCTCAAGAGATATGGAATTGATACAGTAGCGAAGGCCAGTAGGTTGTGGCCCATCAGAAAAAACATGCCCTAGATGGGCACCGCATTTTTTACAGTGCACTTCGATGCGCTGCATACCATGGCTATGGTCGTGCTCTTCTTCCACGACTTCTTCATTCAAAGGCTGATAAAAGCTCGGCCAGCCAGAACCGGAATCGAACTTGGTATTTGAATCAAATAAGGGTTCGTTACAACAACTGCAAACATAAGTCCCCGCCTCCTTGCAGTCATGATACTTGCCGCTAAAGGCACGCTCCGTGCCTTTCTGGCGACAGACATAAAACTGCTCTTCACTTAATTCAGCACGCCACTGTTCATCTGTTTTGTTGGATTTATTCATCTTAATTAACACCTTGCTTTTGATCGCTAATATACTGAAAGAATACCAACACTATACTAATATATAGGCAACTTAATCGGTCGATTCCAAATAAAAAAAACAGCCTTATAAAATGACACCCCACAAACATACTACATCCATTGTCCTCACCATATGTCTTATTTTCGGCTTTATTGCACCATCTAAGTGCATATCAAGCCCACAGCAGGATAACAATAACGTAACACCTCACATTATCAATGAACATAACCCTGGCCGTAAACGGACCGAAACCAGACCCGTTACCTCTGCCACTTTTCTAAGGGGTGTCGAGACAACACTGTTTTTTATACTGCTTTTTGTCCTGTATCACGTCTACCGGATGCGCAAAATACATACAGAGTTATATAACAATGAAAAACAGTTGCGAGAAAACGAACTTAATATGCGCATTTTTATGCAGTCAACCAGTGACTGTATCTGGAACTGGGATATGGCGAATAACACGGTCGAGCGCAGTATAGGGTTTGAACGTGCATTTGGTTACTTAGCTGATGAAATAGAACCCGGTATAAACTGGTGGATTGAGCGACTTCACCCAGACGATCATGACAGGGTCATGAATACTTTCTCAACCGCCTGTGACACAGGAGAATCAGTTTGTAATTACGAATATCGATTTAGGTGCAAAGATGGAAGCTATGCCATAGTTGATGATCGCGTAACCATCATTCGAGACAGAAATAAAACGGTTACCCGCTCCATGGGAGCCATGCACGACATCACGCAGCGTAGAAAGGCCGAAAACAGCCTGGCCAATACCTACAAGAGTCTGCAACAGATCCAGTTTGCCATTGACCGAATTGGTATTGGCATTCACATGGTTGGGCTGGATGGTCGATTTCTATATGTCAATGATGCTGCCGCCAATATGCTGGGTTATTCGCGTAAAGAAATGCTTGAAATGTCGGTTCCTGATATTGACCCGAATTATCCTAAAGAAAAATTCATTGAGGTATCCTCTCAGCTAAAATATGCATCACCCGGCAAAATTGAAACCACACAGTTAACCAAAGATGGTCATCTTATTCCGGTTGAAGTCAGTTTCTATTTTCATCCTGGTGAGAATGGTGAAGAGGGTATTTTTATCGGTTTTAATGAAGATCTTAGGGAGAAAAAACGCATTGCTGAAGAACAACAACAATTAAATGACAAGCTTGCCAATGCCAGCAAAATGGAAACCATTGGTCGTCTAAGTGGTGGTCTGGCACATGATTTTAACAATATTCTAGCCAGTATCATGGGATATACTGAACTACTTAAGAGCGGTCTAAATAATGTTCCTCTAAATTCTAAATCATGCCATGAATACATCAACCATATACTTGGTTCCAGCAACCGAGCCAAGGATATCGTTGCCCAAATGCTATTATTTAGCCGTAAAGATCCTGGCTACACTAATAATGATAAACAACAGACAATCAAGAGCTGGTCAGTTGTTAAGGAAACTATTGAATTACTCAGGGCATCGATACCAAAGGGTATTAATATAGCAAGCTCCACTAACGATGAACTTGCTACTGCACAAATGCAACCCATCCATCTGCACCAGATATTGCTTAATCTTGCTATTAATGCACGTGACGCCATTGGCAATCATGGAACAATCACCTTTAGCCAGACCGTTAAAACGACACAATGTACCTGTGACTCCTGTTTTGAGTCACTGGAGGGAAGGTATGTTATTATTTCAGTTACGGATACCGGTGATGGCATTTTACCCAAAGATATTAAACATATCTTTGTTCCTTTCTATAGCAGTAAACCAATAGGTAAAGGTAGCGGTATGGGACTTTCCATCGTGCACGGGATTGTGCATAGCGCTAATGGACATATCACCATTTCAAAGCCTGATCATAATGGTACATGCTTCAATATCTGCCTGCCCTGCCCGGAAGAGGAAGAGGAAGTTCAGACTGACACAGATAAATCCACACAAGTTACTTTATCAGGCGACTCCATGGGGCTTGAAGGAATATCAATACTGGTCGTCGATGATGAAGCTTCCCTGGTCAATTTACTGGATGAATTCCTTACTACTCAAGGCGCAATAGTATCGAGTTATACTGATCCACAGGCTGCACTCACTGACTTCACAGAATCTAGTAATAATTATGATTTGCTCATCACCGACTATACGATGCCAGGGCTTTCTGGACTTGAACTGGCGCAGCAGGTTTTACAAAAACAGGCAGAAATACCTATCATCCTAAGTACTGGTTACAGTGAAGACATTGAAGGCCTTAATCACCAAACAGCGGGAATAAGTCATATCTTGCATAAACCTTTCAACCTTCAGACTCTATTGAATACTATTAACGATCTGGTGTCCCAAAACTCATGCGACCTGGCAAATTAATAAATTGAATATATTAAGTATTTAGCTAACCACTCCTGGGTAATAGACAATTATAGTTAAGTAATATTTTCTCCTTTGAAAAAGTAGATAGCCTGACAAGCACCAGTTGTTGTATTTACAATAATGGTAAACTTCATTATCTCTCTCCGTCCGAGTTTGTTCTCCACAAAAAACTAATGCACTTGTACTGCTGTCTACCCATCCCCTCAGGCTGACAGGCAGCAAATCTCTTGCCATACTTTTTATGAATAACATTGTCAGTCTGGTGATTACATGAATACGGAATTTAAAGATAAAGTTACCCTGGTTACAGGTGCCGCCTCCGGTATTGGCAAAGCCACTGCATTTGCCTTTGCCCAGCAGGGCGCCAAAGTTGTGGTGGCGGATATTGAGCAATCGGCCTGTGATGTCGTAGCTGAAGAGATTAATAATGAAGGTGGTGAAGCCACAGCCATTGCTGTCGACATCGCCAGTGAGGAGAGCATCCGAGCCATGCTGGATAACACCATTCAACACTACGGTCAGCTGGACCACGCCTGTAACAATGCCGGAGTGCTTGGTGGCATGGTCTGCCTTACTGCCGATTACCCCGTGGAGACCTTTGACCAGGTGATAGCAGTCAACCTGCGAGGCACATGGCTTTGCATGAAATATGAAATCCCTCTGCTCCTTAAGACCGGTGGCACCATTGTGAATACTGCATCCATCGCCGGTATCGTAGGCTTTGAAACCCTGTCGGCCTACACCGCCAGCAAACACGGTATTATTGGACTGACCAAAACAGCCGCTCTGGAATATGCCAAGCAGAATATTCGCATTAACGCACTTTGCCCCGGTGGAGTACGCACCCCCATGGCCGGCTTTACTGGCACTGACGATCAGGCAGCAGAAGATATGGTGGCCCAGATGACACCCATGGGCAGGGTGGCTGAACCAGAAGAGATGGCCGAGGTCATCCTCTGGCTCAGCTCACCTAAATCAAGTTATGTGGATGGCCATGCCCTGGTAGCCGACGGTGCAAGCACGGCAAGATAGGCGCTATGAAATAACACGCCAGCGCCTCATGCAACATAAGAGGTCAGGCCGCAGCCTGCCTTGCCTTAGAAAAACTTGCCTCGATTTGTTGCAGGGCCTCCTGCCTGTTTATCGCCATCTGTTGCTCATCGATGGTAGTACTCTCCACGGAAAATACCTCGACCTTTTCAAATCCCAGAAAAGCTAATAATGATTTCAGGTACGGCCTTAGAAAATCGAAGGCCTCAAACGGCGTGCCGGTAAACTGCGCACCGACGGCGGTGGTAACATAGGCCGTCTTGTTACTTATCAGGCCGGCAAAACCGTTTTCCGGATCATAACTAAAGGTATGATTAATTCTCACCACCTGATCGATCCAGGCCTTTAACACGGCAGGGACAGAAAAATTATACATGGGTACGGAAATGAGCAGCGTATCGGCCAGCATCACTTCAGCAATTAACTTATCCGACAGGGCAGTAGCGGATTTCAACTTCTCGTCCATTTGTTCTGGTGGTGTGTAGTACCCGGCAATAGTATCGTTATTGATTAAGGCCACCGGCTCCCTGGCCAGGTCACGCACAATCACTTCCCCTTCGGGGTTGGCCTTGAACCAGGCAGCCTCCACCACATCGGCCAGCTCGCGGCTGTGCGAGCCTTCTGTCCTGGCGCTGGCATCGATTCGTAATAATGTTGTCACGTCTTGTTCTCCTTTTGCTTGTTGGTGAGACAAGCCTAGAGAACCGAGAACCAACAATAAACAGGCTTTTATGCATTGGATTATTGCGTATAATGCATGAATGGATACCCAAAATTTACAGATCTTTGTTGAGGTCATGAAACGGGGCAGCTTTGCCGCCGTGGCCAGAGAGCTGGATGTGGTCCCCTCCACGGTGTCACGCGCCATCACCAGCCTGGAAGAAGAACTGGGTGTTCGTCTGCTGCAACGCACCACACGCAAGGTCAAGCCCACCGAGGCTGGCCAGGTTTACTACCAGCGTATTGAACCCCTAATTGAAGAGCTCAACCAGGCCCGTTCTATTACAAGGGATCTGGGTGATGAAGTGACCGGTACCTTACGACTCACCACTTCTGTGACCTTTGGTAATAGCGTTATCGTGCCCTTATTGCCTGAATTTATGGCGAAGTATCCCAAACTTGATGTGTACTGCGATTTGACGGATGCAGTAGTGGACATTGTTGATGACGGTTTTGATCTGGCGGTAAGACTTGGACACCTGAATGATTCAGGTCTTATAGCGACCCGCCTGACGGACATGCGTTATGTCATCACGGCAAGCCCATCCTACCTGGCACAATACGGCAGGCCGGAACAACCCGAAGATATTCAGCACCACCAGTGCCTGGTCTTTCCCCATACCGGCCTGGGTACAGACTGGCTGTTTCGTGATAACAATGGCGAAATTAAATCTATCACGCCAAACAGCCGCTTGCAGCTCACCAATGCCCTCGCATTAAAGGAATGTGCCCGGGCAGGTATGGGTCTGGTCATGTGTAGTGAATGGACGGTAACACGTGAGCTTTATGAAGGCAGCCTGGTACGTGTTTTTCAAGATTACGATACGGCTATGGCCAGTTTCGATTCAGCAGCGTGGCTGGTCTATCCTTCACGCCAGTACCTGCCACTCAAGGTACGTGTCTTTATCGACTTTATGAAGGAAAAGTTCGTCAACTGTACACTTTCAGAATGTTTGATACGTGGACAGAAAACTATGCAAGCGTATTCCCAAGCCGACGTCGAAACTCCTGCGCTAGCTGAGGATCATTAGGTGCCAGCATATTGGTAAGATTAATAATCATCTCCCTTGCAGCACCTTCTTTATATTCCGGTTCCTTATCAAAGATCATAAACAGGTTGTCCATGGCCTGTGGATAATCATGTTCTGCTACCAGGCAAACCGCCAGATCAAAGCGGGCATCGTTATCATCTGGATTTGTAGCCAGCTTATCTTGTAATGCAAGCTTACCCTTTGTCTTTGCCGCCAGTTCCTGAAAAGTAATCTGACCGGTTAAGGTTCGACCCGTTTCCGACTGTCGATCTGATTCTGGCAATCTTTCATAAAGTGATCTGGCCTGTTCCAGCTCACCAATATCAAGAAAGACCTGTACCATATCCATGGCCACACGAGTATTACGTGGGTCCATTTGAATGGCTTTGGTAAGTAACTGCATGGCCTCTACTGTTTCACCCGCAATATGTTTTGCGCGGGCCTGTTCACGCAGTTCATCTGATTCACGAAAAACACCAAAATCTTTTAGCAGGGCACGGATCTCTGCTTCACTCAGCAGTCCCTCTTCCGTGCGTACAACCTCACCGTCCTTGAATACCTTGGTAGTAGGAACATTTTCGATCTTATACTCTTTAATCAATTCCGCTTGTTCATCCATATCTACCTTGGCATAGACAAACTGACCAGCAAATTCCTTTGCTGCGGCTGAAAGACGCTCTTCCAGGTGTATACAGGGCTCAGACCACACGCCCAGAAATTCCACCAATACAGGGACTTTATGGGAATTGAAAATGACCGAGGTATTAAAATTACTCTGGGAAACTTCGAATATCAGGATGTCTTGATCGCTCACGGAAACCACCTCGCCAGCTTTTTGAATATGGAACAGCCATTGTAACACTATTTGAACGGGATCTGATCAGGCTGAGTCCCGCGCATTATAAATTTTTCCACCATTTTGCAGATATTCGTCCAGCACCTTGCGTGCCTGTTCTCGATTCATATCGTGTATGACTTCAATCTGACGTTCGGCCAGCGCACCCTGCCAGTCAGCAAGCTTTGGCCCTTCATCAAAACCGATTCGACGGGCATCTTCATCGCGCGCGCCGGTCACCACACGACTGACACCCGACCAGGGAATGGCACCAAAGCACATGGCACAGGGTTCGGTACTGGTCACAATCTCATGCCGTGGCAGCCCTTCACCACCAAGATCGTAGGAAGCAAGCTTTTTCTGGGCAAGACTGATGGCCACCATTTCCGCATGCAGGATAGACAGACCCTGACTGGTAACCAGATTGACTCCAAGAGAAACCAGCTTTCCCGACGCTATCTCAAATATACCCGCAGCAAAGGGACCACCGGTTTTTTCTTCAACATTACGCTTAGCTGCGCCAATGACAAAGCTCATGCGCTCATGCACATCCGTGAGACAATCCACACCACTGGTGTAGTCAGTAATCCAGTCGGGTAATTTGAATTGAACCGTATCTGATTGCGTAAACATCATGCCTGCAGTGGTAATGAAATGGCTTTCGTTGGTTTTATATTAGCAACAAATATCGCTTGTTACGAATTTACCAACATGCAAACCTTTTTGAGATCAATGCAATCACCAGCCCACCGACACCCTGCTCCACCATATGCCAGGCTGCATTGATAAAAACATAACGAACGGACTCACCATGGGCACCTGCCATGGCCAGTTCATGGGGAAATACCCATAACAATCCAATTACAACACCAAACAGAAATGCCTGTATGAGTGAATCTTTTTTGATTCTATAAAATCCGTAGAGATAAACCATTAAAAGGGCCAGGATGATATAGGCAATAAGGATAATGACCGTGCCCTCATGCTGTGCGCCTGTCTCCCTGGTATAAAACTGTACCGCGATGACCTTATGCCATAAACCTGCCAACAACCACATACACAGGGCGCTCACAAAAGCTGTTATTGCCAAATTAGCCTTTTTCTTACTCATTGGTAAACACCGATAAATGGAATGAAATAAATAGCACTGCCAACGAGAAAAAAGACCATAAACCCCCATGACCCCCAATGCTGCAGTTTAAAAAAGACGGGTTGCTGAATCGCCCTGGCCAGCCAGAAAAGTGATATTAAAAATATAAGATGATTACCCAGCCTGGTAGAGAGTAGTTCCTGAGTATGCCACAGGGACAGGTAGGCGAAGATTACAAACACCAGTGTCAGGCTGATATTCAAGACCTGTATGATGGCACGATTTAAAAATCGTAGAGACCTGAGATCCTTTTCCCAGTCAAACAACTTCCAGAACATCAGGTGAAAAATAACCAGTAGAATGTTATACACGCCACCGGCTTTAATAAATAATTCATTCATATCCTTTCCCTGTCATTGAATGTAACTGGTAATTACATTGTAACGAAGAGCCGTTGCTGAAACCAGATAATCGATGGGTATGCACTTAACCAGATCCAGAAAAATCGGTTAAGACCAAACAGGCAGGCATTGGCAAAGTGAAAGCTTGCCGTGACTATCAGCATGATAATAAGGCTATATTGATTTAATAGTGCTAAGGGAAAGAGTATTTCAAACAGCATCACATACCAGGAAGAAACAAACATCACCCGAGGGTATGTGGCTAGACTACGGAGTGACTCACTTACCGGATAGGAGGAAAACTGAAATACATCGGTCAATGCCTGACCCGAACGCCAGTCCGGGTTAATGATCTTCACCCAGCCTGATATGAAATAAGACAATACTAGTTGTATCGCCAGATATCCAAAGGCCACTTCCTGCCAATATTGTGTCGGTGCGATATCACTTAACAACAGACAACACAATACCAGCAGGCCCATGCGATCTGAGCCACCGTTATACGGCCCCTGAAAGCGATGTAACATGGCAAGCGCGCTTAACAACAACAGGCCTGTGACCCAACTGGTCTGAATACCTGCGACCAGTAACAGTGACAGAATCAGCCTGGCTAGAAAGATAAGCTGTTCATTACGAAAGGAACGCAGGTGCTCAATACTCTGCTGCATGAAGGCCAGGCCCATTAATATCTCGGTATAACGGATGGCCTCGATCAGACTCACGTATGCTTGACCCTCGCGATATATGTATCAAGTGCAACACTCTGTGACTCGTAAACCAGTTCCTGCCCTACCCTTTTGACAAGAACAAGACGAAATTGTAAATACATTCCTTCTAAAACCATCCGCCCATCTTTCACTAGATCATGCGTAATTCGAATAAGAATTTCGTCTTCACTGTGCTGTGTAGGGTAGTCCAGCAGGCGCTCTGCACAGCTCATTAAAAAGAGAGACTCATTCCAGCGCGGGTTCCACAGCATACGCTTTAACATCATTCCAAAAGAAATGTACTGGGGATGTGGTCGAAATAATTGCCACTCTCTATTTTTATCGCGCTGTGTACTATTGATAGAAAACTGGATTCGAGGTGAGGGGACAATAATGTCGAAAAAATTCCATGATGGTATCAAAGCTGGCAGCAGAAGTTTTAGGGTGTGCAACATCTATATAAACCTGTTGCGTAAGTCACTGTCAGTTAACAGACATTCATCTTTTAGACCAAACAGTGTGTAGCGGTGATGAGCTATCTGCTTATACATACCGTCACGGATAAATTGCGGAACAATCACAAAACCATATAATAATCTAACAGGGAAGCTCAATTGGCGGATAATCATTAAACATGCCTGGCTTCTTAGATACAGCTTGCCATCTTCTACATACACAAGCGTCTCGATCCTGTCAGTTGGTAGATTGTATTTTGCCAGAATAGATTGGCCTGATTCAGATTGTATCGATGTAAACCGAAAGACTGCTCCTGGATCAAACCGAATCACAAACCTTACCCAACCATGGCATAGACCACAGATCCCGTCATAAACAATCACTCTGTTAGCTATGTCCATTATTCAGGTTTTATAAAATACCACTATTATATTCACAGGTATTATTCATCTTTTACTGTTTAGCCAAAATTCGTATTTTCAATAAATACTCTAGCACGACAAGGACGCCATCATAGTTTCACATTAATCAGGGATTATTATCAGGAGACAATGGCTATGCAGTCCGGTGTTGTTACCCAATTCAAAAGAAGGCCTAATGCAAGAATTACGCACCATTGGGGTTTCTGCACGCAGCCTGGAAGTATACCCGCAACTGAGGCCCATCTAATATGATAGAAAAATTGAACTTATTAATATTTACTAAGACGGCCAATTTAAGCTTAATGCCGTCCTGGGTGATATGGGCAAGGGACTGAAAGAATAGTCTGTTATTTTTTAAATTTAGTTTACCTTTAGCCAACACATGGCATCATAGGGGAGTTTATTTTTATTAATTAACACCTTCTCGCAGCTGATGCCTGTCAGACTAATTCCAAGAATGTTTAGCTCTGAAATAACTGTCTTCATCAATTGTTTTGAATATAGAATTTTATTGACATAATAATTTACATGGCCTTTATCAGGTTTGCCATTTTCCCTGTTCCAGCGTCTATCATTTTCGGCAGACGTTTGGAGGAATTTACTCAAGTGGGGATATTTATAAATTCTGCCAATGAAAATATTTTTTAATACTAATTTATTGTTCCTTGATTTATAAACCCTGATAGATTCAGAAATCGCCTTAACAAGTTGTACTGAGCTTACCTCACAGTCACCAGTATTATTTTTGTCTACTTTAACTGAGATCACACCATCGGCTATTCTATAAGAATTATAACTCCCTCGAACAACACAATCACCATATTGAGACTCATACAAAATTTCTATACCAGTTGCTGGAGACTGACCTGACAATACAAATAATATGAGAAAAATACATATTCGTTCCGTATGTACTCCCCCTTTTATCATGCCCTGGGCCATCCCGCTTTTGCTGCACGTTTCAAACCTGAGCGCACAACCAGGCGATGAAATGGACTAATGAAAAATAAATAAATTCTGCCAATCATATTGTGACAGGTCACTACAGATGACACCACCAGGCCTGGTTGCCTGTCCTCAACTTCAGCGGGTGTACGATATAAAATAGACAGGCGAAAATCCAGGTGCTTATCATCCTCTCCAAGAATGACCTCCCTGTCATTGCTTGAGTGAAGAGTAAAATAATGTATACGTCGTACATTATCTTCTTCATACATCTTTAACAGTTTGCTCACACTTGTTTGTAAGCCAAAAAAACGTACAAAAATTTCCCGCACCCACATCAGTCCACTTACCCAGGGTGCCTGATGAGAAAACATGTGTCTCGCCAGCAGTTCAGGATTTGTAGTCGTATTTTCAGGTAAGCGAACCATAAAAGCATCAGCCAGATTTGTGGTCGGATATATTGAAGTAATTAATGAGTCAGAAGGAAAAATAACCTGGCTTACACGTGTATCTACCATATCAATCTATCTCCGTTTAAATTAATACATCGAATTACCATTTATTGACTCGGTGGGTACCTTCTGGATCGAATCCCAATGCTCTACAATCTTGCCATTAGCATCAAAGCGAAAGAAATCCATGGTTACATAATGTTCTTCGCCTGGCCAGACCTGATGAGTATGCAATGCGACAAGATCCCCTTCTACTATGGCACGCACAAACTCTATTTCCTTATCAGGATATTCTTCAGCCATCCGGGAAAAATATTCAATAAACCCCTGTTTACCATTGGCGACAGATGGGTTGTGCTGGGTATAGTCATCCCCAACGTATTTTTCAACAGCACTTATGGGATCACCCAGGAACGCGGTACGGTAAAAATTGATGGCATTTTGTTTATTCGCTTCCAGCTTACCCATCATCACCTATCCCTTTGCGATTTATATCTACCTGTACCTGAGCAAGGTTTATCTCTACTCATCAAAACATAAACGAGGGGAAGAAGTTGGCCAGCAAAGTCGCAATAGCCAATACCGCTAAGATCTGTAAAACAACTTTTAATACTTTATTCATAATTAAATTAAATTTTGATTCTTATATTTTGGAATACTTTACAAACTATTCGAGCACATCAGTTAGATAAAATATCCAGCAAAAGCTGGCCATCCGCTGCACTTAGGGCATGACCAGAGGGTGTCAGGTATCGATGTGCCTTCCCCTGAATTGCGCTGACCTGATTCAGATCCTGACTGGCTGCTGGGACCAGATCATCGCCCTGGCCTCTTATTACAGCATGATAACGAATCGGTGGATGGGGCTGCCGATTCAGCCAGTCCAACAAACTGCCCGGTGCCGCTGGCTGCAGGTCGGTCATGCTACCGCGTGATGCCTTCAGGTACTGGTACTGATTCCCCCCCAGCACCGTCTTGAGAAAATAGATACCCGGCCCGGGACAGAAATCGGGTTTGCTATCCACCACCGCCAATCCATCCAGGGCACGAGGTGTGCCGAGATTGGGGGATGCAATTGTAATCAGCGAGTGAATTTTTACGTACTCCGGTTTAATCACGGCCAGCCGTGCCACAACTCCACCTGAAGAATGGCCCGCAAGGGTCATTGCTTCTTCCGGATGCTGCCCTTGAATAAAGGCCAACTGAGAAATCAGGTGAGAAGCCTGTAATAGCAATGGCCCATTCGAAGGCAACTCAACCCGGTAGACATGTTTGCTCGATTGCACCGGGTATGGGGATGAAAAGAGTTGTGCCCCTGAAGGCGAGGAGACCACTACACCAGAATCACGCCAACCGGCACTTTGTAAAATGGGTAACACCCCACTCCTTTGCCAGGTACTGGCATCTGCGGCCCAGCCATGCACCAGCACCAGTACTTCACCACGCGCAGTATGACTGAAAATAATCAGCACCAGATTTAACATTAAGAATTGAAGTTTTTTCATTGCTATTACCTACAAAAACACAATAAACGATTTGAAACCCCAGATATCATCCCAAAACCCCGGCAATTTTTCCATTTCACTTAAGCAATGGATGGCCCTTGGGAAGTTGTTTTGCATACCACAGTGCCAGCTTATGACGCATGGATTTTTGTGAGACCTGATCCTCTGGCAAAGGCTGTATTTTTTTATCGTGAACCAGCAAGCGATATATATACAGAATTCGCTCACTCACTGAGTCAGTTGGCTCAAATATTACCGCGCCCCGATCTTCCCCATATTTCATCCCAGCCTGCAGGGCCTCCTTAACAAGTTCAGCTTCATGTTTAAGCTTTTTCATTTTGTAATCCTTTTGATCTGGTTAAGCTGGATTTAACCATCATCTTATCTTTAGTTATCACACTAACTCAATGATGAATTTTACATTACGTATTGATTTAAAATATTATCCTAAGAATCAGGATTAATGATTTTTATTAGTTATAACAGATTTCTGCTTCTATTATTTATAGATAAAAGACTGATTTTGTTAATTGGATATCTGGGAATGAAATGATTAAATGCTACCAAGGTAACTTAATTTGTAATAAAGCAGAGTAAGCGGCCTCCCTTCCGCTTATCCTGACCTGTTTAGCTTAAAATCAGGATCCACACCCAGTATTAGGATATGTCCTATAAGCTGTAGTTCGAGTTGTGCCTGAGCATGGGCCTCCTGGACCTGACCATGACCAGGTCGAACCACCCGATAAGGTGTCACAGTTAGCTCCCACTGTAGCGCTTAATGACAGTGAAGTTGTTCCCCCATCTTCTGGATAGTTACCACTCCAGGACAGGCTATTTCCACTTAGCGTGCCTGTAAACTTACTACCATTAATTGTCACTGTAACTGAGTTACCTGACTGAGCAACATAAACCGAGCCACTCTCGCTATACTGCCCTTCGCCACAATTCCTGGCATCGATAGTATCTGTCACATACCACGTACCCGAAATATTCCCAATTGGTGGAGAAAGTGGAGCGGCTGAGCCTTTCTCATCATCGTCGTGGCCACACCCACCTAATAGCAACCCATTGAAAATCAAGAATAATATTGAACTTTTTCTAATCATTTTATACCTCCTGCCAGCAAATTCATGCATATTGTTAATACTGCTTACAGAATAAGTACTGAGCAATTACAAATAGATTACAAAATTAAAAAAATTATCCGATAAAATGGGGTTTTAATGGTTAAAGACCATTTAGAAAAGAACTTCTCAAACCCCTTAAATTGTGGCAAAACCAGCCTTTTTATTAATAGTAGGTACAAGACTTACGCTTCAAGCTGACCTTAACCTGCTACTGCTACCCTCCACTTCCATAAAGCCCAACCCAAAACCATATCAAACCCCGTCAAAAAAGGTATAATGCGCCGTTTTCGCGACAGGAGACTGGTTTTTCCCAACAGGAAAAAGACAGGTGAGAACATGAAAAAACCCAAAGTTGGCGTTGTCATGGGCAGTAACAGTGACTGGAAGGTCATGAGTAAGGCTGTGGAAATACTGGAACAATTCAAGATTCCCCATGAGGCCAAAGTGGTCTCGGCCCACCGTACCCCAGACCTTTTATACGAATATGCTGAGAAGGCCATGGATCGGGGTATTGAATGCATTATCGCCGGGGCCGGGGGTTCGGCCCACCTGCCTGGGATGCTGGCGGCCAAGACCATTGTTCCTGTGCTGGGCGTCCCCGTCACCTCTCGCGCCCTGAAGGGCCTGGATTCCCTGCTTTCCATTGTGCAGATGCCTAAGGGTATCCCCGTGGCGACTTTTGCCATTGGCGAACCCGGTGCCGCCAATGCAGGCCTGTTTGCAGCTGCCATGCTGGCCATGGATGACCCCAAGCTCGCCAAGAAACTGGAGACCTTCCGCAAGAAACAACGTGCCCAGGTGCGGGCCATGAAACTGCCCAAATGATGATCCTGCCCGGTAGCACCCTCGGTATGTTGGGCGGTGGCCAGCTGGGCCGCATGTTCACCATTGCCGCACGCAACATGGGCTACGAGGTCATTGTGCTGGACCCGGATAAAGACAGCCCGGCAGGAAAACTGGCCACAAACCATATCTGTGCTGCCTATGATGATGCTACGGCCCTCAACAAGCTGAACCAGAGCTGTGATGCCATCACCACCGAATTTGAGAACATCCCGGCTGCTATCCTGGAGACTCTGGCAAGCAGCCTGCCGGTACGCCCAGGGGCGAAGGCCGTCACCATTACCCAGGATCGAATCCACGAGAAAAGCTTCCTCAGGGACAGCGGTTTTCCCACCGCTCCCTTTGTGGTGGTACGCTCCGAGGCCGACCTGGAGGGAGCGCTTACTCACGTCTCAGTCCCTGCCATTCTTAAGGTTTCCCGCTTTGGTTATGACGGCAAGGGTCAGTATTCAGTCAAGTCTGAGTCGGATTGTCAGTCCGGCTGGCAAGCTCTGGGGGGCAATGAGTGTGTGCTGGAGCAACGAGTCAAACTCGACGTGGAAATCTCGGTTGTGCTGGCCAGAAGCACCAGCGGTGAGGTGGTGACTTTCCCTGTGGGCGAGAATATTCACGAAGATGGTATCCTGGATGTGAGCATTGTCCCGGCCCGGGTCGATGACAGGCTGCGGGAAGAGGCCATCACCATGGCGACCGAGATCGCCATTGCCCTGGATTACATCGGTGTGATGGCCGTGGAATTCTTTATCTCTGATGGCAAACTTCTGGTCAACGAGATTGCCCCACGTCCCCACAATAGTGGCCACTACACACTGGATGCCACCGCTACCTCGCAGTTTGAACAACAGGTACGAGCCCTGTGCGGTCTGCCCCTCGGAGATACCCGTCTGCTTTCCCCGGTAGTGATGGTCAATATGCTGGGTGACATCTGGCACGGTGGCAACGCTCCCAGGTGGGAAAAGCTGTTGTCACACAATAATGTCATGCTGCACCTCTACGGCAAACATGAGGCACGCCCTGGCCGCAAAATGGGCCATTTCAATGTGCTGGATCGGGATGTAGACTCAGCCCTGAAACTGGCAAGAGATATTCAAAAACAACTGGCCACGCCCTGAGCCTGGCCTCTTGCAAAAGCAGATCGACACCGCCAGAATTCACAAAAAATTTTCAACACAGGAATTACCAAAGTGAGCGAAAAACAATCCATTATGCGTAATATTTCCCTTGGCACCATGGCCCAGTTGATTTTCTGGAGCCGCTGGTTACAGGCCCCTCTCTATCTCGGCCTTATTGTGGCACAGGGTGTGTATGTCTACCTGTTCATGGCCGAACTATCCCACCTTGTGATGGGTGCCAATAAGCTAGGCGAGACCGGCATTATGCTAATGGTCCTGGGACTCATCGATGTGGTGATGATCGCCAACTTGCTGGTCATGGTTATTATCGGCGGTTATGAGACTTTTGTTTCACGCCTCAATATAAGGGAACACCCAGATCAACCTGAGTGGCTTTCCCATGTTAATGCAGCCACCATGAAGATCAAACTCTCAATGGCACTCATAGGTATCTCATCTATCCATCTACTGAAAACCTTTATCAATGCCGAAAACATGACTGAAGCAACCATGAAGTGGCAGGTCATCATCCATATGACCTTCATTATCTCTGCCATTGCCATGGCCTATACTGATCGCATCATGACCAAAACCCTGCTGGATGCCCACGGCAAGGCCGAGGCTGATCATTAAGTTTTATTAACTCCCCTGGTAAACCAGGGGAGCCTATTTCTCCAGTGCAAATACGCGCTTCTAGTCACAATTTCTCAAAATTTTCTCCTTGCGAAGGTGCAGATCGACAACCATACTGTATGAAACAGTGGCTAAAAGGTATCCACGTGAAGCATAAACTTGAAGATTTACCCGCCTTTGAAATACGGAAAACTTCAGTCAAGGCCGTGCATTACAACCTGGTGCAGGTGGCTATCAAACGCCTTGGGACCAATATTCGTTTTAATCTGCCTAAACTACGCACTCTCGACCTACATCTTGAGAAAGATGCCTGGATTGTGGTTGATAAACGACTGAATGATATTCCTGTTATGGCCTGGGTGGATTTTGAAGTCGCGCACCGTGGAAACCTGCACGAAGATATTCCCTGTACCTTAAAAATCTATCACTCTCATGCAGGACTATTGATAAAGAAAGTCATGGAAGCCATGACTCTCTTACTGGGAGAACAGCTGGATCTCCCCAATGAAGAATCCGCTCAGATTGTCCAATTTCGAAAATAAGCATATCCAGCTTCGTAATCTGTCGGCTTAGTTTTTTTCTAAAATATTATCCTTATTACCAGCACCATCCCACACCCCAATATGTATACTGCAGCTCTGTTTATACCCTGTCTAAATTAGTTACTGCATGGCCGTGTCATGCTGTAAGCCCAGTTCAACTAATAAATCTGTGAATTCCTTTGCCCAGAAACCATCTGAATTTCCCCAATTAGTCCATTTAATATATTATTGAACTAGCCGAGAGACCTGACCGCAATTAGGTATTTTTAGCGTGGGTGAAGACTAACTAGACAAGGAATGACATCGGGGGAAATATGTCCTGTAACAACAACTATCCAACAAGATTAAGCAAAATCATAGTCTTACTCTTCACGGCCAGCTTAATCAACATGGTAACGGCTCAAAATGCGTATGCCATTGGCGATCAACGTGTAAAACAGTCACGCCAACTGATTGAACAGGGCGCCCGCCTGAGTTTTAGAAAAAACGATGGAAAAACCCGCTTTATCGGCACCCCGACCAATAAAGCCATTGCCATTCCAGGCACTGGGCCACACCTGTCTGCTGATCAGAACGCCCGACTTATAATGAACTCCATGGGAACGGTATTTGGTATACAGGATACAAAGAAACAGCTTCGAACCATGAAACAGCACCGCCAGAAAAATGGTAAGACTATGGTTCGGTATCAGCAGTTACATAATGGAGTGCCAGTCCTTGGAGGTGAAGTTATTGTGAACATGGATTCACAACAACGATTGATCTCCATGAATGGTGAGCTTTCAGATGACAATGGTATTATTAACACAACACCAACAATAACTCCCGAACAGGCTAGCCATACGGGACTGGCTACAATTGCCGAAGTACATAAAATTAGCCCACAATTACTGAAAACGAGTACTCCTGAGCTAAAAATCTATGAGCCAAAATTGATCGGACCTCAGACTGGTGAAGCTACACTTGTCTGGCACCTTGAAATAAAGGGTACATCTCCGCAGTATCTCATTAGAGAACTTGTTTTGATAAATGCTATATCAGGAAAACTTGAACTGCATTTTAACCAAGTCCACACTGCAAAAAACCGAGAGACCTATGATTCACGTGGTAACGAAAAGGTATATGACTATCTCCCGGGCGATCGTGTTTGCACTGAAGCTGATGGAGATATTTGTACTGATGGCATAAACCCAGATGCCGATAAAGCACATCGGTTTGCTGGTGATGTATATGATTACTTTCTGAAAGTTCATGACAGAGATAGTCTGGATAATAAAGGAGGCAAAATCATCTCATCTGTAAATTTCTGTACATCTGATCCCAGATTTAAATGCCCGCTCCCTAATGCATTCTGGGATGGTGAACAGATGATTTATGGACAGGGTTATGCCGAAGACGATGTTGTAGCCCACGAACTTACCCATGCTGTTACCGAACACACATCAAATCTCTATTATTATCATCAATCTGGAGCCATAAGTGAGTCGTTTTCTGATATGTGGGGTGAATTTGTTGATATTGATAATGGCAATAACTCACCAGCTGATGCCTGGCTCATTGGCGAAGAACTTAAAGATGGAGCTATTCGTAGTATGGCTTTTCCAACTATGTTTGAACAACCTGACAAAATGACGAGTATATTCTACGCAACTAATACCAACAAACTCCAAAGTGATTTTGATAATGGTGGTGTCCATACAAACAGCGGAATAAACAATAAGGCTGTATATCTTATGGCTGACACGAATGGGGTTAAACCTTTTAATGGTTATAACATTACAGGTATTGGTACCCAGAAGGTCGCAAAAATATACTACGAAGCCCAGACATCGCTACTTACTTCAGGTTCGGACTATAGCGACCTTTATGCTGCAGTTAATCAGGCATGTTCCAACCTGATTAATAATTCTGAAATCACTGAAGATGATTGTATTACGGTAAATAACGCACTGGATGCTGTAGAAATGAATCTGGATCCAAATAATATTAATCCAGATACCGAAGGATTATGTATGCCAGGAGACTCAACAGGACCAAGCTTCGCCTTCATTGATGACATGGAGTATGGATTTGGTTACTGGACATTTCGAAACTCTATTGGTGGTATACATCACTGGCAAAGCACATTCGATGTCCTTCGAGCACCATATGCTACTTCTGGAGTTCATTCATTATTTGTAGAAGCGATAAACAGTAGAAGCGACCAAACAGCAGAGATTATCGTAAATGTTCCCAATCGACGGCCCTACCTGCACTTTAAACACTATATTGAGCTAGAGAAGCTAAATGTAAAACTCGAAGATGATAGCATCCGTGAATATAATGATGGTGCCGTAGTTGAATACAGCATCGACAATGGTGCTACCTGGATAGATGCATCCTCATTGTTTGTAGATGGACAGCCATACAATGATTATATCCCCGGCTCATCACCCAACACACTAAGTAACAGAAATGTTTTTACTGGAATCAGCCACGGATACGTATCAAGCCGCTACAACTTATCCAGTTTACAGGGACAAAAAGTAAAATTTCGCTGGAGAGTAGCAACTGATAACTCCAATTATTACAATGACGATGAAGATCCGTATGCATGGCTAATCGATGATGTTGCGATTTACAGTTGTGATAATACTGCAGCGACTAAACCTACACTACTAATGCCCGATAATAACGCAAAGTTTGCTAAGAACGATCTCATCAAGTTTGATTGGGATGATGGTACTGATGCAGATGGTGATGATATTACACATACATTACTGGTCTGCCAGGGCAAGGGCTGTCTTCCGATAAAACCACATGTCCAAACAGCTACAGCCTTTCAGTTAACCCCGGCCCTGGCTGGCCTTGGTGTAGGTGGAATCCTGTTACTCTTCATTACCGGCTCCTCTCAACGCCGACAGGCCTATGTCCTGGTGATACTCGTCAGTTCACTCTTGCTGACATCCAGTTGTGGTGGAGGCAGTAGCAGCCGAACAATTTCCGGCCCCCCCCTTGAATATCGCTGGCGAGTTGCCGCCGATGATGGTAATAGTGTGACATATAGTGAGATCAGGAATTACTCTGTCGCGGTTAATTAAATACCGAAAGCTGTACACCCTATAAAACCGCGCTGATATACTGGCCCCATGAAGGAAACGATTATTGACTTTATCCGTCACGGACAACCAGAGGGTGGTAGTGTCTATCGTGGACATGGTGTTGATGACCCGCTCAGTGATCTTGGCTGGCAACAAATGTGGCAAGCCGTCGGAAATGCCTCACCATGGCAACAAATCATTTCATCCCCTATGTTACGCTGCAAGGCATTTGCTGAACAACTTTCAGATAAATATCAGCTACCTCTTAGTATCGATGAACGCTTCAAGGAGGTAGGCTTTGGCAGTTGGGAAGGAAGAAATCGTAAAGAAATACAGGAAAATAGTAAATCTGAGTATGATGCTTTTTATAATGACCCGATAAACTGTCGACCAGATGGTGCAGAACCCATCGATGCTTTTATATCCAGAGTCGTTGTTGCCCTCGATGAAGTTATCAATCAATATAGAGGACAACACTGCCTGGTTGTCGCCCATGCAGGCGTCATACGAGCAGTTGTAAGCCATGTTACCCTTTCGGCTCCACTTGGTTTATATAAAATCCAGGTAGACAATGCTGGAATCAGTCGAGTCTGCCATGGGCAATATGGCAATAAACTGATCTTTCATAATGCCGCTTTACCGGAAGCTAAATAAATAGACAGCCAACAATGTTATCCCACAAAGAACTCGATAAGTTACGTCAGGATATCCAGGTCCAATCAAATATGAGAGATGTACCGCTCATACTTCATAGCACATGGGGCATTTTCTCTCCCAGAGAAATCGATGAAGGTACAGAATTACTTATGAAATATATTGATGTTAAGGAAACGGATGATTGTCTCGATCTTGGCTGTGGTTATGGCTCCATTGGCTTAACTCTCGCTAGCCTGGCCAATAAAGGTCATACGACTCTGGTTGATCGAGACTTCATCGCAGTCGAATATGCCAAAAAAAATATCCAGGCCAACAAACTAAGCAATGCTCAGGCTCTACTCAGCAATGGCTTTTCAGAAATCAGCGACAGGCAGTTTGACATAATTGCCTCAAATATTCCGGCCAAGGTCGGCAATGAAATGCTCAGCCTGTTTTTACATGATGGCTGGCATCAACTCAAACCTGGCGGTCGATTTTATGTTGTTACAATAAATGGCTTACGAATCTACATGAAGCGCAATTTTATGGATATTTTTTCTAACTATAAAAAATGCAAACAGGGAAAGAACTATACCGTTGCTATGGCCTACAAAAACTAAATTGTTCAAATTTTAACCAGCCCACAAATTCATGGATTTAGATAACTCTTCCAACCAGATAATGATAATCATCAGCCCGGCAATGGTTCATTGCCATAAATAAATGTAAGGGTATAATGTGACCTGGCTGAATAGATTCAGCTAAAAGCAATCTCAGGGTTAGTAAAAATATACAATATGCAAGCTGTATTTATTAATACGATAAGGATATCAAATATGATTTTTCATAATCTATTCACCACAAATAGATTTCAACTCTTTGCTTGCCTGCTGTTCACGTGCCTTTCAATTAACTCTTATGCAGCAACTTCATCAAGACCTGGCGGAACTGGGATGACATGGATGAGAACAGCCGATACGCTAAATAATGGTGATATTGTAGTTTATGACCAACTTGGTATCGACTCTTACGTAATTCTGGATACTAACCTGGGTGATACAGATACCTTTAATAACATTGGCATTAACTACGGATTGTTTGACTCACTGGAACTGGGCTATCAAACAACCTGGATTTCAAATGATCAACATGGCACCTCTGGAATCAAAAGCCACAAGGGTATATTTAAATACCAACTATTAGGTGACAACAAACAAGATGATTATGCATTATCATTTTCCGCATTTAAAACTGCGTCACCTGCTGACAAAGCGGATAAGATTGGAACCGGGGAAACAGAAGATGGTGCAGAACTAAATTTTAGCGTTTACACAACAGATGTTAACTATCATTTAACATTGGGTTCATCAACAAGCGATGCAAAATATTATGACCCTGATGTTGTATATTATAGTGTTGAAAAACAGTACGCCTACATGGGACTAGAGTTTAATATTTCAGAAAAATTTATCTTTGGCTTAGAATTGCTACAGGAAAAATCTGAAAACCGAGATTTTGATCGAAACCAGGTTTATGCCTTTAGTTTTCAATATAAACCAAATAATACCCTTTCTTTTGATTTTGGCTCGGCATTTGGTATACCTGAAGATAGATCAGAGCCTGCGAAAAGTTTGTATTTTGGATTAAATTATCTGTTCAGCGATAAGCATCACCAGATAAAATCTAGACCTGTTCAAACACAGGCCAAAACAGCACCTCAGACTCAAACAAGTATACCTGTTCCTGATTCGACACCCATAAAAAAACCTGCTTTCAAGAAAAAACCGCCGGTAAAAATATCAAAACCGATAGCACCAGTCGAATCCACAACTTACAAATACATGGTAATAATTAAAAATGGTACAGGATCCAGTGCAACTGCTGAACGTGTTGTAAGCTTCTTAAAAGAAAATGGTTATGGTGTAAAATCAATTAAGAATATCGCTCGACGTCATAATACTGAAATTCGTTACCTGAAACGTAATTCAAAACAGGCACTGAGACTTGCTCTGAAAATCCCAGGAAACCAGGACTTACGTCTGATGTCTGCTCTTTCAGGAGGAATTGATTTTGAAATAATTATTGGCAGCGATATTGTAGGAAATCTACGCTAGAGAAACATCGGGGCTTTTCAGTCAGTTTCAGTAAAAATGAAACTGTAATCACTATTATTGATATCGACCTGGATGCCACTGGTATCTTTGCCATTACTCGTTTTAATCTCGCCGCGTTTTCTATCAATCCAGCTAATCAGGCGAGGGGAGCGAACCATTCCGAGAATGACTTCTTCAGCCAAACGTCGCGCCTGCTTAAAATCTACATTACAACTATCAGCGGTGATGCGTATATTATCCAGGCTCATTTCAGACATCTGGCCTCTCCCCTTATATTATTATCTTTGATTAAAACAAGTATCAATTGATAACTGTTGTGAAAAATATACCACAGCCAGCTCACAAAACACGAGTGAATTGTGACACAGTTTTGTGAATAGAAAGATTAGAATATTCGAATTAAGCTGTAACATATTTCAATATATTTGGTTAATAAATGACCATACTGGAAATACATTACTTATAAAACCAATATTGATTTACATCAATGACTCAAAAATATGTTCTTATCTCCAAATTTAGTAATTTTGGGTAGACTCCATATTGAGTAGAATTCTTTCCCCCCTCCTGCCTATTTCCTTCAGGAAGACTTAAGCCAAGTGAAATTTCTGTTTCATCAGAATATGAGTGTAAAAAGTTAAAGTTTGATAAAAGGGAGTGATCAATCTGGTTATAGATGAGACTAAACTGGCCTGTCCATAGTGGTGTAAACTCATAACTCAGACCAAATGCCTGATAACGTCTTGCGGGATAACTCGTTAAACCATTATAAGCCATAAATTCTGTTGCCCCTGCCCCATGATAATACTGTTCAAACTGCATCATTAGACTATTATTCCAGCGATGCTCAAATCCAATAGTGTAGAATGACCTGGTCACTGGCTCTCCATCCAGCTCTTCAGCGACATGCCCCTCCATTCTGACTCCCAACCAGTCAAATAACTCTCCACTGACCGAAGCGCCCTGAATTTCCTGTCGCCTGACTTTCCCCATCAGTAAGGCCCATTCAAAACCAGTCAGGTTTGTAACATAACGAACCAACCATGAATCTCGGGATGAGTCAGGATCATCACTCCAGCCAGTTTTAGCGTCAGGATCCGGCTGATAACCTGCTACACCAATTATTTCTAACGAAGTCAGTTCACCCAATGACCACCCAGCTCGAATAGCATCAACTCCAGGTTTATATACCCGATAAAATGTTTGTGCCGCAAATGGCGCGAAAAAATCATTAGGACTGAAAAAAAATGTTGTTGCCAGATTAATCGCCTGTCTGCCCGTAATGAAGTTAAAACTATCACCAGACCATCTAATATTCATACGATCAATAGCCAGATGGGCATATTCTGTATCACTCTGACTCCATTCAAGTAACCCACTTCGCTCTACACCAAACGAAGTAGTTATTCCCTGTTGAAGTGAGACCAATGACTTATCAATCCAGGTTTGATAAGTATTAAATTCCCACGCAAGGCCTGAAGTATTTTTTGAGTCAAATATCAGACGCGCCAGTCCACCCGCTGCATTATTTTCTTTTTCATCGACAGCAGAATCTTCTTCATATTTAGTTGTGACAGTAAAACCGCGCAGTAATAAGCTGGCATTACCGTCGCTTGTTGAATCTTCCCAGTTATAAAATGCTTCCGCTACCGGTACAAAACATGCAAAGAAACCAAGGCATGCTATAAAAACATCTTTCACCTTCTGGCCTCATCACTCTCAATACGGCCATCACGTAAACGAATAAGCCGCCTGGCCCTGTCCATGACACGCTGGTCATGAGTTGAAAAAAGAAAGCTGACTCCATCTTCCTGATTAAGTTTTTGCATGAGATCCAGAAGGGCATCGGCAGTGGCTGAATCCACATTAGCGGTTGGCTCATCGGCCAATACTATTGCTGGTCGAGTCACAATTGCTCTGGCTATGGCCACACGCTGCTGCTGACCACCTGACATTTCATCCGGGCGCCGATGTTCCATACCTTTCAAGCCAACTTCATCCAGAATCATCATGACCTGTTCATGACACTCTGATTCAGGTACCCCCTGTAACCTCAGAACAAATTCCGCATTTTCATAAGCTGTCATGACAGGTATAAGATTGTAGGCCTGAAACACAAAGCCAATACGGTCCCGGCGAATACTTGCCAGCTCAGATCGACTTAATCTCGCCAGATTGTGATTTTCCAGCCATACCTGGCCACTACTAGGCACATCAAGTCCACCGATCATATTCAAAACCGTTGTTTTGCCTGAGCCAGACGGCCCACAAAGAGCACAAAAGTCACCTGTGTCGATCTCAAGTGAAACATTATCCACGGCACGCACTTCCAGTTGACCCTGTTGATAAACCTTGCTCACCGATTCCAGACGTACAATGTCTTTAATCGCAGGATTGTTTGTATGCACTTCACCAGCCATAATCACTAAAACCTATATATTCCTTAAACTCTCAATAGGTGGAATCCGTCCTGCCCGCCACGCGGGATATACCCCCGATAGAATTGCAAGAGTAAATACAACGGACAATATAATCACTACCGTTTCAATATAAAGCTTTACCCGCACAATAGGATCAACCAACACTCCCGCGACGCTGTAATCTTCTCCGCTCAACATGGCACTAAAATCCAGCCCATAGACATCGAGATACCAGTACCAGGGAGAGGTAATCATAACGCCCACCACCAGACCTATCAAAGCCAGCCAAACAGATTCGAACAGTACCAGTTTGAACAACTGCCTGGCCGACATACCCAGCGCCATCATGACGCCAAATTCACGCGTGCGTTCCAGTACACTCATCAACAAAGTATTTAACACCCCAGCAGAAATAAGCAGTGCCACCAATAATTGGCTAATGTAATTTGATGCACCATCGATAGTAATCATTCCCGCCAGATCGGCCTGGGTATCACGCCAGGTCAGTGCCTCCTGGCGCTTTAAGTCCAGTTTCTCGCTCAGGCGATGACGTATATCATCCGCCTTACGTTGGTTATCCAGCATCACTGCCAATAACGTTGCCTCATCTTTCTCGTAACCCAGAACGTTTCTGACTCTATCAATAGGCAGCAAAACCAGGCCACCATCAATTTCAGCCACGCCTGTCGAAAAGACACCACTGACCCTGGCTATTTCACTGACAATTTCACCATTTACATCGGTCGTGGTATATACCAGTTTTTTACCCAATTTCAGGTTCAACTTTTCGGCAAGCTTATTACCAACAACCACACCTGTTCCGTCTTTATCAGTAAAAACATTTCCCTGCTTGATCAAGCGTATCAGTAAATTGTATTTTTCTGTTTCCTGAGATGGGTCGATAGCTAGAAACATGCCACCCACACTCTTGACCGCGCTGGCAAACATGGCCTGCCCCATTATGCGCACCATGGCATCGGCCACTCCCTGCTCACGAATTAACTTCTCCCTGAGTTCATCCGTTGTGGATATTCTTTTGTCTAGAGTCGGTGTTTTATTATATCCGACGGCAGAAATCGTTATATGACCAAAGCCTGTCGAGGCACTGGCATCAATCATGTTGCCATACATATACAGGGCCATACCGGTAAAGGTGGCCGACAACAACACACCAAAACCAATCGAACTGGCCGTAATCAGTGTCCTGCGCTTTCTGCGCCATACATTTCGCCATGCCAGGCTGATCAGTTTCATGTCATGTTACCGATAATGAATCGCCTTAACAGGCTGAATAACGGCCGCCTTGATGGCTGGGTATAACACAGCCACCAGGGCAATCAAAACCAGGGTTACCAGCGGCGCCATCACTGAACGTTGTGTTAACTCAGCCCGCCAGATTGGATCAAAGGCAATGCCACCAAAACTCATTCCACTAATGAATTGTGTCAGGTCAATTCCATTTAACTGGAAATACCAGGCCAGCGGTAATCCAAATATGAATGCGAGTACCACTGCAATACAAACCTGTATTAATGTCTCTGTATAGATCAGGCTGAACAATTGCCAGGGTCCCACACCAATAGCACGCATCACCCCAAATTCACGTATACGTTCAAACACACTCATTAACATGGCATTCAATACCACCATGGCAACGGCGATATAGGTAATGAACAGCATAATATAGATATTGATATCTGACAGATCCAGAATTTCAGCAATCAGGGGTTGCAGTTTACGCCAGTTCAAGACTTCATAATGGGGGAATATGGCTGAAAGCTTATCAGTGACTTGTTCGATCTCAACTGTTTTATCATCCCGTACAATGACGATCTCATGTATACCATTTGTCAGCCCCATCAGTTCACGGAAACTGGTATCCAGCATATAAAAACCGCCCCGATCGATCTCTTCACCGACGCCTTTTAGTATTCCCTTCACCTGAAACAGATCATTGGCCATAGAACCGTCTGCTGCCTGCCCCACAATCACTAGCTCATCACCCACATTGACCGATAGTGTACGAGCTAGTTTTCGACCTAAAACAACACCTTTCATATCAACCCGGTTAAGCCACTCACCTTTATATACATGCTCATGGATACGAGTAACTTTAGACTCCAGTTCCAGATTTATACCGCGCAATTGCACACCAGCCGAACTAATACCCGCTGCGGCAAGGGCAAAACCAAACAGACGAGGACTGGCCGTCATACCATTCGCTGCAAGTTTGCTAATAATTTTCTCGCTCCCCTCTATCTTTGTATATAGGTCAGGATCGTCTCGATAACCTTTGACATGAATCTGCAACTCACCAATATTCATGGCCAGGGCATTACGTTCTGTAGAAAGAAAAAGACCCTCCATGAGGGAGGCATACAAAATCATGATCATTCCGGCAAATGTCATGGCACCGATTGTTACCAGAGATCGATGTCGGTTTCGATTTACATTTCTGGCAGCCAGGGCAATGAGGTTCATGACTAATAGCGCTTCAGATTAGATAGTGAAAATAGACTGTCCTTAACAGGAATATTGAGCTGTAATTTTTCATAGATAAAAACGGTATATTCATCGGGTTTATCAGCTGGTGTAAGACGCATTACCGAGGGTCTCAGTTTCCCTGAAAGGGTTTTGATTTTTTCAAATACAATAGTCCGGGCCAGATTCTGATCTTCATCATAGAATTTCTCATAAACTGGTAAATAATCTGGCAAGGTTACCATCAATTCCATTTTGCCCCACACCACAGCTGCATCGGGTTTTGGCTTCAGTTCAAAGAGAATGACCTGCTTACCATCCCTTTTCCCTTCAAAAGAAATGCGAGGCACATAGTCCTCTTCCATGCGGGACTCTTTAACCAGATCATCATTGGTAAAATGGCTACCCATCCATGACCCCATCATCATGCCTGAGGTAAGGCGGATAGTACGGTCTGTCTTAGGCAGGTAACTATATATAGTATCGTTAGATTTGAGTGTTGCTGTCCCCTTCTCCTTAAGGGGTTTTAAAATACGCATCAGGGTCTTTTCTGTCCCTTTAGACCAGCCCTCCATTTGTAGAGTACGGGTATAGTGTTGTGTCTTTACCCTCATGGTAAAACGACCATAAGAAGACTCACCACGCCATAGGTCATCGATCTGTCGTAGAATTATTTTTGCCCGATCAGAATTATCATTTGCTGCAAAAACACTATTGCTGATAATCAAAATAAAAACCAATAGTATAATATGGGCCTTTAATAATAAGCCAAAATTACAAAAGCGATGCATAATTGCCTCGGGTGAGAATTATGAAAAACGTCTGTTATGAATAACAGATATGATAAGGACGGGCAATGATCTGGATAAATAAATTGAATTGATTAACGAACAAACTGTTGACGTAGATTCTTATAGTACGCGTGGGCACCGCCATTCATGAAGTAATATGACTTAACACCTTTTTCCTCGATATGATACATCAACCAACGCACCTGCTTACCTGCAGCATCATACACTAGCAGAGTTCGATTTTCCTTTCTGGCTTTTTCCAGGTACTTATCTATGAGCTGTTTATTATCCAGAGGTGCACGTTGTTCTTTGCCGACAAAAATACTTATGCCTTCACGTTGGAATGGATCACGTACATCCAGCACCAACGCATTGCTGGTTGCAACACGCTCTTCAAAACGTTCCGGTGCTAATAGGTGATTTTTGAAGCGGGATTTTTTTATCAGGTTGGCAGGATTAATCGGAGTCTTTCCTAACAGCACGGCCTCAGCTGGGTAGCGTTTCGCCCAATCCATGATACCGGCATCATAAGCGATAACATTGCTGATACCGTGCAGTCGACACTTGCTAACAGCCTTGTAGGACTTCATGCAGGTTTTACCGTTACAATACACCACTATAGGTTTGGAAGCATGCTTGCCACGAAGCTGTTTCATTCGGGTGGTGAAGTCAGGGCTGGCAAGAGGAATATTGATCGCACCCTTGATGCGCAGGGTCTGAAATTCATAGCCGGAGCGCACATCAACAAATACTACATTTTTTCTCTTATTATATAGATCCTGTAATTCGATATAGGGAACAGCAAGATAGAGCTTCCTACCTGGAAACTCGTTTGGCACGGCCAGGGCCAGCTCGACCAGCAGGAAACTGCATAGAATAAACGAAAGGTATTTCATGATTCCTCCACTAATACCTAACAACGCCAATGGCTAAAGATACTTATTATAATAGGCGATTTATTTTGTATTACCAGCAGCGTTGATAATCCTGGCGCTGCTTAAGGACTTCCAGGGCCACACCAGCCTGGGCAACACCGTTGGCAACCGACTTTTCCCACCAGCGGGTGGCCTCACAATAACTCTTTTCCGCACCACGGCCATTGGCATAGAGAATACCTAAGTTATATTGGGCCATGCCATCACCACTCTGAGCCGCCTTGCGCCACCATTTTACGGCTGTTTTTAAATCCTTTTCAACACCCAGCTTCCCAATTGCATACACTATGCCCAGGTTGTATTGGGCATCAGCATTACCCTGATCGGCGGCTTTTTTCCACCAGAACACGGCTTTGTCCGGGTCGACAGCGACCCCCTCACCCTGTGCATAGGCCACTGCCAGGTTATGCTGTGCATTTGGGTGTCCCCCACGGGCAGCAGCCTGATACCAGAGATAAGCCTGTTCAATATCCTGCTTGGTGCCCAGGCCAGCATCTGACATCATTCCCATATAGAACTGGGCCTCACTAACTCCCTTATTGGCGAGCGGTGCAAGTAACTGGTTGGCCTGTTCATAATCTTCCTTGCTAAAAGCACGAAGACCGTTGACCAGCTGTAATAAATCAGAATGTTGTTGAGTACCTATTTCTGAAAGATCACTTTGATAGCTCGCCTGTGTATTCATATCAGGACTAATTGCACTGGCCCGTTTGGCGGAAATGAGGAACAGGAAAGTAATAGACAGGAGCATCAAACAAAATATCTGATATTTTTGTGCCCTGTGGTTGCTAAAAACTCCAGTTTTAAACATACGCCCTGCCTCATATTAATCAGCTGATGAAAAACACCATCACTAATCAATGTATCGTCTGGGCAAAACGTGACTTTAATCACAATTAACCGGAAACATTATAAGATATTTAAAAATTAAGTAATAAAACCAATAAAAAAGGCGGGTATAAACCCGCCTTTTATATGGTTGTTACAAATTGTAACTTAGGCTGCTTTGGTAACCTTCTGATCAAGTTCGCCAGAAGCGTAACGCGTTACCATATCATCCAGATTGATCGGCTTGATCTTACTGGCATGACCGGCACAACCGAAGGCTTCGTAACGCGCCTTACAGATTTCCATCATGCCCTTGGTAGATTCTTTGAGGAATTTACGTGGGTCGAAGTTAGAAGCATTGTCAGCCATGTGCTTACGGATGGCACCGGTAGAGGCCATACGCAGGTCAGTATCGATATTGACCTTGCGCACACCGTTTTTAATGCCTTCAACGATTTCATCAACAGGTACACCGTAGGTCTGACCCATGTCACCACCGTAGTTATTGATGATTTCCAGCCAGTCCTGAGGTACAGAAGAAGAACCGTGCATAACCAGGTGAGTGTTAGGAATGCGAGCATTGATTTCCTTGATGCGGTCAATACGCAGGATGTCACCAGTTGGCTCTTTAGTGAATTTGTAAGCACCGTGTGAAGTACCGATGGCAATCGCCAGGGCATCAACACCAGTTTGAGCAACGAAGTCAGCGGCTTCTTCAACACCAGTCAGGAGCATGTCCATGTCCAGTTTGCCTTCAGCGCCGTGGCCGTCTTCTTCACCCATTTCGCCGGTTTCCAGAGAACCCAGACAACCCAGTTCACCTTCAACTGAAACACCACCAGAGTGGGCCATATCGACAACAGTCTTAGTGACATTAACGTTGTATTCGAAAGAAGAAGGAGTCTTCATGTCTTCCATCAGGGAACCGTCCATCATGACTGATGTAAAACCAGACTGGATGGAACGCAGGCAAACGCCTGGTGCAGAACCGTGGTCCTGATGCATGCAGATAGGAATATGTGGGTACATTTCCTGAGCAGCAAGAATCAGGTGACGCAGGAAGGGCTCGCCAGCATAGGAACGTGCACCAGCAGAACCCTGCATGATCACGGGGCTGTCAGTAGCATCCGCCGCCTGCATGATGGCGTGGACTTGTTCCATATTATTGACGTTGAAAGCAGGCATGCCGAAGCTGTTATCCGCAGCATAATCCAGCAGTTGACGTAAGGTTATCAGGGCCATTTGGGACCTCCTTGAGTATTGATTAATCTATTTATAAATAAACACTTAGTTAAAACAAAATCGTATCAGCCTTTCATCTCGCCGACACGGACGATCTTCATGGCATTGGTGCCACCCATCTCGCCCATCATGTCGCCCTTGGTCAGGATGACAGTATCACCGTCTCTGACGGTACCGCGACGTAACAGTTCATCCACCGCCTCTCGGTTAACCTCGTTGGGTTCCTTGCTGGTCGGCTCAAAACTGACGGGGTAGACCCCGCGGTAAAGAGTCACCTTTCTACGCGTCTGGACGTGGCTCGTCAAGGCGTAGATGGGGATTCCGGAGCTGATTCGGGACATCCACAGGGAGGTAGAACCGGACTCGGTCAGGGCAGCAATGGCCTTCACCCCCAGGTGGTTGGCCGTGTACATGGTGGCCATGGCGATGGCCTCATCAATACGGCCAAATACGGTATTGATACGGTGATCTGAGTGAGTGGTAATACGCTGTTTTTCTGCCTCGCGACAAATTCGGTCCATTGCAGCGATGGCTTTTTCAGGGTATTTACCACTGGCCGTTTCAGCCGACAACATCACGGCGTCTGTCCCGTCCAGCACAGCGTTGGCCACATCGAAGACCTCGGCACGGGTTGGGATATGACTGTGAATCATGGATTCCATCATCTGGGTCGCAGTGATAACCACTTTGTTCATCCGGCGACCAAGTTGTATGAGGTGCTTCTGTACCGGTGGCAGGCTGGCATCACCGATTTCCACACCCAGGTCACCACGGGCGATCATAATCACGTCGGAGGCTTCGATTATTTCCTCAACCACATCAAGAGATTCAGCCCGTTCAATCTTGGAGACAATGTCACCATAACCACCAGCCTCTTCCAGCAGGCGACGAGCCTCATTCACATCCTCGGCAGAACGCACGAAGGAAACCGCAATATAATCAGCCTGCATGGCTGCAGCCGTCTTGATGTCCTGGCGGTCTTTATCGGTCAGGGCTGGCGCTGACAGACCACCGCCCTGCTTATTGATGCCCTTGCGATTGGATAACTCACCACCAGACACCACTCGGCAGACCACTTCGGTTTCTTTGACCTCGTTGACCCACAATACGATACGGCCATCATCCAGCAACATGGTGTCACCCCGTTTTACATCCTGGGGTAATTGCTTATAGGCCACGCCAACCCGATCCTGATTACCTTCCTCGGCACCCAGTTGGGTATCCAGCGTAAAGGTCGCACCTTCTTCAAGTAGGACCTTGTCATTCTTGAATTTTTCAATTCTGATTTTGGGACCCTGCAAATCACACAATACGCCAATCTGGCGACCATGGGCCCGAGCGCGATTTCGCACACGTTCGGCACGTTCAATGTGTTCTTCTGGGGTTCCGTGAGAGAAATTGACCCGCACAACGTCAACACCCGCTTCGATGATTTTATCCAGCATCTTGGGGTCGTCAGTCGCAGGGCCGAGAGTCGCGACGATCTTAGTTCTTCTTAGCATATATTTCTTATAGTAATCCGGATCACCGCCCAATGCGGTGACCCGGTTATAGTTTTAGGCTGTAGTAGTTGCTTTCTTGGCACACTCTTCCAGCATAGCGACGGCAGGCAGGGTCTTGCCTTCCAGGTATTCCAGGAACGCACCACCGGCAGTCGAGATATAGCTCACCTTGTCATAGATGTCGTATTTCTGGATTGCGGCAATCGTGTCACCACCACCGGCCAGGCTGAAGCCCTTGGCATTGGCAATGGCCATAGAAACGGTCTTGGTGCCTTCACCGAACTGATCAAACTCGAATACGCCAACAGGGCCATTCCAGACGATAGTGCCAGCTTTAGAAATGATATCAGCCAGTTCCTGGGCAGATTTTGGACCAATGTCGAAAATCATATCATCGTCAGCCACATCACCGGCATCTTTCAGAGTGGCTTCAGCGGTTTCGCTGAATTCCTTACCGCATACTACATCAACGGCGATAGGAATGTTGGCACCACGGCCTTTCATTTTTTCAACCAGCGCCTTAGCAGTATCCACCAGATCATCTTCACACAATGATTTACCAACATTGTTACCCATGGCCTTGAGGAAGGTATTGGCGATACCACCACCAACTACCATCTGGTCAACTTTCTCAGACAGGGCTTCGAGAACCGTCAGTTTGGTAGAAACTTTTGAACCACCAACAATGGCGACCATTGGACGGGCTGGGTTAGCCAGGGCTTTTGCCAGGTTATCCAGCTCATCGGCTAACAGCAGGCCAGCACAAGCGACAGGGGCAAACTTACCGGCGCCGTGCGTAGAGGCCTGGGCGCGGTGAGCCGTACCGAAGGCATCCATTACAAATACGTCACACAGGGCAGCGTATTTCTTGGCCAGGTCTTCGTTGTCTTTCTTTTCACCGGCGTTGAAACGCACGTTTTCGAGCAGAACACATTCACCAGCAGCCACGTCGAAACCACCATCGAGGTAGTCTTTGATAAGACGCACATCTGTCCCCAGCTTAGCTGACATATCAGCGGCAATCGGGGCCATGGAGTTCTCATCATCCACCTTACCCTCTTCAGGACGACCACGGTGAGACATAACCATCACAGAGGCACCAGCCTTCATGCAATGCTCGATGGTTGGCATAGAGGCACTGATGCGCGCATCAGAAGTTACCTTACCATCTTTAACAGGTACATTCAGATCAGCACGGATAAGAACTTTCTTACCAGCCAGATCCAGATCAGTCAGTTTAATAAAAGACATACTTAAAACTCTCCTGAGTTAGATATTTCAAAAACGATTGGCCAAACCCTAAGGTGGCTTGGCGAATGATTTTTTAGTAAATCAGGGTGGGCTAACACCCACCCTATTTAAACCTCGCAACTAAGCGAAAGATTTTGTTCGCTGGCAAGGCGCGGACAGGTTTTGAAAACGGAGTGTGCATTCGCACATGAGTATTTCAAAATCCTGGCCGCAACGCCGCCAGCGGGCAAAAGATTCGCTTAGTTGGCAGCAACGTGCTGTACGAATCTCATCATGTTACAGGTGTAACCGTATTCGTTGTCGTACCAGCTAACCAGCTTGACGAAAGTGCCATCCAGAGCAATACCGGCTTCTGCATCAAAGATTGAAGAGTAACCAACGCCACGGAAGTCAGTAGAAACAACCTTCTCATCGGTGTAACCCAGAGTCTTGGAGATATCACCATTCTCAGAAGCGTGCTTCATAGCGGCACAGATGTCTGCATAGGAAGCTTCTTTTTCCAGCTCGACAGTCAGGTCAACAACTGAAACGTCAGAAGTTGGTACACGGAAAGCCATACCTGTCAGCTTGCCATTCAGTTCTGGAAGTACAACACCCACGGCCTTAGCGGCACCTGTTGAAGATGGAATGATGTTTTCCAGAATACCACGACCACCGCGCCAGTCTTTCTGAGAAGGACCGTCAACAGTCTTCTGTGTAGCAGTAGCTGCGTGAACAGTTGTCATCAGACCACGCTTGATGCCCCACTTGTCATTAATAACTTTGGCCATTGGCGCCAGGCAGTTAGTGGTACAGGAAGCAGCAGAAACGATTTTCTGACCAGCATAAGTTTCGTGGTTAACACCGTATACGAACATTGGCGTGCCGTCTTTAGAAGGAGCAGACTGAACAACCTTGCCTGCACCGGCATCGATGTGCTTCTGGCAGCTTTCTTCAGTCAGGAAGAAACCAGTACAATCGATAACGATGTCAGCTTTTACGTCACCCCATTTCAGTTCAGCAGGATCACGTTCTGCAGTCAGACGGATTTTCTTGCCATCTACGATCATGCAACCGTCACCACCTTCTACAGTACCACCGAAACGACCGTGTACTGAGTCATACTTCAGCATGTAGGCCAAGTAGTCTGCGTCGAGCAGGTCGTTAATGCCAACGATTTCGATATCTTTGAATTCGTTATAAACAGCGCGGAACACCATACGGCCAATACGACCGAAACCATTAATACCAACTTTAATAGCCATTATTTCTCTCTCCCGATATATTTCTAAAAATAAACTTATAAAACGCTTTCAACAGCTTGCACGACGTTTTCAACAGTGAAGCCAAATTCTTTAAACAGAACTTTATCTGGTGCAGACTCACCAAAGCGGTCAATACCCACAACCACATCGGCGTACTTGTACCAGCCAGTGGTAACAGCTGCTTCAACTGCAACAGTCGCAACACCTTCGCCAAGTACCGCAGTTTGATAGGCATCATCCTGTGCTTCAAACGCATCAACAGAAGGCATAGAGACAACACGAATGTTTTTACCGCTTAATGATTCTGCTGCACCCATTGCAAGTTGAACTTCAGAACCTGTCGCGATAATCACAGCATCAGGTGTACCGTCACAATCCTTCAGGATGTAACCGCCCTTAGCGATATCGGCGACCTGTGCATCAGACCGTGTCTGGTGTGGCAGACTCTGACGCGAGAAGATCAAGCAAGTAGGACCTGCTTTACGCTCGATCGCTTTTGCCCATGCAGTTGCAGCTTCAACGGCATCACAAGGACGCCACAGTGCCATGTTAGGAATCATACGCATGGTAGGAATCTGTTCGACAGGCTGATGCGTAGGACCGTCTTCACCCAGACCAATAGAGTCATGTGTGTAAACGAAAATACTGCGAACCTTCATCAGGGCCGCCATACGCAGGGCGTTACGGGCGTATTCAGAGAACATTAAGAATGTAGCGCCGAAAGGAATCAGACCGCCGTGCAGGGCGATACCGTTCATGATGGCCGACATACCGAATTCACGGACACCGTAACGAACATAGTTAGCTACTTCATTGGCATCCATTGGCTTGTAACCAGACCACTCGGTCAGGTTAGAACAACCCAGGTCAGCCGAACCACCGAACAGTTCAGGCACTGCCGGTGAATAGTTTTCGATACAGGCCAGTGACGCCTGACGTGTAGCCGGGCTCTTGGCTTCGGCATTCACGCTAGCGATGTAGTCAGCAGACTTTTTGGCCCAGTCGGCAGGCAGGTCGCCGTTCATACGACGTTCGAATTCTGCGGCCAATTCTGGGAACTCAGCTTTATAGGCGGCGAACTTGTCGTTCCAGGCCTGTTCAGCGGCGGCGCCTTTATCTTTGGCGTCCCAACCCTTGTAAACATCACCTGGGACTTCAAATGGACCGTGATCCCAACCCAGGGCAGCCTTGGTCAGGTTGATTTCTTCTTCACCCAGTGGCGCACCGTGACAGGCGTGAGAACCGGCCTTGTTGGGTGAACCGAAACCGATAGTAGTCTTACAGCAAATCAGGGTCGGCTTGTCAGTCATTGCCTTGGCGGCAGCAACGGCTTTTTCAATTGCCGCAGGGTCGTGACCATCGACATTGGCAATCACGTGCCAGCCGTAAGATTCGAAACGACCGGGCGTATTATCAGTAAACCAGCCTTCAACGTGACCATCGATAGAAATACCGTTGTCATCCCAGAAAGCAATCAGCTTGCCCAGGCCTAAAGTACCGGCCAGTGAGCAGGCTTCGTGAGAAATACCTTCCATCAAACAGCCGTCACCCAGGAACACGTAAGTGTTGTGGTCAACAATGTCGTGACCCTTCTGGTTAAACTGACCGGCTAATGCCTTCTCAGCAATCGCCATACCCACGGCATTAGTAATACCCTGACCCAGTGGACCCGTGGTGGTTTCAACACCGGGTGCATAACCGTATTCAGGATGGCCTGGGGTTTTTGAGTGCAGTTGACGGAACTGTTTCAGATCGTCGATAGACAGATCGTAGCCCGTCAGGTGCAGCAGGGAATAGATCAACATAGAACCATGGCCGTTGGACAGAATAAAACGGTCACGGTTGGCCCAGCCTGGGTTCCCTGGGTTGTGGGTCATGTGGTCGTTCCACAGCACTTCGGCGATATCCGCCATACCCATGGGGGCACCGGGATGACCGGAATTGGCTTTCTGTACGGCATCCATACTCAGAGCACGGACGGCATTGGCTAAGTCTTTGCGAGATGGCATAGCTCTCTCCTGTTTCATTTTTGGTAAATCTTCAATTGTGGTCGACATGGCAGTTAACCCAAATCGTTATCTACGGCAGTAAAGCCGAAGTGTTGAATTCGTGTCCTTGTGGTTACCGGCTCCCAGGCCGAACAAAAAACACACCCTAGATCCAGAAATACCGGCTATCTGAATCCTTTTGCTTGTTCATTTATATTCTGAAAATAAGCGGGACATGACCGCCCCCATCCGCTCCCCGGACAGTGAGCGGGCGATTTTCCCACTTTTTACCTGTCGGGGGCAAGGGCGAAGTGTGAATCAAATAACTGAGTGATAAGCCAAGTTATTGAAAAGATAAGGCACGTTTATTACATTTGACGGCATTACGCCGTTTCCTTCCACTTAATTGAACAACCCATACTAGGGATCTGGTCGTCAGGCCCCTTGCCAGTTTTTGCCACTTCCAGCATGGATGCATACAGATCACGTCGCACATCTACGGGAGCTGTTTCCTTGCGACTGGCATCCAGGCGGCCACGATACTGAAGTTCCAGCTTGCCGTTATAACCAAAAAAGTCTGGAGTACAGACTGCCCCAAAGGTCTTTGCCACCTCCTGGGTCTCATCTAATAGGTATGGGAAAGGGAAATCATATTTCTCGGCAATAAACTTCATATTATCGAAAGAGTCTTCTTCATAAAGACTGGGATCATTCGACATGATCGCCACACTATTAATGCCATGATCTTTTAGTTCGCGAGTATCTCTGACAATTCGTTCAATAACGGCTTTTACGTAAGGGCAGTGGTTACAGATAAACATGACCAACAGACCTTTTTCACCTGCACAGTCCTGAAGTGTCCAACTCTTGCCATCCACACCAGGCAGGCTAAACTCGGGAGCTGCCAGGCCAAAATCACATACAGGGGTCTCAAGACTGACCATGTAAACACCTCCAAATATTGTACGGGTAATTAATATTGAAAACTTAATCGATTATTATAACGAGATATATTGAATCATATGAAGTTAACGCGGTTTCACAATGTGACATGGCGAACTTACACAAAACCGGCTAGAATCCCCCTACTTTACTATTAATTAAATATTTACTATTAAATAAACAAGATTAAACCAAGACGACAAGGGAACCCAATGACAGATCGCCACTTATTTACCTCTGAGTCCGTTTCTGAAGGCCATCCAGACAAGGTCGCGGATCAAATTTCCGATTCCGTACTGGATGCCATCCTGACTCAGGATCCACGTGCCCGCGTGGCCTGTGAAACCATGATTAATACCGGAATGATCATCCTTTCTGGTGAAATTACCACCTCCGCCAATGTCGACTATTCCAGCGTGGCACGCGAAGCCGTCAAAAATATCGGCTACAACAACTCAGAAATGGGTTTTGATTATGAAACCTGTGCCGTACTGGTTTCCCTTGATAAGCAATCTGCCGACATCGCCATGGGTGTTGATGAAGGTAGTGACAAGGAACAGGGCGCTGGTGACCAGGGCCTGATGTTTGGTTATGCCAGTAACGAAACCGATGTCCTAATGCCTGCTCCTATTACTTATGCACACCGCCTGGTGAAACGTCAGGCCGAAGTGCGCAAGAACGGTAGTCTGCCCTGGTTGCGTCCTGACGCGAAAAGCCAGGTCACTTTTGTGTATGAAAATAATGTACCTGTAGGCATTGATGCCGTTGTACTTTCTACACAGCACAACCCTGAAATCGAACTAAAAGCGCTTCAGGATGCCGTGATGGATGAAATCATTAATCCAACTCTGCCAAAAGAATGGATTACTAAGGACACCAAGTTCTTTATTAACCCGACTGGCCGTTTCGTTATCGGTGGTCCTGTAGGCGACTGTGGCCTGACTGGTCGTAAGATCATCGTCGATACCTATGGTGGTATGGCGCGTCACGGTGGTGGTGCCTTCTCTGGAAAGGATCCTTCCAAGGTTGACCGCTCAGCCGCCTATGCCGGTCGTTATGTAGCGAAGAACATCGTCGCTGCCGGTCTTGCTGATCGCTGTGAAATCCAGGTCTCCTACGCTATTGGTGTAGCAGAACCGACTTCTATCAGCATACAGACCTTTGGTACTGGTAAAATTGCTGACAGCAAGATTGTCGAACTGGTACGTGAGCACTTTGACCTGCGCGCCGGTGGCCTGGTGCAAATGCTGGACCTACTACGTCCTATCTATGCACCAACAGCCGCTTATGGCCATTTTGGTCGTACCGAGTCTGAATTCTCCTGGGAGAAAACTGACAAGGCAGATGCCCTGGCCAAGGCAGCAGGTACTGTAGCAGCTGCATAATTTACGATTGTTAACCCTTCTCGCCTTTCAAATTTTTACTGAAAGGCGAGAATTTATTAAACTCATATAATAAAACTATTTACACATCGCCGTGTTTCTGAGGGGCGCTGCAGCAGATTCAATTCTGTCAGGCTCAGAAATAGACGGCTTTTTGGAACAACGGCGCTCGTTCAAAGTACGGAGAATCGACTATGAACGCTGTTCCTAACCCCTCCTTCACTGACTACAAAGTCGCTGACATTTCCCTGGCCGACTGGGGCCGCAAGGAGATCCTCATTGCCGAGACAGAAATGCCTGGCCTGATGGCGTTACGTGAAGAATATGGGAAAGAACAACCCCTTAAAGGTGCACGCATCTCGGGCAGTCTACACATGACTATCCAGACCGCCGTGTTAATTGAAACCCTGGTCGCCCTGGGCGCGGAAGTGCGCTGGGCCTCCTGTAACATCTTCTCTACCCAGGATCATGCTGCTGCAGCAATTGCTGCCACGGGTGTACCTGTATTCGCCTGGAAGGGTGAAACCCTGGAAGAGTACTGGTGGTGTACCGAGCAGGCCATGACCTGGCCGGATGACCAGCAGCCCAACATGATCCTGGATGATGGTGGCGATGCAACGCTGCTGGTACACCACGGTGCCCGTCACGAGAAAGAAGGCAGCCGTCCGGATGCCAATGCCAGTGAGAGCGAAGAGTGGAAGGTAATTGTTGATACGCTGAATGCCAGCCTCGACAAATCCAGTGACAAATGGAGCAAGATCGCCGCAAGCGTAAAGGGCGTGACTGAAGAGACCACCACCGGTGTTCACCGCCTGTATGAAATGCAGAACAAGGGTGAACTGCTGTTCCCTGCCATGAACGTGAATGACTCGGCCACCAAATCCAAGTTCGACAATCTGTATGGCTGTCGTGAATCGCTGATCGATTCCATCAAGCGTGCCACCGATGTGATGATTGCCGGCAAGATCTGCGTCGTGCTTGGCTATGGCGATGTGGGCAAGGGCTGTGCCCAGGCCTTCCGCGGCATGGGCGCCACCGTATGGGTCACTGAAATCGATCCTATCTGTGCCCTGCAGGCCGCGATGGAAGGTTATCGCGTAGTGGACATGAACGATGCCTGTAAGATGGGTGACATCTTCGTGACGACTACCGGTAACGTCAATGTTATCGACCATGATCACATGGCGGCCATGAAGGACGAAGCCATCGTCTGTAACATCGGCCACTTCGATTCTGAGATCAATATCGCTTCCCTGGAAAAATACGAGTGGGACGAAATCAAACCTCAGGTCGATCACGTGACCTTCCCCGATGGCAAGAAAATCATCGTGCTGGCCAAGGGGCGTCTGGTAAACCTGGGTTGTGCCACTGGCCATCCCAGCTTTGTGATGTCGGCCTCTTTCACCAACCAGGTGATGGCTCAGCTCGAGTTCTTCACCCGTGGTGATCAGTATGAGAACAAGGTCTACATCCTGCCAAAAATCCTGGACGAGAAAGTCGCCCGTTTGCACCTTGGCAAGATTGGTGCTCACCTGACACCACTGAGTCAGACACAGGCTGACTACATCGGTGTACCGGTAGAAGGCCCTTACAAGCCTGAGCATTACCGCTACTAAGCGTCAACATGCAGTAATGAAAGGCGTAAAGGTTCTTACCTTTGCGCCTTTCCATTTTTCAAATACCGAAAATAAGACGCATAGGTAATCAACATGGAATCACAACAAGACTACGAACAGACTTTCAGTTTCGAGTTTTTCCCCCCCAAGACCCCGGAAGGGGCCGATAAGCTACGCAAGGTGAGGGATGAACTGGCAAAACTGAACCCACTCTATTTTTCTGTCACCTTTGGTGCCGGTGGTAGTACCCAGCAAGGCACTATTGATACCGTACTCGAAATTCAGCAATCCGGGAGTAATGCTGCACCCCATCTTTCCTGTATAGGCTCGACAAAGGAAAGTATCCGGGAGTTATTGAATAAATATAAGGATAACGGGATTAAACGCATCGTGGCCTTGAGGGGTGACATGCCCTCTGGTATGCAGGAAACCGGTGAGTTTCGCTATGCCAATGAGCTGGTGGAATTTATTCGCAGCGAAACTGGCAGTCACTTTCATATCGAAGTGGCCGCCTATCCGGAGTTTCATCCCCAGGCCCGAGATGCAGAAACGGATTTAGCCAACTTCAAACGTAAAGTCGATGCGGGTGCGGACAGTGCTCTGACCCAGTACTTCTACAACATCGACGCCTATGTTCGCTTCGTGGAAGACTGTGAGGCACTGGGTATTAAAATTCCTATCGTGCCCGGCATTATGCCCATCACCAATTACAAACAGCTAGCCCGTTTTTCAGATATGTGTGGTGCAGAAATACCGCGCTGGATTCGTAAGCGACTGGAAGGTTTTGGTGATGATATTACCTCCCTGCGCGCCTTTGGGCTTGATGTCACCGCCGAGCTCTGTGATGAACTGCTGGATATCGGTGCTCCGGGATTACATTTTTATACCATGAACCAGACAGGCCCCACACTGGAAATCTGGAAGGAACTGGGTCTATAAGACAGAAAATAAAAGCGCCAGAAATGGCGCTTTTTTATGAAGAGTAACCCCAAACACCATCCAGGTCGATATCTGAAACATGTGAGAACCTGCACAGCTTCATAATTTCAAATTCCTTATCCGTCACATCTCGATCAATCGGTTCTTCATAAAGCTGGCCAAGTGGGTCAGCAATGCTCTTGATCACAGGATGGGCGGCTTGCTCCATGTTTCGCCGTACAACTATGGCGGTATCACCATTGGCCAGTTCGACAAAGCTGCCGGGTGGGAAAATTGTTAACTCTAATACCAGGTGCATGCAGAGGGCCTTTTCATATTTATCACCCTGCTCCATAAAGAAAATCTTTAAGGCATCACCAATTGAAATAGGATCGTGCTTGCTATGCCGGGATATCATCATGCTATAACGCTCTGCAATAGCCAAAGCCTTAGCTCCCACCACGATCTGGTTTTTATTCAAGGATGATGGGTAGCCACTCCCATCATTAAGCTCATGGTGCTGCAGGATAACTTTCAACCAGGTGGCATTCTTGACCCCGATATCATGCAACATCTTGGCGCTCTTCTGAGGATGCTGTGCAATTGTCCGGCGCTGCGTTGCTGACAAAGGGGTTTCCTGTTTCTGGATGGCCTCATAGAAACCCCGCATCCCAATATTGGCCGTCAACGCTGCTGCCATTATCTGATGTCGTTCCTCATCCGGCAGGTTCTGTTTGGCAAACAGGGTATTAACCAGGATACCGCACTGCAATGCATGGGCAAGGCTCGAACTCATGGTATGTGGCAGATGTACTGCGGCCAGCACGGCATTGGGTGAGGTAAGACACAGAGTATCCAGCTCTGCAGTCAGTTGCTCAATTTTCTCCAGTGCCTGCGGGTCGGAGGACTCAATCTGGTCAAAAACTTTATCAAGCTGTTTACCAATTTCATTTAAGCGAAAAAATGGGCTGGTCTCGTTGGGGTCCTCATTACTGACCTCGATAAGACGAAAAATGGCGTGCTTACTGAGGGAGTCCAGCTTCTCATGGTCAGGTATGACCTGGCCTTCACTCAGCAACAACTTGCCATCATCATCATAGATAGACCAGGCCAGCTCTTCGCCAACGCTAAGTTCCCGATTTGAGACCTTGATTTTCTTCTGCATTATTCTGTCTTTATATAGTGTCGTATCTAGTATTTTCGGTTTGCGGGGTTAGGACTTTAGAGCATTAAGGTTTTTTTTCAGATAAAATTGCTCTGCTCATGGCCGAAAGCGAAAAATGCGGTTCCAGCACAAATCATGGTTTAATAGCAGGATCCCTTCCTGATCAGATACATACACCTTTATGAGAAACCCTCGCATCTACCAATCCATCCAGCCTGAGACAAGGGAAGAGATTGAGCTGTCAGAACACGCTATCCGCCACCTGATTCAGGTATTGCGTCTGCGTGAGGGGGATGGTTTTACCGTTTTTAATGGTCTGGGCCAGGCCTGGGAAGCCAAACTGACCTCAGTCAGTAAGAGAGTGGTGACCGCCAGAATTGAGGGTATTCTGACCGAAAATCCGGAATCCCCCTTAAAGGTCCACCTGGGCCTGGGTATATCAAAGGGGGATCGTATGGACTATGCCATCCAGAAGGCCGTAGAGCTGGGGGTAACTGAAATCACCCCCCTGTTTACCCGCTATAGCATGGTCAGGCTGGACGAAAAACGCAAAGAAAAACGCCACCAGCACTGGCAGGGTATTATCATTGGTGCCTGTGAGCAGTGTGGTCGGAACCAGTTACCAACACTCCATCCAGCACAGGACAACCAGCTCTGGCTGGATAGTCGGCCTGATGAAACCCGCTTAACACTGGATCCACGCTCTGCTAATAAACTGACGGATATTCCCAAGCCCACGACCAGCCTGAGCCTGTATATTGGGCCAGAGGGTGGTCTGAGTGAGGAAGAAATTACGGCTGCCAGTCAGGCGGGGTTTACTGGCATACGACTCGGCCCCAGGGTCTTACGCACAGAAACCGCCGTTGTCTCGGCCATCACAGCCGTCCAACTTCACTGGGGCGATCTGAATTCATAATGTTAAACCGGGACCCACATGATCAATAAATCACAACTTAAACAGGCCGTCGCACAAGGCATTATCAACCAGCAACAAATGGATGCCCTGATAACGCTCACTCAGCAATCATCTCAACACCATAGCGGTGAGGAGCATTTGCGTTTTGTCCGTGGCTTTGGCGATGTATTCATTACCCTGGGTATTCTACTGGTGGCCATCTCATTCAACTTCACAGGCTTAAGCGGCTATTACTATGGCGTCCCCATTGGCATATTTATTCTTGCCGCCGAATGGCTGGTTCGGGTTCGCAAACTTTCCCTGCCCGGCATGGCCATCCTGATCTGTATTATTTATTTTGTGAACGCCCTGTTTACTGAGCTTGGACAGGAAAAAAGCTTTTACAACCTTGGCCTGATTACCGCCACATCACTGGCCTTTTATCTACGCTACAAAATGCCCTTCAGTTTATTACCCACCGCAGGCAGTATCATTGTCATGCTGATCTATACCATTGGCATCGATATTATCCAGCAACCCTATCTACTGTCACTCATGGGCCTGATGGTATTCAGCATGGCGATGTGGTTTGATGCCCGAGACACCCAAAGACAGAACTACCTCAGTGATAGCGCCTTCTGGCTACACCTGCTAGCCGCCCCTTTAATTGCCCATGGTGTCATGATTGTCCTTGTGATGGCAGAACCGGGCAGCCTGCTAGCTGTAAACCGCAACCTGTTTATCATCAGCTTCTTTGTACTGTTCTTCCTTATTGCATTGTTTATAGATCGACGTGCTTTATTAATTTCCAGTACTGTTTACGCCATCTATGCCATCACCCAACTGGCCAGCGGTCAGTTTGCCGATGTACAAAGTCTGATTGCCTTTGTCTTTATGGCCTTTGGTATTTTTGTGGTGTTGTTTGGTACGTACTGGTACAAAGTAAGAAATCTGTTATTTGGCTGGTGTCGTAAGACTGCCATTGCTCAATATATACCTAATTTCAGATAATCTTACTCAGACTTATTAATTCAAACAGGCCTGGTATAAAACCAGGCCTGTTATAGAAAGTTATTGATACGTAATCGTTAATTGCGGTGGACTAACACAACCAGGGACACCCTCTTTACTACAATACGTGGTAGCCCTCAACTGAGTATCATTTGGAAAAAGAACATTATTATCCTCTAGCAGGAAACCATAATTATTATAGTTCCCGTTTGCCCAGTTCTGAACAATATTTGTAACATCGATTGCCTGGTATAGTACCCCTGTCACCGGTTGGTTAAACAGAACCCTGGAACCATTATAAACCTGAGGTATGCTATTCCAGGTTACACCTGCTGTCCAGTTTTCAAAAACTGCCCACACATTGTACTGAGTAAAACTTGCAGGCAGAATTTCAGGTTTTATCTTTAGGGTCGCACTTATAATTGTCTTGCCACTGATATCTGCATCAACATTAAAATACAATAGACTAATTGCACACACAAAATCCTGAATACCTGTAAATAAACTATATATCCAGTTACAACCTACCGCATTTTCAGCCGAAGCATAGGCAGTATTCTCTATACTGCTGTTTGTTGAACTTTTCATGACCAGGTTATCATTAGTTATAATGTAGGTGTTGGTTACCTGAGAGCTGGCAACTGTTACTGCAACCACATCACTCCATGCAGAAACTATAGAGGACGCATAAACTGCTCTAACACGATAATAATAGGTACCCGCAGAGGCCCTATTATCAATGTCTTCGCTATTTGCCGATCTGTCACCGTATCCTACTGAGGTATAAATATTACTAAACCCAGAGCTTGAAGACGTTGAAGAACGCTGCAACTGGAATCCGTCACCACTGCTAACCAAACCACCACCTGAACTCCAGCCATAACTCCAGGACAGTGTGAAATCAGAGGCTGTATTGGCCGATGCTGGCCCTGAAAGTGAAGGTGCTGAATCACCAGTAGTGAGTGTTTTTACATTCGTATATGAATTACCACCATCATTATATGCTGCAATTCGATAATAGTAAGTCGTTCCAGCCGAGACTGTAGTATCGGTATAGCCTTCACTGTCTGCAGCCTGTGTGCTGATTGTGGTAAATGGACCACTTTCTGATGTCGTACTCCTCTGCACTTTGAAGCCTGTTTCATTATCACTATTATCTGACCATGATAATGTAACTGAATTTATATATGCATAAACAGCTATTAGACTGGTTGGTTCGCTTGGAGGAGGAACGGCTGCAGCCAATGTGGTAGCACTTGCCACATCAGAAAATGGTGAGTTAAGTGCATCCTTTTTCGCACTCACACGATAATAATAAGTTGTCTCAGCCGACAAGCCATCGGTATCACTGTAGCTTTCGACATTGGCAGCTACTGATCCAATGGTTGTAAAACCTGAATCTGAGCTTGTACTTCTTTGAATATCAAAGCCTGTTTCATTATCCGATTTGTCTACCCATGTTAGATCTATTCTGTTTGCTGAGATTGCAGAGGCACCCAAACCTGTTGGCTTAACAGGTATATCAACCGATTCTGCCAATGTTGTTGCCTTCATGATATCCGGGGATGAAGAATCACCTGAGTTATTTCTTGCAAAAATTCTGTAGTAGTATGTTGTTTCAGGAGCGAGACCATCCGTGTCAATATATTCAGTAGTATTTGGTCCCAAGGTTGCAATTATCTCGTATCCGGTATCTTTACTTGTACTTCGTTCTATAATGAAATTATTTTCATTATCTGACATATCTATCCAACTCATTGAAATTGAACTCGATGATTCAGCATTTGCGGTAAATTTCGCTGGGGCAATTGGTGCTGCCGTGCTTGCTACTAAAGTAGCCGCATCGTCTTCATTCGAAGCCTCTGAGTTACCAACTGCATTTGTGGCTAATACTCGATAATAATATGTGGTTTCAGCCAACAGACCAGATGCGTCCGTATAACTCGTAATATCTTTATTCAGGCTGACTACCACTTCAAAATTCACGCCAGCCGTTTGGCTTCGCTGAACAATAAAGCCTGTTTCATTATCAGAATTATCCTGCCAGACTAGAGATATTGTATTTTCAGAAATCCCTGTCGCAACCAGGCCTGATGGCGCATCTGGAACAGTCCCACTACCTGCACCAGCACCAGTACCACCACCTCCACTACCACCACATGCCGATAGAGCAATGAACGTAAACAGATAAAAGAGAATGGAAATTATTTTATTCATGACACTTCTCCCACATAAAATTGCAATTCAGTAGCACCGCATGGTCAATGGCAATATTATGAGGAAGATGGGATTACAAATAGATTACACCAACTGAAAAAAATTAATTTTCCAAGTAAATCAATAAAATACATTGTACCAGTGGCGTATCTTTCTTAAGTAATGTGCTATTAGAACATTAAAACTAAGCTTGTTACTCTATTGAGGTATCACATAGAGGCAGGGTGAGATACCAGGTAATAAAAAAGGAGACAGATAATGTCTCCCAAGCAATAGTACATTGTTATAATTTTTACTTTTTCTTGGTAAAGGGCTCAATATCAAGATAGCTAGGATGCACTACACTAACATTAGGTCGTTCTTCTTTATACAGAACATAATTGCCATTGGCAGCATCGCTATCATCAATATAAAAAACCCATCGTTGATCACCTGATGTGTCTGAAAAATACCAAGGTGAGCTTGCTGTTGTAACGGTAGGAGTATTGGGTAAGGCACCTCCAGATTTACGATCAGGCGCAACGGTGTCTACACTACTATTTTGCCAGCCGAGCACTGCCTTCTCAGTATTTAATGTTAAGGTCAGCCCTTTGGTTGTAGCCGTCGTGTAGTAATCAGTCCGGTCAAACCTAGTCGCTGTACCTGTACAGCTTGTATCCTTTGATGTGTACTTCTCAGCATACCCCATTAAGCTTGAGCCTGAAAATACCAGAATAGTTTTACTGTCATCACTAGTTCCAGGAGATGTGTTAGAGCAAGGTGAAGCCCATTCACCATTTACATTTACCTTCGTTCCTGATTCACCGTGCATCAAGAGACCAGCAGTGGTACCGGCACCCCCTGCAGCAGCATCATCACTGCTACAAGCAGAAAACATCGAGGAAAACATGATTAAAACAGCCAGGTTAACGATCTTCATTATGATGACTCCCTTGTTATCGTCAGACATAAATAGCGACCATAAGCCGGGGTTCTTTACAATTTTTAACACATGAACAGGTAACCAGAACATTTGTTTTAGTCCAGGTTAGCCTTGTTTGGTTGATATAATTGACAGCTGATGCATTAAATCAAACAGGATTATTTCAGCTAAAAAAAAGGGGAGACAGGTGATGTCTCCCCTAAAGATTGTTCCAGAATAGTCTGTGCACACACGTATCTGAAACACATTCAGGCCCGCTCCTGGTACTGTGGAAAGGGGAGAAGGCCTAAATTAGA
>JAOULO010000065.1 GCA_029881995.1 Gammaproteobacteria bacterium
TTTACTCCATATGAACGGAGCTGTTCGATAAAAAAGTCACCTTCGCTCTTCCAGCGTTGTTCCCAGTCGATTAATTCATCCCACTTCTCGACAAAACTCTTTACGTATTCCTGTTGATAATGATCAGTGTCACGGACCTTGATCGGATCCTTGCCAAATGATTGGCTTGTCGCCTGTTGCATAGCATACCCCTATGTGTCTATCGCGCATTACATTGCAATAAAACGTGTCGAAAACCCTAAGGTCTTCTCAGATTGTGTGTACCCTGCATAACAGGGACGAAGCGTCGAGATGACGCGAGTGGTGAGATACCTGGAAGTTCTCACCCTTTGACAAGCGCCTTGTGAGGCGGCTTATAGACAGCGAAGTTGTTTACTTCGCATACAACTACCCTAACATATTTGGAAAATTATTACAGGGACGGATTCTGACCATGAATTCAGTCAGTTAGCCATTTTCCTTACTAATAACACTACTTAATAATGCGATAACAGGGGATATATTCCTTCCCGGGCAGTTTCATACGCTGCTGAGACACAAATGAGGCCAAAAGAGAGTCCATGGCCTCCATGATCTCGTGATCACCACGCAGTTCAAAATGCCCGTACTGTTCAATGGCATGAATACCTTCCGCTTTCACATTCCCCGCGACCACCCCCGAAAAGGCCCGACGCAGATTGGCAGCCAGGAGATGGGTGTCCTGATCTTTATGCAGGGCCAGATTGGCCATATTTTCATGGTTTGGGACAAATGGTTGCTGGAAGGCCTTGTCGATCTTCAGCATCCAGTTAAAGAAATAGGCATCCCCTGTCTGTTTACGAAACTCTCGCACATCGTGCATACCGGTCAACATCACCTGGGCCACATTGGCAGGATCATCAACGATGATCTGATAACGTTTTTGCGCCTCATTACCCAGGGTCAGACCGATGAAATGATCAATTTCTTTGAAATAGGCTTCAGAACCTTCCGGCCCAGTAAAGACAACAGGAAATGGTATTTCAGCATTATCTGGGTGTAACAGGATCCCCAATATGTAGAGAATTTCTTCTGCCGTACCAACACCACCTGGGAAAACGACGATGCCATGCCCGGTTCTAACGAAGGCCTCTAAACGTTTCTCGATATCCGGCATGATAACCAGATCATTAACAATAGGATTAGGGGATTCAGCCGCGATGATACCCGGCTCAGTAATACCCAGGTACTGACCATCACCAATACGCTGTTTGGCATGGCCGATGGTGGCCCCTTTCATGGGACCTTTCATGGCACCAGGTCCACAACCTGTACAGATATCCAGCCCTCGCAGGCCCATTTGGTAACCGACTTCCTTGGTGTAATCGTATTCCTCACGTGAGATGGAATGACCGCCCCAACAAACAACCAGGCTTGGGTTGGTCCCTGGTCGCAAAATATTGGCATTGCGCAGTATGTGGAACACCGCATTGGTGATCCCTTCCGAACTGTTCAGGTTTAGATTGAGGTTGTCATTGATCTCATCACTGACATAGATGATATCGCGCAGTACTGAAAACAGGTGCTCACTGATGCCCCGGATCATTTTGCCATCCACAAAGGCGCTGGCTGGGGCCCCTTTCACATCCAGCTTGATACCGCGTTCCCGTTGAATAACCTTAATATCAAAGGACTGGTAACGCTCCAATAGCTCCTTGCCATCATCAAGATTGCTGCCACAGTTGAGCACCGCCAGTGAGCAGTTGCGAAACAATTCAAAAACCCCTCCCTGGCTGGTATCCAGTAAATTGTTCACCTCGGCACGCGATAACACCTCGAGATGACCCGATGGAGCTATAAGTGCATCAACCACTTGTTCTTTCATGAGTTTTTTTTCGTTCAGGATCGCCGACATTTAAAACCTTATTTATAAAACATTGTGAAATGAGTAATTATTATACAGGGGTTATTTTCCCGCTGTTTTATTTAAGCGTATGCCAGCCTGGCCAAATAATAAAGGTTGCGTGACAGTATTTTTTTGCTAGCACTTACCTTTGTTCAACTTAGGGCAATTTGTCTTTTAAAGTGGGTGTTCTGATCCAGTCAAGTAATTTCTATTTGCAATATCTATTTAAAAATTAGCCTATTTCATATTGAATAAGAATTTGCTTGCTAAAAATATAAGTTATTGTATAGATTACAATTGTTAAAAACTGATATATAAACTTATAACGTCTTCATGAAATTGCCATTGCCGTCTTTTTTAAAAATCCGTGCTGTCAAAATAACAATTGATATTCTGCTGATCCTGCTTGTTTATTTATTGCTTAAAACCTGGCTACAGCGCGATATGATTGAGGGGCCAGCACCGTCGATAAATAGTCAATTATTAAGTAATGAAAACTTTCAATTACAATCCTTACAGGGTAAACCCGTACTCCTCCATTTCTGGGCCAGTTGGTGTGGTATATGTAAAATGGAACAGGATAGCATTGAGGCCATTAGTCAGGACCACACTGTTATCAGCATTGCCATGAAATCTGGTGCAGCACATAAAGTTACCCAGTATATGAAAGACCATGGCCTGAGCTTCCCGACCATCAATGATCCTGATGGAAGCATCTCAGACCGTTATGGTGTAAGAGCCGTACCGGCCTGTTTCATTATCTCACCGGATGGGAAAATTCAGTTTAAAGAAACCGGCTACACCACAGAATGGGGATTGCGGCTAAGATTATGGCTGGCAACTGACTAAGTCAAAAGTAATTTTCGTTTATAAGCTGACTCATTCCAGATCAGGCATCTTATCCAAAGGTCTTTGAATAAATTTGACCGCATCTTTAAACATTTTCAGGATAGAGGTTTCCTCTTCTTCACCTTCTTTTTTCCCAATCGCCGCAAGGCAGGGGTTTTCACCAAGTGAGCCCAACTTTGCAAAGCGCGCAATCAATATGGCCGGATTGGCCAGACCGGCCAGTAAGCTACCGATGGTCCAGGTTGTTCCCAAAGCATGAGGTTCAATTCTGGGTCTGCCCATCGTGCCTCGAATTTTAACCGGTGTGGCCAGACTAAGCAGACTGACATTTTTTGGGTCAGGCATTAGCTCAAAGGCGACTTCTTCTGTATTCAGGTTAATGGCACCTGTCCCTGCGATGGTCATACCCTCCGTATCGATTAAAAGGGAATCACTACTCAAGCGACCATCGCTAAGATCAAACCGCCCCACTACACAATTTAATTGAGTCTCATCACCCTCAAACCAGTTAAATGGCAAAATATACTGAGTAATATCTTCACCCCAGAGCCTGAGGTATTTGCTGGCAAGGATGCCTTTTTCACCAACAAACGCGGCCTCACCATCAGAATGGGTTAAAAATGTCTTTAAGTCTTTACCAAAACCCACCAAGTGAATGACAACATCGGCCGTGCCTTTCATCTTGTCACCAAGCCCCGCTTCCTGCATGAAGTGTCCATAATCAAGTTGCTTAACATTTATTTCTATTTTACCTGCCGCTTCATTGTCTACAACGGTCAAATAGATATCGGATGTTAAATCCCCCTTTGCCAACTTCCCCTTAGTAACCTGAGTTGCAAAAATCTTGTCTTCCCATCGAGTCTTAAGATCCATCTCGCGTATAGTGAATTTGTTAAAAATGACACTGGAAGATTTAAACTCAAAATTAACTTTTGTCGTTGGTGATAGCAGGCTCATTAAATCTGTTGCGGGAATCACCATTGGCCCAGCTGATTTGACCTGTTCAGCCTCTTCTTCATCATTTTCAATGTATATGTCTTGGGCTTTCTTTACCGGTTCTGGTTTTAGCTCTGGTTCCAAGACAGGGGTTCGTCGGGTATCACTAATCGCCAGATGGCTATTTACCAGTTGCATATTGAAAGTGGCTGGTTTCCCATAATGGTAATAAAACTTACCTTTTAATCGGCTCTTATCTGTGACAAATAAAAAACGGTTTGCCTTGATACCATCAGTTCTATACTGCAGCCTGGTTTGCATATAAAACTTTTCTATTATGGGTAACTTCTTGGCGACTGCCGTTGACCATTCAGACAAGTGATTTCCTTTTACATCAATATCTAGCTTCTTAAATTGTGAAAATAGATTGCGGAATGTCATGGCCACATATAAGTCTGAACGTCCCGATGACAGGCGCGAGTACATTTGCATCAGTTTACTTTTAAACAAGTGGACATAAAATGATTTTTCTGTTTTACCGCTAAGCTCCACAGGAGTTTCACGATAGGTTACTTTCCCTGAATATGTAAGACGGTCTTGTTTATCTGAGTTGATTTCCATTTCATGGATAATGTAGGGATATGGCTTGTTAACTGACAGGTTATTAATTTTGACCTTCGTCTGTAACTTACTTAGAAAACCATTAAATGTATTACCGTTACCATTCAATTCAATCTTCATATTTCCCTGTTCTGCATTACCCACAACTCCGAATAAACCTGTCTGCCTATTTTTGTTGTTTATAATATTATTGGCCCTGGCAGACAGGTTCATCACATATGAGTCGGGTTCATATGCCAGTTGGCCATCAAACATCAGACCCTTCACGGTATGATGACCTTTGGTAAATTCATTGACATCCACTTTAAATCCTAATACTCCAATGGACTCAAATAAACCCTGAAATTTTCCGTAAATATCTGTCGACTGCTTTGGCTGTATTTTTTTCTTGTCTGCCATTAATCTGCTGATCTCATCAACATTTAACTTACTAGAATTAACATTTATTTCGCCACTTAATCGTGGTGAAATTTGTGACAGGTTTATTTCTGATGAAAACTGGGTGTCTCCAAACTTAATTTCAGCAGCTATGTTCAAAGGGCGAAGATTGTCTTCTATAAACCATCGATTTGTTTTTATCGTTCCTGAAAAATTTTTACCTGTTAGCTGGCTATTGAGTTCTATGAAATACCGTCCCCTTAGACTCCTCCTTAGCAAACCATATTCAATAGAAATAGCTCTACTTAGGGTGGAAGAAACATAGTTTATAGACACATCATCCAGAACCGCGTAATCAAGGCGCACAAGGCTTTTTGATTGTTGCTGAGTAGATTTTTTCTGGGTACCAAAAAGCCAGTTCCGTTTATTGTCACTGATTTGTTCCAGGTTTATCTTTGCCTTATTAAGAATTAGCCGATCAATTGTTATGTTACCGAAAAAATAATCAACAATGTCAATACCAACTTCTGCATGTTCTGAGGTAAGAAAATACTTTTCCTTGCCCCAGGATGCATTTTCAATTTTGAGATTCTGAATAGAGAGAGTAGGTTTAAGGCTCAGCTTGAGTGTCAATTTACCATCAATGGTAAATTTTCTCTGCAAGGCTTCACCCAGACGTGGGAAAATCTCATCCTGATATTCACTGATATCAATTATTGGAGACAGTTTATTAAGTAAACCAAGGCCAAGCACCAAAGTACTGATGAATAAAATCAGTATGGTTTGGATTCGTTTATTCCGATATAGATTACGGAAAAATCGCATATTACTCCGAGAATAAGATAATTACTCAACCCGATACTGAACCAAAAGCCGATGTTCAGCCCCTGGCTCTATTGTAACGAAATTGCTGGCTGCGTTTGCTGATTCAACACAAAGCATCCCCAAATAACCATCTATTCCCATGTCCCCCATCTGATCTGATTTTTCCTGCCATGGATTCCAGACTACTGTGGAAAGGCTACCCATTTTGCTTATATGGATTTTTCTCTGCCATGCAGCATCGTTAATGATGCAATCACCTGCAGTATCCAGGTAGACCCGATCTGTTTCAGCAGTAAAGCTGATATCACCGGACTGAGGACATCGCTTAAAATCCTGAACCTTGTCCAGATAATCACAGGCATCAAGGCCCTGTACCGTAATATTACGAATATCACTGACCGCAAAATAAGTATGTAATGCCTCAGTAATCTCTACAGGGACCTTCTCACAATTTTTTGTCACAAGTTCCAGTTGTAACACCTCACCGAAAGAGACATGAAGTTCCAAAGGTGTGTTATGTGGCCACATTTTTTTCAATTCTGATCCGTGGTCAAGCGTAAAACTCATAGTGACCTGATTTTGGTCTGGCATATCACAAGCAATCAATGTCCAGGGTACAGTTCGAGCATACCCATGTGCTGGCATACTTGAGTCTGACCCATGAGCACCAAACCAGGGCCAACATATTGGTGCACCACCACGAATAGATTTACCAATTTTAAAGTTTGATTCTTTCGATAACCAGATAACGGAGTTTTGTCCAAGCGGTGTCCATTCGAGAACCTGCGCACCTTGCATCCCGACCCTTGCGGTAAATACATCTGTTTTAATATGGGCAATAGCAATCTCGTTGTTTTCAAGTTGAAATTTTATATTACCGTTTATTCCAAATTTCTGGTTCAGTTCCTCAATATCGTACATATACTCTCCGAATACCTAAATGTAATACCTGACTACGCTGGACAACTTATAATGAATGCTACAAAAATGCTTGAACCAGACCAGGATAAACTCTATTAATAAGAATATGCGAATACAATCTCGACAACGTATACAACTTCTTTTGATACTGCTTACGCTGGGTATTAATTTCTCCAGTCCTGTCCTGGCCAATAAGAATCAGCTTATGAATTATTACACCAGCTTACAGCCTGTGCTTAACAAAAACGTCTATGGCATACCCATCTACATAGACTCCAGAGATGAAAATAATACCATGAAAGGTACGATATATGGGATTATCAAACATCCTTTTGATTTCCTGGCAAACTCTGTCACGCTTGCCAGCCACTGGTGTGAACTTGCCCCTCAACACCTGAATATAAAGGCCTGTACTTATCAGCCCGTAAACCAGAAATGTCTATTGCGCTTCTATTCGGGTCGAAAGTTCTATGAAAAGGCCGATGATGTTTATCAACTTGAATATCGGTTTGAACTATTAACGCAGGAAATGGATTTTATACACATCAGGTTATCTGCTGAAGAAGGTCCGGTTGGAACAAGCCACTATCAGATAAACCTGAAAGCCATTCCTTTAAATGAGAAACAGAGCTTCGTGTATTTTAGCTACACCTATCAATATAACTTTATCGCCAGCATGGCGATGGGAACTTATCTGTCAACAGTGGGAAGTGATAAACTTGGTTTCAGCATTACGGGTCAAGATATGGATGGAAAGCCTGTTTATATTAAAGGTGTCAGAGGGATCATCGAACGAAATTCTGTACGTTACTTTCTTGCTATTAAAAGTTTTCTGGACACTCTGAACCTGCCAACTGAAAAACGTTTTGAGGCTCGAATTAACCAATGGTTTGATCTGACTGAACGTTATCACCGGCAGCTTTATGAAATGGATAAAGCCGATTATCTGGTTTACAAAAATAAGGAACGACTGGATCAAATACGATTACAAGGTGCGATTAAAACTGTAGATAGTAAACCCTCGATTTGCCGTTAAAAAAACGGACAAAAAAAACCGGAATACAGTCTGTATTCCGGTCTTTGCTAAAACATTTTGAAAAATTTAGTAGGCAATCGATCTGGCAATAGCAATCATGACAAAGAAACCAACTGTAATGGTGCCAAAAACGATAGTTAAAGTGCGATAGAAATTTGCATCTGTAGCTGTACTCACAAGGAACTCCTCATTTTCTTAATAAATGATAAGGCCGATACAGCGTGGCCACTTAAAAGCCATTGAAGTATAGTTTTTTACTCGGTTATTTGGTATTTCAGATATCTAATGCCGGGATAAGGTAAATTATGAGTAATTTACTAGGTTATTGTGTGGTTATATAAGCCTTTGTTTTTAAAAAGTATCTGAGGGATTGTGTAACACACTTTGATCACTTTTAAATATTTGATTTGGGGGTGACTGTAAATAAAACCCCTTTTCCACCAGTTCTGCCATGACCTGCGTAACATTTGCCCGGGCAAGTTTCCGCTCAGAGGTCAATTCCAGCTCCATCACTTTTTCCAGTTGGCCCGTAATTGTTAACAGGCCCTCAGGCAAATGAGACAGTATAAGGCTCTCATCTTCCTGCCAGGGGACATAAAGATACATCTCCTGTTTCTTACTGCATCGAAATATCACACATTTAAGCATAATCCCTCCTTAGAAGTCATAATCACCGCCAAACCCAACTACCAGATAGGCCTCGTCCTGACGGTTTCTTTCTGTTAAGTAAACACCGCCCTGCACATACCACCTGGTTGAGTTCAGGAAACCCCAGGCTGAACTGTTCTCCTGGTAAAAAGTTACTCCAAGCCTTTCACGTTCCAGGCGGGTTTCACGTACCCTGACATAATCATAATACGGTCCAAAAAAACGTTTCCGGCCCTTATTATTTTGACTCTCAAACAATAGATAAAACTGATTAGAAAAAAGGTAGTCTGTTTGTGCCATGAGTAATTCATACTCACGTTCCAGATAGTAAGGGCCTAGCCCAGGAAACTCATATTTACTCAACTGACTGACGTTACGAATAACTACATTGCCTAATTTTGCACGCAAGGTAATGGATGACAAATACCGATCACCATAACCTGACTGTTCTTCTCCTTCCCTTGCCTTGATTTCATCATCACCAAATGGACCATCCGTATTATTAAAGGTCAGTAATGTCCCATAGTCACCACTAAAATAATATCGGTCATATTGAATTCGTGCCTGCAGCACCGTAATGGGTACCCATTCGAAATGAACACCCGCCCGTTGATATGCCGGATTAGCCGCTATCTGACCTCCTGTTTGCCAGTAGAGTTGATTCCATAATATGGAGTCATTAATTTCATAGTTGTCACGATAGTATGCACTTGCTGAGAAAGACAGACCCATTGGGTTGTAAAGACCGACCGCATCCATTTCCACGCGCAACAAATCTTCTTCGCTATAAACCCTGCTGGAAAGAACAATGGATATGATAAATAGAGTGGATAAAAGTAAGCGAACCTTACACATACATTATGACTTCCAGCTAGAGACGAGGATATTGACGTAGAGTCAGAACATCACCACGTTGTGTAAACTCAATGTGCTTTAAGAAGCTCATCCCCAATAAGCCGATATCTCCCCCCATGCCGGGCGTGATCATGGCACGGAGATTATTTAATTTAATATCACCAATACTGACTGAATTCAGCTTAGTTCCATAAGCCTTGGCACGCCCATTGGCAGTATGCACTTCAGTCTCAAACATTCGTTTTAGACCAATACGGTTGGCGACTTTGGCGGGAATTGCTATTTGAGTTGCCCCGGTATCCAGCATAAATTCAACGGTATGGCCATTTATCTTACCTGTTACATTATAATGGCCAAAGCGATTACGCTTTAAGACTACCTCCCGGATACCACTAGTATTAATGGCTGAGTCCACCCGCTGGTTGGGGTTGCGTTCCCTGCTGAGATAGTCCTGGAAAAAAAGTGTTAACAAGCCAAATACGAGCAGCCAGACACCGATGATCATCCAGCCTGCTATAGATTTATTTGGATTGTGTTCTTCCTGAGACATAGTGGGACAAGAAAATCAGCTAACTGTAAAATTAAGTATACCATAGTCAAAATTACACCATCATAGTGTTTATCGGCCTTGTATTTAGTGACTTTAAACCCTATAAAGCCACAGCAGACACAATAAGGGAGTCAAAATGAGCAGTAACAACTACATCATTGATATCACAGCTGATAATTTTGAAACAGACGTCATGGCAGCTTCCCAGGATACACTGATAATGCTTGACTTCTGGGCAACATGGTGTGGTCCCTGCCAGGCTCTCATGCCCATCGTCACACAACTGGCAGAGGAATATGCTGGGGCCTTTACCCTGGCCAAAATTGATATTGACCAGAACCAGGACCTGGCTAGCCAGTTTTCAGTTAGAGGGGTACCTACAGTCAAGTTTATCAAGCAAGGACATGTGGTAGATGAATTCACAGGCGCTTTACCAGACTCTGAAATTCGTAAATTTCTTGATAAGCACATTAATAAAGAGTCAGACAAATTACTGGATGCAGCCATAGTTCAGTATGAGGCGGGTGAAACAGAACAGGCCATTAAAGCCATTCAGGATATCAGTGCACAGGATCCACATAATGCCCGACTCCCCCTTGTTTACTCCGAATTAATGATTCGAGAAGCTAAATATGATGTAGCAAAAGAAGTACTAGAAAGTTTGTCTTATGAAGTCCGACATTCTGAGCAGGTTGCCGCCATGCTGGCTAAAATTGAATTTGCGGCCACTTCGGCTGATTTACCATCAGAAACAGAACTACTAGATAGAATTTCTAATAACAGCAAAGACAGTCAGGCCCGATACCAGCTCTCAACCTTCTATACAATGGAAGGTAAATATGAACCGGCACTGGAGCAATTGCTGGAACTCATAAAATATGACCGTCAATATGAGGATGATGCACCCCGCAAGGCCATGCTGAAAATATTTGATATGTTGGGAGATTCTGAATTAGTACACTCATACCGTCGAAAAATGATGGCCAGTTTATATTAAGTAATTATGCAGCCTCCCTTAATCAGCCCATTCTAGATTCTGATATTTAAATCCCTGCTCAATTGATGGTTTCACCACTTTAAAATATGGTGATAAATCAAAATCTCTTGGAGTAAACAGACTGTGGTGCCGGATATGTAAAATTTCCTTCGCGGTATACCGGCAGCCACAGGATGCCAGGGCTTCTATTTTTTCCACCTCCGGCAAAATAGGATATTTTATTTTTTGAAAGGCCTGTGCAATCAGGGTTGAGCATATTGCCTGTGTCGGATCCCCACTTCCAAATGCAAGCATTTGCCTTCGCCAGGCCGTTGGAACTGGTGGGGTTGGTAACAGATAACGCATCAGGTCAATCACATTTTTTAGATCATAGGCCTTACCCAGGCTAGCAAGCAGATATTCTATTAATGTTTGCTGATCACCTTTTTCCAGGTTGATTGGTCTACATATACGTGTATTCAAGCTTGCATACTTTGACAAAGGGACCGCAATCACACCCTGGGTCAAATCCGCCTCAATCAAATTAAGAGAATCTCCCTTATCATTTTTGTCACTCACTGAGTCACCAACATAAATGGCTGCATGTGACCATGTCGACTGAGTCAGATATTTAATAGCAACACTAATACGCAAATCCCCCTCCACCAGAAGCACATCGCCTGGATGCAAACACTGTTGCAATGTATCTGTATCAGAAATTGAAAATGGTAAATATTGACCAACAGGTTTTTCCAGAAACCTTGCCAAATAGTGTCCAAAAAAACCGCCAATCCTGTTCATCAAGGTAATATAGATTCCAAACTAAGTGTATTGATATTTGATTATTTCTTATATAGATAAAAAAAGCCAGAGAGAAATCTCTGGCTAATTATGTCAAGAATTTGAAGAGGAGACTTGACTAAATCATGGCAATCTTTCGCAAGGACTCGGGTGATGCACTCAATATTTCCCCACGTAGTACAAGTGTTTCATCAGGTGCATCAATCCCCAGCTTGGCTCGACCCTTATCAGCGCTCGCTAGCGTGATTTTGATATGTTGACCTTCAACAAATAAAGAAATTGTTTCCCCACACTTCCTCTCTAGTACCAACATATCAATGTCCTATTGTCTATGCCATGTAAAAACTTTATACCTATTCTGTACAGATTGCTGTAGGAGGTTCCCATTTATCATGTAGGCAATGACTTACACTATCTAACAACTTTAATTCGTCTGATGGAAATATATTACTGGTCGTTGATAATGCTTTTACGAAAACGTTAAATCTTTCAGTTTTATATAAATATCCATTTCAACAATATTGTCCAGTCGTGAATCATCAAGGTAGTTAAATACGGGGGGATAATTATCAGGCTCATAGCCACTATCTACTAACCATTTTGAGCAAATTTCAGTCATGAACTGACTAATTTTTTCAGCCACATCCTTGTAGTATGCCACAGCGTATTTACCCCCCGGCATGGTTGATTTTGTAAAAGGTTCTAACACATCAACTCCACTCTCGACAACTATGGCCGCGTCATATCGACATTTATCCTCAGAAGTGATTACTGGATTATCATGACAGATGGCAAATCTATTACTGAAAGATTTTTCAATACCTCTTGTTTCTGCCCATTTATTTAACTTGTCCCATGTCTCAAATACTGAATCAAGCTGATAACCTTTTGGAGAACTAATATAGGCAATTTGTTTTTCATTGATCTCTTTAACTTTAATTTTCATTAAAAGCTCCTCTAGTTTGCCTGGGTCAAAGACCCCGGTTGGTAACACAAACTGAGAATAGAGTTTCTCCGGTTTAAATTCCTTTCCATACTTGCTAAAGAGTTTTCCAATCTTGCTATTTTGATTTTTCTCTAATTTATGATAATTCCTCAAATCTGATGGACTAATCCCAAAATACAGTTTAAATGCCTTTGAAAAATTTGCGGGAGAAGAAAATCCACCTGCTTGTGCAACTTCTGACACATTCAAATCCACCTGGAATATCAATTTTCTAATCGCTTTTTCCATTCTCTTTCGATTTATATAGGCGTTTACTGTTTCGCCTGTTAATGAGTGAAATATCCGATGAAAATGGTATGGGGAGAAATAACTTGATCTGGCCACATCATCAAGAGAAAGTGCCTCATCAAGCCTGGCATCAATATACTGCCGAGCCATGTTAATTCTCTTTAAATACTCTTTGCTGGTTTTGCTTTTTTTCATAATCCCACGTTATCAAATTTCTTTTAAATTAGGAAAAGTACACCGACAGGCCACTTAATTGTACAAATATTAATCAATTTAATTATTTATTTTACTTAGGCTTTACAATTTATTAAGCCAAAGACTATATTCCAGAGATGCAATTACTACTTATCGCAATCTGTACATTTTGGTTTTCAAGTGTTTTGGCAGATACAGATACACCCTCTTTTTATGTTAAAGCTAAAGACATTCGAGAAAATTCCAGGCCACACAAACTTCGTCTTAGATCTCATGTAGCCATTGTTTTTGATGAACGGGATAACGAGATAATATTTTCAAGAAATTCTGATATGGTTATGCCCGTTGCTTCGCTAAGTAAATTGATGACGGCAATGGTCATTCTAGATGCAAACCTCCCAATGGACGAAAAAATCACTATTAACAGAAGTGATAAAGACAGGATTCGCTGGTCACGTTCTCGTTTAAAGTATGGTATGCAATTTTCTCGGGATGACTTATTACGTATCACCCTGGCCGCCTCAGAAAATCGTGCTGCAATGGCTCTGGCCCGTACGTTTCCTGGCGGGCGAGACGCTTTTGTACAGGCAATGAATACTAAAGCACAATCCATTGGACTTAAAAATACCCATTTTATGGACCCAGCAGGTCTTCATGACAAGAATGTATCTACTGCCAATGAACTGATAAAACTAGTCCGGCTAGCAAGTAACTACCCAGTGATTAGGAGTTTCACCACCCAAACCAAAGACAGTATTTTCGATAGCAAAACCGGCAGAGAAATAAAATTTGGTAATACTAACCTTCTGGTTAAAAGAGACTCCTGGCCGATCAGCCTGAGCAAAACGGGCTATACCAGTGTGGCAGGTAATTGTCTGGTCATGCAAACCGAAATTAATACTCGACCTGTGATTATCGTGTTATTGGAGTCGTGGGGAAAATGGAGTAAGTATGGCGATTCAAATCGAATTAAGAATTGGCTTATAAATACTGAACTTCGTCTTGAAAAAAGAATCGCAAGAAATCACTTCGAGAAAGTCAATTCAGTTATTCAGTAATCATGGTTTTCCAGGCCTGTCTGGCTTATTTGGTTTTTCGGGTTTATTAGGCTTTATAGGTCTTTCTGGTTTGTTAATTCTAAATGGAATTTCCGGACGCTCAGGCCGGGCAAGCCTTTCTGGTCTAACAGGTCTTTTCAAGCTATCTGACCTCTCAAGATTATCAGACAA
>JAOULO010000019.1 GCA_029881995.1 Gammaproteobacteria bacterium
CTTCTCCTATCTCGGTGGGGTTGAAAAACTCAATAAGTACTTTGCTGATAAGCCAGATTTTAAATATCTCTATTACACCTATGCCCATGTTGGTGAAATATATGAGAAACAACACCGGTTCTCTGATGCGGTTGATGCCCACAAGTACTATATCAAAATGCATCCCAACTCACCCAGTATTCCACTGGCACATCTAAGGATTTTCGATATCTGGAAAAAAGGTGGATTTGCCAATAAAGTATATCAGTCCCTGGATGAGTTCTACGAAAAGTACAATCCGAAAAACACATACTGGGTAAAAAATAATAATTTCAAAATCTATCAAACTGCTTCACAAAAACTGAAAGACAATATCATCACTGTTGCCAGCGACAATCATGGTAAATACCATGATTTCAAAAAGAAAAAATTCTTTCTTGAGGCACAAAAATGGTATGAGCGTTACCTGAAGCACTATTCAAACCAGGCCAAGAAGGACAATATTCACTTCATGTATGCCGAACTATTAGCTCGCGGACGCGCTTACGAAAGTGCATTAAAACAGTACGAACTGGCTGCCTTTGATACCGACATTATCCTGAACAAGCAGGCAGCTTATGCCACCATCACAACCAGTAGCAAACTATACAGTCGTACAAAAGACTCAGAGCAAAAGCAGACCTATCTTGACAAACACCTGAAATACTCTTTGTTATATACCCAGCTCTACCCTGCAGACAAGCGTTCTAAAAACATTATTACTCATGCCGCAGAACTGGCATTCAAGTCTGGCAAGTACCAAATGGCCATCAACCTGGCAGAGCTGGTACCAGAAGAAGCCCTTTCAAAAGCTTCACTCAGAGCCAATATCATCAAGGCTCATTCGAGTTACAAACTTGGACAATACAAACTGGCCGAGGCCAATTATCAAAATGCCATGTCATTTGAAAGAATCGGCCCCAAAACATTCAAAGAACTGGAAAACAAACTTGCCATGTCTATCTACAAACAGGGTGAAGAGGATTCCGCCAAAGACAATATGGATCTTGCTCTATATAACTTTGCGCGTATAGGAAAGCTGGCTCCTGGCTCCAAATATGCTGCTACAGGTTTGTATGACGCAATTGCCCTGACCATGGCAAAAGAAAAGTGGAACACTGCAATCTATTATATTAAACAGTTTCAATCTCTATATCCTGGCCATAAGTTATCAGGAGACATATCTCGAAAGCTGTCAGCGGTATACCTCAAATCTGGCCAGGATATAATGGCGGCCAAAGAATTTGAAAATGTTGCCAAACTGGAAAGTGATAACGAGGTCAAAATTGCCGCTCTATGGAAAGCCGCTGAACTTTATGAGTCCAGGCAGAACTATCCTGAAGCCATCAAAGCCTATCAGAATTACGCCAATAAATATTCTCGACCTTTCCCACAATATATGGAGTCAATGGAGAAAATTGTCAGCTTATATGCGCAACAGGGAGATACATCCAATGCGGACAAATGGCGCAACAAAATACTCAAGGCCGATCGTCGGGCTTCAAAAAAGTTAAAGAATGATAGAACTAAATTTATTGCATCGTCTGCTGCACTTAATCTTGCTAAAGATCGATACTCGCAATTTGAAAACCTCAAACTTACGCTGCCTCTAAAAACGACTTTGCGTAAGAAAAAATTCGCCATGCAGTCGGCTGTCAAACTCTTTGGTCGCGCCTCTGTATATGGTGTGGCAGATACAGCTACCGAGGCAACCCATAATATTGCCGAAATTTATCGCTCATTCAGCAAATCCCTGCTTGAATCTGAACGACCAAAAAACCTGAACAAAGACGAACTGGAGCAATACACCATTTTGCTGGAAGACAAGGCCTTTCCATTTGAAGAAAAGGCCATTGAATTCCATGAAGCCAACCTGGCCCACATGAAACATGGTGTCTACAACCAGTGGATTAAAAACAGCCTGAGCACTCTGGAAAGCCTGTTTCCTGCTCGGTATAAGAGAGATGTAAAAGTCGATGCGTATATCAACGTTATTCATTAATACTTTAGTTATTGCAGCCATTTTGACTGGGTGTGCAACTCAGGAGACTCAGCCGGATAAAGTATCTGCTCAGGATATTGACAAGGCCCTAAAGCAGACCAGCGAAGCTGACATTGCCAAATATAAGGAAATCCTGGCGCTGATAAATGAAGGCAAGCTGGATAAAGCTGAAGCTGCTCTAAAAGACTTCGCGGATGATCAACAGGCCCTGGCTGGCCCCTGGGCCAATCTTGCTCTGATTAGCATTAAACGCAACAAACTTGAAGAAGCCGAGCAACGACTACAAAAGGCCCTGGCAAGAAATCCTGAAATGCCACAAGCCTTGAACATGATGGGTTTTATCGAAAAACAAAAAGGTAATATCGTAAAAGCACGGGATTATTATCTAAGAGCCATTGAGATAAAAGACAATTATGCCCTCGCCCACTACAACCTGGCATTAGTCTACGATATCTATATTCAGGATATTCCCAAAGCAATTAACCATTACCAGAAATACCTGGCCCTGACAAAGTATAAAGACAAAAAGACCGTTCAGTGGCTGGATCAATTAAAGGCATCCATGAAGAAAGGATAAGACCATGAGTAATTTGTATAAACTATCAATATTGACAGCCTTATTAATAGCAGCGCCGGTCGTTTTTGCTGAAGACGAACTTGAACTGGATACTACGTTTATTAAAGGAAATAAAGAACTTCCTCAAATTATGTTTATGGTTCCCTGGCAGGACATGAAAACTAAAAGAGGGAAAAAGGCGGCGCAAAACCTGACTTTGCATAGTTTATTTGGTGATGTGTTTGACCCTGTTCAACCATACCACCTTCAATCACCTAATAAATAATATGATGTTTTATTTCTCACTTCTGAATATACTATTAAAAGTATAGACTATACAAATTAATCAAATTTATAATTCCATCATCATTTGTATATGTTTTTATATATGCATGATACTTCCAATGTAATACTTTTTATGAAACAGTCACCTTTATAATGTCTGAGAGATAAACTCCCAGAGAAACAATTATTTCATATTCCCCTTTGTCTTCAAACGGTATATGCTGCATTACATTTAATCGAAATCTACCTTCACAATAACCATCAGTAAAAGTTACATCGTCTTCGAACATAACAATTTCATAAAATGGCTTACATGAAGTGTAACTTGTATAGTGCATTACAACCATAGCAATATGGTTGGGGATTTTTGATGGTTCGTCTGGAATACCGGTATCTGGATATGGAACTCTAAATAATACATCCGCTTGGATACCTTCTTTTAGTTTACACTGCTCCAATGCTGTTATCTCAATACCGCACTCTGTTTTATTAAAGGTCATTTTATATAGCAAGCATCTTAATTAATATTACAAGGAATTCTATTTCTTCATAACTTTTACTGTCCGAACATTCGATTTATACTTTCCTGCTGTGACATAAACTATATATTCAGCAGGTTTTTTTGGAAGTCCTACTACCGCAGCAAGATTATAGTTAAAGTATCCACCACCAACGAATGTTCCTGGTTTAGCTTCAACCGAAGGTTCACTAAATTCTGGCGGCATATCTTCTTCTACCCCGGGCATTCGATACCTTCCTGAATAAACCTCATGAGTTTTCGTGTCAACTGCCACTAAAAGGATATCATCCTCAATTTCACCACCTTGTAAAACACCATTCGGTATTCTATATGCACCACATACTGGTAAAAAGGTAAAACCGCCGAAAAGCAATTTTTCATTGTCGCCATAATAATGTTCCTTGGGTAGATTAATGACAAATCCTAAAAAGTCACTGATAATCGGAGTACAATCATTATCAACAAAAACCTCTCCCACAGTTGAAAAATCACAGTCATCAGGAATAACGTATTGAGTCTTTGAATCAGTCATATTTTTACCTGTAGCTAACCCAGTATGAAAAGAACAACTATAGAGTGCTAATATTAAATAAAGTGCAATAGTTGACTTTTGCCAACAAAAATTAAAACTTCTGTTTTTTTTCCCATAAGAAATCATTAAAACTGATCTTTTAAACCCGGTATTCTTGAACCATCCAAATCTAGTTTACGAACTATTTTTAAACAATCTGGACAAAAATCTTTAGGAGTTACATTATACTGGCCAGATGTTGCATCTTTAAGCCCTGTTGACCCAAACATTACACATCCAGGCACACCTGACCATCTTTTGTTTGGTTTATCATAATTACAACCAGCACTACAATGGGGACCAAGATGCCCTTGGTCATTTACACCTCTATTTTCTCCGTACAATTTAGGTGGTGAATTTGGCAAAAGTTTATTTTCAATAAAATCACTATTATTTTTGTATGGGGCCTTACTCTTTTTCTTTTCACCATAAGCAACCATGCCTATTTTATGACCCATTTCATGATTTAGTATTTGCAACATTTTTTGTTCCCGACTTGGAGTCCACCATGCTTTGGTTGCAACTGTAATCATGTTTAAGCCGTTATAGCTAAAACCTCCTGAAAAACCCTTGACTGTTCTAACAGTAAGCTTAAGCGTGACACGATTATTATTCATAAAGTTGGATAATGCAGCAGATATATTAATTCTAAGTTGATTATGACCTCCTTCTGCCCCTCTTTGAGCTCCATTTATAGTAATGTCATTATCTATGATATTAATTTGCCGTCCTGTTGCATCTATAAATACTGCAGTACCTCTCTCAAGCCAATGCTTAGGATCATTAATAATTTCATCACCAGTCAAATTATGCCATAAGAAACGATTTTTACCTGTTACATCAACAACGTTAATTGTAATAAAATTATTGCCGAAACTAACACGCGGATCTGTATTAGCATTTTTGTTCAATATAAATTCCAAAGGAGTTTTCATAAGTGTGGCAATATAATTTGAGAATACTATCGCAACAGCATATGGAGAATAATTCTGAATTGAATAGACGTCCCTGGCCGCATCTCTAAACTGCACATCATAATGATTATTCAGTAACTTAACTTGTTGAGGACTGGGATTAGCAGGATCATAGATTCTGGTGACTGTTTTGATAAAAGTCATTGGGTTAGAGCCGATCCCTTTTTCTATCAACTCAATAAACAGGTTATTATTCTCATTTATAAAATCTTCTTCAAAAGATTGCAAAGATGCCGGAATAGTAACACCACTCATTGATATTACTTGATAATACAACCTTCGGACTGCTTGAACCTCCATCTTTGACTGTATAACTTTCCCTTTGTATTTAGCTTCAACTTTATACTTATTTCCTCCGGCGGCGGGTAAATAAGCATTCGCTTCAAGCTTTACTTTTTTATTTCCACCATTAGAATGAGCAACCGAGATCCTTTTTCTGAAATTTTTATTACGTTTAAGTTCACTTTTTAAGTATTTCGCCTGATTACCAACAGGCACTAACCTAATTTTAAACATGGCCGGCTTAGCTTTTTTAAACTCACAATCAAAATGCAAATAATCCAGCCGCTCTTCTGAATCTATTCCATCCGCAACATAAAGAGGATTTTTTTCTAAATTCACCCATTGAAATTTTGTGTTATTTCCACCAGCCATGATTTTTACCCTTATTCTGTTGGCTCAATGCTGAGCAATTCATTATCGTCATCGCTATCATCATCCTCTACTTTTGGCACAACCACCAACGGTGCCTGCACCTCCGGCATCGGCGGAGTATTTGCAGCAGAATTTTTATTCTGGATCATCATATCAGCAAGGCGTGGGACATTCTTACCTTCTATTTTTACATCGAAGGAATAGTTAATAAATTCTGCCTTGCCTTTGGTGCATCCAGAAACAACACCACCAAGAGATCCGGGTTCATCACCGGTACTGGTAGAGAAATTAGAATCTTTTAACATAATTGGATTGCCGTCGACTTTGACATCCTTGCTGCCTTTGGCAGTATCACTCGATTTGGCAATATTGGGATAAGGAATTGGAATAACTGGTGGGCCACATTGTGTCTTGCACACATCGGGAAAGTTGATCGCCACTCCCCCGCTATCCTTATGAACAACCGTTCGATGATTAACGTTGGTACTTGCTCCCATGCTTATCTCCTTTATCCATCACCCTTGAAAAGGGTAAGGGCCATTCTATTATCATTATCTGATGATGTCCATAACAGGCTTTGTGGTACGGTATTTTCGTCACTATTAAGATTATGTATCGCATTCAATATCAATAAGGCACCTGTAGTCGCACCTGTATCACCGCAATATTCAGCTGGATGATAAAGATTCTCCATCCCTTCGAATAAACGACTGAGTCGAGTCTGAAGGAGACCCCACTCAAATGCAAAATAGCTCTCACCGTTTAGACTACAATAGACGTCTTTAAATCCTGTGGTACTACTTTCTCCCACAGCTGATAAAACAGCATCGGTCAGGCCCTTGCCGGTACTATTTTTTCTGGAACTAATGGTTTCCGGTTCTATCCCTTCTCCCATATTACCCAACCGTGCAAGTATAGGCATACCTCGTTCTTTTGCCGTTACCTCTGTTTCCACAAGAAGCATTACCGCCCCTTCACCAGGTATAAATCCATCAACATTACGGTCTGTACGTATACGCCAGTTTTCATCTAAATAATCTAACCTGTCCTCAAGAAGATATGAATCCACACCACCAACAACACAATACTGAATATCCTGGCTACGTAATTTTTCTACAGCACTTTTTAATAACGCAAAAGTTCCAGTCTGGCCAAGTTGGCTCTTCTTCCATAATTTAAAGGTGGATAGACCAGTTCTTTTAAACAATTCAGGGAGTATTTTTTCGTTAATATTTGATTGCTCCACAGCCTTATCAGCATTGGGTAATGACAATAAGAAACCGGTTTCTGATATAAGCTCACGCTTAAATTTTGCCTTTGCCATTAATTCAGTCAAAGCAGGCAGTGCAAGTTGAATAAGACGCTCTTCCCCATCCAGAAACGGATCCAGAATAGGCACATCAGAAACAAACAGTGGTAATTCTTCATCCCACTCAGGATCATCGGGTGTACAGGTGTAATAGGCATGTTCGCTTATGCGACTAATCCCCGCCTTTATCGCCGCTACTGATTGCTCGGCATCTGGACCAACTGGCATCAAGGCACCGACGGCAGTAATAACAATATCATTCGCATTACCCATGTTGACGCTTCTTCCCTATTTTAACCGAGTCCAGATATAAAAACTGTTTGTAGCACGGTACAGTCACCCGCCAGGTAATCATGACGTTTCGGATATCGGGCTCAATTACGACTGTATCCAGTGATGGTTTGAATTCCTGTTTTTTACCTTTAATGGAAACCACTACTTTCTCATTCCATACAGGTAAATTAAACTCCATAAGACCATTTTCACTCAAATTGGCAAGGCTCACCGCTTCGCCACCTTGCAAAACCCCATCACAAATCAGATCGGGATGTGCGCCATTAAAATAATTATCATTAAAATCCAGCGGTAACAGCGGATTTCTTTCCTGCATCCATTTATCATCATACGTACCGGCCAATGCCATCCGTGGTTGCCACGAGCGACTAATAAAGCCAAAACCACTAACAGGCGGTTTGTCCTTGTAGTCACTTATCAAATAACGAGGGTCTTCTATATTCGGTATGACTATTCCCTCTATTTGCTTACTCTTATCTCCAAGGAAGCCGGTACCTATGGGATTATGGGGAGAAAATTCTGGTGAATCTGTATCTAATGTTTCTAAGTCGATACCACCAAAGGCCCTTTCATAGACAATTGGCATTTTCTCAAAGGTCTGTGGTTGACTCATATTCCATGACATCACTGATCGAGTCGACTTTTCCCAATAACGGTCACCTGTTACTCTGCAAGTTTTTTGTTTGTTAGCCACTTTTACTATCGCATCAACCGAGCTCACTTTACGGCCTGCAGGCGCATAGGCATGTCCATTGATCACGATATCAGAGCGCCTTTTATACATGGAAGTATCAGATTCATAGCGAACACTGGATTCATTTGTCTCACCAAAATAAACATCAGCTTCAAATATTTCGGCTGGTTCTTCATTAAAAACCAGGTTTTTACTTGCATCGCTAATGGTAAAATTCCCTTTCATGACAATTGTGGCATAGTCATAACCGCTGACATCCAGACTGGGAAAAAGTCTGGACTCTAATGGAGTGTGATTAATGACCTCAAGCATTGATGATGTCCCTTAATGTTGCCTGGCACTTGTATTAACAAGAGGTTGGCCAGACTCAATCATCGCCAATTCCATTGCTGCAAATTCACGCTGCCTTTGTAAACCATAAATCAATGATCGATTAAGTACAGTCTGATCAATGGGTCTTCCCAGAAAATAGCGCTTCCCAACAATGAAATTTTTTCCATGTTGTTGCCACAATCGTATGACTTTCTGTGTATCGGGCTGTGTCAAATCATCATCCAGATCATATTCCACACTTGCGGTATCACCATCATCAAGTGAATTTTCGTTAGCCAGTTCACTTTGAACAACCATTCCCAGCTTTTCAAAATCAGCGCCGGTAATCATGCTAAAAGCTTCACCTGCCAGGCGTGACAAAGGTGGTTTCTTCATTTTGTTTATTAACCAGTTAACCGCATGTGGATCGCCCAGAACACTTGTTGCACGAATAATAAATTTCTCTGCAACTTTTTCTGCAGCCATTTCCGAAATCCAGTTCCTTGCCACATCAACGGATAAAGCACGAAAGGCAATATCAATGGCTTTTTTGCGATAGATGGAATCGAGAAAAACAAACGGCTTAATAAGCTTAAGCCCTCTCTTATCACCTAGTAAAATGGACGTCCATGCAGCCCAGAATCTGATATCCTGACTGTCTGAGGTCAGTGACTGTAAAACAAGTGGCATCAGATCCTGACGGCGTAGCTCTCCAATCAGGCGAATAACACGGGAATATAATTTCGGATCTGCCTGGCAGTCATCGCGAGAAGCAAGCAACGATAAAACATCACCGGGATCATGGCGACGTACTCCACAGCTAGCAACACCTAGATATTTATGCCTGAGGTCTTTGCCATTAAGGAATTTATCAATCCAGGGATGGGCCAGATTTTCAGGTAACCAACCCATGGCCGAAATCAGTCCCTTCTCGGCATCTTCATTTGACAGGCCAATTTCAACAGCTGTACGAATATGGCTCATCTCATGGCTACGAATGGCAAATACACTAGCAGTAAATACTTCGCCTGCCTCACCGATTTCAAGTCCCTTATCACAAGCCTTCCAGCCTTCATCAATAGAAGACATGAGTCCATCAAGCTGTGCTTGAATCCTTTTTTCCAGTTTAATAATATCCTGAATTGAATAATGCGGACGGTGCACGGCCAGAGATCGCAGCACCCACAAAAAAGAGGATACATCAGCGTACTGATCAAATATTTCCTGATATGGGTTTTCTATCTGATTATACTGGGACATCATCCCCTCACGGCCTAAAAAGCAAAATATTCATACCATTATTATAATGTTGTTGTCTTTTGTTAAGGTAAGTCAGAATATCAGTTAATTTGAACCGTGCCTCCCAGAATCCGGTTGACACCTGTGGAACGATTCATCAAATACTTTCCACGAATAAGAATTTTACCTTCTTTTGTCAGCGTAATGCTGGAAGCACCACACTTGAGTACGATTTCTTCATGCCCTTCAATTGTGATTCGTTTACCATCGACAGTCAGATCATCAATCTTATCTGGTTTTTCAACAATAGCCTGTTCAATTTCAGTTACAGGCTCTTCAAAGGTCTCCAGCATTTCATTGAGTGGGTTATGAAGCAGCCCCATAATAACCGGCTGTGCAGGATCACCATTGGCAAACAACAGAGCGGCCTCTCTTCCGATATGCCTGTTATATATTGCTTGTGTGGAAACCGCTGGAAGTGGTGACTTTTGTGGATTTTCCGGGAATTCGACCAGGGGCTGAGAACTGGCATCAAGTCCAACAATGGTTCCAATAACAATTTCACCGGGAATGATGTTCCGACTGTTGTCAGAACAGACTTTTAATTCAAATGGAGACTCATCCGTTTCTTTTGACATAAGCTAGTTAGTAGCGACCTTGCTACCCTTGATAATGACATCACCCGATCCCTTAATGTTGATATTTTTTCCTTTGATGGTAATGTCGCCATTTTTCTTTAACAGGATCGATGCTGAACCGGTTTTAAGCAGGATTTCGTCATCCGCATTCATGGTAATTTTCTTGGCCTTGAGGCTGTATTCTTTTGTAACATCTTCATTGTAAGCACCTGTCACTTCTTCTGAAAGGTTCTTACCAATAGAAATCGTCATGTTTTTGCCAATGGATTCCGAATGATTGCCTGTAACATCCAGTGTCTTGTCTTTACCAATGGTCTCTTTATGATTTTCACCAACATCAATGGTCTTGTTTTTACCAATACTTTCAGTCTGATTTTCACCAACTGATTTATCTCGGTTCTTACCAATTGATGATGTTTCATTCTCACCTATAGTCTTGGTGCGATCCTTGTCAACGGTGTGTGTTTCGTTATTTTCGATCTTGGAATCCAGATCTTTTTCAGCATGCAGATATACTTGCTCAGAACCTTTTTTATCTTCAAAACGTAGCTCATTAAAATTGGCTGTTGATCCACCCTTGGTGGAACGGGTTTTGATTCCACTTTGTGTCTTGGAAGGATAAACAGGTTTATTGGCACCATTATAAACGGAACCAGTCACCAATGGCCGGTCTGGATCACCATCAAGGAAATTAACAATCACTTCATGGCCAATACGTGGGATAAAAGAAGTGCCCCAGCCATTACCAGCCCAGGACTGAACAACTCTCAGAAAGCAGGTTGTATTCTCATCTTTCCTGCCCTCCCTGTCCCACATGAACTGGACTTTGATTCTGCCATGTTCATCAATATATATTTCTTCACCGCTGGGGCCAGTCACAACCGCCGTCTGTGGACCTTTCATAACAGGTTTAATGTGCGTGCGCTGGGGTCGAAAATGGACTTCAGCTGGCATACAGACAAAATTATTTCGATATTCTGAAGAACCTTGATTACCGCTGAAATAAGATGAATCGTAAGCAGAATGGTGAATTGCCGTAATTATGTATTCACCCATTTCATTTTTATTATCATGCTTGTTGAGCTTAAACTTACCACCAGCATAGAAAGTACTGCAGTCACTACTGGCCTTGACCGTATCTATCGGAGCCTCTTCAGCCTCCATACGCACCCGTACCAGGTTGCTACCCATGCCAGTATCATACATAGAGGGAAATTCATAATGCTCAAACTTGCTTACATTGGCAAAGTTATTTTTTGATTTAACCTCGGTCATTAAATCCTTGGCAGGTTCTTCGAAGTTATAATCATTAATCGTCCACTTGCCTTTTCTGAACTCATACTTATGTTCCCAGATATTTATCTGAGTACCAGGACGATTACCTTTTGAATAACTGACCTCAGCCTCAACACAGGCCTCATAGGCATTTTTCTGGTCAACGATGACCATTTTGTGGTTCTTGTCTTCCTGCTTGAAGAAATAGGCAAAGCCATCTTCTTCCAGCAGTCGAGAAATAAAATTCAGATCACTCTCACCGTACTGCACACAATACTCACGGGTAGATCCTGAACTGGTTTTAAATTCATAGTCTTTAAAACCCAGATCATCAAACACCTTGGACACTATGTCCTTTGTGGTTTTATTTTGAAAAATTCTCTGATTCTGCGTTTTACCAAGGAACCACAACCAGGGCACCATAGTCAGGCGATATTCACGCAGGTTATTGGCCTTGATTTCGCCAAAATAGAAGTGGCTGATATAGCCGTTAAATGTTCTCTCCTGATCATTCTGAATGGTAAGGGTAACTTTTTCACCAATCAGTTTTTCGGGAGAAATCTGAAGATTATAGGATAGGACATCAATCTGAAATTCAAATATCCTGGAAAGATGCTCACTCCCCTGAAAAGCCGTCAACAAAAGTTCATCTTTTGCCAATGGGGATTCGATGGAGATTAACCGTTCGTCCTGAGTGTATAGAGCCATGCAGATAAGCCTTTATCGATGCAAGATCAAGTGAACATCCGTTTCAAAGTTCGGAAACGATATTATTGTTATTTGTGATAGAAAATGGAGCTGCCAGAATCAGGCAGCCCCAGAATCACATTTATTATAACGGTTTGGCCAACTCGAGGTCGTAACCAACACGCTGTGGGCTGCCACCTGCATTAGATGCATCAGAATCATTGTAATTAACAACAATTTTGGTAAAGCTCAAACAGATAGTTTCATAAGGAGGAGTATCTGCTTCTGCAGAAATGCTGTAGTTACTGATCATACAATTCTCAAGCGTATAGCTCATGAATTCATCAATTTTGTCAGAACCCGTACGCAGGAATTTAAGTACTGCTTTAGTACCTTTGTTACCGGTTACAGCATCTTTAAACAAAGAAGTACAGGAGCTATCCGCTTCTTTGGTCAATGTAATTTCGGTAATAGTTGGGCGGGTTGATTCACGATTAGAGCAATTACCTGGCTCCATAGAAATTCCACGTCCCACACCAAATTGGACTGACAGACAAGTGATATGATCTTCATAACCTTCTGCTGTGCAGTTTCCTTTCACACCTTCATACTCTAACGCTATAGTCATTTTCTTTTCGTCCTTTTTGATTGAAATAAATTATTTACTTAATTTAACAGTACAGATATTAACCAAATTAAACATCGCTATCAACTTAAAATTAGCCAAAATAAGGTTATTTATCAAGGATTTAGACCTAATTTAAAATTATTTTATTTATCATCTTTAGAACAAGTTTAAGTCTAAAACTTTTCATTTAAACAGGCTTAATTTGCCCATCATCCGAATCAAATGGTGTGATGCTGTTCACATTTTTTACAAACAATACACAGATTTAACTGGTTAATTAGTAATCAAACTAAAAACTGTATGAGATATCAAACACCAGCCTATCCTCTTCTTTAAAGTTCACACCATCAGGATGGGAAAATTTTTGTGCAGTAGGAAATGCGTACTGCAGGTTTCCTCTAAACCCTCCGCTGTGTAACTGAAGACCTATCCCCCAGTTTGTCAGCTCGGCAGTGTTATTCACGGTTGATGTGTTGTTTTGAACACCATAGGCATAATCAACAAAAATAAACGGGCTGATTGCCTTTTTCAGATTAAAGTTTTCACCTATATTCACATCCATAAATGAGGGTGAACTGAATAACCAGTCAATCCCCATATAGAAGGCATCATCTGCAGTAAATAAATTTGGTTGATAGGCCCTGGCCCGTGTGGCACCACCCAGATTAAAGCGTTGCAAAGTGGAAAGTGTAGTCTCAGAATATTGCGCATTAGCACGCATCACTAAGCGGGTGTCTGCATCAAACAAGCTGATAAAACTCATCAGGGTGTAGTCCAGAGTTACAAATTCCACTTCTTTCTTTTGATCCGTCTTGGCACCAAACACATATTCATACGACTTGAGCTTGATATTTCCCTGATGCAGATTTCTATCTTTTTCATTCAAAAAGTCATAATTATAAATAAGTGAAGTTACCAGGATTTTTTCATCATTGGCATCGATAGCCCCAATGTCTAGCTCTGATTCCATATCTTCATACTTAAGTTCAACATTATGGTTAGCCGCTCTGCTTCTTTGCAAAACATATTGTAAGGTGGCATCCATGATGTTCACTTCACCGCTAATTTTGACTTCTTCAGTTTGGTCAACAAAATACTGGTTACGGGAAGCCCCCAGGATCATTCTGAGCCTGGGAGAAAACAGATTAAAGCGGTAAAACGCACGATAATAACTGGTGTTACTGGGAGACTCTGCTTCTAACACACTGATATTCAGAGCATCAGCAATTCCCAGAGTATTATTGATCTGGATGTCTGCATAGGCACGATATAAGCCGGTATCTTCAGAACCATGATTATCGATACGCAAGTTAGAGGAAAAACGCTGTTCACTTTTCACATTCACATTCAGTCGCGTATCGCCCACCTGATAACCTGGCTCAAAGTAGCCATCCACCACCAGACCGGGATAATCGTTTAACAGATAAAGATTTTCCTCTACACGGTCATTGGTGATCGGCTTGGTCAACATATCATCGAAAACATCTCGGATATCTGACTCGGAATAAAGATCGCTCCCCTGCACATTCACTTCACCTAACATACCAAGTAACAGTGTCAAACTGACAATACCATCGCGCACTTCCTGTTTGGGGATATAGGCCTTGGCTAGAATGAAGCCTCGCTCGCGATAGAACTTGGTTATACGATCTGCAACGGCCTCGATCTGTCCGAGATGAATACCACGTTTAGAACGCTGATCACGTACCAGCCAGACCAATCGTTGTACCTCAAGCGGAGTGACGTGACGCTTTAGGGTCTGGTCTTCTATTTCCACCAGTAAATCAGAAAGCTCACCCAATTCCCTGATGGTATAACCTGAGGGTAGCAACTTCCCCTCTGCCATCAAATCCTGACGAATACTTTCCACCATGCTGTTAATGGCTTCTCGGGTAATACCCAGATCAGGATATTCCACCAGTCCCTGAATTCGAAACTGACGCACAGCCAAACGAGGACCTGACTTAGGATCAGGATTTCGATCTCGCACCGAAGGAATATCAATATCGCGTACCATGGTTTTGCCACGCAACTCCGGTGTTTCGGTAATCTCCGGCATATCCAGAAAGCCTGCTGTGGCCTGACTATTAACGGTAAACAAACATACCAGGCAAAAGAGTCTCTTAAAGAACAACGCTTTATTATAACTACACATTATTATTTTCATACCGGCATGATCTGAATCATGCCACACTCCCTAATTGTAAAATTTATCTAAAATCCTGAAGATTTAATATTATTGTTGTAATTTCTCCGACATCTTACGGCGACGCTCTTCTTCATCATCTGAATAGAGTTGATCGACTGGCATCATAATAGCCAGGTCTTCATGATAGTAATTTCGAACCTCGGTAAAGATAGCCGGATCGATCTCAGCCAGAGATTCCACATCGATCAGCTGCAACACATTATAGTTCTGTGACAATACACGGGTAATATCAGAAGTATCGAAGAATGGAACCGGTGTTATGTCATTAAAGAACCGGATAGTTGAAACCTGTGAGTAAAGGTGTAATGGGCCATTAAAGCGTAATACTACTGGCCGATTAATTGTCCCTATCTGCCCTTCTACATATATTAAACCAGAGTTACCTGTTATATCAGCAATCTGTTCAGGGGGTACAGAACCATACAATGAACCACTCACGCGTAGATTAATATGGCCTGAACCCTGATTTGACGTCAAACCTGCATTGATATTGGCAACTGTCACATCGCCATTATTCACAAATCGAATACTACCTGTATTGGTTAGATTCTTCACAAACACATCACGGTGGTTCAGGATATTCACAACCGAGTCGTTAGCATTCGCAATATCATTCATGACATCCAGATATGCTGTATTCACCTCAAGTGGATCGCCATTTTCACCAATGCCTGATCCAATCCCAGTAGTTGAGCGTAATTTGATTTCTTCAGCATAGATATTCACACCACCCTGTGTATCAGTAATTCCGCCATCACCTGCATCAAGGTCAACCGTATCGGCCCTAATTGAACCAATCGCCAGACCATGAGAATCGGTTTCAAGATGCTCAGTAATAGTGGCTAACTGAACTGTCAGGTCATCTTCATCCACAATCCGAGCATTTCTTGCCGTCAGGTTAACAACATTTAAGTCGTTACCCTCAGAATCCAGCACAATATCATTCTCAGTCGTAAATGTTGCGATACCATCAACAAGGATATTACCCGAGTCGGTAATACCCGGGTTTGATACCACATCCAGATTACCTGTGGCTGTAATATTACCCAGGTCGACCAGGATAGCGTTATTCAGATTGATATTCACCGCCGACAAGTTCAGTGGCCCAGAGAACTGGTTCTGGTTCGCGGCATCAAACAGATCAATATCACCAGTAGCGTTGATGTTCAGCGTACCGCTACTTATTAGACCGCCACTACTTGTCACATCAGTTGCCGACAGGGTGACATTCCCCGAAGTATTCATACTGGCGATGTTCACCGCGCCATTATCACTAATATTAACCAGCCCTGAGTTCAGGATGTTAATATTTTCCACATTGGTCAGGATATTTGTATTGTCTGCCTGGTTGAGGAACAGATCCGTGGCCGTAATACGGTTTGTGCCACTATTAATGGTCTGGCCCATCAGGGTGATGGTGTTGAGGTTGATGTTAGATGCAATCGTGACGGTATCTGTATCTCCACCTGCAAGGGTAATATTATCTTTATTGGTATAGTTCACTGAATTCGAATTCACTGCAGTGTTTACATGGTAAGTCGAATCCGTCAGTGTAATTTCATCTGCAGCAGATGTCCCGTTTACCGTCAAATCTGCCACAACATTATCATTCTTGGTTTCAGTCTCTGCGATATTAACCGTGAATGCAGTACCATTAGTCTGGTTCTGGTATACCATCTGATCGTGACCGCTCGGATCAGCAATGTTTGGGTTATACTGCTCAGCGTAGGTATCTTCACCGGCGTTTCCATTGATGGTAATAACATCTAACGATCCATCATCTCCGCCATTAAACCGAACACTTCCATTTTCAACTCCTGATAGCGTAACTGTAAGGCTATCGAGATCTTCATTACCGTTTATGGTGCCATTAACCGTACTACCTGTATTTAACGTGATGTCATCCTGTCCCGAGTTACCGTTAAATACACCATTAAAAGTGCCACCAGCATTGACAGTAAGGGTATCATTCTGTTCATTACCGTTCATTGTCCCTGCATAAACACCCTCGTCTTCAACAGTATAATTATCGACTCCGTCCCCACCATTTAAAGTTGTGAATCCTTCAAAGGTCATACTAGCTGCTGGTATTTCATCTCCAATCCCTGTATCTGAAACCACACCAAATCCGTCACCTGTAATAAGCCATGTAGTGGTTGTTCCATTTCTAGCCTTCAAAATGCCATTTACTGCACTGATACCTTCGAAATTAATAATCCTGAGACCTTTAACGGAAATATCTCCACCTAGTGTAAACTCGTTACCATCTTTAAGTGAGTTAATGATGTCCCCACCGCCATCAGGATGTGCAGCCCCATCAATAAGCCCTGTTACAGATCCATTCTCACCCACTCTGAAGATGTCATTTTGATCTCCACCCCTGACGTGATTAAAGTTTCTAAAGCTAACCTTTTGATTGGCTGGCACTACTTCCAGGTCAGTGGGCTCTACAGTACCATTATTTTCCTGGTTAATACGCCAAGTATTATTCCTATTTGGTCCAACTATCAGTCTGTCGTCTGCAGCGGCATTCGCTATGATCGTCTCAACACCATCAACACGAATCTTATCTGCATTAGCAATATCCATTTCATCTGGAATATCAGGGTCAGGATTGGCATAGACCAGATCATCATCGGCTGGCATAGTGCCGTCTCCCAACACAACAACGACATCGCCAAGGGCTTCTAAATTCAACTCATCCGATGCACCACCGGCCCCATCAATAAGCCCGGTAATTTCACCGCCATTATTAATCGTGAACAAATCAACTGATTCGGAATTCTCAATTGAATCGTTTCCGGAGAGATTTCTGAAATCGTGGAATTCAGTGGTCGTGTTAATTGTCCCGGTATTCACACCGGTAACAACCCAGGTATTGGTTCCTGTTGTACCGATAAGTTCAGAATCGACATGATCATTACCATACAAAAATTCAATATTAGTAACGTCCTCATCCATCACCACGGTAATGGCACCCTCAAGGCTGGTCATATAGACATTATCACCTTCACCAGCAGCATGACCCCGTCCGTCGATGAGGCCATCTAAAGAACCATCTACAGCAAATATATATGTATCATTCTTTGAATTCGCGCCAGTCAGGTTCTGAATACTTTCAAACCGATTCACGCGTGTCACATTTCCAATATTATTGTCAGTAATATTCCATTCATTGATGAACGATTCGCTTGCTGTTAATGTGTTATATGTCGTCTCATCATCAACGTCATAGGCGCCTCCATTAATAACTCCTGTAATCTCTGCTAAATTTCCGACTAAAATAAAGCTATCGGCTGCACTATTACCATACAGCTCCTGAATATTAGAGAAGCTATTCAAATATCTATTCGTGCCAATCTCATTTCTTGATAATAGACCTGAGTTAGAATTAGTAATTCGCCAAAATGTATTGTAATCCGCCCCTGTAATACGGTTTGTTCCTCCAGCACCACCATTGATGCTAGTCATTATCAGGCCATTTATTAAAGAAGGATCAGCACTAAAAGAGAAACGATCATCACCATTACCACCAACCAAGCGATTGAATCCAGAAAAGCCAACTTCAAAATCATCTGAATCTCGAGTAACTGTGCCAGCATTCTGACCCGTTATATCCCATGCATTACCGGTATTTTCCCCATAGAGCATGGAATTGTTATTCCCAGTTACACCTTCAACACCATCGATATTTAGATAAATATCTGATACAGCATCATTGAGATCGCCAGCCGTGCCTAACAGAACACGTCGCAAACCACCAAGTGCAGAAATATTAACTGTGTCACTACCACCGCCACCAAGTATCTGGCCAGCGACGAAACCAGTGCCCACAAACACAAAATCATCGCCCTGATCTCCGCCTGTAAGGTGCTCAATCTGTGAAATATTAAATTTCTCTGAATTAGCGGGAGGGTTATCACCAGGGTCAGCTGAATAAACATTGACCTGACCATTACCAACCACTCGCCAATAGTTAGACTCATCTTCTGCAGTAAAGGTATCATTACCATCACCACCGACAACATTTACATCAGCCAGCCCTGTTGTCTGAATAGTAAAGAAGTCATTGCCTCCACCGCCATTAAGCACACCAGCAAAGTTAGTGCTGATATTGAACCGATCAACATTCCCCGCGCCGAGCGCCGTCTGGATATTACTAAATGAACTGACATAGATTGCTGAGTTGGAATGATTTCTGATTCTGTTGGTTGTATTAATCTCCCAACGAGATTCGATATCACTGCGGCCTTCCAGTGTATTAGTACCACCACCACCATTAATATCGACTATGGAACCACCAGTATCAATCTTAAAGTAATCATCACCGCCTGTAGCATGGCCATGGAGTTCTTCTACATCGTCAAAACGGAGTTTCTCGATATTATCAATTGAATTTGTATATATTGCACCTTGGTTTGCGCCATTGACTACCCAGTAACTATTTTCATTCGCCCCAACAATTCGGTCAGTGCCGCCTCTGCCATCAATATTGAATTGTGCAGGCGATACTAAATCAGTCATGTTGACACCTGTTGAAGTTATATTAAAAGTATCAACACGGCTATTACCAATCAGTCTTGTTATTCCTTCAAAGCGAATTTTTCCAGAATAAGGAGGATTCACTATTGTAGATGTTGCAGTGTTTGAGAGTGTCCCTGCATCGACCCCATCAATCTCCCAATCATTTGTTAGATTATGGCCAGTGATACTATCTGTCCCGCCACCACCTGTAATTTTATCGACATGTCCATCATTCGCCCCAAAACCGAAAGAGTCATTATCCGTACTACCAGTTACTTCATGTATATTCGAAAATCCTGTACCAATACCTGTGGTCACAGTTCCTGCATAATCGCCATTGATGTTCCATGTGTTCTCACCTTTATTAATAGTCAGTGAATTTCGTCCACCCGATCCATTAACGTTATTCGTAACAACCCCTACTCCACTAATCGTAAAGGCATCAACACCTTCACCACCCACGAGGTTATCAATACCGGTGAAGTCAGTTGCAAAAACTAAACCTTCTGCAGATCGGTAAACACGACCAGAACGGTTATCATCAACTATCCAGATATTATTGATATCCCAGGCATCATCAGGCGTTGTATCCCCAGTTTCGAGAGTATTAGTACCACCACGGCCATTGATAGAACCGGTTACTCGCCCTGCATCTTTCAGAATGAATGTATCGTTACCAGCAGGATCGTCACTACCATAAAGGTCGGCAAAATTACTGAATGCCATTTCGCCGATTTTTCCAGAGTTTTCACCTGTTATTTGCCAAGTAAAATTACCATCTCCACTAATATAGAGTCCACTACCTGCACCCCCACCTTGAAGTAACTCAAAATTTAATACCCTGTCCATTGGGACTTCAGTTTCAGTACCCGACCATCCGGCAATGTCAAAGACATCGTATCCGGTATCAACACCACCATTGATTGTTCCACCAAATGTTGTTGTACCTGCTCCCATTGCAAAATAATCATCTGCAGTACCGCCAGTCATATTTTCTATGCCTGTAAAGCTAAGTCTTTGTGCACCTACAGTTGCTGGTGGTCCAGTTACCGTTAAAACCGAGATTGTGCCAGTGTTATTACCAGTGATATTCCAATAATTCGCCTCATCATGCCCTTGGATCGTATCACCAGTACCACCACCTCCATCAATCTGTTGGGTAAACGTGACATTAGCGGCCTGTATATCGAAGGTGTCATTTCCATCACTACCATTTAGCTTACCACCATATGTCAAACCGGCCATATCAGCCAATATTTTAAAAGTATCGCCACTGGTATCAGCAGCCAAACCACCATTTATAGTTCCAGCGTAATTGGCGCTTATATCAAAAACATCTATACCGAGCCCACCTGTAATGGTGTCAAAACCTGAAAAAGTAGTTGTATTATCCGAAGCAGCACCTGAGGTAGGTTCAACAGATGTTGTTGCACCTATTTTCCACGTGTTTTGTTGATTGGCTCCAATGATTTCATTACCCGTTCCAGCAGCGGTTATCGTTTCAATGTTGTCCACATTGATATTTGAATCCACAGTTGTTCCCAACTGAACAGTATAACCACCGTTCGCGTCAAGCAAATCCAGTGTGTCAGTATCGCCTCCATCACCATCAACTAACCCACTTATCGAGCCACCCACCTGGAAATCAAAATTATCCTGGCCAGCATTTCCTGTAAGATTTTCTATTCCGTCAAAGCTAGTAACAAGATTCAATGTACCAATACCTGCATCGGTGACATTCCAGTTATTTATCGCCATATTCCCTGCGATTAATTTATCATTGGTACCACCAGCCCCATCTACCTTCCCACTAAAATTGATTGTGTCATGCATATTAAATTCATCGCGGCCTTCATTACCTGTAAGAATCTCCACAGCTGTAAAGGTACCAGTCAAACCCGTTACCTCACCGGTATTCCCTGCCCCAGTTATTGTCCAGATATTTTCCTGGTTTGCTCCCTTAACCTCATCCAACGTTCCGCCACCACCATCTATGCTGCCATCGAAATCATGAGTCGCATGAAGATTAAATGTATCCTTTTGTCCACTACCAACCAGTTTCTCAACTCCCGAATAGGTTCCACTTAACCCAGTTACTTCACCTGTATTCCCTGTATTGGTGATCGACCATATGTTAGTGCGGTTCCCACCCCTTACTTCATCAACGGAACTACCTGTTCCTCCAATAAATGAACCTGTAAAAATAGCGGTACCATGTAAGGTATAAATATCGACACCGGTATTTCCTACCAACCGCTCTATATTATTAAACGTAAAATTAGAGTTAAGCGTACCGCTTGTCGCTGAGGTTATAGCCCATGCATTATTACGTACTGCTGCATTTATAGTATCTGTACCCCCTGTACCAGTTGCAACAATAGATGAAGTGAAGTTACCAGTATGAGTAATGGCAATTGTTCCTGATGGATTATTGGCGCCAGCTAATGTAAGTGAGGTTGTTGTGGCATTACCTACCGTTCCACCATCGTCACCAGCCGCACCTCCCCGAGTATCAATATCTCCTGCCAAGGTAATACTTGGTGTACCATTATTAGCATCATCAGTTGCAGTTATTGTAACCTGGCCTGCATGTCCACCATTTCGTATACCAGCGCCACTAGCAGCTCCTCCTGATGTATCAATTTTACCAACAACGATATCGCTGGCATTCAGCGTAACATTGCCTCCGTTATAGCCATCGGAGTTACCACTAGCCGCAATTCCACTGGTATCAATATCACCAACTGTGAGAATACCACTGGCTGCATTTATAGTAACAGTTGGTATTAAAGCTTCGGGGTTAAGTAGATTACCCTGGGTATCGATATTGCCAGAGATGAATTGAGTTGACTGCGCAACATTTAGAGAACTAGCAGTGATGCTGTGTCTGTCAGTGATGACATCATCAATATCACGTGTGACGGCTTCGACATTGCCTGTTGCTGTAATATTAAGCTGATTTAAGCGATTGTTAGCTCCCTGGCCAACATTGTCGCGGAATGAAACATTTTTTCCATAGATAATAAGATTTCTGGCCCTGTCATTGTCACTAACGACTGTACCTGTAACCTCAACATCGCCATGCGTAAGTGTTCCCAAAGTCCCATTTGTTCTTGCATCGATTGTAATATTATTATCAAGTCTTACATTGCCATCGAGTAAAACATTACCACCCACACCATTTAAGACACCTCCGATAGCAGAGCCATCACCCGGTTCCATTTGTCCACCTTTTGCTAACAAATCACCCTGCAAATATATAATTCCAGACTTGTCCGTTTGAATAATTTCTATTTTTCCTGCATTTCCGCCATTAGCTGTATCATCATGGTCTGGGTTATTATCAGCATTATTTCCATTACCACCATTAGTTGTTATTGAACTAGCAAGCGTAATATTTCCAGTATCAGATGTTAGGCTGACTGCCCCTCCATTTCCTCCTGGTCTACCTGGTGCTGTTCCAAACCTATCATTACCATTGGTACCAACAGTAGATATTGCACTATTAATTTGGATGCTTGAATCAGTTGATATCGTAATATCACCACCATTATTTCCATCATTTCCATTAGCGCCAGTAGTTGTGTTACCACCATCAGATGTCAATGAACCTGTTGTGATAGCACCACTAATCGATCGCAATGTAATCTGTCCACCATTACGGTTATTACTACCAGTGGTATTAACGCTACGAACATCAATATTCCCACTGGAATCAATCTCTACCTTTTCACCATTAACCCCTGCATCACCATCAGCACCGACAATATCAATATTACCGCTGGTAAAACTGGTAGAGCTGTTAACATCAAGAGAGCCAGAATTTATATTATGTCTAGTTACAATGTCACCAGACCCTACTTCTCTGGTTGTCGCATCAACACGACCTGTTGCATTAATTGTTAAATCACCTAATCGATTAGTATCTCCAACTCCAACATTTCCTTCAAAATCCACATTATTTGCAGTTATAGTCAGTGCCTGATTGCGATTTGTAAGACCAACTAGTGTATTTTTAAATAACACATTCCCATTTGTACCAGATGTACCTCTTTCTGCATTAATTGTGATATCCCTATGAAGGGTTACATCACCAGTCAAAGTCACATTACCGCCATTAGCAGATGCACCATTACCGGAAGAGTCAAGATCACCATAAAGATTGATGTTCCCTGCATCACTAGTTGCCTCAATTTGAATTTCGCCGCCAGTGACACCTGCTCCACCTCTAGTAACTATTTTTCCGACAGAAACACTGGCACCCTTAATAATTACACTACCTCCTGCAGTACTAATTACGTCATTGTAGTCATCCATTTTAAATTCTCCGACTCCATCGTTATTGAAATCAGCAATCATGGTTACGGAATTACCAGAATCCATCTTTAAAGCAAGCAAATCATCTTTAAGGTTTTTTACCTTAATGTCTTTATTAGCCTGTAGTATGATATTTGTATCTTTATTTATATTCTGCAGCTTTTTCTCACTTATTTTAAAAGTATCTGTTCCACCATCGGCTGCAAGTATTCTTCCAGCTAACTGCCCGTCAGGAACATTTGCATTTAATTCATCATCGTCATCAGAATCAGGATTGTCTTCTTGATAACTATTCTCTATTTCTATATTATCAGGGTCGAATAGTAGTGTTCCTGTTTCACCATTAACTGTCGATGTATCAACTGCACCATCAAATGACAGACCTTTGCCAGATATTTCAACCAGCCCACCATCACCTAACTCAGTCCCACCTCTTGCATAAGCCGAACCGTAGAACCAGGTATACTCATCACCCCAGTTAATAAGTTTGCCACCATCACCTTTTAACAGAGCATCGGCATAAAGTGTGCTACCAGAACTTACAAATGTTCGTCTTGCATTACGTATACTGGAATTCTTCCCCTGATAATCCCCACCAATCAAGGCCTGCCCACCTCCATTGGCACCCGATACATCCACGGTTGATTGATCGAACAACCCTACCTTGTCACCCAGCACCTTGACGATGCCACCTTTGCCATTGGCTTCAGATCGGGCGGTTGTTTTGCTGTTATTGGTTAACAGGGAGGTGTCCATGGCATGAAGTTCGATCTCACCGCCGTTGCCATTGCTAGCATCGGCATGGAGATCACCACTGCTGGTAACGTTCTGACCTAATAGGGCAATACGGCCACCACGGTTTGAAGTGTTCTGGTCGTTACTGTCGTTATAATCTCTTGCTAATAGTGAATCGAGAATGGCATTTTCGGCGGTGTTTAAACTGCCGTCTTCCTGCAGTTTAATGACTACGGTATTTTGATCGGTAACGGTATTCTGTGCTGGGATGACATGCTTTTTGTTATAGCGGGTTACAGCTGTTGTTAATTTAGCGTTACCAGAGGTAGCCTGGGAAACATCAACACTACCACTGTTCACTACATCGGCACCTCCACCCAGAGTAAAGCTGCCATCTTCATGGATCACCACACTGGTGGCCGCATCTACACCACTGGTATTTACCGCGCCGGAGAACACATCCTGACTGACACTGGCCGTGAGTAACACCTGCCCCCCTTCGGCCAGGATCTCACCACTATTTAATACCGCCGGGTCAACGCCGATCTCAGATTGCAGAACTTCCTTGGTAACTTTCACACCCAGCAGTCCCTGTTGATCGAAAGTCAGTACCGCTTCTTTACCTGCAGCCAGTGTTACCGAACCCAGTTTGGCGGCGATCAGGCCATCGTTTTGTACCTGTTTACCGATCAGGGCGACATTGCCACCCACTGCGGCATTGATAATGCCGAAGTTAACCACCTTGCCATTGATGATCTTGCCATCGGCATCCACAAATTCAGACATGGCATAGTTACCATTCATAAAATCAGTGGGGTTCATGTTCAGGGTTCCGGCAACAATACCCCCGGTATTGACGATAGAGCCGGGCTGAAAGACCACCCCATGAGGATTAAGCAGGATCACCTGCCCATTGGCATTGATCTGGCCAAAGATCTGCGAGGCGCTGGCGGTGCCAGTGACTCGGTTAAGAGAAAGGGCGCTGGAGTTGGGTTGATAATAGTTAACGACTTCGTTTTTGCCGACGTTATAGCTATGCCAGTCGATAGCCATGTTCTGGCTGTTCTGGTTGATGTTGGTGGTATTTGAATTGGGCTGGGTGATAGTACCACTGCCACCAGTGACCGTACCCCCTTCAGGATTGGCAAGGGCATAAGGCACCCAGACCATGTTGCTGAATAGCACCGTGAAGACACCGGCCTGTAGATAGGCCAATCCATATCGTACGCGAGTCGATAACGACTTGTTCATTTTCCTGCCCCTGTGATACACCCTTGTTTTTTTATTGGGTATATGTGTTTCTTTAATTATTTATACTTTCTAATAATTTCTGTAGTTAATCTTTCTAAAGACAAATCAACTTGAATAATATTTAAGTAATATTGTCATACTGTCCTGCTGCCGTTCAGTCTCAATATAAAACTCTGAATAACCCTCTATTGTGAAATTATGTCGACATCTCGTTTCATCCAGACATTTCATATTTGTAACTGACTGTTGTACTGAACTTCTATCCTGTTTTCTAACAAATATCTCAATTATTTCAGATAACTTATTTCTAACAATTGACTCATTTCCTGCCTCAACACTATTCAGCAACATAATTGCTTTTATGCCAATATGGCGACAGTCCCAGTGCTGTGCCGTTATCAGACTCCCTGAACTGGTTAGTATATTTGCGGTCTGATTGCTTTCATTCCAGACGTAAGACTTAACCAGTTTCTTTGTCTTGTATGTTTTATTTGAAAAATAGTTTTTATCAAAAACACAGCTATCATCAGCAATTGAAATATTTATGTTTAGCAATAACCCCACTGCCGAAAATATTAAAATAATAATTGATTTCATAGAATGTCACTTACTGGGTGATTTCCAGGTGATATGCGGGATCTTTGGGGGGCTTAAAAAACCGTTTAATCCGGCTGTCGTCGGCTACTGCTTTTTCAAATTTGAGTTGCAGACCTTTTGGTATGCTGCTGGGTGCTATATCGACCACATTAAGCTTAGAAAAATCGGCTACATGACTTGAAACCTTGCTAGGCCCCAGTGTAATGATTTTTTTCTGCATGGCAGAAATAATTTCAGCGCGAGTCTTGCCTTTGCTTTTTAGGTCAACGTAAACATCTATAACCTTATCACCATACCCACTATAGAGACGTTTTTGCTCATTGGCACCATGTTTCTCAATATTGGAATACATTATTCTGGCCTGATCAGCCACAGTCCGAGCCGTACTGGTAATTATAATTTTGGTTAGGCCTGATTCTTTCATGATCTCTGTTAAGACAGTCTTTGAATATTTAGAGACTTTCACTGAATCTGATGGATTGGTAAACTTAATGTTCATTCTTTATTTTTTCCAAACTAGGGATTAGTTATTAACATACCTGAAGTTGCGACGTATTGTTCTACACATACATCACAACGCAATTTCACCATATGTATCTTTTATAATTAAGGCTTGTCATATACGCCAAACACTGAATGCTCAGCATTAGTAATCACAAACCAAAGACCTTTATCAGAACCCAAACCAGTATTTACGACAGTTGCAAATCCATTGAACCCAGTTCCTTTGTACGTGCATCCTCCAGCCACTTCTAACACGGGAAACTCTTTAAACTCATAAATATTTTTTGTAGAGTCTGGCAAACTGAATGCTCCAGGTGTGTCATCCTGATAGTCGCATGAGGGATCTAAATACGGCTTTTCATAGCCATAGACTAAATCAACCATATCTAGAAGATCAAATAAAAAGCCTCCACCTTGCTCACCTTTTAATGTATATGTTTTACCACTCCAGTGATTCACCTCATCCATCCCTGTGTTTATTCTTGATTCAGTTGCTGGAACTTTATATACATCATCATAGATTAAATTAATTGTGCCACTACCTACACCTGCTCCGTTTAATGTTAATGTAATTTTGTCTTCTGACAAAACAAATCCAATTACATTCACACTCTCCTTAAAGACACCATCATGGTAAACTTTTGCGTTAGCAATCAAATCACTTCCAGTAATACTTGTTACTACACCATCATACAAAACGTTTTCTGTACTGCTAAACACATAAAATCGATTGCTATGGATAATACCTTTAAAATCAGTTGGCATAGCTTTGGTTGGTTCAGTGTTTAATTCTGCAGTCCCTGTGTATATACCACTAGCATCCTGATGTGTAACACAGTTGACATTGATATTACTAACATCTGCTCCATCTACACTGCCATTTTCATTGCTGATGGTGCACTTTTGAGTGTCAGGGGATGAAACGATGGAAACAGCGTAGTCTGTTTTATCATCCAACTCGCTAGCTATCTTATAGCTACCATCTCCAGTAATCTCTTTGTTAGGTTCCTCTTTGTTCTTCAGAACAAGCGTTCCATTCAACCCACTTACCGTTCCACCAATGCTGTATTTAGGGTCAGCTGGTGGTGTACCACCACCTCCACCGCCGCCTCCACCACTACAGCCCTGGATTAACACCAGGCTAATGGCGATGGTGATGAGATAGGAAAAACGACGAGCGATCATCAGGGACTTCATAGAGAGACTCCATATATATAGGTATACGTTAATTCGAGGCGTGTCTGGATGTTTGACCGGGTGCTGTGATGGGGCTGGGCGGTTGGCTGATTGAACAGCGTCGGGGATGCCGACCTGTGTCGCAATGACAAGGTACCTGCCTGTTTTGTTGTTGTTATATCCATGTCGATATCCATCTACATCCACCTGACGGTGGGTCAGTCCTTCGCTCTTCGGCAACCCGGCTGCTCACTGTAAATGAGCACAAGGCTTTGCGAACGGGTTACGCTTTACCCGTTGCCTTTGTCGGAGCTGGTAATTTAAGTAAGGTTAATCCTAAGATATCCCTGTTCTTGTTTATTTTATTTCCAGACTTTATTTATTGTTAATAGTCTAAAATACCTGATAATCGTATGCAATGCTCGTCCATTCGAGTGTGATGGACTTCACATTTTAAGTCTCTGATTTCCGGTTAGATTTAGAATAGTTCCAGAAAGTTTTTTGTTTTTTTATTGTTAACACAGTACCAGCGCTATTCTGCCGTTAATCGACGCTTTAATGCAAACACACTGGTCGGGATTTTAAGACGCTTTGTCGTAATGTTTATTGTTTGAATGGTTTATAGAACGTAGGGCGCAATATGATTGCGCCTCTTCAATTTAGTACTTGCTAACGAATCATCACCCATTCACCTTTCTGGTTTTTGTAAAAACCGAATTTTTGGAAACTGATCAGCCGTGTTTTTGGGTTTAAATACATAATGGGTGATTTATAATCCTGTGTATCAACGACTTCGGCCATCTTGCCATTGGCATACACCTTAATTGTATATTTTCGTTTTTTTAGAAACTTGTTAATATCCCCAAGCACCCAGTCTGACTCTTCTATCATCCCGCCTGTATTCATTATTTTATGTCCCTGTGATATATCATCATAATGATACGCTTTGGCAAATTCCTTTGCCGCAGGATCGTAAAAGCTTTTAATTCTGGTCATGTTTTCTGATTTAAGTGCTTCCCACACTTCTTTATATTTTTTAACCAGACTAATAAATTCATCTTTTGTTTTCTCGATTTTTTGTCCGTCCTGCCAGGCCCATCGAGGAAAAGGGGAACTAATATTTACAGCTCTACCTGCAACCAGAGACTTTTCAGAATGAGATAAAAGTTTTGGTTCGCTATCACCAGTTTCACGGATTGTTCCATAAAATATCTTCTCTTCTGATTCTGTTGGATTTACTTTAATCTGAAGCAATGGTTTGTTTTGATTTAATGGAGCATCCTTTTCTCGAATAGAGAGAACTGCCTCAGCATAAGCTCCCGGCTGATATTTCCCCCCGTCTTCTTCTAGTGGAAAAGTCTTAATAGCAAGTATATTCTTCCCATCTACAATGGATTCTGGAACAGGTTTCTCGGCGGATGTCTGACCTGTGGCTTCATTTACATGCACAGGTATATCATTAAGCTTGATTACCGCTCCGGTTCCGTAAATATTAAACTCTATTGAATATATCGGCTGTTTGTAATCTGTATCGGCAATTACTGCATTCATCATTATCATACCTATAAGGAATACCAGTTTTCTCATTTTTTAATTTAACGCTTTACAATGTAATACTTGGGAGGATTATCTTTTTTCTTGTCTTCTTTAGGCTTTAACCAACTCCACCTTCTCTCTTCTTCTACTTTGGCAGTTGCCTCTCCTTTAACCTTTCCATCTTCCATTTTTACTTCTGCAGAACCTGAGTCTGATTCAGCTGAAAACCCTGCATCATCAAAGAATCCGTCATTCACTTTCTTGTCAGACTCTACTTCTGCTTTGACTTCCTCATATTTTGTTAGCGTGACATCAACGCCTTTAAATTCAACTGTATTGGAAAAATAGATACCCTTCTTATCATTTCCAAACTCAAACTCTCCAGACCACTCAGTTTCGCCCTTCATTTTATAGTGTACATTAAAGGATATAATAAACCACTTACCTTCAGCTTTCACTGCACCTTTAAGCTTCGCTGGAATCTTTATATCACCTTTAATAGGCTTAACTTCAGATTCGCTAGCAGCAACATTATGTTTACCTTTTAGTTCTGCCTCATTGATATTAATTGTTGACTTTACGGTAAAGATAATATCCAGCTCTCCTCGAATCCCTACTTTCTGATCATCTTCAAATTCCTCTTCGATACGTTTTTTTGCATATCGCATTAATTCTGCAACAGGGGATGGGGCTACCGAAATCATAGAGTCAAGCACATCTACCTGAATATCAATATCCAATAATGGCTTAGCTTCTATTTTTAAACTAAAGTCATGGTCTACAAACTCAGGTCTGTCTGACTCCTCAAGTTTAGAAGTGTACTTTATGTTGAGATTTGGCCAATCAACGAGAAGTCTTGATGCATTTCCGTCTTTATTATCAGAACCATCTTTTGGTTTTGCGGAGACGGCATTTGATCCAATCCGCATCAACGCGGCTTTTGGATCATTAATAACTTCCAATACTTTACTTACGGTATCACATACTTTTTTAAACCCTTCCATAGGTTTTTTAATATATTTTTCATATTGTTCTTTAGCATCAATCTTTTCACCATCATAGGTAAGAACAACATTAGAATCAGCCCCTATCTTGAAGTCCTTATACTTAACTTCAGACTCACCTGGCACAAATTCAAGACTTCCAAAATTAATCGTCGTCGACCATTCCCATTTCATCTCCGGATAGACATATACCGGCACACTACGCCCTTTGCCTTTGAATTTTGTGGCATCGCAGTAGTTTACTGAGGGGGTGATTCTGTATTTGTAGGGTTTGACGCTGGGTAGCCAGACGTAACGGAAGTGGTTTTCTTTAAAGTCGAGGTATTTGCTTGGCGTTCGGACGACGACTTCCTGCCCGTAGGTTTCGCCTACATAGCTTGCCAGGTCCTGGTTGACGTTGACTTGTTCTTTTTCATGGGCGCAACAGGGTGATTGTAGATCAAGTGTGATGGTGACGGTTTCCTGTTTGTCTTTGTCTACCCTGTCTGACATGGAGACCAGTTCCATTCGTTTGACCTTGGCCTCTTCCTGTTTGTCCGGGTCGAGTTCTACCTTGCGACCGTGGCTGCATTCAACGGTGTATTTGGTGAAGGTACAGGGCTGCTCTTCTTTCTGTTCTTCCTGTTTTTGATCTTCTGGCCCGAGTCCGGCTTCTTCGGCGGCGGCTGCGCCGGCGACGACTTCTTCCATTATTTCCGGTGAAGCTGAGGCTCTGAGGTCGTGCAGGATAACGGATTCACCTTTGGCCAGGGAGTTGGCGATGGCCTTGCTGATTTCTGCTGAGCTGGAGTTGGCGGCAACGGGGATGTTGAGTTCGGTGGCGATGCTGCGCAGCTTCTTTTCATCCGGGTTGATTTTATCCAGCAGGGCCTGGGCTTCGGCTTCGTTCTGAAAGTGCAGGGCTTCACCGTCACTCAGTAGCTGGGCTTCGGGTTTGATGAAGGCATAGTGTGCTTCACTGGTGGTGATGGTGCGTTTTTCGGGGCTGCTGTCAGAGGCTGGGAGGCTGACGGCAAAGACCTTGAGCTGACCGGAGGCGATGACTTCACTGACGGCCCCTTCCAGTTCGAATTCGTTCATGATGGGGCTGGCGTAGCTGCTGACTTCGCTGAGCAGGCCCTGCCAGTAACCGGTGGGGACGTCCAGGTCCTGTAAAAAACGGTGGGCGTGTTGCTGATCCAGAAATTCCTTCGGGCTCAGCTGAGCCTGGATCTGGGGGCTAACGTATTTGAGTATTGTGTAATGACGACCGTGAGCGTCTTTGACTAAGGTCTTGTCATACATCAGGCGTCCTTGGCTCAATTTGGTTTGTATTTGTTCAAATATATCCTATTTGTTGTGTGATTGCATAGCGATGGGCAGTAATTGAGAATTGGTACAGGTTTAGGAATTTGTCTTTAGACTAAAACTAAGTTTGTGGGATGTTATTGGGTGTTGTTATGTGGATGATTGAGAGGGGTGGTGGTTAAGGTTTGTACAGTTATTTAGTTGATGAGCTGGTTTGATCACCACCCCCCTGCCCCCTCCTGCGAGGAGGGGGTGAGTGTTTCTATTCCTTATGGGGGGGGTGAGTGAGGTTTTATCAACTTGTAGTGAACATCATTGTTCAATTCTTTAATTCATCCTCTTGCATTCCCTCCCCTTGCAGGGGAGGGTTAGGGTGGGGTGATCCAATATGCCTCAATATATCTGCTAAGACTTCTTCAGTCTGTCTTAATACTTCATGGTTCCAGTATCTAACTACTTTATAACCAAGTTGATTAAGATATTCTGTTCTGGTGTTATCCAAATTTTTTTGTTCGATATGCTGGCTTCCATCTATTTCGATGATTAACTTTGTGTCTAAACATACGAAGTCAACGATATAGTCTCCTAATACCTCTTGTCTTCTAAATTTATAGCCTTGCAGTTGCCTTTTCCTTAAATAACGCCATATATGACGTTCAGCATCAGTTGGGCTATTTCTCAATTTCCTTGCTAGTTGTTTCATGGTTAGTCCTTTTAACCAATTGTATTATCACCACCCCCCTGCCCCCTCCTGCAAGGAGGGGAAGAAGTTTGAAGTTTTACTGAAACATGGTTCAGCACCTTAATACTATGTTCCTCTTTTATCCCCTCCCCTTCCAGGGGACGACGTACAAGGATGTACTAGTGTCACGGGAAGCATGGATGCTGAGAGTGACTGGTTAGGGTGGGGTGATCCAATATGCCTCAATATATCTGCTAGAACTTCTTCAGTCTAGCTTGATACTTCATGGTTAGTCCTTTTAACGACTTATAGTATCACCACCCCCCTGCCCCCTCCTGCAAGGAGGGGGTGAGTATTACTATTCCTTACAGGGAGGGGGTGAGTTTCTGTCTATTGCTTATGAGGAGGGAGAGAGTTTGTTTTATTATTTATTTATTTACTCCTTTGGTGTCGGTCTTTTTCAGTTTGTCGAAGGAGCGCATTCCGGCAATGCCTAACATACCTGTGATGATGGTATACAGGACATCGGCTTCCATTTGTTTGGGGGGATTATCTATCGGTAGCCAGAGTAACAATGGATAGATGATGAACTGATAGAACAGTGCAATGGCACCGATCCAGCCTATGGCGGGTCGCCAGCCGGCGACGAACAGTTTACCGGAACGGGCTTCTTCCTTGTTGAGTTCTATTTGGCCAAGGTTCTGGTCGACGATCATGCGACGTATCTGTGCATTGACCTCACGCTCTGCCTTGAACATCTCCATTTGAATGGCCAGTCTTTCTTCATCGGTGGTGGTGACTTTATCCAGGGTATCGCCGACTGATTTAACCAGATCACTGCCACCCACCAGTTTTTTTAAGATACTCATGCCACACCTCCCAGTGCCCGGTTAACCCATCCCAAAAGATATTTTGACTGTGAACGGTTTTTATTGCAGATATAGGCATAGCGCGCGATCTTGGCGATGGTGAATTCTGCAATGAACAGCTCTTCGTCTTTTGTGTTGATGGCAGCCAGGGACTTGGGGCCGATGATGCCATCGACGGGTTCCAGTTCCAGTGCCATCTGCGCCAGACGACTGGCTGCTTTTGGTCCCATGTTGACGGCGGTATCAAACAGGTTTTCCGCAATCTCCTGGGAATTGATGTCATCACCCTTTACCTTGTCCCAGTAGTCGCGCTTATAGATGTCCTTGGCCTGCTGTTCTGTCAGGTTGCGGATATCGACATTGGGATAGGAACGTTGGGAAATGCCGTACTTGGTTAAACCGCCCCGATCATCCGGGTCATCGGTTATTCTGGACCCACCCTCGTGGATGAGTGTTTTGGTGACAGCCGCTTCGAAGTCAGCCATGACAACCTCCTTTTAATCTTTGTTATTTTATTTTGAACCGTCCTGCTTAGTTCTGTAATTACGATACTCTATTTAATATTTTCATACAATAAAGTGAACCAGACCATGCTGTCCTTGATATGAATCTCATTATGCTAAGAGTACGGAACAATCTTGAGTTTAATGAATAAGGTATTTTGTGTGAGGTGTAAATTTCACATTTTGTTGGGAGATATTTACCCTTGTGATGTTTTGATTTGAAAGTTAGTGAAGAGGGTTTAAATGGTAACGAGTTTTTTTGTGTCAGAAATAAAAAAAGCGAGTTATGTAAACATAACTCGCTTTGTCTATATGGCGTCCCGTAGGGGAGTCGAACCCCTGTACTCGCCGTGAAAGGGCGATATCCTAGGCCTCTAGATGAACGGGACGGAAACGGGTTTTAATCCAAATCCGGTCTTACTATGTCTTTTCCCTGACCCGACAATTGGGTCATGACAGTTCCCAGTAATAGTGCAACAAATCCTACCGGGATGATACCAAGCCAGGTAATGGCTTTTCCATCGGTATCTAGCATCATGCTACCAAATCCAATCAGCATGCCTGCTATTACCAGGAGAATACCAATGTATACAGAAATTCGGCCTAACTGATACATCATCCTCTCCTGAGTTTTGGTGGAGCTAGGCGGGATCGAACCGCCGACCTCTTGCATGCCATGCAAGCGCTCTCCCAGCTGAGCTATAGCCCCCGAAACAGGCTGCGCAATTTACGCTAGGGAGCAATTGATGTCAATAACAGGGCCACATAAATTGAGAATATTCTTATTTGCCAGATTGCCTGGATATTACAACAGACAATTGCTTATCTGATCACCCCACCCTAACCCTCCCCTGGAAGGGGAGGGAATTTTCCTGGAGAATGCTATTTAAATACCAGGAACCCTCCCCCTGAACAGTAGAGGAAACTTTCATGGAGTATGCTATTTGAATGGAAGGAAACTGAAGATGCCTTCCAGCTAATAGCGAGAAATCTCCCCTCCTACCAGGATGACGCGCAAGGATGCGCTAATGTCGTGGGAGCCATGGATGGCGGGAACGACTGGGATTAGAGGGTGGTGATAAAGTCAGAAAATGCCTTACTTCCCCTGCTCTATCTTGGCCCAGGTGTCTCTTAGGGTAACGGTGCGATTGAAGATCAGTTTATCCTGGCTACTGAGGAGGCTGTCGAGGCAGAAGTAGCCCTCTCGCTCGAACTGCCAGGTCTCACCCGGCTCGGCCTCGGCCAGGCTGGCCTCCACATAGCACTGGGTCAGGGTGCGCAGGGAATCTGGGTTGATGTGGTCCTTGTAGTCCTTACCATCTTTCGTGGCATCCGGGCTGGGATGGCCAAACAGGCGATCATAGAGCCGGATTTCGGCCTCTTTGGCCTGAGTGGCTGAGACCCAGTGGATGACGCCCTTGACCTTACGGCCTTCGGGATTGGCTCCCAGGGTGGCGGCATCGTGGCTGCAGTGCAATTCGATGACCTCACCGTTTTCATCCTTGATGACCTCGTCGCAGCGGATGACATAGGCGCCACGCAGACGCACTTCCCCACCGGCCACCAGGCGTTTGAATTTCTTGTTGGGGGCCACTTCCATGAAGTCGTTCTGGTCGATATAGACCTCCCGACTGAAAGGTACTTTGCGGGTGCCCATGGCCTCATCCTGGGGATGGTTGGCAATATCTAGCTGCTCCAGCTTATCTTCTGGATAGTCGGTAATGACCACCTTCAAGGGGTGAAGGACGGCCATACGGCGCGGAGCATGGGTATTCAGGTCGGTACGGATACAGTCTTCCAGCACCCCCATTTCCACCAGGTTGTCGGATTTGGTCACCCCAATGCGGCCGCAGAAGTCGCGGATCGAGGCTGGGCTAAAACCACGGCGACGCAGACCGGCGATGGTGGGCATGCGGGGGTCATCCCAACCTTCCACAAATCCCTCATCCACCAGCTCGGTGAGCTTGCGTTTGCTCATCACGGTGTATTGCAGGTTCAAGCGAGAGAATTCGTACTGGCGTGGATGACAGTCGATACTGATATTGTCCAGGATCCAGTCGTACAGGGGCCGGTGGTCTTCAAATTCCAGGGTACAGAGGGAATGGGTGATCCCCTCCAGGGCATCGGAGATGGGATGGGTGTAGTCGTACATGGGATAGATACACCAGGCCTCACCGGTCTGATGATGAATCACGCCATGGCGAATGCGGTACAGGGTCGGGTCACGCAAATTGATATTCGGTGAAGCCATATCGATCTTGGCACGTACCACCTTTGCCCCATCTTCAAACTCTCCCGCCTTCATGCGGGCGAAGAGATCCAGGTTTTCTTCCACGCTGCGATCACGATAGGGGCTGTCCTTACCTGGCTCCTTGAGTGTGCCACGGTAGCTGCGGATCTCTTCGGCATTGAGATCACAGACATAGGCCTTACCGGCCTTGATGAGCTCTACGGCAAAATCGTACAGTTGTTCAAAATAGTTGGAGGCATAGAACAGTCGATCCTCCCAGTCGAAACCCAGCCAGCGCACATCATTCTGGATGGCTTCGACGAATTCGATGTTTTCCTTGTGGGGATTGGTGTCATCGAAACGCAGGTTGCAGCTACCTTTGTAATCCTCGGCAATACCAAAGTTCAGCACGATGGACTTGGCATGACCGATGTGCAGATAGCCATTGGGTTCCGGCGGAAAGCGGGTTGCCACCCTGCCCTGGTTCTTACCTGCCTTCAGGTCTTCATCGATGATCTGACGGATGAAATTGGACGGTTTGTTGTCTGTTTCCTGACTCATATATATAGAATACGCCTTAATATTTTATCACCACCCCCTGCCCCCTCCTGCAAGGAGGGGGAAATGGAGGTTTTACGACCTAATAGTGAACATTATCGTTCAATACTTACTTCTCCCCCTCACATCCCCTCCCCTTCAAGGGGAGGGTTAGGGTGGGGTGATCTTATTTCTGCCTTGCTTTGATCACCACCCCCTGGCCCCCTCCTGCTAGGAGGGGGAAAGAGGTTTGGTATTTTACTGAAATATAATATTCAGTGTCTTAGCCCTGTTGTTGAATATACTCCAATGCCCGGTCTATACGCTTGATGCAGGCCTCTTTGCCGGTGAGATACAGGGTATGGTCCAGATCCCCAGAGGCGATGCCACCGGTGATGGCAAAACGCAGGGGCATGCCGACTTTGCCCATTTTCAGGTCCAGCTCTTCGGCGGTGCCGTGGATAATGGCATGGAGGTTTTCCTGTGACCAGTCTTCTAAGGCAGCGATCTTTTCCTTTACCTTGTTCAAGGGCTCGACAACGGCGGTCTTGAGGTTCTTTTTGGCACCCTTTTCACTGTATTCGATCTCATCTTTGTAAAAGACAGCACACAGCACAGCCAGGTCTAACAGTGACTTTGCTCGATCAGCCTGCATGGCGACCACGTCTTTTAGCTCAGGCGGCTCAGCAGGATCGACACCGAGTTCACCCATGTGTGGGCTTAACAGGCGGGCCACCCGGGCGGGGTCATCACTCTTTATATAATGCTGGTTTAACCAGAGCAGTTTTTCGGTATTGAAGGCGGAAGGTGCCTTGTTCACATCTTCGATATCGAACAGCTCGACCATTTCATCAATGGAGAAGATCTCCTGATCCCCATGAGACCAGCCCAGACGCACCAGGTAATTCAGCAGGGCTTCAGGTAAGTAGCCTTCATGATGGTATTGCATGACACTGACAGCACCATGACGCTTGGACAGGCGGGCACCATCGTCACCCAGGATCATCGGGACGTGACCATACCGAGGTGGTTCGGCACCCATGGCCTTAAGGATATTGATCTGTCTTGGGGTGTTATTGAGGTGATCGTCACCACGGATGACATGGGTGATTTGCATGTCCAGATCATCGATGACCACGGTCAGGTTATAAGTAGGAGAACCGTCGGTCCGACGAATGATCAGATCATCCAGTTCCGAGTTCTGAAAGGCCACCTTGCCACGCACCATGTCCTCGAATACAACTGTCCCTTCCTGTGGGTTGATAAAGCGAATCACATGGGGTTCATCGGGAGCCACATGCTGGCCCCGACAATGTCCGTCATAACGGGGTTTCTGTTTATTGGCCATCTGTTCTTCACGCAGTTTGTCGAGGCGTTCCTTCGGGCAATTGCAGCGATAGGCCTTGCCTGCTTCAAGAAACTGGTCGATGACTTCATTGTATCGATCAAAGCGGTGGGTCTGATAAAACGGACCTTCATCATATTCCAGGCCCAGCCAGGTCATCCCTTCGAGGATGGCGTTGACGGATTCGGTCGTGGAACGCTCAAGATCGGTATCTTCAATACGCAACACAAATTTACCGCCATGCTTGCGGGCGTAGAGCCAGGAGAACAAAGCGGTACGGGCACCCCCTACATGGAGGTAGCCGGTTGGACTGGGGGCAAAACGGGTTCGGACGGTCATGGATTCTGCTATGTACTACGGTTGATCAAAGAGCGGCTATTGTACCTGTCTACTTCTAAAAATACAGCGTCAGGTGACTTTCCAGGCCGGTTCCCGTTTGATTTGCTGTATAAAATCGGACTGCTATAGTTACAGCAACAAAGGAATAAGCATGCTCGGGCAAATCACCAAACTCATCAAGGCGTTTAATTCGGATATTGAACCGGAACAGATCAGTCTGGGGATCGCCTTTGCCATGATAGTCGGGTTTACTCCCCTTTGGAGCCTGCATAACCTGCTGGTGTTATTCTTGGTCTTTATGTTAAAGGTTAACGGCGCGGCTTTCACAGCCGGCATTGCCCTGTTTGCATTACTGGGTTATTTGCTAGATCCCCTTTTTCATCATGTTGGCCTGTTGCTGCTACAAATGGATGCCCTGAACGGCCTGTGGGTCTGGATGTATAACTCCACACTCTGGCGCATAGAGAACTTCAATAACACCATCGTTATGGGCAGCCTGGTTATTTCCCTGCTGTTGTTTGTGCCGGTTTACCTGAGCAGCATCCAGCTGATTAGCAAATACCGAGTGCAACTTAAGGCCCTGATTGAAAAACTCAAACTGACTCGTTTCATGAAAGTTCAGAATTGGGCCAGTAAAGTCCGATCTTATATAAGGTGGGGCCAGTGATGAAAAAATGGATTCGCTGGAAAGGTCTGATCGGTTTTACATTGGCTGTGGTTGTCCTGGCCCTGTTTTACATTTTGTTTATCGATTCGATTATCAGGAACAGTATTGAATATGCCGGTACCCGCATGGTGGGAGCAAAGGTAGAGCTGGCAGAGGTGGATTTCAAATTTTCTCCTATGGGCATGAAACTGGGTCGGCTGCAGGTCACCAACCCGGATGTTCCCATGCAGAATATTATCGATATCAAACAAATTCGTTTTAATATGGACAGCCTTAATATCCTGCGACGCAAAGTTCTGATTAATGAAATGCGCGTTGAGGGTGTCCAGTTTCACACTGCCAGAAAAACCAGTGGTGCAATAAAAAAAGCGGCCTCCCCCAAGCCCAAGCCCAGGCCAGCAACTGACGGCAAGAAAAAAGAAACCGGCCTGGCAATGCCAGACATTAAAATACCCAATGTTGATGAAATCATGGGGCGCGAAGAGATTAAAACTATCGGTATGGCGGAGAAATTCAAGACCGACTCTCAGGTAAGCCAGGATCGCTGGAAGAAAATTGTCCACGATATGCCGGATGAAAAAAGGGTCGACGAACACAAGGCCAGACTGGATAAAATAAAACAGACCAACACAAAAGACATTAAGGCATTGGCAGATGCTATAGAAGATCTGAAACGTCTTAAAAAAGATATCAAATCAGATATGAGTTATGTCGACAATTCCAGAAATAAAATCAGTGGCGACCTCGGTCAACTCAACAAGGATTTCAAGGCACTGAAAAGTTCACCCGAAGATGAATATCGTCGCTTGACCAGTAAGTATTCTGTCACAGCAGGCAGTGTGGGAAACATCAGTCAACTGCTGTTTGGTGGGGAAGCCAAAAAATACACCAATATGGCCATGGGCTGGTATAAAAAAATTGAGCCCTACATGGCTTATGTGGACTTCTCAGGTGGAAAAGAGCCTCAGGTAGATCGACACAAGGGCCTTGATATCCGTTTCAAAGAATACAATCCACAACCCGATTTTCTGATTAAAGTGGCCCATGCCTCCTTTGAAACTGATAAAGGCCGGTTTAGTGGCAAGATCATGGATATTACCGGAGAACAGGATATTACCCGCAAACCTGTTAGCTTACGTTTTAGCGGAAACAAGATGAAGGGCATTGGTTCTATCCTGCTTACAGGATCTTTTAACCACATAGACCCATCCAGTAAAAAAGATCAAATCAACTTCACTCTCAGTCAATACGCATTAAATAAATACAGATTGATAGACCGGGAGGACATGACCATTTATCTCGATAAGGCCAAGTCTGATTTGAAACTCGTCGCCAGTCGGGTCAATGATAATATCCAGGCTGATTTCAGATCCCATGTACATTCGATTCAATACAATAATACCGCCAGCGGCAATGAGATGGCCATGATGTTTCTGTCATCCATTAACAAGACCCGCGATTTTAATATTTATGGAAAACTACGTGGGACATTTGATAATTATTCCACAAAGGTCAGTTCTGACCTGGACAACCGCTTACGGGCCAATATGGGTGAACATATAAACCGTCGACTGGCAGGCTTTCGTAAACAGCTGCGAGACAAGATTCAACAAAAGGCCCGCCAGCCAATTGATGAAGCCGAGAAAAAGCTGAAAGATCTGAATTCAATGGTGAAGAATGATATTGCGATTCGCAAGGCACGACTGACTCATCAATATAACTCTGTCGTCGATGAAGAAAAGCGCAAACAAAAAGAGAAAAAGGCTCGTCTTAAAAATAAGGCGGAAGATAAACTGAAAAATCTGTTTAACAAATATAAATAATCAGCGGGAAGCCCGTTTGCGTTTATTTTTTTTGTTTAACTTGTTCGCTACCGAAACATTGGTAATCTTGCCCCGCTTTTTAGGCTTCTGATGCCCCAGTTCCTTTTCCATATCACGGATGGCCTGTTCAATCTCTTTTTCCCCAATCTCATGTTTTTCTTCAACATAACCGAGCAGTAACAGGCGATCCATTAACAGGTTAATACGACGGGGCACACCACTGGTCCACTCCTGAATAAAATCAAACACAATTGGATGTATTACTGGATCATTTTGCCAACCCGCTTCCTCCAGTCTTGCCTTGATATATTTTTCAGTTTCAGCCCGAGTGAACGGCTCTATATGATAAGACGCAATAATACGCTGACGTAAATGTTCGAACTGAGGTTTTAATAAGGTCTGACGTAATTCTATTTGTCCGACCAGAAATATCTGCAACACCGCTTTACCGGCTTCTTCTATATTGGTCAGGATGCGTAGTTCTTCAAGGGCTTCGGGGGTTAATGTCTGTGCTTCATCGATAACAAGAAGGACACGAATATTTTTAGTTTTTCGTTTGAGTAAAAAATCTTCCAGTGACTTAAATAGACCGACTCGACTTTTACCTTCAACGGGGATATTCAGAGAGACACAGACCAGTTCCAGGATACTCTCGGCATCCAGATTTGCCGCAGCGATACGCGTCACTTCGACCCGCTGTGCCTTGACCTCCTTGCTCAGCCGTTGGATCAGGGTCGTCTTACCGTGCCCAACACCACCGGTAATCACCACAAATCCTTCACCCTGCTCTATCCCATACAGGAGATAAGCCAAAGCCTTTTCCTGACACTGACTCGGGTAAAAAAACCGTATATCAGGTGTGAGCTTGAAAGGTCGAGCTGTAAATTGGTAAAAATTCAAATACATAGGCTTGTGTAAAATCCCGCAACAATCTTCACAAAAGCATGGCAGATATGAGACTTCCCCGCCCTTGCCTATATATCGTCTTGAGCTTCTAAAGCATTAATTTTTTTATTTATTTTGCCTTATTCTGGTGCAGGATTTGTGCATTAAAAGGGCAATTTATTTTTCGGTATTTTTATTACTGTGAAGGGGTATCTGCAATGCTTTAACTATAGTTTAATGTGTTAATCCAAATAATATTCAGGGTGTGAATTAGCATGCAAATGGCAATGATCGGACTTGGAAAAATGGGTGCCAATATGGCACGTCGACTTTGCCGGGGCGGCATCCAGGTTATGGGTTTTAATCGCTCACCAGACATAACTCAACAACTGGCCAAAGAAGAAGGCATGCAAACGGCCACCTCTTTGGCAGATATAGTCCAGCAACTCCCCTCCCCCCGCATCATCTGGCTGATGCTGCCCAGCGGTGAGCCCACTGAAAATGCCATACATGAACTCATGAACCTTCTGCAGGCCGGTGATCTGATCATCGATGGTGGTAACTCCAACTATCATGATTCACAACGTCGAGGACAATTACTATCGCAACATGATATCGGCTTTGTAGATGCCGGGACTTCTGGCGGTGTGTGGGGCCTGCAAAACGGTTATTGCCTGATGGTGGGTGGTGAAGCAAATTACATAAAGCTACTGACTCCAGCATTGAAAGTACTGGCACCCGCCGAGGATCGTGGTTGGGCCCATGTTGGCCCTGTTGGCGCAGGTCACTTTACCAAAATGATTCATAACGGGATTGAATACGGCATGATGCAGGCCTTCGCAGAGGGTTTTTCACTAATGAAAGGCAAGCAGGAATTTAATCTCGACCTGGCCCAGATATCAGAGTTATGGCGACACAGTTCAGTGGTTCGTAGCTGGTTACTGGATCTTATGGCCGAATTCCTGAATGAAGATCAACAACTGGATAAAATCGCCCCTTATGTTTCAGATTCGGGTGAAGGCCGCTGGACTGTGGATGAGGCCACCGCACAGGGCACCCCTGCCCCGGTTCTGGCGATGGCACTGCATATGCGTTTTGCCAGCCAGGGGAATGCTGACTACGGTAACAAGTTGCTGTCAATGATGCGTAATGCCTTTGGTGGCCACACTGTAAAGGACAACTGATTCCATGTTAGATCCCTGTACCTTTGTTGTGTTTGGCGCCACGGGAAACCTGGCCCGTATTAAACTGCTGCCTGCCATTTATCATCTTGAAGAAGCCGGACGTATCCCCGATGGTTCTTCCATCATTGGCTTTAGTCGCCGGGACTTTTCTAATAGCCAATGGCATGAGCAGGTTAAAAAGATTCTTGAAGAAAAGGCACGCGGTGGTTTAAAGCAGGATGTATTTAAGCGGCTATGTCAACGCCTGCACATGGTCAGTGGTGAGATGACCGATAAAACTTCCTTGCAATCGATTACTGACTACATAGAGCAAAACAAGCTGTCAAAAAATCTGATTTTCTATATGGCCATCCCACCGACTGAATATTCGCGGGTCAGTCAGGCCATTGCCGATGCAGGATTACACAAGGAAGAACACGGCTGGCGCAGGCTGGTGATTGAAAAGCCCTTTGGCTATGACACCGAAAGTGCCCAGATATTAAATGCCAAGCTTCATGAACACTTTAATGAGAAGCAGATATTCCGTATTGATCATTATCTTGGTAAGGCCATGGTGCAAAATGTGTTGGTATTTCGGTTTGCCAACCTGATGCTGGAGCCACTGTGGAACCGAAATTATATCGATCATGTTCAGATAACCCATTCTGAATCTTTTGGCATTGGTAATCGTGCCGCATTTTATGATGGGGTCGGTGCCATGCGAGACATGATCCAGAGTCATCTGTTACAGATGCTTACTCTGGTCGCCATGGAACCGCCTGCCAATCTCGATGCAGAGTCCTTACGAGATGAGAAAGTCAAAGTTCTCAAATCGATTCGCCCCATTGCCAAACGCGCAGTTAATGCCCATGCATTCCGGGCACAGTACAGCACGGGCACCATAGAAAATGAAAACGTCCCTGGCTATCTGGAAGAAGAAGGTGTTCCCAGGCATAGCACTACGGAAACCTATGCCGCATTAAAACTCTATATCGATAACTGGCGCTGGAAAAACGTGCCTTTTTATTTGCGCACAGGTAAGCGCATGGCACAGAACAGTTCAGTGGTCAGTATTCGTTTTAAACACCCGCCACAACAACTTTTCAGACAGACCCAGATTGAAAAGATCAAGCCCAACTGGATTATTCTGGGAATTCAACCCCAGGAGTGCATGCGTATAGAGATCCAGGTCAAACAACCCGGTCTGGAGTTATTGACCCATACCACCAGCCTTGACGCCAGTTATTGTACCCATGCGGATTATCAACTGGATGCCTATGAGGCATTACTACTAGATATTATTGAAAACGATCGTTCTTTGTTCCTGCGTTATGATGAAATTTCCTGGGCCTGGGATGTTGTTGACCCGATCATTAAACAGTGGGATTCAGAAAGGGATTTTATTCATACATACCCAGCCGGAAGCTGGGGACCCAGCGAAGTCAATAAATTATTTGATAGAGATGATCACTACTGGCGCAATGCTATTGATCAATCTGAAGACGAATCGAGCTGACTGGCTGCCGCCTGATCAATAAACCAGTGAGTTTGTTCGCTTGCCAAAACAGCCTGTACTGGATACTGCATGGGGCTGTTTTCTGTCAGCACCTGTTTAAGTATTTCTGATTTATTTTCTCCTTTGACCATAAACATTATCTGTCTTGCGTGATTCAAGCAGGGATAGGTCAGACTGATACGCCAGCTTGCCAGTTTCTGTACATATACTGCATCCACCTGTTTATCGAATTGCTGCAGGATTTCCGTTTCTGGGAATAAGGAAGCAGTATGCCCATCGTCACCCATCCCCAGCATAATAAGATCAAACTGAGGAAACCCATTCGGATCTTTGGGTAAATATTGCTGAAGCGTCTGCTCATATTTTACAGCCGCCTCAAAAGCTTGTTCATAACTCGTTGGAATGGGGTGCAGGTTTTCAACAGGTACAGGTATGTGATCAAGTAAATTCTTTCTAGCCATACCAAAATTACTATCGGCATGATTGTGAGGAACATAACGCTCATCACCCAGATAGATATGGATATATTGCCAGTTCAGTTTTTCCGCATACTCAGTCGTGGTCAGTAGGTGATAAAGCTCAATCGGGCTTGAGCCACCGGTCAGTGCAACATGAAAGCTCCCATAACATTCGATTGAATGGATGGCCTGTGCTAACCAGTAATCAGCTGCCGTCCTGTTCAGGCTATTTGTGTCTGGCTGGACATGTAGGATATAGTCTTGTTTAAGCATTATTAAAGTATAACCGAATCATTAAATAAATCAGCCAGTTATGACACCAAAAAGTAACATCCTGCTTTGCACTGATCTGGATCGAACCCTGCTACCCAATGGCCCCCAGGCTGTCTCAGAAAAGGCCATGGCCATTTTTAAACAACTCATTGACCAACCTGAAGTGAAACTGGCCTATGTAAGTGGGCGAGACAGAAGTTTATTGTTAAGCGCCATTGAAGAATATGATATTCCCATACCTGATTATGCAATTGCCGATGTTGGTACCACAATTTATGAAATTAATGATGGCTGGCAAAAATGGTATCACTGGCACGATAAAATTTCAGAGGACTGGGGAACCCATACCCAGCTCAGCCTGGCTGAGCTAATGCAGGATATAAGTGAATTATCACTTCAGGAAGAATCGAAACAGGGGAAATATAAGCTGAGTTATTATGCTGATGTTAATACTGATACTGTCACCCTTTTTCATGAAATCAATACCCGCTTTCACAATCGAAACATACATGCCAGCCTGGTCTGGAGCATAGACGAAACGACTCAGACCGGTTTACTCGATGTGCTGCCCTCTTCCGCAAATAAATTACATGCCATTCGGTATCTAATGCAATCTCTATCATACTCAGATGAGCAGGCATTATTTTCAGGTGATAGTGGCAATGATCTGGAAGTGTTAAGCAGTGAAATTCAGTCTGTGCTGGTGGCAAATGCAACTGAAGAAATAAAACAACAGGTCATAGAGCAAAGTCAGAAAAACAAAACTCAGAATTACATATATATTGCCCAGGGTGATTTCTTCAATATGAATGGAAATTATGCAGCAGGCATTCTCGAAGGTGTCCGGCACTTTTTCCCTCAGTATGAAGATTTTTTTTGTTCTAGAAACTGATCATGTGACCAGCGGCAAGGTAGGCTTCTTCGTAGGCCTCTTCCATCTCCAGCTCCGTTAATTCATCAGGAATACGAATCTCGTTCAAAAAGTCATAAAATGCCAAACCTTCAAGAATCCCTTCAGAGTGTGAATGCTGTGTAAAATAGATACGCGTCTTTCCTTTAAGGCGCTCAAGTTCTTTGCTGTGATTGGCCACCACCATAGCCAAGGTATTACCTAACAACATTTCCTCATCATTCCCCGAGTCACCCGCCACAAAAATACGCTCGAGTGGAATACCCCATTTCATGGAGATATAACGAATGGCCAGGCCCTTTGAGGCACGAATTGGCAGGATATCCAGGGTTTTATCTTCTGACAAAATCAGCTTGGCATGAAGGTCATGGTGACGAAGCTGTTTTTTAATTTCATGCATTTTTGGTGCAACAGTCACATCAATGGCATAACTGATTTTATGTTCACGTTGTTGGGATTGTGCCAGCAATTTCAAACCAGCTACTTTCCTGAGAACCTTTTTCAAATCCTGTGGTTGCCAGCGGTAATCAATATGGTGCTGCCAGCCTGTATCCTGAACCAGACGGCCTTTATGGTGACAATAATGAATTTCTGTTCCCACCGAGGTAATCAAAATATCTGGTAAAGGAATATTTCTGCGTTTTAGTGCACGCATCGCTGAGTTCAATGTTCTTCCTGTGGCCAGTCCAAAACCTGCCTGTTTTGAATATCGTAATATATATGCAAGCAATCCCTGCAGGCTTTCATCATTGCCAAACAGTGCATTATCCAGAGCTGAAAAGGCCAGTCTGTCCACGGTGGGTAGTCGGCTCTTACCCATCGGGGTCATATGTACCATGTGTCGTTTACTTTTCATTTTTTCTAGCAAGGATAGATAGTTTTGCGCATGTCCTGGCCATGAAAAATATTTATTAGCTCCTTTTATTCCATTTTTTGACCAGCGACGCCACAGGTTACGGTCTTTGAGAGGTTTCAAAAGGGCTTTTTGTAATGCCGACACATCCAAGGGATCAAATAATTGTCCATTATTACAATAGTTAATAATGTCCTTAGGGCCACCATCATGGGTTGCAATGATCGGCAGGCCACTTGCGGCTGCTTCAATCAAGGTCAGTCCAAAGGGTTCAGTCAGGGCAGGATTGACGAAAAGGCCTTTGGATCTTGCTGCCAGTCGATATAGTATCGGTACATCCGTTGAGGCATGTTGCTTGGGATAGGCAACCTTGCCATAGAGATCATATTTATCGATTAACATAATCACCTGTTGCAGTACTTCACGTTGTGATTTTGGCATCTCAGGAATGTCATCTCGATTACCCGCAATAATAACCAGATTGGCCAACTTCTGTAGTTTTGCAGATTCACCATAGGCCGTTATTAGTGTCGTAATATTTTTTCTCTCATCCGCCCGTGACAGGGCCAGTATCATAGGTTTATTAATATTTTCCAGAAAGCGATTGAGAGTGGCATGGATAGGAGGTTTAAAAAGACCCCGTTTGGGTGGATAAAAACGTTCCAGATTTACTCCTGGAGGAAGCACCTTCATACGCCGGGGATGGTAATTTTCATAACTGGCATATTGTTCCTGCACTTCCTGGTCGGTGCTGGCAATGACCAGGTCGGCTGTTCCCAGGGCAATTTCTTCAGCTTCAATCCTTTGTTCAATATGGTATTGCGTCTGAATGGATTCCTGTTTAACTCCTTTATGTAACAATTGTTTGAGCTTGTCTCTCCCCAGAGAGTGCCCTGTAAAAACCAGTGGCACTCCAAGTAATCCCGCTACTCGTGCACCCACATAACCTGCATCGGCATAGTGCGCATGAACCACATCTGGAACCTGACCTAGCTGGCGAATATAGTGTAAGGACTGATCTATAAAGCCATCCAGATAAGGCCAGAGAACCTCTTTACGTAAATATCGTTTTGGTCCAAACGGGATCCTGACAATATTGGCTTTCTTTGATAGAGGCTCCAGTGGTACTGAGTAATCAGGGGAAACCTTTAGGTCACCGACCATGCGTGTAAACAGGTCAACTCGTTTTACCTCTGGTCTTTCTGCCAGAGCCCTTGCCAGCTCAACAACATACAGAATCTGCCCACCGGTATCGGCATCTCGTCCAAGCTCCATGTCCTTACTACGTATCAGTCCGTGTAAACTGATCAGGGCGATGTAAATCCCTTTATTGCTTTTGTTTATCTGACCTGCCATTTTTCTCTTAATGTTTGATACATCTCATGATTACTGCTGGTTGCCCCCTGCTGCTGACAAACTTGCGCAGCAAACTCAGCTGCCCGCTGTAAAATATCTTGTTTGTTCCAGCCCTGTTGCATACCCAGGATGCAAACTGAGCTAAAGGCATCTCCTGCACCGACCGTATCAACAATATGCTCCACTCTGACTGGGGCGGACTGGTGAACATCCTGTTCTGAAACAATTACAGCGCCCTCGCTTCCTCTGGTAAGCACCAATACATCAATCATCAATTCCGTCAATAATCGCCTTGCAGCCAGTATCATTTCTGATAAATCATCCTGACAGTTAGTTAGCTGGTATAGTTCATCATCATTGACCTTAAGCCAATTCGCCCCCTGCATCAGGGTCATGGCAGATGAAATATTCCACCAGGGAGGCCGTAAGTTAATATCAACAAAACTGACTTCGGCCGCCTGTCTAAACTGAAGCAGTGCATCAAAGACTTTTTGTGTTCTGGCGACTAAACTACCGTGATATAAAACAGGGATATTAGAATCCACCAGCGCCTCATCTGCCTGAGTGAGATCGATATAGTCATAAGCCACGTCCTGACAAATATCAAAATCCGGTTGTCCCTTATTCAGGCTAACCTTAACCTTCCCGGTAGGATAGTGAGTATCAAGCTGAACACCATTGGTGCGCATACCCCAGTCCTGCATGGTCTTTATTATCTTTTCACCATAAGTATCATCACCTACCCGACTGATGAATACAGGGTTTTGATTAAAGCCTTGCAGGTGCCATGCCACATTAAATGGTGCGCCTCCCAATACCGACTGACCATTATCAAATTGGTCGAATAAAACCTCTCCGATGACGACGACAGCTTGTGTTGTGCTCATTGACATTTCCAGAAGCGGCTGAATGAAATTTCTATCAAATTCGCTTTATAGTTGGCAGCGATTTTGCATTGTTATTTTAAGTATATACGATGAAATTTAAACAACCGTTAATTGGATCAATAAAACTTTAAATTCAGTACGATATGTGCAAAATTGTATCATTAGTACTGTATTTTTCAGCCCTACACTCTATCCCGGAAATGATGACAAAAACGATATTAAAGACCGCCTACCAGATACTTGAGAAATCCATCCTCTACCATAAGGGAGAACCTATTGGTACGGTGGCTGCACTCAGCTCCCCTGATCTGGCTGCTGCGAACTATGAAGAGTGTTTTATACGGGACTTTGTACCTTCTGCGCTGGTATTTCTGTCTGATGGACGCACTGATATTGTGCGTAACTTCCTCAAAACAGTGCTTACACTCCGTACAAGAGAACGCACAGTTGCAGGTCATGAAATCCAACCAGGTGTGATGCCAGCCAGTTTCAGGGTAACTGAAACTGACGAAGGAGAAATATTGCAGGCTGACTTTGGAGAAAAGGCTATTGGCCGTGTAGCGCCCGTTGACTCAATGATGTGGTGGGTTATTCTGCTTTATATCTATACAGAAAGTACTGGTGATAAGGAGTTGGCTAAGAGTGAAGAATTTCAGTCCACACTGAGACAAATACTACACCTGTGCCTGAAAGACTCATTTGAGGTCAGCCCGGCCTTACTGGTGCCCGATGCATGCACCATGATTGACCGACGTATGGGTATTTATGGACATCCACTGGAAATCCAGTCCCTATTCTATGCTGTCCTGCGAGTCACGCACCACTTACTGGATAAACAGCCAACTAGAAGACAAGGTGAAACTGACATTCTGGATACCGCTATCAGTCGTCAAAGCGCCTTGCAAAACTATGTCCGGATTTTTTACTGGTTGGATATGGAGCGATTAAATGAAATACATCGATACACTACTGAACAGTTTGGCACCGATAGTGTCAATGTTTTAAATATCTATCCAGAGTCAATCCCCAATTGGGTCACCGACTGGTTACCCGATCAGTGTGGGTATCTGGTTGGAAATATTGGCCCAAGTCGGATGGATTTTCGACTCTTTACACTTGGTAATCTGATTGCTGTCATGTTTGGCCTGGCTACCGATGTACAGTCAGAAAAAATCATTCGTCTTTATGAATCGCGCTGGGATGACTTAATCGGCTCTATGCCCGTCAAGATCATCTACCCAGCGATGGAAGGACTGGAATGGCAGGTACGTACAGGAAGTGATCCTAAAAATGTACCCTGGTCCTATCAAAATGGAGGTAACTGGCCTGCGCTTTTATGGCCATTCGTCGCGGCTGCATTAAAAACAGGTCGAGGTGACCTTGCTGAACGAGCTTTTCAAGTAGCCATTTCCAGGTTGAGTTTTGATAACTGGCCGGAATATTACGACAGTAAAACGGGGAGATTAATTGGGAGAAGAGCTAATATGCAACAAGTGTGGTCTGCTACATCAGTGATTCTATCTCACAAGCTGCTTGAAGACCCTGAGCTTTTGAAACTATTACCTAAATAAACATTCAGTAACTAACTGCTATATCTATTTTACATTGAGAAATTCATTAATTTCTTGTAAAACATTTCTGTGCTCACCAGAGAGTTGTTTCATAGCATGAATAAAATCTTCCTCTATATTACCTCTTGCCATCTCAACTAATACCGAGCTAAATTCACTTAATGTTTTAGCTCCAATATTTGCACTGCTTCCTTTTAGGGTGTGTGCTGCTTTTTCAATATTTGTATTTTGTCCTGACTTGATTTCCAGAACAAGCTCTTCCATTAGCTTGTTAGACGACTGAATAAATGCCTCAAAAACCTCAAGCAAGTTTTCACCCATGAGTGCTTTAAGTTCAGAAATGACTTTTTTATCCAGAGAACTCATTAATCTTGTGCCTGATGATTATGATAACCACTTATAAAGAATGCCCTGAACGATTTCTAGTTCAACTGGCTTTGGTGCAAAATCATCCATACCTGCATCATAATAGGACTGAACATCATCTTTTGAGGCATTTGCCGTCATTGCAATTATTGTAACGTCCGGTTTCGTCCTCTGACTTTCATTAAAATTTCTTATGGCTTTTGTAGCATCCATACCATTCATAACGGGCATTTGACAGTCCATCAGTATAAGGTCATATCCTGTTTGCTTGGCCTTTTCAATAGCAAGCTGACCATTTTCAGCTATATCAGCTTTAATACCAAAATGCATTAACATGGCACTGGTTACCTTTTGATTAACTTCATTATCCTCTACTATAAGAACAGAAAATTTTGAATATAAAGCATTATCGCCATTCATATAGCACCTCCACTCTATTTCCTTCCTTGTTATAATTTAATGAAGTTGCAATTGATTCAATAAGAGGTAGCCCCCTTCCATGTCTTAAATTCTCTTTTTTCTCATTATCCGATTCTTCTTTGCGTATAAATCCCTTGCCGCTATCTTCCACGCAGATCGTTAAACATCCCTCTTCACCGTTCTTACGATCAGAGATTTCTATTTTTATCCATCCTTCTTCCAATTCAGACAAGCGTTTATTTCGTTCTTTGTAATATTTGTCAAACCCATCCTCATGCATCTTGATGCTTGAGTCCATTTGCAAAACACCGTAATCCAGGGCATTAGTAAACAATTCGGACAATATCAGAAATATGTCTTCTTTGTATTTTTGCAGACCCTGTATGTCACGCAGGACATTCATCAAGGAAGGAATAGGGTCGTAATTTTTCAGAATATCATGTTCAAAACTAAATGCCAGATTCCATTCTTTTGGTTTTGGTTGTAAATCAGTTTCATACAAGGAATCACCTGGCTCAAAAAAATCATCATTACATACAAACTCAACGAGCGTAACATCATCATGAGACTCGCTTCCTTGCCTGAAACTATTAAGATCTCTTACTATTTCACTTATATTGTTTTCGCAGTTTTCAGGTAAATTCTGGATAAGATCCTCCAATCTGTCCTCACCATAAATCTCCCCTTCACTATTAAATGTTTCAATCAATCCATCAGAATAGATCAGTAGCACATCACCTTTATCCAAATGATACTGTTCGATACCGTGATTAATATTGTCGCTGGCCAAAACACCTAAGGGCATATGGGTAGAAGGTATTTTTTCAATAACCCGACCAGAGCAATTAAATTTAAATAGATCGGGTAAACCACCATGCCAGATGGAAGCTCGACAAAGTCTTGGATCCAGTTGAATTATGGATGCAGCGAGAAATATTCCCGTTGGTAGAAGATTTTTTAGCCTGTCATTTATTTCATCAACAATTTCTTCTACCGAGAATCCTTTGTTGCACATTGCATAAAAGATCTGAGTTGCGGGAAGAGCGCCGAGTGCGGCTGCAAGTCCATGGCCAGTAAAATCCCCCACCATCAAATAAACAACACCAGACGGTTGTCTTGATATGAGAAATATATCCCCATTAAATGTTGCAGCTGATTCTCGGTAGGTATGCACCATGGGTAAATTGGTTTCACCCTGCTGCATGAGTTTGGAAAATATTTTTTCCGCTACCTCCTGCTCCCTCTCAATATATGCATGATACTCTGCCAACTCCTTATTTTGTAGTGATACCGTATGATTGAGCAATCTAATGCGTTCCATCGCAGCAATTTTTGCCTGGAGTATCGTACGATTATATGGCTTTGTTAGAAAATCATCGCCACCACTTTCAATACATTTAACCAGTGCATCTTCATCGGTTATTGCTGTTAGAAAAATAACGGGAACAAACTCTGTGCTTGATTTCTCCTTGATGATTTGTGTTGCCTCATAGCCGTCCATGACTGGCATCATCACATCCATCAAAACAAGATCTGGTCGATTCTCATCAAACAATTCAACCGCCTGCTTTCCATCACATGCTTCAATTACTTCATGGTTACCTTTTTTGAGCATTGCCTGAAGTATAAGCCGGTTTGCCTGTTCATCATCAACGATTAAAACCTTCATACAAGCTACCAGAATACGCTTTTATCAATTTTTATTAATTGATTTTAAATAAGCGCTCAAAATTGGCGATAGATAAAATTTTCTTTATTTCATCTTTGCATCCTGTAATAGTGATATCCGCGTTATCATTGCCCGCATGCTCCCGAAGAAGCAGCAACATACCCAAAGCGGAACTATCGATATAGTCTGTACCGTTCATTTTGATAATGTATTTTGCATCTGACTTTTGATCTCGATATGCAGTTCTGAAGTCCTGGTGCACATTAAAATCAAAACGACCATCAATACTGATTGTCACTTCCTTACCACCATCTGCTACTGATTGTGAAATTGCCATGATATATCTCCTATTTACTCTTAACTTACATTAAAACAAATCAACATCGCCTTCACTCATGGATGACTGATCAACCGCTCTATTTGGCTTGTAATCATCGTTCTCCACAAATGAATGCATGTCATCACGAATACTGTGAAACTTATTAAATAGCTCGTCACCTTCCAGCTCAACTGCACCATTAACGTTCTCAAACATTACATTGATATCATTAAGAACCATGCCAATTTTACCGACATGCTTGCCTGTATGTTCAACAATTTGCCGTAACATATCTTCAAACTGTAGGGAACGAATCGCACGCCCAACACTTTCATTAATCTGATCTGTAGCCGAACCTACTTTCCCAAGATGACCAGTTACCATATCATTCTGATTTCCAATTTTTTCAATCATACTTCTAACATCTTCTTTTGATTGCATGGCCATGCTCATATCTTTAGAGGCTATCTTCTGCATCGTCTCCTGTGCCAGACCAATATTTTCACTGGCCTTATCTACTACCGCCTTTATTTCGTCACTAAACTTATTTGAATGCTGTGACAGGCTTCTAACCTCATCAGCCACAACAGCAAAACCACGCCCTGCCTCACCTGCCCGTGCAGCTTCAATCGCTGCATTCAAGGCCAATAAATTTGTCTGGTCAGATATTCCTTTAACGTCTGCAACCAGTTTCACAACTTGCTCCATCTGAGAAGTTGTATCATTGATAATATGCATCATATTCATACTCTGCACACTGACATCCAGAGTCTGTTCAACGAATGAATCAAGTAGTGTTTGTGTGTTTTTTGTAAATTTAGAGAAGCTTGCTGAATCACTTTCAGGGTCATCGTCTCCGCCCTCCTGTAAAGTGTGTACAACCTCAAGCACGAGATTGGTTTGTGATCTTGCCTGTTCATTAAGGTTATTAAAACTTCCCTGCAATTCCATAATTACATCAGACACAATACTTTTTACCTGTTGCAAATCATCATTAATAATTGCAAATTCTTTGTTCATTGACTCAGTAATATCGCCTAAAAGCATTTGCCACTTTTTAAAATTCTGTTCATTATCAGTTTTAGTTTTATTGGCTTTGTCCTGTGTGGTAAAAACTATAGCAAACCGCCAGCACCATAACAGTCCAATACCAGCCAAAATCAAAACGTTCAGCAACTCTGACTGCATGGCAAACCATGCAGTTGCTGCTATGGTCACTAAAGCCGGTATCGCTATTGCTTTTAACCATGGTAAACGTAATTTTGATAGGCCTGGCAATTAACTTGTCCCCCACCTGTGGGTGAATTCTATTATTCAATCCATTTATATATAAGTTAGTATCGGAACGAATCTGTAAAACCTTAGATGGCCAATAGGAGCATTCGATAGATGCTTATTTTTACTATGGCCAAATCAACTTTAAATTCACCTGCTTGATGCCAAAAAAAAGCCCCGCATAAGCAGGGCAAGGGTGTGTTTGCGCATTTCTGCGCAGGGGGAGGAAACGTTACATACTCAACCTCTTCAACCTACTGGGCTGGAGGTCATTACAAATCTCTTATGCTTTGTCGGATAATGACGAATTAACTTTAGTTTTAATTTCGAATATTTTCCATAATTCGAAAAAAAACTATAAGCAGTTGAAATATTTGAATATTTATAAGGCAAATACTATGGTGGTGGGAGACTATAATTCTATGGTCTGTGGGCGAAAGTAAGATTTACTCAGAACAAACCTCTTCCATTTCACCCAACTGTTGCCAGACAGGTTTATCTCCGCAGGCCTGGCTGATTGCAGTCATTCTGGATTTGTGTTCGGCCAGTTCTTCCGTGGATGCTGAAATAACCCTCAGCCTTTGAGTGCGTTCCACAGGCCGTGGTGCGGAATCTAAACTCTGGCCTACTGATGAGTTATCGCTGTTACCTAGTGAAAGCCCAACCTGCCCTCCAGTCATCGAGAGATACACATCGGCAAGAATCTCGGCATCCAGTAAGGCGCCATGCAATGTGCGAGAACTATTGTCTATTTCATAACGTTTACACAATGCATCAAGGTTATTCTTCTGCCCTGGATGCATTTGCCTTGCCATGACCAGGGTATCGAGTACAGAACAAACTTCCTCAATCTGGCTTATTGACGATCCAAGTAGCTTGAGCTCATGGTTAATAAAGCCAACATCAAAGGGGGCATTATGAATAACCAATTCGGCGCCATCGACAAATCGTAGAAAATCTTCGGCTATGTCTTTGAATAAGGGTTTATCAGCAAGGAATTCATTGGTAATACCGTGGACTTCGATGGCCCCTTCATCAATCTCTCGCTGGGGGTTGATATATTGATGAAAGCTATTCTGAGTTGTACGTCGATTTATGACTTCGACACAGCCTATTTCGATAATACGATGCCCCTGGCTCGGTTCAAGCCCAGTCGTCTCCGTATCCAGTACAATTTGTCGCACCGGCGCGCCCTCTTTATGTGATTTTTATTTAAACAGGCACGCAAACGCCAGGACTCTGGAATTGTATTTACAGTTCGTCGATACCCTGGTTAGCGAGACGGTCTGCCAGTTCGTTTTCCGGATGACCGCTATGCCCCTTGACCCAGTGCCATTCTACCTGATGTGGCTGAGTAGCCAAGTCCAGGCGTTGCCATAAATCCATATTTTTTACCGGTTTCCTGTTAGCGGTTTTCCAGCCATTTTTCTTCCAGTTCATCAGCCATTCACTGATACCCTGTTTGACGTAGTTGGAATCAGTTGTCACATCGACCCGACAGGGCTCCTTTAAGGCCTCCAGGGCCTGAATCGCGGCCATCAGTTCCATGCGATTATTGGTCGTCTCCGACTCCCCGCCGTACAGTAATTTCTCATGTTCACCAAATCGCATTACTGCGCCCCAGCCACCTGGGCCCGGATTGCCTCGGCAGGCCCCATCGGTGTATACCTGCACGGTTTTATTGGAATTATTCATTATCAGGATGCCTTCTTGTGCCAGGATTCCATGGATTCTACCAGTCCTGCTGCCACCACACGTCGTCGACGTGAAGCCCATTTCGGACGGATGGGAGTCATGGTCTCGGTTTTTTTCTTGGCGACCAGCATATAGCCACCACCAAATATCGACCAGAACCGCTGACCCATTTTTTCTAACCAGCCGATCCGCTCCATGATGGTCATCTGTTGCAGTGCCGGCCGAAAAAAATAGCCCCGCGATTGACCCACCTCAAAGCCCAATAATGCCAGCCAGTCTTTGCTACGGGTCGCACTAATGAACTTGCCACACCAGGGGGCCGTATTTTTCCAGCGTAACAATAAACGATTGACTGCCCACAGGCTCCAGGGATTGAACATCATGATGACCAGGTGCCCCTCAGGGACAAGAACCCGCTCCACTTCACGCAGCACCTGGTGAGGATTGTGAGAAAATTCCAGTGCATGATTCAGTACCACCACATCCACACTATCACTAGCC
>JAOULO010000098.1 GCA_029881995.1 Gammaproteobacteria bacterium
TACCTGGCCATGGTGCCCAGGCTCCACATCGATAAAAAGGAAGGTATATATATAGGTGGGCTATTCTATGACGGCCGGGCCGATAGCCTGGAACAGCAGGTCGAGGGCCCCAGTTTTGCCCACAACGAAATGGCCATGAGTGATCGGACAGAGTTGGTCACGAAATTGCGCAAACTGGGATATATGGATGCATTCAGAAAGATCTATGGTGATAAGGCCCTGGCGACGGTTGAACTGGGTTATCGCCAGTTAACCGAACTGATTGCGGCCTATGAGAGAAGTACCGAGTTGAACCCGTTTACTTCTAAATATGATTACTACCTCACAGGTAAGGCCAGATTATCGAAACAGGAACGCCGTGGACTGATGGTGTTTGAAGATGAAAAGAAGGGTAACTGTGCGGCCTGTCATCCAGTAGATCCACAGGATGATGGAACACGTCCCTTATTTACAGATTTCAGTTATGACAACCTTGGCGTTCCGGCAAACCCTAACAATCCTTTCCTTAAGCTGCGCGGCAAGATCAACCCAAAGGGCCGAAAGTTTGTTGATACCGGTCTTGGCAAAACTGTGGCAAAAAAGTCAGAAGCTGGAAAATTCAGAGTGCCCACCTTACGCAATGTCGCTATCACGGCACCCTATATGCATAACGGTGTTTTTAAAACATTAAAAGAGGTGGTGGATTTTTATAACACTCGTGATGTGAGTAAAAAGTGGCACAAACCAGAGGTGGCCGATAATGTGAACAAGGATGAACTGGGCGATCTCAAATTAACGGATCAGGAAGTCGAAGACCTGGTGGTGTTCATGAAGACACTGACCGATGGTTACCAACCAAAATAAAACAGGCCGGTGATATGTCACCGGCCGGTTAGTTTATTTATGAATATACGGGTAGACCTTACCCGGTAAACTTAAATCACTTGAAGCAACATCGTGCACCTTCACCACACAAAGCAGGGGATTGTGAACACTCTGGTTGATTCTGAGTCCTGCCGTAACACTATCGAATCGAAAGTCTTCGGTAAAACCCACATCTTTTAATGGCACCTTGATGCTGACCTTATGTGACTTCAATTGTGGTTCATAGCCTGGGCTATCGATGAACAGTGGCAGATCTGGCCAGGTGCTGGGTAGCTTGGGTTTACTTCCTTTGGGTATATCCTTGACCTTCAGCGCACCTGGACCACAGGCATCATCATGCGTTAATACGACCCAGTGACTGTGCCAGACATTACCATCATTGGTCTTGTCACCATCGCGGTTCTCATCATAACGTGGCGTATCATCGAAATCTGGGTGTGCAGTAAGCACTAGCGCCAGTATGCCCTGACTGGGTTCAAATCCAACTGCAGATGAGTCCATACTGGTGGGCCAGACATAACTGAAGACTTCGCTCCCAGCCAGTTGCCCGGTCGCAGTGGGTTTAATACTGCCAGCTTTCCCTGTAACGCGTTGCTGGAAAACCAGGTTTGGGCCATCCACTTTTACTCGCGCATGTACGATATCAAATGCAGGCTGAATGGCCTGATCTTTTGCAGAAACAATGCCTTTATGACCATGCTCATGATCTTTATCAGCCAGTGCTACCAGGCTAAAGGCGCTTAAAAAAACAGTAAGGGTAAATTTCAACATATCGATCTCCTTTTGATGTAGTATCGACTCGAAACAATATAGGCGAAATTTAGATTTGTCAAGAAAGTTTCGATACGATACTATTAAGCTATGTCCGCTACTCCTATATATGTTTTGTTTGAGAGACTGGCCAATTTGCTACGGGCTGAAGAGCGCCAGCTGGGTGCAGACAATGATCTGCAACCTGTGCATCTTTATTCCCTGTATTACCTGTCGCGTTGTAATCGTTTTAGTGATAACCCTGCTGCCCTGACCGAATACCTGGGCATGACCAAGGGGACGGTCTCCCAGTCTTTGCAATTGCTGGTGACTAAGGGCCTGATCAGCAAACAGGGGGATAAGGAAGACAGACGGTTGGTTCACCTATGTCTGACGGACAAGGGCAAAAAACTGGTAAAAAAACTGCTCCCACCCCCCATTTTTGGTTCAGCGTTGGAGAAGCTGCAAAAAAAAGAAGCAGAATTAATTGAGCAGGCCTTTAACACTTTATTACGTGCTATCCAGACAAGATCTGGATCACTCAGCTTTGGTGAGTGCAAAACCTGTGAACATTGTTTACCACAAGGAAAAAACTACCTCTGTGGTTTAACGCAAGAGGAATTGAAGCCAAGCGAGACCTTAATGATTTGCAGGGAACACCACAGAACCGATTAAATCGCCATTCAGTTATGATCTAGTTAGCTATCTTTCTCGCCTTAAAATAAATATCCCTTTTACTTGCTGTCTCAGTGTCTATAGTTATTACTGCCTGTACAAAATTTGACAGGTCCCAGGGATTGGGGGGATTATGGAAAACGACCTGAGGTCTGCGTGAAAACAATTCTGTGTATTGAAGATAATCCGGATAATCTAAAAGTGATTCAGTTGATGGTGCATCGATTGAGATCTGATGATCGGTTTATTACAGCAAGAAGTGCTGAAGAAGGGTTGGCAATAATTGAACAGCACTTGCCTGATCTTATTCTCATGGATATAGAATTACCAGGCATGAATGGTTTTCAGGCCTTGTATCAACTAAAGCAACAATCTCATACACATCACATCCCTGTCATTGCCATTTCAGCACATGCCATGCTCGATGCAGTTAATAATGGGCTGGCAGCAGGTTTTGAACTGTACATCACCAAGCCCATTGATATGTACAAGTTGAAAGAACACCTGAATCACTATCTCTCTCCAACCAGTTTGGCGCAGGCTGGTTAAGCAAATCCTCCAGGCGTTAAGCCTGTCTAAATTTTTATGGTATCTGAATTTTTCCGCCACCAGGTAGGCCACCACCCGCCTCGGGTATGACAATCTGCGAGGCCTGTTGGCGTTGCATTTCCTTGGCTTCTTCAATAGTGCGTTCCACTTCCTGTTTAGCGGCACTATCAAAGCCCTGGCAGGCTTCTTCCAGTGTGCTGGCTTCTATCTCAAAACTCAGGGGCAGGGGTCCCATGTTGGTCATCATCTGAGTTTGACCAATATAGATGGTGTCACGACTGGTATCAGTATTACCGTTACCATCAACTGGGGTGAGGCGACGAATATTGCCAATTTTACGATCGGTAAAGTTTTCTTCGCGATATAGATCGGCAATATTCATGGTTAAATCGGGTTCTTGTGACATATTCAATCCTGATTGTTTTGCTGAATTATATAAAGAGCAGAATAACAAAAATGTGTGAATTATGCCTGTTCAATGAGCAACTCCTGTGAAGATTTGTGAACTTTTGTGAGCATTTCTAGTAAGCCAGAGTTATTACATTAAAATGTAGGGAA
>JAOULO010000067.1 GCA_029881995.1 Gammaproteobacteria bacterium
GCAGTCTGAGAATTTACACCCAGTCGCAAGCTCAACGATTTCAGAAAAGGTTTCATCGATGCCGTGTTCGCAAGCGGCTATCTGAAGTTCTCGCATTCCCGGGGTGTCTAGCAGTAAGCCCCCGCTGGGGAGAAAGTGGATGGAGCGTTGGGTGGTGGTATGACGGCCTTTGTCATCATCTTCGCGTATGGACTGGGTCGACTGTATGTTTGAACCCAGTAAGGAATTGATAATGGTTGACTTGCCCACCCCCGAGGAGCCGAGTAATGCCACGGTCTCCCCCGTGGTGCACCAGGCTTTTAGTTGCTCGACACTTTGCGGGTCCAGACTATTGACCATCACCACGGCAAGGGAGGGATCTAATGCATGAAGCTTTGCAAGATAGTCCTCGGGATGGTCACACAGATCCAGCCGGGTCAGGACAATGACCGGTGTCACCCCTGTTTCATTTGCCAGTGCCAGGTAGCGTTCAAAACGATTCAGGTTAAAGTCCTGGTTCAGAGAGCTGACAATGAACACGGTATCGACATTGGCGGCGATGAGCTGTGTCGACACTTTTGTGCCCGCCGCCTTACGGGAAAATAAGCTGTTGCGATCCAGCAGGCGATGAAACCGGCCCTGTTCATCCAGCAGTAACCAGTCACCCACCGCGATGGCGGGCATATGTGTAGTCACGGTTAGCGATTGTTTCCCTGCCGTGGTGAGTAAGTGGATGACCGAGCGCTCGACACCGACCACCCTGGCAAGGGTATTGGCCTCCCACTCTTCAAGTGAAAGCTGCTGCTGGAAAAAATGTTTCCAGCCTAATTGAGATAGAGAATATGGATTGTTCATAGAAAACCGGAATCAAGAGTTCAGGCCCTAATGTAACCCCAGCATACTTTCAACTAAAGGGACCAACTCATAATACACCCGGTTTACTGATCGGTTCAGGGTTCATATGCCCCTATGGCCCAGGGACTGCCAGAAGCAGGACGGCTGATGCCCTCGAAGTCATCGGTAAAATCCCAACTCTCATCAATACCATTCAGTCCCCCTGCCGTCAGCGAAGTCGGTGATAACACACTATAGTGCCAGTTGTTATCTGACAGTGTATTGATGTCATTATCAGCGCCATCCAGGTCGACCAGCAAGGGATCGTCATCTACGTTATTATCCACAGTCATATCCCCAAGCGTATTAAGTTGTGCGAGGTCACAATCCATACCTCCACCACAACCTGATCCATTGTCTCGGTATTTTATACTGCAACCAAACAATCCATTATTTTGAACTGCCGCAGGACTACCCGCCGTATCGTGTTCATAAATGCAATATGAGTTTGCGCCGGCGCCTGTATAGATAAGATTATTCTGGATCAAAGCATTGCCTGTTCCACCTCCAGAGATATAAATACCGTAAGTCGAACTGCCGTTACTGTAAAACGTATTGTTGCGAACAATGGAATTGCTTGATACCCATAATTGCATACCTGCCGAGTTACTGCTGGTAACGTTTGTACTGATCAGATTATTTATAACCATCGCACCGTTAGTATTTGTCATAAGAATGGCTGTAAACCTGCTTGATTCCAGGCTAATACGGTTATAACGAATATCTACTGTAGATGTACCGCTGACAGAAACGAGAAATCCATTTGAACAGGTGCCACCACTGCGGATCGTATTACGGTATATTAAAATTTGAGCACTACTAACAATAGCCGCACAGGTTCCCGAACCGCTATGTACACCACCGACAAGTACATTGTTCTGGATAACTGCGTTTCCATTACTAACAATCGCCGAGGCATCCTCAGAACCATTGCCCACAACAGAAGGACCGTAAATAGTAAAACCATCAATAACGGCAGGATTCATTATGCTGTCACCAACTGTAACGGTGCCAAAGGCATTAGATTCTATTGTTGATGCATTGGTAATACTGCTGGCGTTGGTATTCGTGTTTCGCGTTTTAAAGTCAGCACTGTAGCCACCATAAAGTGAAACCTGGTCTTTCATTTCAATACGTGTCAGGGCATTACTTGAATCTGTTGGATAACTGCCACCATTGACCACTACGACAGCTGGACCTGTTGCGGCACTGATGGCGCCATATATATTGCGCCTGGCTGTTGCGGGTGTCAGGCCATCACCTGAATCATCCGCCGCATTGCTGCTGACGAAATACAATGTTCCAGCATACACATCCAGCATCAGGCTGATGGTGGTGGCCGGGTTGCCAGCCAGATCACGAGCATTGATGGTCAGGGTTCGATCCATTCCGCTTACCCAGGCTCCATCTGCAGGCGAAATTGTCAGGGTGTCGCTTTCGGCTGACCATATACCACCGTCACTTTCCGCCGCCATACTGCCACCAAGCGTGAAACTACCGATTGCGGTGTCCATTGTTTCATTAAAACTGATAACAATGTTATTGCTGTCGGAGAAAGGCCGGATTGTAGCCGAAGCTGTACCTGTTGGTGCAGTGGTATCACTTTCGCTGCTACCACCCCCGCCGCCGCCTCCACCACAGCCATGCAAGACGATGGCGCCAAGCATGGACACAATAAATATAATATTTAACTTATGTGGCATCATGATTTTTCACTCCTGTATGTATACTTTGATAAACCATATCTTTCTACCAGGACACCAGCCATTTGATCTGTGCATTTCAACTGCACAATTTTTTGATTGTTAACAGGATATTCGTCCCTTTGTGTTTTCATCACATCATTGTAATAAGGAAGAAAATGCTCGGTACGAATAAATATTCAACATACACCACGCTCTCCCTCATCGCGAACACATTCAGGAACAACACGCCCTAAAAAAACAAGTCAGAGATTGAATGTGTTTCGTCTAAATGAACACACCACTGCTGCAGCATTTATGATACACAGGTATATAAAAACTTCATTGATCATCATCAGTTAATACGCTGATCTATCTTATATCCTGAATAGAGAATTTGAATAAATTAAGGGAAACAGGGAAACAGGGAAACAGGGAAACAGCAGGGAAACAGGGAAACAGGGACAGACCACGTTTAATTCACATTCTCTTTAACAGGCAGCCCGGCTTTGCTGGCGTAACACGACAGACAAGAATGAAACTGCTCCTCCCACATATCTTCAGTGTGTTTATAGTTTTGATTGGCGTCCAAGCCCGTTCATCGATGAAATGAGGCTGCATGAACAAGGTAAGAATGAGTGCCTTATGTGCCGGTATGAGAAAACTGGTACATATCTGTTTTGGTGTTTTAAAACACCAGCAACCCTATCAACCTCAGGTGTGTTAACACGCTTGTGATCGATGTAGGGAGATGGTATCTACCCCATGATTCGCCACGTCCCTATGGCTCACCCGTCGGGCAACCCGCACAACGGTTGTCCAAAATTGTTTCCGACAATTTTGTCCTTGAAGGAGGGTGATTATTGGATGGTAGTCCGGTAGAGATAACGATGTTTTTGATTGCCCCTCACCCTAACCCTCTCCCCCAAGGGGAGAGGGAACTAATAGAAAGGGCTTATTGGAGTGATGATTTATTGAACAGCATTAGTGTTCTCTTACATAGATTGATTCTTAGCTAAAAGAAGAGATAGCGCGGTTATTCTATATATATTAAATTACGTTCTTCTGATCATGACCAGGATGTTTATTTTGCACAGGGCTTGCCTATGAAATCTCGTTTGGGGTTTGTTTCATTTCTTTTTATTGCCATTGTGGCTGGTGGTTATTTTTTCGCACCCACCTTTTTCGCTAATGCTGGCGCTAAGCTGCCTGTGATTGGCTGGCTCGATAGCAACTGCTTTGCGGTAACCAAAAAGGGTTTATCGAATGGGACCGAGCTATTTGTTGTGACATTGGATGGACCACAGGCGGTGGCGTCTGCCACCATCACTGGCCCGGCGAATGAAAAATCCTGTGGGCCGTTGGCAGATGATCGTCGTGAACATAATGCGTCGCAGGGTTTGTCTTTTTATGAAATTAAATCCAGCACAGCTTTTGCCACGGCCATTGGTATTGTGGCAAAGGTGGCCAATGCCAAAGTGAAAAATGAACATGTGCTAGCGGACATTGATGGTGATGGAAAACCAGAACAATTTTCTATGTGCGCCACCAGTGAAGGGCTCAGTTTTGATGTCTGGCCATCCGAACCTTTTAAACAGAAACCCATCTGGTCTGGTTATTATTATCTGGGCTATGACGTGGAACGCACCTGCCCATAATCAACATCAGGGAGAGAACAAATGGCAACACCTGCAGCAAAGATAGCGATTAAAAAGAATTTGAGTGGCCAAAACTGGTGGACGGCCAATCAGGGTAAACCGGCTTTTTCTAACAGCACCAGCATCGACAAACTGGATGCGACATTTCAGGCCAATATCAAGGCTTTTAAGAAGGCGCTTGAAGATGCCGGTGCCAGTATTCAAATTTCCACGACTCGCCGCAGTGAGAACCGCGCCTATGTAATGCACTGGGCATGGAAGGTGGCCAAGGGACTGGTGACGGCTGACAAAGTACCTGCCAAAACGGGTGTAGATATTACCTGGGATCATGGAAATGCGGTTGCTTCAAAAAAAGGTGCGCAGGAGATAGTCACTGCCGCCAGAATTGCCTATCAACCCAGCCTCACTTCAAATCATATCAAGGGCAAAGCCATTGACTGGACCATCACCTGGACTGGTGATCTCAAGATCAAAAACAAACTTGGTAAGGAAGTTGTCATCAAGTCCATGCCTAAGCACGGTGGTCAGGGACAAAGTCATAATGGCAATACCGAGTTACATGCCGTGGGTAAAACATACGGTGTAGTAAAAGCCAAATTCACCAAGATAGACGGGCCGCACTGGTCGGTTGATGGGAAGTAAAACAACACGAGTTACTCATCAAGGCACTTGAGGAAGGTGAGCAAAGAGGTGTTTCTGCCAGTAGTAATAGGGGACAGACCACGTTTTCTATTTTCAACTCAACTGATAAACAAACAAGAAAGGTAGAACAAAGACGCTGTTTCATGTATGAGACCGCCTGTCAAAAATGGTGATTTTTGATTTCCCCTCACCCTTTCACCTCACCCCTGCCCTCTCCTAGTAGGAGAGGGGGATTATTTATATGACGATTTATCAAACAGCATTAGCCATGGCAAACATAGCCCTTTAAAACTTTTCTAGTTCATCAATGTACGCTCTGGCTGTCCCAGTTCATGGACACGAAACACAAGTACGGTGACGCCTTCTTCCTGGGTTGAGATGGTGTGGTTCTGTTTGTAAGGCACCACGCCCACTTCACCTTGTCGATACACTTCTTCTTCCTTGCCTTCCTGCCAGAGGGTGAGTGAGCCTTCTAATATATAGGCAAACTCTTCGCCGGGGTGCCAGTGCTTGGGTAGTGTGGTATTGGGTGGCACGGTGACTTTGCTGACGACGACTTCGGTATTCTCTGCACCGACCAGCTGAGTGCTTAGCATATTATTAAAATTCATGGTTCTCTCTCCTATGATGATTCGGTAGGTGTTATTTTTTATTTACAAAGTCGGCACTCCAGGGGCCGATACCGGTGATTTGCAGAATGCTGCCTTTTTCAATCCAGACGGTGTGTACTTCGTGGCGGGCATTGATATAAAAATCGCCGGGGCCAAACTCAGTGGCATCTGCACGCGTGGCATTCAGACCAAAGGCCACCGCCACCTTGCCTTTTAATAAGGTCACACGCTCATCCTTTGGATGGGTATGCGCAGGCATAAACATTTCACCGGATGTTCTGAAACGTACCGTGAACATATTGGGTTTTTTAGGGTGGCCTTCCAGCACGGCGATTTCACAGTTCTTTGGTAGTGTGGGTGGGCAGGGACGCCATTTCATGTCATTCGCACGATGGACGATTTGAACCTTGCCTGCGGGGAACTGAGTGACACCGATTTCCTTGTCGCTACAGGCCGCTGTCAGGGCAATCAGACCGGTTAATATAAGGGTGCTTATCTTTTTCATTTTTTATCTCCTTGATATTCGCTTGGTTAATCTGTTAAAAACTCAGTAGTTCGTTCAACTGTTGAATAGCTTAGCCCGACGCCGCAAGGCTTTATTGACCGAACCGGCCAGCTTTTTGGCCGCTGGAGACAAAATGCAAAAAAGGGGAGGACCGGCCCTTGGTTGAACACAGAAATACCACTATTACCGCGCGAATGGTGCTTCGTGCCTGCGAGTCCATTGGTGTGGACACCGATAAACTGCTGGAAACGGTAGGGCTTGAGCGGGCGGTGGCCGAAGACCCGGATGGCGAGGTCAGTTTTGAGCAAATGCGCCACTTTTGGCAGACCGCCTACCAGATGTCGGCCGACCCGCACCTGGCTATGCGCGCTGGCCGGCTGGTCAAAGTGGGTGACTATCAATGCCTGGACTACCTCACCGTGCATGCCAGCACTCTTGGCCAGTCGATGGAAAATTTCACTCGTTATATGCTGCTGCTCAACACCTGGATCGGCTGGGAGATTGACCGGCAAAAGGACGCGGTCACATTACGCATGCTGCCCGTGGCGGGCACCCTGCCTGTACCCACCTATGAATTTGTCTTTACCATCTACGCCTCACGCGTGCGTCATCTACTCGATGAAAACTGGGCGCCGAAAATGGTTCGCTTTCCCTTTGCCAGTCCGGCCGATCCACATGTGTATGCCGATTTTTTCAAGGCCCCCGTGCAATTCGAAACACCAGCCGGTGAATTTGTCATCGACATCGATGACTGGCATACCCCCCTGCCCAGCGCCGATGAAAACCTGTTAAAGGTACTGGATGAACACGCCCGCCTGCTACTGGAAAAGCGACCCATGCCAGATGACTTTGTCGGGCAGGTACGCCGCGAGATCGTGCGCGACCTGCACGGGGGTGAAATACACCGCGACAACATCGCCAGCCGACTCAACATGAGTGCCCGCACCCTGCAACGCAGACTGGATGAACACAAGCTCGCCTTTGCCGATCTGCTGGATGAAGTGCGTGCTGAGCTTGCCAAAAACAAATTAACCGGCAGTGAACTCTCACTCGCCGAAGTCGGCTTCCTGCTCGGCTTTTCAGATCAAAGCGCCTTTAGCCGTGCCTTTAAACGCTGGACAGGTAAAACACCAAAGGAATATCGGAAGGTGATGAATGGCTAAAGGGTAAGGGGGATGCTGTGGATAGCTCATCATGTTACCTGAGATAAGCCGGGATGGTGATTCCAAGTTTAGTCTATCGTAAGTCATATTTGAGATACTTTTACAAAATAACTCTATCAAGGTAACTCAGGGGACGAATTCCATAACGATAGGTATCAAATGAATAATGTGGTCGAAAAGCATACAAATAACTGATAATAAATAGCACGTAATTTCGCACTTAGTCCATATATCTTAGAAACAGTGACCATATGCTCATAACAGCAGATAGACATTAAATTAAAGAATTTATATGCTTCTATATATTGCAAATAAATGGACTACTGAAAGGACTATATAAATGTGCATAAAAAATAGCGTAGGAATAAAAGGAAAAAATTTAAAACCAGATGTAAAAGTTATCCAGGCCGCCTTAAACCTGTCCCAGAATAAAGATTTTAAACTTCCAGCCAGACTTTCTGTTGATGGTGTTGCTGGCGATAAAACCTACGATGCGATCAAGTTATTCCAAAAAATAATAGGTAAATTTTCTACGCCAGATGGACGGGTAGATCCTGGCCCGAAAGGCGCTACTCTCAAGCTTCTTAAAAAACACTCTCAAAAAGGTCTAACGAAAGATGCCTTTACTGCGATAATGGCACACAGTACAAAGCCACGCATTAATACCTACTACCCATTATTTAGTACCAACCTCGATAAAAACTCTATCAATACCCCATTGCGAAAGGCACATTTCCTGGCCCAGGTTGGGCATGAAAGTCTATCTTTTAGGTATACCGAAGAAATTGCAAGTGGGGCCGATTATCAAGGTAGAAAAGACTTGGGCAATACCAAACCAGGTGATGGTATACGTTTTAAAGGACGTGGCTTGCTACAACTTACTGGTCGAAAAAATTACACCGCTTATGCAGCTCATTCCAAGTTAAAGTTATTGGTTAAAGGTAATGAGAAATTACTTTCTACCACACCAAAGTATGCTCTGGATGCGAGCATATGGTTCTGGAATAACAAAAAGCTTAATAAACGAGCCGACCAGGATAATTTGAGAAGCGTCACTCGACGAGTTAACGGGGGATATAATGGATTACTGGATCGGCAGGACTACCTCTGTCGCGCAAAATTTTTCCTCATTCCATAAGGAATACTAAAATGAAAATCCGTTTAACTGTTGTTATGCTTGTTACTTCTGGCTTAACTGTTTTTTCCGGTAATATTTTCTCCGAATACAAAGCTGAACCCTGTGACATTGAGTTCAAAGGTCTACATAAATGTAACTTAAAACAAGGTGATTTATCCATGTCGGCTGAGTTAGTCACCAGGAAACTTGCCGATGATGAGAAGCTACTTGAATCAATCACAATCACCCGTAACGGGATTAAACATCAGCTTAAAATTTCACCTGATACCACCTTTCTTGAAGGAGACATTGGATATATTTCATTCGACGATATTAACTTTGATGGAATACCTGACGCAGCAATTACCACCTCATTCGGCACACCAAACCTCTATCTTGACTACTGGGTCTATGTAACGAAAGCAAAACATTATAAAAAAATTGGCAACTACTCTAGATTTAAACTGGATCCTGTATCAAAAACCGTTTCAACCATCACCAAGATCAACGCAGCCAATTACAAAAAAGTCCGTTACAAATGGAACAAATACGATCTTATTACTACTTCAAGATAATTATGTATCTTCATTAAATATAAGCTGAAGAAAAGCAGGGTCGACAAAAAACAAAAAAAGGTGCCGGAGGGATTAAAATTTAATCCCTCCAAAAAAGTAATGACCGCCTGATACACAGGCAAATAATTATCTGGAAAAATACAACATGTACAAAAATAATAAATTCAATTTCTCTTTTATTCTTGCCATTGTCTTGATGATTTCATGTACCACTTCAAATGCAACTAACTACAATGGATACTGGCTGGATAATGGCATGGGGGTAGTTAGAATAGGTAACCTGAAAATAACTGACACCACAATTACAATTGAAAATGAAGTTACCTACACTGTCACATTAGACAAAAAAGATGGCGAAGCCAGCATTTACAAAGTTCAAAAACACAATACCAAGACTGATCCTTTTGGTTGTGGGCCTGAGAGTAAAGCACACTATATTATTCTCCAAACCATGCCCGGTCATACTGGAACATCTCTAATCACAATTCGCCTGACTTTTTACGGACGTTCAACCACACCTGTCATGTCAACAATCGATGACGAGCCAGGGGTTTGTGCCATGTATTCATTTAGACGAACCCCGTAAAAGCAGGTTCAGAACACAGTTTTCTCTTGAATAAGGTGAACAAAGCGGCGTCTCTGCCAGCACGCTGGATGATATCTGGTCTAGTGTTAAATCGCGCTACAGTTGAGCTATTCCTTATATATTAGGCGTAAAGGTGCCGGAGTGATAAAAGGCAGCTTTATAATTGGAGTGACGATTTATTGAACGAAAAACTGGGTCAGAGACTGAGGGATCCCCACAAAATTCGACTCGCACGTCATTGCGAGGAAACAGTGAAAAATGGCTATTTTTCAGTGTTGACGAATAAAAGGGGTCGGAGCCTGAGGGATCCTGTGTCAGGCTTGTGGTATTAATAAAATGACAATCAGGAGAACAAAAAAAACGGGGCCGCTCTGCCCCGTTTCTGTTTCAGAAATAACTCTTTTTATCCAACAGCATATTTCGCCTTGGCATCCTGCGCAGCGGCAGCGTCTTCTGCACTATAAGCCGCGCCAGACCAGAGCATATCGTAGGCTATTTCCTCGTTGCCATTTTCACAGAGCTCTAACACCTCTTTGAACAGTGGCTGGAAGGTCTCGCTCTTGTGTGATTCTTCATGGTCTTCGAAGGTCTTCCAGAAGGTAATAACCAGCGCTTCTTTTTCCTTCAGCTCACTTTCGACTGCCTGACCGATGGTGCTGCCTTCATTGGAAATAGCACCACTGTTCAGACAAACAAACCCACCGACGAAACCAGTATCGGAATGGTAGGTTTTAACGTTCTCACAGAGCACGGCGACACGTTCCTGTAGGTCATCGATGCTGTATTCCGGTTTGAGAATGACTCGGTTGATGGTGACAACACCATCGTGTGGAAAACCATTAATCAGACTAGCCATGGTAAATACCTCCTGCTTGTCAGTTTTGTTACGCCATGAGCCTGCCATATAATTAGCAAACTCTAATTAACTAATATGGGTATCAATATGACAAATATCAATACCTGAGTGAAATAATAAGGAATTAATGTGATTACAAGAGGTGTTTGACTAACGATACACCTATCTTATTGTTTTATTTATGAATTATTGACTGCTGTCATGCGTCAATATGGGGTAAAAAGGGTCTGACCCCTTAATGCTTGTCATGCGTCAATATGGGGTAAAAAGGGTCTGACCCCTTAATGTGCAAGATGGTTTAAGTATGCAGTCAATTTCCAAATATACCACTTTGTTTAATACCATCAAAAATGAACTGAACTGCCAATGCAGACAGCAAAACGCCCAAAATACGACTTATAACATACATGCCAGTGACACCGAGAAGACGGTGAATTCTGTTTGCAAGCAGTAGTGCGATTCCGGTGAGAAGCAATATGGCAAGCAGCGACGCAACAACAATGGCTTGCAGTGTTAGATCGCCTTCGGTATTTGCCATCAATAGAATAGCCGCACCCATCGCACCCGGTCCCGCTATGAGTGGCGTCGCGATCGGGAAAATAGATATATCCTGTTTCGATATCGCCTCGCGCTCTTCTTCATCTGTCGTCGAAGTACCGCCGGATGAACGCGCGAACACCATATCAATACCCATTAACAACAGTAAGATCCCACCAGCCGTCCTTAATGCAGCCAGTGATATACCAAGACTAGATAAGAGAAGCTCTCCGATGAGGGCGAAAGCAACCAGAATTACAGAAGCAATCAACGTCGCGCGGATGGCCATTGAACGCTTGTATTCCTGCGTTCCCGTCGCCGTCAGTGCAGCAAATACAGCAGCAACATCGATTGGGCCAATTGTTGCAAAGAAAGTCGCCAGGGCTAAGATCGCTGTTTCAATCATCCATTTATAAACCTGTTACCTGGACACCCACCATTAGAAAATAACGTAACAATGTATCAACTATCTGTGATTTATTAAGGTGAGTATCTTGTTATGGCCTTTAGTCTATTCAAAAATAATTGCTCACTAACTCGGTGTTTCCACCCATTATGTGCTGTGTGACAAAGGGTGAACTCATGGCACGTGTCAGGGCACTATAGTTGAGTTGGAAGCGTAGCTCGGAGCCGACGGGCAGGTAACTGGCGCCGGTATCGAGGATAAGATGATCGCTGCTGGCACCGAGTATCTCGATACCGTCCGGTGCTTCGAGACCATCGGGATCGATGTCCTGCCGGCCAATGGCAAGAATTGCCTGCGCGATAGTACCCTGCTTGCGGATGACGGTATGCTCACCAAACGCATTTTGTGCAATCTCACCCCAGGGTTGCGCAGGCTTGTCCTTTGATTCAATCACTTCGGCGATGAGGCTAATAGCATCGGTGTACAGGCCATCGATCGTCTGGCGCTGTAAGGTCTCGCACCCCAGCAGGATCGATTCACCCAGGCGTAGATCATTGATCCGGCCGGTGTCGGCACCGCTAAGCGCCCACTGCAGGTTACCGGAATTACCGCCGGAAACGATACTGAGTTGAATCTTGAAACGCGCCTCGATGGCATCGGCCAGGGCGGACAGCTCGGCCATGTTGCTGGCATCGGGTGACACGCCACAGCGGCAGGCGAGATTGGTGCCGATACCTTTCAACAGGATGTTTGGTAAGCCAAGGATCTCAAGTACCGTGTTCTCCAGCTCGCCGGGCATAATGCCTTCACGCAGATCACCCAGCTCGACCATGAGCACAATGCCATGATTCCTATTAGTCTTGAGCGCAACAGATGAGAGTTTGCGAATGACCTCAAGTTCGGTATTGAAACTCACATCGGCCAGTGCCACCACCTGCTCTGCCTGACTGAGCATGGGGGAGCGAATCAGTGCTAGCGGCGCCTCAATATTTGCACGCCGCATGGAGTCGATGTTTTCGATACGCGAGTCACCCAGTGATCGCACACCTGCGCGGAGTAAGGCATGGACAATGTCGGGGTTGCCAAGAAAGGCCTTGGTCACCCCAGTGACAGCAATGCCGCGCGAGGCCAGGCGTTCAACCAGAGTGCATGCGTTATGCTGGATCTTGTCGAGATCTATCTCCAGGCGGGGCGCACTCATTGTGCGCGTGCGGCGAGTTTCTCTTCAAGTTCGGGGAAGGCCAGCAAGACCATTTCCACCAGGCGTTGAGGTGAACGGCTCAAGGCGTCAGTGGCAGGAATGCCGAATACTTTCTCATATAAAGAAATGGCCGCCGTCACCTCGTCGTCATTCATGCTTTCATGGTTAATGGTCAGGCCAATGACTTTGGTATCGGAAAAGGTCTGGATGAGATTGATCTCATCGGCGGGCACAGGCATGGCCATGTTTTCAAAATCACAGCGATGCTGCCGTGCCGGTGCGTGCTGTAACACCACCGCGTCAGGACAACTGCCGCGCAGGATAAAAGACGAGGTCGAGAAGGCGGGATGACTCAGTGCCCCCTGGCCTTCGATAATGATCACATCCGGTTGCTCATGTTCGAAGGCTTCGATGATCGTCGCCTCCAGTTCACCCGCAACAAATTGTGACGGGATCGCATCCAGCGCAACACCATAGCGCGCACCCTGAATCAAACCGGTTTGACCGGTACCGATCATTATCGCTTTCACACCATGCGCATTTAACGCCCAGGCTAACACAGTGGCCGTGGTGCGCTTACCGATGGCACAGTCGGTACCCAATACAGCAATACGCGGGCAGCTCACATCGTTGATGCGACCACTGAACATGCGGAGGTCTTTTTTAGCGCGTGGTTTGCGCACATCGATGATGTGTACCTTGTTCATTGCACTTGCGGCAATAAACTCCGCATCTTCATTTAAAAACTCATGCAAGCCATTAACGATGTTCATGCCACCCGCCATGGCCTCAAGCACAACGCTGCGCTCAAGTATCGATAGCATGCCACTGGCAGGCGCCATGCCAAAGATAAAGTAATCGGGTACATTCTCGGCCAGA
>JAOULO010000069.1 GCA_029881995.1 Gammaproteobacteria bacterium
ATCAGCAGTATCGCCGAAAGCTGTACGGTTATCCCCAGCTTTATTCAGACCTTTGTGGTTGATACCACAGACGCTGCCAATGGTTCGGTTTCACCCGATATTAAACTTAAATCTGGTCAGTCCACCGACATCATCATCACACCCGCTGATGGTTATGCCATCAATGACATCGCTGGTACCTGTACTGGTGACATCACTGGTACTGACTTTACATCGAAAACACTGTCTATCAGCAGCATCGCCGAAAACTGTACGGTTATCCCCAGCTTTATCCAGACCTTTATGGTCACAACTACACCGGCAGCCAATGGCAGCATTACGCCGGATGTTGAAGTGAAATCCGGCCTGGCTACTGACATCGTCATTACCCCAGCAGATGGTTATGCCATTGATGACATCGGGGGTACCTGTACTGGCACTATCACTGGTAATGACTTTACTTCAAAGACACTGTCTATTAGTAGCGTTACTGCGAACTGTACTGTTATACCCAGCTTTATTCAGACCTTTGTTGTTGATACAACTGGTGATCCTAATGGATCGATTTCACCCACAATTGAACTCAAATCTGGTGGCAGCACTGATATCATCATTACACCAGCCGATGGTTACGCCATCGATAACATCGGTGGCACCTGCAGTGGCACAATTACTGGTGAAGACTTTGTATCTAAAACATTATCCATCAGTAGCATAGCCGCTGATTGTACAGTCACCGCAAGCTTTATTCAGACCTTCACAATCAGCACAACAACTACGACAGCTGACGGGGCAATATCACCCGGTGCCGTTGTTAAATCTGGTGCAAACCATAGTATTTCTGTAACTCCTGGTACAGATTTTGCCATCGACACCGTTGAAGGTTGTGGAGTCACGTTTAGTACCGGCAATGACTTTGATAGTGCTAACTATACAACTGGTAGCATTGATGCAGACTGTACTGTTACTGCCAGCTTTATCGCCACCCACCAGATTACAGCCTCAGCTGGAACAGGTGGCAATATCACACCTACGACCAAAGAAGTAAAAGACAATACAACTGCTGACTTTATCGTAACACCACTAGCAGGCTTTGCCATTGATGTTAATGGAGTCACTGGCTGTGGTGCCTCACTCCTTAGTGGTGATGGATTTGGAACTTCAACTTACCGCACAAACAACATAACTGCTGACTGCGCTATTAGTGCAAGCTTTGTGAATGCTTATACTGTTTATACCTCTGTAATCGGGAACGGCGGTATTTCACCCACCACGACAGATGTTCGCGAAAACAGTACACCTGAATTTGTTGTAACACCTGCCTCAGGCCATGCGATTGTTGGCGTTAGTGGCTGTGGTGTCACACGTACTGCTGGTGATGGCTTTGGAGTTTCCACTTATACCGCCTCAGCTGTTAACGCGAACTGTACTGTTGAAGCCACCTTTATAAATGCACACACCGTCAGTACAAATGTTGTCGGTAATGGTGGCATTTCACCTACCAGCATTGATGTGCGCGATAATCAGACTACTGAATTCACAGTATCGCCAACTACTGGGCATGCCATAGATTCAGTTAGTGGATGTGGTGTAACACTTGATACAGGTGATGGCTTCGGTGAATCTACCTATATCACCGACCCCATCAATGCCAACTGTTCAGTAACAGCTACTTTTGTAAGTAGCTATACGGTTAGCACTTCTGTAATCGGCAGCGGTAATATTTCACCAACTACTATTGAGGTGAGAGCTGGTGAAGCACCCAGCTTTACCGTAACTCCATTGAATGCCGATTATGCCATTGATACTGTTACGGGCTGTGGTGCTGCAATTGATACAGGTGATGGCTTTAGTGAATCAACTTATATCATCAATCCAGTTAACGCTGACTGTACTGTTGAAGCCACCTTTGTGAATGCCTATACAGTCAGTTCATCAGTAACAGGTAACGGAACAGTCTCATTTATCAGTCTTAATGTGCGTGCTGGTACTACCCATAGCTTTACCGCAACCCCCGCTCTAAGCAATGCCATTGATACAGTCTCAGGTTGCGGTATCACACAAACAGCTGGTGATGACTTTAATGGTGCAGACTATATAACCGGCCCGATCAATGCCGACTGTACTATTAATGCTAATTTCATAGCGACTTACACAGCTGATACCATATTGGGGCCGGATGGAAGCGTCTCACCAGCCAGCCAGACAGTAAAAGCAGGTAGTCCGGTAATCTTTGATATTACACCTATCGCAGGCTACGAAGTTGCCAACACGACTGGATGTACTGGCAGCTTAACAGGTAATACTTATGAGATAGCCTCTCTGGATGCTGACTGTACCTTGACCATCGACTTTACAGCGATCCTGTATACTGACCCATTTGCGAAAGCAGTGACTCTGGACTGGGTTGATGGTGGTGCCAGCGGCTATAACATCTACTACTCTAACCAGAAGGACTTCGATCCAGATTCACATGCTGGCAATCCAAATGTGACACAAATATCTAGTGTCTCACCACCCTATACTGTCACTGGATTGACTAATGGAACCGCTTATTACTTTGTACTTGAAAGTGTTTATGGTAGCAATGTACGTTCCCTTGAGGTAAGTGCCAGACCAAACGAGCTGGTTACCGATGGAACTGTTTACACTATTGCCACTGCGTCCGATGGTACCAGCTATATTGGCGGTAGTTTCTCCCTGGTTGGTTCAGCCACTGGCAATGGCGTTCCTCTAAATGCCTTGACCGGCCAGCCAATATCTGGGGATTACCCAATTATCAATGGTAATGTCCATGCTATTACCTCTGATGGTTTGGGAGGCTGGTACATAGGTGGAGACTTTACCCATGTGGGTGGTCTGGCCAGGAATCGTCTGGCCCATATTCTTCCCGATGGCGCTGTTGATCCCACCTGGAACCCTGGCGCCAATGGTCGCGTTAAAGCCATGACGCTGCTAGGTACCACCCTGTATATCGGTGGTGATTTTGATAATGTTGGCGGTGAACCACGTATCCATCTGGCAGCTATTAATGCTGATGGCAGCATGGTGGCAACATGGAGCCCCAATACAAATGGCTCTGTCCATGCTATGGCTAATGATGGTACAACACTTTATATAGGTGGTGACTTTACCGATATCGACGGTATTATTGGTATCGACTTTGTTGCCGCAATTGGAACTGATGGCACCGTTTCCACTACCTGGACGCCAGCTGCTAGTCATCCTGTTAATTCCATTATCGTCAAAGATAGCACTGTCTATATTGCTGGTGCCTTTATTACCATTGATGGCAGCACTCGTAATCGACTTGCCGCCATTGGCACTGACGGTATGCTTTCTGAAACCTGGGTTCCCGACGCTAACAATACCGTCAAGGCAATGACCGCTTTGGGTAATTCAATTTACGTAGGTGGCCATTTCACAGCCATCAACGGTGAACCAAGAGGGAAACTGGCCGCCATAGGCACTGATGGCGTGCTCTCAAGCAGCTGGACACCAATTGCCAATACAACAGTGAACAGTCTGACTGCAGGAAATAACTACGTTTATGTGGGCGGTGACTTTACTTCAATTACAATAGGTGGAACAACAACTGATAGAAAATATCTGGCTGCAATTAAAACTAACAACACCCTTGTCGACTGGAACCCAGGGGTTAATCAATCAGTTCTTTCTCTAGCGTTCCAAGGTAATACCGTATATACCGGTGGTCAATTTACCTCTATCGGTGGCGTTACTCGAAACAATCTTGCCGCATTCAATCCCGATGGCTCATTGGCGGACTGGAGTCCAAATATAAATGGATTTGTTCGAAGCATCGCCCTGGCAGGAGATTTCGTCTACGTGGGAGGGTTCTTCTTCCAGGTCAACGGAGAATTCCGCTCTAATCTTGCCGCGATAGGAACAAATGGAATTCTTTCACCATCATGGACTCCTTCCGCCAGCAATATAGTTAACACTATTGCGATAGATGGCACTACTGTCTATGTCGGGGGTAGTTTTACCAATATTGACTTATCACCTCGAGGTCGACTGGCTGCAATTGATATTAATGGAAATCTCAGCGGCACCTGGACACCCAATATAAATAACGGAACTGTTAATAGTCTGATTGTTTCTGGCACAACGGTCTATGTTGGTGGCACCTTTACGTCCCCGCAAAACTATCTGGTCGCAATCGGAACCGACGGCACTCTTGCCAGCTGGGACCCTGGTATTGGAAGCACGGTAGAAGCATTAACAGCTTCCAGTAGCCAACTCTATGTTGGTGGCTGGTTCACCAATGGTTTGGTTGCCTATAACTTAAGTAATCACTCGCTTGATACAGGCTGGACACCATCGACGAACTCGGGAAGTATTGTATATTCACTGGTGAATGATGGCATCGATGTCTATGCTGGCGGTACCTTTACCAGCATCAATGGTAATAGCCGTGGCCATCTCGCAGCCATTGGAACCGATGGTACATTGAGAAGCTGGAACCCCAATGCTGATTCAACTGTTTACTCTTTGAGTATTGATGGCAGCCACCTGCATGTAGGTGGTGATTTCAATGCTGTTGGCAACCATAGTCGAGGTGGCCTAGCAACCGTTGGTAAGGATGGCACGGTGCAATAAACTAATATAGCTGGCAATTTGTCAACGAGAATTATTGGATTAGATAATTAGAATAAAAGAACTAAACTTTAGTTAAGCTAGTGGAATTTAGAATTGTATTTTCTATCACAGTGACTTCTGGTCTGGGTAATTGAATTACATTTACCCAGACCGAATAGTGCTGATTTCCATCCTCTGCCATCGCTCTATCACACAAATGAGTAAATGAAGTTATACTCTCCATGTAAATTCCCAACATTTTTATTTTTAGCCATGACCTCCATTTCACTTGCTTTGGTAGTGAGATCATCAAACCCAAAGCTTCCGGCCATTCCTTTTAATATATGACATATTCTTGCTACTTCTTCGAAGTCATTAGTGTTAATTTTAACAAAAACTGAGATTTATTTTCTTTGGCAAGCTGAATAATTTCTTCTATTTCGTCTTTATGTACTTCAAGTAAGTTATCCAGTTTCGCCAGCTTTTCAACCTGGCTTGGGATTATTTTGTACTTTAGTACCCCTTTGGCTTTATGAACTTTATTGTTCAACACAAGCTTCATGGCTTCACCCTGGCCATCACTTGCTATTTGCGTCAGAGGTTGGGCTTCTGCAAGCGCCCCCTTTTCCTTTTCATTCCAGACATCAAGCTTACCCAATTCTGAAATTGAGTGAGAGAAGGACTTTTCATGCTCTACCATTTTCCTGTAGTCAGCTATTTGCTCATCTTTGTTATCCAGCACGATCATCCGGTACAAGCCCACCGCCCTTTTAATGCTGGTTTCTGACATTTTGAACACAAGAGTACTTTCTTGAAGCCGGTTCTTTGATTGTTCGATAGCAGGCTCTATGTATTTGTTAACCGAGCACCATCCGATATTCTCTTCATTTACTGCTACACATTTGTTAACAATCTGAAAAAAATGTTAACAAACTATTCTCATAATTATCCGCTAAATAACTTAGTAAACAAGTATGTTAAATAGCACAGATCCGTTTATGATTTCAATCAAGAATAATTCATCCGTCAATACCAGACATATTCCAGTATGGTTGGTCGGCCTTATTGGCTGCGTAATAACATCGCTCGTACTTATCTTTATTGCCAATAATAAAAACAGCCTTGCATATCAATCATTTCACACGGCAACAGAAAAGATAAGTGGCGAAATAGAAGATCAGTTTAAAACCAGTACACGAGCAGTCTATCATCTTGCTTCTTTTTATCAGGGTGATGATTCAATTACTCGAGATGAATTTAATCATTATGTAGAAGGGTTTATCAAGCACTATCCCGAAATTCATGCCCTTGAATGGATTCCTCGGCTGTTTCATAAACAACGAGCTCTTTATGAACGCCAGCAATCCGCCTACAAACATAACTTCCATATAACACAAAAACATGTCGATAATGGCATGATACCCGCATCTAAACGTGATATATATTTTCCTGTAACCTATATATACCCCATGCAAGGAAATGAAAGCGCCTTTGGTTTTGATCTTGCCTCTAACAAAGATCGCCGCATTATGATTGAACAGGCCATTATAAATAATGATGTCACTATTTCCAGCGGAATCAAATTGGTACAGGAAAAAGGCAATTCTCATTCGGTGTTGATTGCATTGCCTATTACACAACAGGATAAGGTTTCACAAACTATTGACGATGTTCACCTTAAGGGAATTGTCTTAGGTGTCTATCGGATTAATAGCATTATGTCTACCATTGGTAGACTAATTGATTTTCGTCATTTCAACATCCAGATTACTGATCAATCGAAAGATTCAGAAAACACCTTACTTTACCAACATACAAAAATAAAATTGAGTAAAAATAATTTACACTACACTCAACTTCTGAAAATTGCTAATCGTCAATGGCGTGTAGAGATTAGCTCAGATCCTAAACTGTTCGGCGCTTATACAATCACTGACTATCTGATTATTATTGTAATAGGCCTTGGCTTTACTGCATTGTTGATTGCCTACATTCGTCTAATCCACACCAGCGGTGAGCAATCATATCGAATCAGTGAGCAGCTTGCTCATGCAGTTAATATGCGACGTGACTACGAGCGTAAACTCATTGAATCAAATAGCAAACTTGAGGCACTTTCCCTTGAAGACTCACTCATGAAAATTGCCAACAGACGAGCCTTCGATGATTACATTATGGATGAATGGAAACGTGCACAACGGTCTGGAGCGCCACTTTCTCTTATCCTTGCCGATATCGATAACTTTAAGAAATTTAACGACAAATATGGTCATGTTGTAGGAGACCAGTGCCTGCGTAAAGTGGCCGATGCCTTTAAGGATGTTATTAAAAGGCCCTCCGACCTGGTCGCCCGTTATGGAGGTGAAGAAATTGCGGTCATTCTTCCTGAGACAACATCAGATGGCGCAAGAAAAGTTGCTGAAAGCATTCGACTGGCCGTCATTGAGCAATGCATCCCCCACGGCGATTCCGATGTACGCTCTGTTGTTACCATTAGCATAGGCGTTACCGTGGTTGTAAATGTCTCTGACTTTACCGTAGCTGAAATCATTAATCTTGCCGACGACGCTTTATATACCGCCAAGCAAAATGGCAAAAATCGTGTTGAGCATGTTTTAGCTGATAACCGTTCAACTGTCATAGAGGACAAAACTCGGACAACCCTCGATAAACGTCTGAAATAATGATTAACATCTGATAATTGTTATATCCGATTTTGTGTTGTCTTGATCAGTCTCAGAATAGTACCCATGCCAGCAAGACAATTCATACTTAAATGGCCTGGTTCCAAAACCCCAATGACATTGACCTACCCACCATAAACCAAACCAGTTTACATTAAATAACTCGCACTAATATAGTGCATCTCCATACCCTTCAACGCACAATTATGGTGCATATAATCTCCAACTATCTACCACACTGTTTCTAACTCATTGTTATTAATACTAATTATAAAGTGGCATTAATAATGCTTATTTTTGGACAACACTGCTCAAGGCAATTAAGGCCATGAAAGAGTTTGGCCCCCTTAATTGGACATCACAGGGCTATCTGGATAGCCGGTAGACCATGCTTTGAGCTGTCTGGTTTCGTGTCATATGCCGGAGGCCCGAAGGGAGGGCTTTCAACAAATGATGCCTGTAAAAATTACGTTAAAGCGTAAAAGTACATCTTTAAGTGGAGTGATAAACATGAAAAGTAAGTTGGAATATATCTGGCTCGATGGCTACAAACCGACTCAGAGTCTGCGTAGTAAAACCATGGTCCGTGCTGATTTCAGCGGTAAACTGGAAGACTGCCCAATGTGGGTATTTGATGGTAGCTCAACCGAACAGGCTGAAGGTAATGCCTCTGATTGTCTGCTGAAACCTGTTGCCATTATCCCTGATCCAGGTCGTAAGAATTCTTACCTGGTGATGACTGAAGTACTGAATGCTGACGGTACTCCTCATGAGTCTAATGGTCGTGCCACCATCGCTGACGATGATGAAGATTTCTGGTTTGGTTTTGAACAGGAATACTTCCTGTGGAACCCTGAAACCAACCTGCCACCAGGATTCCCTGCTGGCGGTTACCCACCACCACAGGGGCCTTACTACTGCTCAGTCGGTGCACGTAATGCTTACTGCCGTGAACTGATCGAAGAACATCTGGATCTTTGTCTGGAAGCTGGGCTGAACGTTGAAGGTATTAATGCTGAGGTTGCTGCTGGTCAGTGGGAATTCCAGATTTTCGCCAAGAGCGCCAAGCGTGCCGGTGATGAAATCTGGCTGGCCCGTTACCTGCTTGAACGAACTGCTGAAAACTATGACCTGGCCGTTGACTGGCATCCAAAACCCCTGGGTGACACTGACTGGAATGGTTCTGGCATGCACGCCAACTTCTCAAATGGCGCAATGCGTGAATCTGGTGATCAAAATGTATTCAGCAAGATCTGTGATGAGTTCGGTAAAAACGTTGGTGCCTGTATCTCTGTTTACGGTGCACATAATGAGCAGCGCCTGACCGGTAAGCATGAAACAGCATCTATCGACCAGTTTAGCTACGGTGTATCGGATCGTGGCGCCTCAATTCGCATTCCTGTTAGTACAGTAGAAGATGGTTGGAAGGGTCGCCTGGAAGACCGCCGCCCAGCGTCAAATGCTGATCCCTACAAGGTTGCTGCAATTATCGTTAAGATAACCAAGGAAGCGATGGCCTCTGAAGCTGCTATGGCTTAATAAGTCATATCATCTAAATTAAAACCGGCATGGGTGACCCCATGCCGGTTTTTTTATGCTCGATTGTGGACAGGCTAAGAGCGAATCAATTCCGCCGACCAATCCTGCTGCAGAATCTGTAACACCTCTTTCATAGAAGCAGGACGATCTTCAGATTTCTTATTGAGGCATTTCAGACACAGGTTTTCGAGGATTCTTGGGACCGGATATTTACTCACCTCGGAGGGTTTCTCCGCCTGTTTATTCTCCACCATCTCCAGAATCTCGTAGGTCTTATCACTATCAAAAGGGGGTACCCCAGCCAGTACTTCATAGAGTACGGAGCCAAGACTATATATATCAGTGCTGAAACTGATATCCGGATCGCGACGGATCTGCTCGGGCGACATATAACACAAGGTACCCTGTAACTTACCATGCCCGGTGATGGTTTTATCGGAATCGATAACATGACTGACCTCACCAGTATCTTCATCCAGCGAAGTACCATCCTTACGCCATACCTTGGCCAGACCCCAATCCAGTAACAGCACCTCTCCGTAGGGACCGACCAGAATATTCTCCGGTTTGATATCCCGATGCGCCACTCCATGAGCATGGGCATAGGCCAGAGCACGGGCAATCTGCTCGATAACCTCAACCAGCTGAACCAGGTCGTAACGTTCCCTGTAGTCCATGATCTCACGTAAGGTATAACCGTGTACCAACTTCATAGTGAAGTAATACTGACCCTTACTGTCACGCCCTACCTCATATACCGGCAGGGTATTCGGGTGCTGCAGCATTGCCGAAACCCGTGCCTCACGCAGCAGGCGGGTATTTTCGATTTCATCATCGACAAATTCTGAGCGTAAGGTCTTATAAGCCACCACGCGATTAAGGTGCATATCCTTGACGGATTGAATCACCGATTTGCCACCCTTGGCAATGGTGCTGAGAAACATATAACGTGTATTCGGATCAAGTTTCTCAGGCAGGGGCTGATCAGTATCCTCCAGGTAAACCTGACTATAATCTTTCGGGGGTTGCTTAAACTTGAGCAAATTGGCACACCTTTATTCTTATATATTCTAGTTTAGCATTATTTCGTTGATGATTTGAGCATTTGAATGATGGCTATACAGGTACTGGATTCATTCGAATATATAGCGTTCCTTCAGATATTACACAGAAAACTCACTCTGATTTTTCACAATTCACTGACTCATAATAAATACATCACTTTCATTTAAACATCGCAAAAAATGAGCATTTAACCTAATGAAACAATTTCCCACTGTTAACAATTATTGTCTTTTTGTTAACAAAATTTAAAAAAATCTACTTTAGGATTCTACTGTGAATGTCGTTCTTCTTTAAGAATGTTTTATTTACCTAAATATAAGGAAGAGGAAATTTTCATGAAAATTCTCACACGATCAATCTATATGTTACTTGCACTATTTGCGCTGACACTCAGCATATCTGCATGCAGTAGCGATAGCACCACGGCTAGTAGTGAAACAGTAGTAGGGCTATCAACCGCTGACAACACCCAACTCTTAAACGAATAAAGGAGAAAAATAATGAATCGATTCAAATTATTTATCATCTCCAGTATCTCATCAGCATTTGTATTTTCAGCAAATGTCCATGCAGCCTACGATGATGCCGGAACAAACTATTCTACTGACACGACAAAATCCTGGGTCGACATGGGTCCTGCGATGGAGCCATTGAATTTTACCAGTTTTCTAGTCTGTATTATTAATAAGACTGGTGCAAGTTCAGTTGTCAACGGCACCTATAATGCTCTGGTTAATACCAGCGACTGTCAAACAGGCACAAGCTCATCGAAACCAGAGATCGCCAAAGCAACAGTAACCACATCTCGCGCAAGTAATTCATCTCCACAAATTGTCAAAGTGTGGTTTGATGCAGGTGCAGGTTCACAATATCTTGCGGAAGCTACCGTCACAGAAGGCATTTCTGCCAGTGCTCCTTATGGTTCCTTCACTTTTAGCTGGTCACACAGAGATGGCACATCTGAGAAAGGAAGCATGACATTTAGACCAGGCACAAGCAGCAGTACGATCAAAATGGCCAAACAGGACACCTTTAATGGATTCGTATCGCTAAATGGTGAGGTGAACAATGATAAAACTTCTGGTCAGGTTGCTGTAAATATTGGTGCGAATGCGTATGTGATGAGCTTTAATTCCAATCATGTCAATATTAAAAAGAACTCTGATGCCGCAGCATGTAGCGATCGCACATCACTGACTGAGTATGTGTATGATTACAATATTTATGATCAGTCTACAGGCGCACGAAAAAACTTAACAGGTCCATTTCAATGTACTTATGATTCCTCCGGCACTACCAAGCAGTGTTATATCGGTCCTTATGGAGCATGGTATGAAGGTGGTGAAACTAATATTACTTCAGTTACCCACAGTGACGGAACGGTATACAGCGGTATAACATATGACTCTACCGATGCAAATAACGATGGTTTTTATATAACTGTACCCGGCTATACCTTTAGCCCACCTATTGTCTTTGCTAAGTCAGACCAGGTCACGACTGTACAAACTGCAATGAGTAATAACACCTATCTAGAATATTATGGAGAAAATTCTCTTTATGGCTTGCCATGGTTATGCAGTACAGACGGCGTCAGCTATGTAGATAGTTCAACAAATAGTTGTACAGGTGCAAAATATTGGCGTCCATCTGCAAAATTGGCAAATGGCACAGTATTGACGGATACAGGCAGCACAAGTTATGTCGTCAAGGCCGCACAGTCCATGAAAGTGATGGGAACGGTAGCTTCCAGCAACTGTAGTACACTGGATGTTACAGGTGTAGGTGCAAGCTATCCAGCATTAACAAGCAGCGACATTACGGCTGTAAGTTTTACCTGGGATGACAAACCAACTGTCACAGCAAGCCCAAAAGTAATTGATGGCGTTGTTCAATAACTGTTATTCAGTAACAAATAAAAAGGCTCACTTAGTGAGCCTTTTTTTATGCTTTACACTTTATTCATCTAGTACAATTTCACCACACGCCACTGGCAGGCTGGCAATATACTCTCCATTGACAGTCATACCGTGTAATACAACGGTTCTTTTACCCAGAGGTTCTATGCTAGCCGGATTAATGCTAAAACTGGCTTCATAGTCAATTTCTCCCTTTGCATCGACTGTATCAAACGGCACAAGTGGAACGATAATAGGACCAAAGACTGGTGCGGCCTCATTAATCGCAACGATCCCATCACCGTTCGTGTCATTGTTAAAGTCAGGGCAGGACGATTTTTTCACTGGCAGATTAAAACCATGGATGTGCTGAGGATGAATTTTTCCAGGCTCAAGCCCATCTGCCTCAATCTCTACGACAAGCCTGTTACCAGGCATAACTTTAATCTCCACTTCCCCCTGAACTCCAGAATTATTCAAAGGAATAAGCTTAACCTCATACTCACGTTTCGCTTCATCCTTATCTTCATCATGGGCAAGAACCTGGCTAGACAGTCCGGTCAAAATCACTATCGTAAATAAACTGTGAAATTTTATCATTTGTTATCTCTCCTTAAATTAATTAAATAATCCAAAAAATCGGAAATTACCCGTCTTCCATGAGAGACAACAGCTGAATAGCGCAATTATTCCATGACGATAAGTTATTTATTTTAATGACTGAAGATTTTGCAAACAATTATTTATACAAAATGGGGCGATACATCACCTGTGATATTCTGGTAATTCATAATCATCATGACAAATAGTGTTATTTTCTTGAATATTTATAGAACTATGCTTATTAGAACATATCAATGTAAGCAGACAAGTCTTCACCTACCATAGTTAACTATGATAACAAAACAACAGTCACAGCAATCCCTAAAGTGATTGCCTGCGTTGTCCAGCAACAAAACTAAAGACTCACTTTGTGAGATTTTCTCTTATTAAAAATAATAATTATTTCACTACACTATAGAAATCAC
>JAOULO010000099.1 GCA_029881995.1 Gammaproteobacteria bacterium
GGTAAAAATCAACATCATCGAAAACGTGTTCACACAAGCACAAAAGCAGGAAATGATCGAAAAAGTCACCGACGCCATGGTAGCCATCGAAGGTGAAACCATGCGCGGTGTAACCTGGGTAATTGTAGAAGAAGTAAAAGAAGGTGACTGGGGAATTGGTGGTAAAGGACTCACCAGTGCTGATGTTCACGCGATAAAAGCCAACGCGGCATAAATCGTTAAAGGGGATGGAGGGGATTTTTCTTGGCCAGTGGTTAAAATTAAATCCCTCCGTCCCCTTTAATTTCCTCCGTCCCCTTTAATTTTCTGTTAATCCCTCCGTCCCCTTTAACTCTCCGGGTGTTGCTCAAGAAAAAATCCCTCCGGCACCTTTTTGAGCCAGATCATCCTCACGGATCGCGCCGCGCATGAGCCAACCGATGGGGGAATAGGGATAGTTTTCTACTGTCAACGTTGATGGGTCTGTGCTCTCTAATTGTGGGAAATATTTTTCCCTGTTATCAAGAATAAATTGGTCCTGTGCAGTACGATGCAGAATTTCAGTATCAGATACATCAAAATAACCTGTTGTAAGATGGCTATTTGTTTCTAATCCATAATCTAATAGTAATCCCTCATCCGTATTTAAAACTGAACGTAAATAAGCCTGTTTTGTTATACGCGAGTGTGTAGCAAGCTCATAGCCTGATACTACACATGGGAGTAACGTCAACATAATGAAAACAATGGATTTCATTTCATATATTCCTTTATATATTGTTTAATTCGCTTTGTGCGTTCTTTTGCTTCTAATTTCCAATAAGGGTCAACATGTTCTTGAGCCATATTCCATTTAAAACCAAAAAACATTTTGTTTTCCCATTGGCTTGGCACAGGTTCACTATTCATAAGCGTCTTGGCTTCTTTATACATAACTGCCAGAAAATCCAATCGTTTCTGCCCTAACCCGTTATCATGGCCACAGCCTGTTGGAAATTTTCTTAAATAATCCAGCCTCTCCTCCCTTGTCCCTTTGAAGGGTTTGAGGTAATAGATATTCTTTTTCTGCGCTGCTATTTCGTATGTCTTCTTGTGTGTAACATGTTCTGGTTTATAAACATTCACCGCATTTGAATGACCAAAAGGTGAATGCCAGCCTGGCGACCACCAGAAAGGCGTTTTGTAATGACCGTCCTTATCCGTTCTGACTACATCAACGTGGTAACAAGCAGACTCACCACCTGCAACACCCGCCGCTATTCGTGAATGCCAACGAACCACCACAAGTGCATCGATAATGGGATGGTTTGACCCTTCTTCCAATACCAGGCCACTAACACTCGTGCCATACCAGCCACAGGCACGAAATACGAATGCCAGTAGAACCGTGATGATGATTAAAATAAAGATTTGTGATGATTTAAGTTTCATCTTTTCTGTCCTTTCCCTCGGCACGGTATCAGGTGTAATTATGAATTTGAACTGTATTCAGGTCCCCATGCCCATAAATTCCCAGATTGTGAAATCGCGAAGCTGGTTACCCCATTGCTATTTTGAAGCACCTGCTCAAAGACTTCCTGTTCAAACAGTGTGGCAAAAGCCGGATCGGGTTGCACAAGCACAGGCTGAGTGGTCCTGCTAACCGTTGGGTTACCTAACTGTCCATAGGTATTATCTCCCCAGGCCCAGAGTTTATTATCACAACTAATCGCCAAACCATGAGCCTTGCCTAATCCGACAGATTTTGGAAAACATACCTCTTTACCGGTTACCGCATCTAACTCATTACCCATCTCACCACGAAATACCAGGGTGTATTCATTTTCCTGTGCTGGGGGTGGGTTCGTTGGCTTCTCGAAGGTAACAAGCTGACTCAGGTTTTCTGTTACAACTTGTTCATCGGTATCGGCTGGGACAGTGAGAGAGGTAATCGCTGTCTTAGTATAGTTAAGGGGACGGAGGGATTATTTCTTAACCAACGCCCCCTCAAAAAAACTCACCGTCTTGACGCTAGTGGAAACTGCTCAGGTTTTTGAATAATCTCCAGTGACAGATCCACATCCAGATCTGGCCAGTACAGATGTGCTTTTCCCTGCACTTCAACTCGACTGATAGCCGCAATGGTGGCATCACGAAACCATGGAAAATGTTCGAAGGCGAGGAAATATTCCTGCCCGTTCCAGAGCAACCAGAAACCATGCGATGATACATTGGTGATCTCAATCGCCGAAGTGTTCGCGCCATGCGGTTTGGATAACATCGCGGTGCTCCTCTATTATTTTCTGAATTTCACTGAGTTGTAATCAAGGGGTCAGTCCACTTGATTCACTATCTCTTAACTGGCTTTACCTTGTGCGCCATCATTACCAACGCCGCCAACTCTTCCGCCATAGCCAAACGCTGTGCTGGAGTCGCCTTAAGCATATCGCGTAACTGAGCCTCTTCGACCTGTTCGAAGGTTACCGGCCAGTCGGTCTGAGGTTCATTCACTTGATCGGTCTTTTTCATAGTCTTTTATTTTAGTCAATTGCTCAATATCTGCGAGGTCTTTCTGTCGTCCAGCCTGCTGTTTCATGGCTATCAGATCATCAATTGAGCAGACTCTGACCTTGATCCCTTCCAGATCCATGATAACTGAACGATCAAGCAATGGCTGATACGGAACTGGATGATGGACAAACAGATCAACTGTTATACCCGGCTTGTCAGGATGGTACAGAGCAAAGACTTGCATCCCTTTTTCTTTAATCCACTGTTCTCGTTTAGTTTCGTCTGCGAACTCGATGGCCTGAACCGGAATCTTCGGTTTAAACCCTTCACTTGTTAATGCGGTAATGGCCTTTTTAGCTTCATCGGCCTGCAGATCAATCACCAGATCAACATCAGCAGTCGCTCTGACGTAACCATGCAGTATAGTGGCAATGCCACCCACAACGATGTACTGCACATCGGCCTCGTTAAGGGCTTTGAAGAGTGGCAGGTAGAGTGACATGTTTAGATCCCCTCACCCCTGCCCTCTCCCTGAGGGAGAGGGGGAGTGTGTTTAAACTTCCTTATAGATCTCGCTACCGGTTTCTACGAATTCAACCGCCTTGGACTGCATCCCCTGCTTCAAGGCCTCTTCTTCAGTCAACCCCTGACTGGCAGCGTAATCACGCACATCCTGCGTAATCTTCATAGAACAGAAGTTAGGCCCACACATCGAACAAAAATGCGCCACCTTATGCGCTGCCTTGGG
>JAOULO010000100.1 GCA_029881995.1 Gammaproteobacteria bacterium
GCGCATTTTATTGGCAGGGGGCGGTAATTTCAAGTTATCTTATTGAATGGTAGATTTTGTTAGAAAACCATTTTAGGCGTATCAAGTCAAAGCGATAGTAACGTAAGGCTACTGTTAATCCTGATGGGCATTACTTATTTTTGAAATATACATCTTGTATCATTACGGACAATTGAGATGCGTAGTGAGAAGACCTATGTCACAAGTTATTGCACAGCCACTATCGGGATTATCCTGGAGCCATACAGAAGAGGCGGGAATTGTACCTTCACTCTATTTGATGCCCGGTGCCCTGTATATTGGCAATGAGGTCGATCAGATAAAGACCCTGTTGGGTTCTTGTGTCGCGGTGACCTTGTGGCACCCTGTGGATCGAGTTGTCGCAATGACCCACATAGTGCTGCCTTCCAGTACACTAAACTCAGGCCCTCGCTATGCAACAGAGGCGATAGCCACTTTAAGTCGAGTACTCAATCAACGTCTGTATAAACCATCTGATTTTGAAGTGGGGTTGTATGGTGGTGGCATGATGTTCTCGGTTAATGATAACGGGCAAATGGATGTCGGTGAAAGAAATGTGACAAAAACCCGCGAGCTCCTGAAACAGGCCGGCTTTCATATCAAGCAAAGTGATGTGCTGGGCCCGACATATAGACATGTTTGTCTTAGCAGAGAGACTGGGGCTGTTTTACTAACCTCCACTCCCGTCGCCTCAACATTGGGCTAATAATCACTGCTTTGTTGAAACAACAATAAACAATTAAGTTGCAATCACTGATAGTCTCTATCGGCAGTGGTCCTACTGAATCATATTATGAACATTGGCACTAATTATTTCGTCATATATGTCCGAAAGGGCCCTATTTTCGGTTTTAAATAGGTCTTCTGATTAAAAATCCAGCAGCTACTTAAAACGACAGATTTATAAAACCTTTTACATTTCATATTTGTATTTTTGTTGCTATACCGATAATCTCGATAATACATGGAATGTGACAGTATGAGTGCGTAAACGGCACCAGATAATGCTGTGACAGGATTATCAAGTGAGTTACTGGATAGGCCAATAGTTCAGACAAGGGAACTGTAAACACCTTAAATAGACCATTTCCTAGACAGATTGCTCAGCTATAGTTACTGATGGCTGGGGATAAGTGACTTCATTACACAAAGTAGATTCGTAACGTGACAGAACAGAACAGCACAGTAGAACAAGATTCTGATAAGGACGCGCTTATCAAACGACTAATGAGCAAAAAGCTACACACGGTCTTTATCGGCTATAGTCTGTTTGTGGTTTTACTATTAATCCTGCTTGAGCTGGCATGGTTGCCGTTTGGGTTATTGGTGGTATTGGCAATGATGGCAGCTATTGTGAGTTCCTTTCAGTTAAGTAGAAGCCTCCAGAGAGTATATGCTGATGACCTTCTGGAAAAGGACATAGCATCACAAAAGTACGTAGGGCGTCTGTTTAGTGAATATTTTGATCGTGTGCGTGATTCCAGTAGCAAAGTGGTCAATGTTTCGGCAAAACAGGTAGAAACAGCACGTGGACAGTCCGAAGATGCCATCATTCAACTCACTACACGATTTGCTAATTTAAACGAACGGTTGGCGGTTGCAATCTCCGTCTCCGAGAGTGCCGGTGGTACCGGCTCCAACGATACAATGTTATCGGTATTTGATAGCAGTCGTACCAGCCTGAACAGTCTGGTCGATGCTATGCGTCAGTCGGCGCTTGTTCGTGAAGAGATGCAGAGCAGTGTTGAAGGTCTGGCGGCCTATGCAAATGATCTGCAGCATATGGCCAAAAGTGTTGAAGATATTGCCAGTCAGACCAATTTATTGGCCCTTAATGCCGCGATAGAGGCCGCTCGTGCAGGAGAGTCTGGCAGGGGCTTTGCCGTTGTTGCAGATGAGGTTCGAAGTTTATCACAGCAATCCGGTCAGACCGGTGAACAGATCGCCTCAATGGTGGGCAAGATCAGCCAGTCCATGTCAGCGGCCGTCGCACAGATGAATGACGTTGCGGAAAAAGAGAATCAGGCCGAGAAAGAGTCTGGCAAAACAATTCAAACTGTGATGCAAAATCTGGAAAACGTGACGATGGGATTGGGAGAGTCTCTGGATACCCTGCGGGTCGAGAGTATGGGGATTCGCTCCGAGATCGAAGACATTCTTGTCTCGTTACAGTTTCAGGATAGAACCAGTCAGATCCTGGCTCAGGTCCGCGATGCACTGATGAGCTTTGATGAACTATTAGGGCAGGATCAGACCTTGCGTGAGAACGGCGAACTACCTGACCCTATCGACATTAGTGTGGTGACGAAGAAGCTTGAAGCGGGTCTGGTGACAGAAGAACAGCGTAGAAACCTTAGTGGAGAATCGGCTTCAACGGATACCGCTAGTGATAATGATGAAATAACTTTTTTCTGACATCGAGGAGTAAATAATGTCGAAAACTATACTAATTGTCGATGATTCTGCCTCTTTAAGGCAGGTGGTAGCCATAGCACTTAAAGGTGCCGGGTACGATGTGATTGAAGCAGGTGATGGAAAGGAAGGCTTGGCACAACTTGATGGGCGTAAAATTCATCTGATTATCAGTGATGTGAACATGCCGAATATGGATGGTATAACCATGGTTACCGAGATTAAGAAGAATGCCAGTTATAAATTCACTCCTATCATCATGTTGACCACGGAATCACAGGATGAGATGAAAGAGAAAGGAAAGGCTGCCGGGGTTAAGGCCTGGGTAGTAAAACCGTTTAAGCCCGAGCAAATGCTGGATGCAGTTTCCAAGTTGATCATGCCTTAAGGTAAATGGTGACACAAAATGATAGAAGTTAAGAAAAAACGCGGCGGTGTATGCCACATCACTATTGATGGTGATATGACCATCTACACAGCTGCCGAGATGAAACAAGAACTACTATCTGCAACTGACAAATGTAAACGTATCGAAATGGATCTCTCTGGTATTAGTGAACTGGATAGTGCTGGGTTCCAGCTTTTACTGCAATTGAAGCGTATGGGTAAAAGCGATGATATAGAAGTGTTACTGGAATCGCACAGTCCCGCAGTATTGGATGTACTTAATCTATATGGAATGGATCAGTATTTTGATGACCCACTGGTCTTGCCATCTGAACAATAAAGCCTGTGAGGCATGGTTAT
>JAOULO010000070.1 GCA_029881995.1 Gammaproteobacteria bacterium
CATCACCGAGGGGGCATTTCGACTGGTAAACATGCCATTGTTAGCGCCGGCAGATACCGGGAGTGTTTTGCGCGGATCACTAAAGGCCGCCTCCGGGGCATGACAGCTGGCACAGGACTGGCCCTGTGGGTTAGACAGGCGAGCCTCGAAAAACAACTGCTTTCCCAATTGTTCGGCCGGGTTGAGCTCCGCAGAACTGGCCGGCAGCCACACCATACCCAGTCCACTCAGAAGAAAGATCATCCATAATTTAAGCAGATTCATCTTTTACACCAATATTAATAAACAATAATATTCAGATTATAATGAGAATTATTCGCATTAACAATAATATAATCAGATAATTTTTTTTCTGGCTGCCCATTGCCGTACAATCCCGGCCCATGCCCTTACTCAGCCTCAATGATGTCTCCCTGGCCTATGGCCACCACCCCTTGCTAAAACAGGTCAATTTCCAGATTGAAAAGGGCGAGCGGGTCTGTCTGGTTGGCCGTAACGGCACCGGCAAATCCACCTTATTCCGCGTTATCTGCCAGCAGGCGGAACCGGATGATGGTGAGCTCTGGCGCCAGGACACCTTACGGGTCGCCTATCTGGAACAGGAGGTACCCACCGACTCGACACATACGATCTATGAGGTGGTCGCCTCTGGTCTTGGCGAGATGGGCCAACTACTTAGCGACTACCATAATGCCGTTCACCATGTGAGTGACTCAGATGCCTCACTGGATAAACTCAACGAGCTGCAACACAAAATAGAAACTCAGGATGGCTGGAACATCAACCAAAAGGTCGAGACCGTATTAAGCCGTCTTGAACTGGATGCCGATCAAAAGCTCATTGACTGTTCCGGTGGTATGCGCCGACGAGTGCTGCTGGCCAGGGCCCTGGTCAGTGAACCGGATCTGCTCTTACTAGACGAACCTACCAACCACATGGACATCGCCGCCATCACCTGGCTGGAAGAGTATCTTTTAAACTTTAAGGGCGCACTGATTTTTATTACTCACGATCGTACCTTCCTCAGCCACCTGGCCACGCGCATTGTTGAGCTAGATCGAGGTGAACTTAGCTCCTTCCCAGGTAGTTATGATGCCTATTTAACAAAGAAGGCCGAATTGCTGGAGGCTGAAGAAAGGGCCAATGCGAAGTTTGATAAAAAACTCTCCGAGCATGAGGTCTGGATACGACAGGGAATAAAAGCTCGTCGTACACGTAATGAAGGCAAGGTTCGTCGTCTACAAGATATGCGCCGACAGGCCAGTGAACGAATCAAGCAACAGGGCAAGGTCAACTTTAGTCTGAACAATAGCGAACTCTCCGGTAAGATTGTCGTTGACCTACGGCATATCCATTTTCAGTATGACGACGATATTATCATTAACGATTTTTCCAGTCGGATTATGCGCGGCGATCGTATCGGTATCATCGGACCGAATGGTTCAGGAAAAAGTACCCTGCTTAAGATAGTTCTGGGTGAACTCACGCCACAACAGGGTGATGTGAGCATGGGCACCAAACTGCAACTGGCCTATTTTGATCAGCACCGTGGTGACCTGAATCCGGAAAAAACCGTCCGAGACAACATCAGCGAAGGTAGTGACCATGTTATGGTGCGAGGTAAATCCAAACACGTCATCAGTTACCTACGAGATTTTCTATTTCCACCCGAGCGCATCGACTCGCCAGTAAAAATATTGTCCGGCGGAGAACGTAACCGCCTGTTACTGGCCAAGATATTTTTACAGTCCGCCAACCTCATGGTGCTGGATGAACCCACCAATGACCTGGATGTTGATACCCTGGAATTACTGGAAGATCTGCTATCAGATTACGATGGCACCTTATTACTGGTCAGCCACGACCGTGCCTTCCTCGATAATGTTGTCACCTCCACCATCGCCTTTGAAGGCAGCGGTGAAGTCAATGAATATGTCGGTGGCTATGAAGACTGGGTACGCCAGAGCAAAACCCGACAACAATTTATAAAAGATGCCAGCGTTAAATCTATAACAAAAGAATCAAAACAGACTGACAACAAAGCAAAACGAAAACTCAGCTATAAAGAACAACGAGAGCTTGAAGAACTCCCACAAATAATAGAAAAACTGGAGCAGGAACAGGCTGAACTTGAAAAATCAATCAGCCTGCCGGAATTTTATCAGCAGGATAAGGATGAAATTAAAACAACACTGGAGCGTGTTGAAGAGATCAACATGGAATTACAGACTGCTTTTGAACGGTGGGAGTACCTGGATAACTTCTAATAATAAACATACTAAAGAGATACCATCCACACAAAAAAAGGCCCGCCAAATGGCAGGCCCTTAAATGATATCTATTATTTTATTTAGAACTTTACTTTTACAAACTCTTCATCCTCATCATCACCCTCTTCATCATACAGCGCAGAGGCATAACTCGAGTCAATCCCAGGAACAATATCCTTTAACATCTTCGTTCCATCAGTTGTCCCATCAGAAACCCACATTTCTTGACCATGCTCACCATCATTAGCAGTAAAGAAGAGTTTATCTCCATGAGAAATTAGGTTATAGGGATAGGAAGAACTACCTTCACCAATATTAATGTCTTTCAGTAGTTGTGTGCCATCTCCAGTTCCATCTGTGACCCACATTTCTTCCCCATTAATGCCATCGTTAGCTGTAAAGAACAACCTTTCACCCATTTTGTACATCTTGGAAATATATGGATTGGCAACACTTTCAAGAGTAATTTCTTTCAGTAGTTTTGTTCCATCAGTTGTGCCGTCAGACACCCATAGTTCAGTGCCATGAACTCCGTCATCTGCAGAAAAAACTAGCTTGTTGCCTACTATATTAAATAATCCTGGATAAGAGTCATCTCCATCAGCAATATCTTTCAACAATTGAGTGCCTTCTGGAGTTCCATCACTCGTCCACAGCTCATAACCATTTTCGTTAGTGTATGCTGCAAAGTAAAGTATGTCATTTATAACAATCATTTGTTGATAGTTAGAGAAAATATCACTCTCACTTTCATTAATCTTCTTGACTATCTTTGTACCTTCGACTGTTCCATCGGTTTTCCAGAGCCTCATATACTCATCATTGTCATATGCAGCAAAATATATTTCACCTTTTAATTCAGCATACTTATTGGTATTCCATAAATACGGCCCATTATCTAATTCGATTTCACTCGTACCTTCGAAAGTACCATCGGTAATAATTGGATACCCCCAATTGTTGAGAATGAGTACCGTATCCCCCATTTCAAACACCTTCCCTGGGTTAACCCCAATATCTACAATATCAGTGCCTGAGACAGTACCATCGGTTATCCATAGGGTGTTTTCTGCTTCAAACAATAATTTACCATTAAAATTAGCGACTAACCATGGCCTTCCATCCTCAGGCCCAGGAATGGCATCAAATATCATTAACGTACCACCCTCTGTCCCATCGGTTACCCAAAGCTCTTCACCATGCTCTCCATCATTAGCAGTAAAATAAAGTTTGCTTCCAACCACCATCATGTTACCGATTTCATCATAGCCATCTGGGTTTATATCTTTAACAAGCTTCGTGCCTTCAACCGTACCATCGGTCTTCCACAGACCATCTCCATGAAGACCATCATCGGCTATGAAGTACATTGTTTCACCAATACTTACCTTGGTATAAAGATTGTTATCTTCAGAACGCGGACCGCTAACCGAGTCAGCCAGATATAGCCAGGGATAGCTCTCATTGGTGGGTTTGGTATTAACATCAGCCACTAACATACTGCCTGCTTCGGTCCCATCACTAAACCAGGGTTCCTGACCGTGCACACTATCATCATAAGAAAAATACACACCGTCATTTGATTCGGTGAAAATACCTGACTCACTAATAAAATAATCTACTGAAATTCCAGGCACTTTGGATGTTCCGGCAATACTTCCATCCGTTGTCCATAACTCAAAGCCATAGCCACTGCCGTTTTTCTCTATAAAGCAGAATGCATTACTAGAAGATGAAGCACATACCTGAGGGCGACGATTTGGTAGAATTCTTATAGTACCTTCGTCGGTACCATCACTGCTCCACATAACTTTTGAAAAACGGAGTATTACTTTCCCATCAGGCGTACCTGCAAGAAGCCGGAGGTCATTGCCGCTAACCCTGTCAGTCACCTGAACTGTACCTTCCTGGGTACCATTGGTCATCATTAAATAACGGGGACCACTATTATCGACAAAAAATGCTACACTGCCAGCTTGTACAATACCAGCTCTTGGTCTTGTTGCATTATTACGAATTGTTACACCCGTTATCTGTATCGTTCCTTCGGGTGTTCCATTGGAAACCCATAAGTTTGGATTGATATTCCCAGCTGTAAATAATAATTTATCACCCAGATTCATATAGCGAGAGTTATTATCATTAGCACCAACTACTGCCAACGCAACAGTTCCATCATTTTCGCCATTACTCATCCAAAGATGATTATTGGCATGGAAAAACAGGTTGCCTCCCATCTCAGTTAAATGCTGCGCCCCTGTAAAAGCATCTGCATCAACGACAGGAACAGTTCCTTCAGTGGTGCCATTTGAACGATATAGTGTGTCACCGTTAACAAAAAAGTAGAGATCACCACCTGTTTTACTTGCAAGTGACGTAATTGCTGATGATGTAGCATCACCCGTTAAATCCACCACCATTCTGGTACCTTCAACGGTTCCATCACTCAGCCATAATTCGGCACCATTCGTTCCATCATCGGCAACAAAATACAGTAGATCACCGTGGGCCGTCATGAAGCCAATATTACTACTACTGTTTTCATCTGGCCCTAACTCTGCAGGGTTAATATCCAGAAGCAGAGATGTTCCACCACTTTTCTTGACCCAAAGCTCTCGACCATGGGCTTTATCATCTGCAACAAAAAACACATTGTCGCCAGCTTTTACAAACTGCCCAGGATTGCTATTACCTGTCTGGTTAATCTCCTTGACCATGACTGTACCTGCTTCGGTACCATCGGTTTTCCACAGCTCTGTACCGCTATCTTTAGATTCAGCCTTGAAATAGAAACTACCTAGAGCAGGAGCTATATATTCATTTTTAAATGTATTTTCATTATTGGCAGTCGCTGTAGTATCTTCTGCACAGCCACTTATTACCGTAAAGCCTGCCAATGTAAGGCTAGCGAAAAAAACTTTACCTATTATATTACTAATTTTCATGACCATTCCCTTCATATAATCATTTATCGTTGTAATTTATTTGTTCGACTAATAACCACCATTTAATAAAAAATGACCTTAATCGATTCTATCAACGTAGCCACCTTCACCTTCATAGATATCCTTGATCATGACTGTTCCTTCTTCTGTGCCATCTGTTACCCATAGTTCATGTCCATGCACACCATCATCAGCAGAAAAATATAGTTTCCCATTAAATGACATAAAGTCATGCGGAGAGGAACCAACACCAGCTTCAGGATATATATCTTTCACCATAATCGTACCTGCCTCAGTACCGTCTGTTTTCCATAGCTCCGAGCCATGCACATCATCATTGGCTCTAAAGTACAAAGTATTGCCAAGGACGTACATATTTGAACTAGAGAAACCACTACCCATCTCAACTGCAATATCCTTAACCATACTAGTACCCTCTTCTGTCCCATCGGTTTTCCAGAGTTCTGTGCCATGGGTACCATCATTTGCTGTAAAGAACAGCAGGTCATTACTAATTACAAAGAAGCTTCCATCTGGAGAAGATGATCCCCCTGTATTAATATCTTTAACCATAACCGTGCCTTCTTCGGTTCCATCACTCTTCCACAACTCCCTACCAAACTCACTGGAACGTGCTGCAAAATAAAGCTCACCTTTATAAATAATCATTTCATCAGAGTCATTGTCTCGCATGTCATCCCGGCCAGGATAGATATCTTTAACCATCCATGTGCCTTCATCAGTCCCATCGCTACGCCAGAGTTTAAAGTCACTGTTATCATCGTCTGCACCAAACAGGGCTATACCATTAAGATCATAAAAATGCTCGGTATCATCACCCGCGTCATTATCAAAATTCGGATGATTTAACATACGCGTTCCAGCAAATGTGCCATCTGATACCCAGATCATTTCATCATCATCGTCTGCAATGAAAACCTTGTCACCCACTACGGCCATGTCGTCAGGCTCAACCAGACTAATTATTTCTGTCCCTGCAGCCGTTCCATCAGAAACCCATAAGGTGTTGTCAACTTCGATAAAGACTTTATCACCCAGCACTACCTTTAATGACGGGTTACTGCTTTCCTTGCCTGGGTCAAAGTCAAAGACCATACGTGTTCCCTGCTCAGTCCCATCAGAGACCCAAAGCTCGGCTCCATGCTCAGGATCTCTTGCTCTAAACAAGAGCTTGTTACCTAACACGGTTACATCACGAACGTCATCTTCACCATCCGGGTTGGTGTCTTTAACTTTGTAGGTACCTGCTTCTGTTCCATCTGTACGCCACAAACCATCGTCACTATCTGAGTCATCTGCAACAAAATATAATACCTTTCCAATTCTTGCTTTCTGGTATGCGTTGTTAGTTTCAGAGCGGATACCAACAATGTTGTAGCCTAAATCAATATCAATATTTGAGTCATTCGATGGAGTTACATTGATATCTGCAAGGTTCACAGTTCCTTCTGTTGTTCCATCACTTACCCATGGTTCTTTTCCAACAGCCCTGTCTTCATGTGAAAAATAAACAATGTTATCAATTACCCTCATTTCGGATGAGTTAGGCCTATCAGGCACATTGAACCCTGATACTATTGAAGTTCCTTCAAAACTACCATCTGAGACCCACAGGCTATACATATCCTCTACATCTTCATTATTGAGAATACAAAAGAACTTATTCACTGTAGCTGAACAAATGCGTGGCCTATCAGTCAATAAATCAACAGTTCCCTCATCGGTCCCATCACTAACCCACAAACTATTTGAATTTTTCAAAACAATACGGCCATTTGCACTACCTGCCATAATGCTTGGGCTATATACTTTGGTTGTTACCTCAACTGTCCCAACATCTGTACCATCAGTCTTCCATAGTCTGTACGACTCATAACCTGTTGCATTCGAGTTGACAAAAAATGCTGTGCTTCCTGACTTCACCACACTGGAGACAGTCAGGTTATCAACTTCACGTAACCTGAATGTACCTGGAACTGTTCCATCAGAAACCCATATTTCAGAACCAGATGCCCTGAAGAGTAATTTGTTATTATCTAAAGCCACGAAACTAGACGGTGACCCACCCACAACAGCCAACACGGCAGTAGTATCTCCCGCACTCCCGCCATCGCTCATCCAAAGCTCATTGATATTGGCATGAAAGAACAGATTGCCACCTACAACTGTCAGGTTTGTGGCATCGGTAAAGACGGTATCAACAATAACTTGCGTTGTAGCCTCTGCTGTACCGTTTGACCGCCACAATTCATTGCCATTTCTGAAGAAGTAGAGATCGCTTTCTGGCTTACTAGTTAGCCATGACAAGGAAGATCCTCCTTCATCACCCGTCAGGTCAACAACCATGTTAGTACCTTCAGCCGTTCCATTACTAACCCAAAGTTCCAGGCCATTAACACCATCATTAGCCGTAAAGAACAGCAGATCACCATGTGCTGTTAAATTACCAATCGAGCTATAACCATCTTCAATAGTATTTATGTCCTTGAGCAATTGAGTAGTACCATCTGGTTTTTTTACCCATAGCTCATAGCCGTGCACATTGTCATCGGCCAGGAAAAAAATATTACTACCTGCTTTAATAAACCTGCTTGGATTACTGTCACCCGCTTTATTGATTTCCTTGACCATGACTGTGCCTTCGGATGTACCATCGGTCCGCCACAACTCTTCGCCACTATTTTTTGTTTGTGCTGAAAAATACAGATACTCAAGAGGTCCGGTATCGACCTCTGTTGTAGTCGTATTTGCGGCTCCATCAGAGTCACCACCACCACAACCTATTAGAGTCAAGGTTGCTAAGGTAAAAAGGCCGGTAAAAAATATCTTGAGGTGTGAATGATTGCTTTCCATAACTTTTCCTTTTTGTTCTTTTACAACACGCACCAGTAGTTCAAGAACAACTGGTGACATGCTACAAACTGTCCGATGCAACTATCAGTTACACTAGTTTTTATTTATGAAAATAATGATTTAAATTTAATATTGTGAAGAATCAGAAAACCTGTCACTGGTTAACGCTACTCTGATTTGATTCTGGAGACAAAAAGAAGCCTCCCCCTGATTTCATTTTTATTTATTGATTATTATTTATACATTTATATTATCACTCGATACTATCTTATGAATTTTTATTTTTCCAACAAAATTTTATGATTTTGATAACTAGCTAACACTTTGAGTCTAATGCTAGCTACAAGCTTTACATAAATTCAGTAGTTAAATAATTTAGTTGAAAATTATTGATTAGTAAGTAACCAAATTCAGATAATATCAGCACGAAGTCATTATCTATTCTGTATATTAAATGAGCTGTTTTCAGGTTTTAACAGTTAAACCTTCACATAAGTATGAAATAATGAGAAATAAAATAACTAGCGGAACTTAATCTTAGATCTAAGGTGGAAGCCATTTAGGTTGGCTGATCTAACATTTCGAGCAAGTAATCAGCTTAAATATTCACAGCACTTCTGCCATCAGACTGTGTCTGCTGCCAGGTTGTTTGAGTTATTCTTGCGTCAGCACTGGCCCGATGACGTTTCAAACCAGATTCTTCTATAACCTGGTCACGCACTGTATCCCATGCCATTAATTGTTCTTCGCTGGTTATGATGGACAGGTGTTGGAGTTCAAATTTTTGGGCAATACCTGCCCGTTCAAACAGACAATTCAACCAGGCATGATCTAGATCCCAGGATTCACTATAGATCGTTTTTCCTTCGAGTAACTTGTTTAATTGTCTGGCGACATAGGCGCCATCCATTCCAAAACGCTCGACGGTTTCGCGGGTCAGGCGATGCAGTTTTTCTGTTTCCTTATCCCAGAGAGTCCAGTCACTATAGGGCTGAACCAGATAGCAGTGCGCCGCACCGTCCTCCATCACCAGGCCGATTTCAATGGGGTAGCTCCCTTCACCAGAACCGGAGGCCTCGATATCGATTATCACAGGTATGTGTGTATCTCCCATGTATTCACCATTTTAATTGTTTATATATTGAGTTCAGTGTTTGTCCTTTATTATAGACAAGTCTGTGATAAGGCAATTTCTGTTATATTTTCTCTACTATTTATGCTTATATTGTCTGCCCACTAGAAAAGGACGCCCCCTATGAATTTACCTGTTACCAGTTTTACGGCCCTTCCCCTTGGCATGCTTATGATTGGGCTTGCATATCGGGTCGCCACACTAAGAATCCGTAATAAAATTGGTATTGGGGTTGGGAGTAACAGAACTCTGGCCAAGGCTAGAGAGGCCCATGGCAATGCAGTGGAGAATATCCCGCTTATGCTTTTCTTGCTGGCCATTGCAGAATTGCAAAATGCCAATACCTGGCTGTTAGCAGGTCTGGCAGGCGTATTTGTAATTGCCCGATTAATGAATGCCTCGGGTGTTAGCCAACATACTGGCCGTTCTTTTGGGCGGTTTTATGGGACCCTATTAAGCTGGTTTGTGACGATTTTTCTAGGACTATTAAATGTCTGGCTGAATCTTGCCAGCTAATCAGGTGTATTCCCAGATTTGATGATAGTTCAGAGGGATATTGGGATCAAAACCATGCAGTGAATCAACTTCATAGTTATTCATGCCACACTCACGGAACAGGGGTTTGATATAGCGTTTTTTGTCAGGCCCCAAAAAGGCTTTAACAATAGGCTTCATTGGATTTTTCACGCCCCTTTTGATCACTATCGCAATTTCACCATTGTTCAGTTTTACAAAACTTCCCGGTGGGAAAATACTCAACTGTTTGATCAATAACAGGGCATATCGCGTTTCATAAGACTTACCCTTATCCAGTAAAAAGGTACTCAGGGCATCTTTGATAAAAATCGGCTGACGGTAATCTCGCATGGTCACCATGGCACCATAACGGTCGGCAACGGCCAGCATTTTTGCTCCGATGGAAATCTTTTCCAGTGGTAAGGCACGTGGATAACCGCTCTGGTCACCCAGCTCATGGTGGTCCAGTACTGTCATCATCCAGATTTTGTCATCTACACCGATGGATTTTAGCAATCGAACACTTTTTTCAGGATGCAGTTTGACTTCATCATCCTGATCCGGTGTCAGCATACCATCCTGTTTGGCCAGTTGATCCTGTAGCTTGTGCATGCCGACATTTGCGGTAAGGGCCCCTGCGATGATCATTTTCTTTGTGTGATCATCCAGCGATTCTTCTTCCAGGATAAAGGCGCAGACGATGGCGCACTGTAAGGAGTGAAATACACTGTAACGGTAATCATTGGGAAGATGGAAAGCTGCAATGGTGGCATCAGGCTCGACCTGACAAAGCTGTTGCACACCATTTGCCAGGTGTTCAATTTTTTCCATGCAGTTTTGATCAGCGGCATCGATATCATCAAAAAGGTTACCAAGCCTAATGACCATGTTATTCAGCTGGGCAAACACATTGATCCGCTTATCCTTTTTACCCTGCGCCGTATTGCCATCCTTTACAAAGCGATAAAGGACGTACTTGGTCATTCCTTTCAGGATCTGCTCATTAGGGATCACATGCCCGGCCTTGAGAAGTAACTTGCCACTCTCGGTATAGATATCCCAGGCTAATTCCCGGCCGACCTCAAGGTCCTGCCAGGTGACTCGCACCTTTTCGTTCAACGCCATAATGATTCCCCAGATTCAGCGAAGCAGTTTATATACTTGTTTTTCGGACGGAATTGGCTGAACTTGAGAAACTTTATGTGCCCCTAATCACATAAAATACATGATTTACAGTTAGTTAGGTGAAATTTAATATCTGGAATAGATTGCCGTACCACCCTGTTTATCGATACTTAGCACTGCATAAGGATCTTTTCGATTCCCCATCTCCATCCCGGGGGAACCGACGGGCATACCCGGCACGGTGAGAGCGTGGATATTTTTGGGCCTGTCTTTGAGTAATTGTCGAATATCGCGCGCCGGTACATGCCCTTCAATCACATAGCCATCAATCACCGCTGTATGACAGGAAGCCAGACGTGGATTGATACCCAACTCAAGCTTTTTGGGCGAGACATTTGCCATGTCCACGGCCTTCACTTTAAAGCCATTTTCCTCGAGATGGTCTATCCACTTCTTGCAACAACCGCAGGTGGGAGACTTATAGACTGTCATCGTGTCCTGGGCGAAGCTGTTACCCATCATAAGTAGCGCTATAAAATAGAAAGGGAGTCTGTTCATGGTTTTATTCTTCCTAACTGGATTTGGCAGATCAACTTTTCTGCATCATACCTTATAAACTGGACTTTTCATGTCTTATCCAGAGTAAATTACTCAGTTTATCAAGCCACACAATTGTTCAATTAATACCCAAAAATAGTAGGCATAGTGAAAATATTTCGGTATAGTGATTTCAACACTACCCAAATTTATGGGGAAGGTAGTGTTTTATAACAATAAAACGACGATCGCTTCATCCTACTAGTTGGACAGACCATGTATTCATCGGATCTGTAAGTTGCAATCGGCCAGAATCTGACTGGCCGGCAAAGGGAGAGCGTAAAATGAAAAAGTTGTTAATCTTAACGAGTATCCTGCTGGCTTCCGCCTGCGCCAGTAAGCCGGAGCTCATCCAGCGAATACCTTTTAATATGGCAGAATATGCCGAGCTACCCGCCAAGGGAACAGCCACCGTCACCGGTCAGGCTTATCTCAAAACGGCTGATGGTACGATCCACTATCCAAAAAACGAAAAGGCCCGGCTTAACCCGGTCACGTCGTATAGCAAGCAGTGGTACCAGGTTCACTATATAGAAAGAAAGAGTATTACCAAGGCAGACCCACGTTATCTGGAGTATGTCTATAAAGTCGACTTCGATGAACAGGGCCGTTTCAATTTTAATAATATTCCTGAAGGCAGCTACTACATCAGCGCACCCATCTTCTGGATGGAAGAAATTAAAATGGAAGATGGCTCCATCCTGATGAAACGCCATGGCGCCTTTGTCTGCCAGGAAATCCATGTCAAAGAAGGGGAGACCCTGGTGATGAATATCACGCGTGACCAGACTGTTAAAGTCGCCACATCAAACTGATATGGCTTAAACACCCAAACAACTTTTTTCTCTCCAATTCAAATGGGCCAGAGTTTTCTGGCCCTTTGCTGTGCATAAGGCTAACATCCTCCCCATGAAAGCCTATGCCCGAAATATTTCTATCCTTGCCAGTTGCCAGGCCCTGATGATGAGTGTGACCACCATGACGG
>JAOULO010000101.1 GCA_029881995.1 Gammaproteobacteria bacterium
ACTCTGTCTTTATTGCTGAGAGTCCATTTATCGTAATTCTGTTTTGCCCGACTTTCATATTCAGGATATATGTTATCAAACAGTTTTACCTGCTGGTCTGTCGTTATCTTTCCGATAACTTTCTTCTGCTTTAAAACAAACTCTTTTGCTTTTACTCCTTTAAGTCCAGCACCTTCTGATAGTGCCTTTGCAGTGGCAGCTGGGATTCCAGCTTTAGTCATGTCTATATTAACAGATGCCTTCAATCTTCCCCCCATATCGTAACCTCTTCCTATGGTTACACCAGATAGCGCATTACCTGGCCAATGCACAACCCTGCTAAAATAGGGTGATGTTTCAATATCGTTTCCTTCTGCATCAAATGTAATCTGTCCTTTTTTTACTTTACTAGCCATTGCGTCTCCCTACATATTCTCGATTTTGAAATAATTACCAATTCAATTTTATTCGTTAATTTACCAAATGTTAATCTATAAATTTTGTTCTTTAATCCTTTGATTGCTTTGTGGTTAAAAAATAATCCCTCCGGCACCTTTTTCAGAATATAGCCAGGTGGGTTGGCTTATCGTTGGCGTGTTGATATTGCTTACCCTTGTCTCATATCTCGGCTGGTGTATAGGCTGTTTTATGTATTACCAGTTAAATAGACTCGGACTGCGAGGTTTCTTTCGACATACACCGACAGATAAAACGGTGCCAGTGGGAAGTCGACCCAGCAAGCAGGTTGGCAATAGTGATTAGCAGGTAAATTTAAGGGGATGGGCAGAGCCCTTTTACTAATATAAAAGGGCTCCGCCCTGGTCTACTGTATGGCCAAGTTGGCGGTGATCTTTTCACTTCTATAAGGGCTCTGACCCCTTAATTCCAGAACTAATCACTCATTATTTTAATGGGATAATAGTAGCCTTTACACTATTTCTTTAAACCGAAATTGGACTATTCTGAAGTAGTATCTGATTTATATGTGTGGGTTTCCTATCATGAATGGAAGCATCTTTCATTCCGCGAAATTATTTATTATTGGTATCCTCAGTCTACCAGGCTTGGCATTTGCCGATATAAATGGCTATATAGGAGCAGGTGTTGGCCAGGCAACACTTCATCTTGATAATAAAGCTGACCAGAAGGCCATTGGTAACAAAGTTTTTATCGGTGCGGATTTGTTAAACATTTTAGGTATTGAATACAGCCAGATTAATCTTGGGAAATACCTGGATGACACTGTCGAGATTGGCGGTACAGCACTTTACGGTGTCGCACGCTTTAGTTTTCAAACTGGCATCACTGTTATGGCGCGCTATGGTCTATTTGACTGGGAAATTAAATATACAACAGCAAATTCGTCCTCATCTGGGCAAGATAGAACTCATGGAATTGGTGTGGCATATCAATTAATGGCTGGATTTTCAGCCAGGATAGATTATGACATTTTTAGAAACGTGGGTGAGACTGATACTTTTTCTGGTAATGAGATGAGCCTGGTTTCTGCTGGAATCAGCTTCCATTTCTAGTTATTGGGCTATCACTACATAATCAAGCCCGAAATTCATTCCTTTGGAACGTGCATTTTTACCACTAGCTATAATCTTAAGGGTGTTTGCCCCTGCAATCAGATCAAATGTACCGATAGGTGTTGGTCCTGTTGTTGTACTGGGTAAATTTGCATCACTACTAGCAGTTAAAAAGTTATCGTAGGATTTAGTTAGGACACTCCCATTGATAGAATATCTAACAATCCCATTTGACCGGCTAAGCCTGTGCCCCATGTAAATAGTATAGGTACCTGCCAGACCAACATTAAAAGAAAGTTCTAGCTCCTGACCAACGGTGACAGGCTGCCAAAGTAATATTCGGTCATTACTCCAAAGATTTAGATCCTGCATCGCATCAACCAGATAGTTACTACCACTTACGACTGTTAGTAATTCAGCTTCATAGCCTTGCTTTATAGTTCCAGGCACAAGACTGGTCAAGCCTGGTCCAAAACGAATTACCAGTGCTTCCCTCATCCGGTCAGCCTGTTCTATCGTAAATCGCTCAGTAACGCCAAAAGCTTGACCAAAGTAATATGACATTAGGTTATCATGTGGTAACTGGAAGGTAATTTCATTGATCTTTAAAGTGCCGTCAGCCTGGTTAACATGATTGAACCATAGAAAATTATCCAGATATGGATCTGGTGCCGTATCAGGTATCCCGTCACCATCAAATAGACTCAGATCATACGCAGTAAAAGCAAAGTAATTTATGGCTTCTTCGATAGTTGTGAACTTTTTACCAAAGGTATGTCCCAGCCAAAATACATGCCCAAGTTCATGTGACAAATGGTCAGGTCCACCGGCATATACTGAAACATACCCACCAGGATTGGCATGATCTACGTAAAAATTTTTACGAAAGAAAATAACAATATGGCCCGGGTGCAGATCGGAATACAAAAAGTTTTGAGAAAGACTAGAGCCAAGATTCAGTAAAGAATTATTAACCGTTTCGAAATCATTTAATGCATCAAATGTAAATGTGATATTTGCTTTAGCAAAATATTCATTAACACCAACTAACCAGGTATCCACAAGTGTGGTCGTGACATAACTTGCATTACTCCCATCGTCATCTGCAACACGGTAAACATAAATTGGTACGCTAAGTGGCGGGTAGGTTGCAAAATCAATATTTTCTTCAGCTGCAGCACCAATGGTAATAGGGCCAGGTGATGATTCAATATCACAGCCGGTCAATATTAACAATGAGATTACAATAAGACTGCAAAATCTAAATAACATAGGCGTTGCATCCTTCAGCTTCGATTATCCATAAATATAATGTGACTAACTATATCGTGCTCCATGTCAGAAACATCGGCCAAATTTAGATAAGGCTTAAGGAATACTAATGATTTACCAGCTACAAATTACTGTTCTGTGTTTGAATAAGAAGACAGGAAAATATTTGTAAGATTTCAAGATAACATCTGAATGAGGTTAAAAAATGAATTTTCGCACATACTAACTCAGCCGCTTTTTCCAGTAAAGGGCTCTGAGCTTCCCCCAATAAAACGGACGATTTAATTCAGGCATATTTCTCTTCATACTCGGCCGGAGTCATGTAGTTGAGAGAGGCATGCCTACGTTGCC
>JAOULO010000021.1 GCA_029881995.1 Gammaproteobacteria bacterium
ATCCAGACCGGCCTGATTACTGTCGATAACCGACAGGATCTGATACTTCTCTGATTGGCGCACCAGGCCATTGGCAGTCTTGCCATCGATTTTTCCGAAGTTCGCTTCGCAATAAACAATCGCTGTCGGAACATATGTCGATTTATTACCGGTTCTCGGCAATGCACACGTTGTCTCGCGTTTGACAAAAGAAAGCGGATTAGTGAAGGAAAGCGGTTTTGTTGATTTGGAGAAGGTAGTAAAGGGAAATAAGGCAGGTCTGTTAAGTGATAGGCTGGTCGACACAGGCGGCGCCTGTTGCGAATAAGGACGTATTTTAGTCATGATAATTCCTGGGTTTGGACTCAGAGGAAGCGACAGAATCGTTCCGACCAGATCCAGCCAGATGTCAACGAGAAGTCCCCACTAAGTAGTGGATTGTTGGAGTGCTAAGTATAACACAGGCCAGCTTCATTAACCGGCAGATGACACTCATAACACTCTGACGCAGTGATAAAACCTGCTCAATCACAAACGTAAACAACCAGTTAGCCATATAAATAAAATATAAATTAAACTGTGTTAAAGGGCACTTCTAAAGCGGAAAAACCACGAAAAACCGGAGGCAACTACTAATTATTTCTTATATTAGAGAAAACTGGGTTCTGACACCGATTCTGCCCCCTTTAGTTAGTGATAGTTAGTATTCTATATAAATAATTCTGTTATTTTTATCACCACCCCCTTGCCCCCTCCTGCAATGAGGGAATGTGATTAAAAACTGGGGCAGAGACTGACCCCGTTACACCATTACAGACCTGTGAGATTTCTTATTTTGGTAAATTGATTGGTTTGGCAATCAAGTAACTCGTCGGCGGCTTTTCACCTTTGTAATCCAAACCCAGGCTTTGTTGATAGGCCAGGCCTTTTTTCTCATCTACGTATATCCATAGGCCGTATTCCTTAAAAGGAACACTCATAGTGGTCTTCTTTCGTTTACCAGACTTTAAATTAATAGCCGTAATCTGCAAAAAATCACCTGCATCAGGATCGGTCAAATTGTATAAACGAGTGGGGCGATAGACGTAATTTTTTGTCATCATCATCGGATAGGAGGATAAAATACTGTGCCTGATGAGTTTATGTTGGGCCAGCAAATTATCGTCAATGCTGCGTAATATACCAATATAGATTGCGATATCAAGATTTAATGCGGCTTCAAATAAAGCTAAACCTGCGTATATTTTGGCAAATGAATTATCAATTTGTCCCGACATTTGCTCAGACTTGTATTCCCAATAATCTCCCTGCGACCTGGCCCAATCTGAATTTCTATAGTGCGTATTCGCTGAAGCCTGAGTGATTTGATATTGCGGCCCGAAAATATTTGTCGGAGTGAATTTCTCCTGTTTGTCCCTAATTGATATTTTATTACGCAACCGATTTATTGATTTTTCTACGGCACTCAAATCAGCTGCCGGACTAATACCTGTTATCCCTTTTCTATAAATTATCTTTCCAGTTGTCGCTCTATAGGCTGCGATAGTCATTTCGCCAATAAACACTACATTTTTACCAATTAATCGCAGAATGACAGGATATACACTCAATTGTGACTCAGACACATGTTTGTTATAAACGATATCTCCAGAAGAGGGTTGAATGGCATACAGGTGTGTTGGAGAAGCACCCAAAAGTCTTCCTCTATATTCGATCAAATTACTTACAATTTGATGTCTATCATTAATGTCTCTTACCCATTTTAAACGACCTTTATCTTTTTTGACGGCCATAATGAGTGGCTTAACCGATTTGATTGATTCAGTTGTGCCTCTTAGGTAAATATATTTATTCCCAGGATCAATAGATGTAATGTGATAACGCGAAGATAGTTTGAATTTCCAATCGACTTTACCCGTTTTAGGATTAATTCGATAAAACAGTTTGTTTGCCGTATGGATATATAGCCTATCTGCATGAAGTACTGGTGCCGCATAAGCTGGATCATAGGCGACATTGCTTATTTGCCACTGTTTTTTTCCAGTTGAGGCTTTAAGGCTAATCAGACTTGTGCCCGGTATCAGAATACTATTTTTATACATAACGATTTTGGGAATAGACTCACCAATAATTTCTGCTGAGAAATGCCATTTTGATTTATTGGAACGAAAATCGACAAGTTGATATTCGACATTATTTCCAGATTTTGCGGCAAGCACTAAATATTTTTTACCTAACGCCTGCACATTAATATTTCTGGATGAAGGCAGCTTCCTTTCCCAGACTTTATTACCCGTTTTGGAATTCACTGAATGCAGCAGAGTATGTGATTTGAAATCAAAACGTAAAATTGTATTTTCTTTCGAAGCAAATATTACACTAACTTCATATGCGTTATCAGGCAACGAAGTTTTCCATAATGTCTTGCCCTGCTTTAGATCAACAACTCTTATCTGGTCTTTTCTTAGGTTCTGGTTATAGTTCTTTAAGGTCAAAATAGCTAATTGTTCATTTGCAACAATCATCTGGTCAATGACACGTTGCCCCAGCTGAACCTTCCACTTCGGCGATTTAAATTTTTTCGCCTCTGAATGCATTTGCTCAGCCGATGCGTATGCGCTCACATCAACGTCTGAGTCAAACATTCCAGCCTGACAAGCTGACACACCCAACAAGTTATGCATGATAATGGAGACAACCAACATTATTTCATAATATCGCATAACTCAATTACCTAATTGAATTGGCAACAGCTATGAAATCGTTATAGAGCCTTTTGTTTTCTTTGGTATCAGGCATATTGGCATACATATGGTAAGTTCCACCATCGATGTTGTATGCCGTATACATCCTGAATGGCATCCTTCTCCCCCCCACCGTAAATGTACCTCTGAAAATTTGCATAATTGCACGATTAGGTAGAGACATTTCTCTAGTGACACGCTCTGCATCAGGCATAACCTCTGGCACTAAACCTAGCACTACGATTTTTCCATAACGCGCATCTCCCATAAATGGTTTTTTCATTATCACCATTTCCCCGAGCTTTTTATGCTCAATTAAAACAACTGTATCACTTGCTTTGTAATTTTTTGTGATTTTGGGGTTGTTTTTCCAACCCGCTGGCAAGCCCAGCTTAACACCATTGATAGTTGTCATTTTAACCTTAGAAGGCTTAAACATTTTGGCTGGCATATCAGGCGCAGTTAGCGTCACTCCCAGGCACGCAGCAAGAAAAACAAATGATAAACCCAACACGAGAGGCTTTAACATATATCTATTCATACTTATTCTCTCCGGTTGAAGGAAAAACTTATTTTGCCATAGCCTTAAATTTTGCACATGCAGGGGTGTTTATTCGTGCTTTATATGACTTATTGTGCTTCTTCTTAAATTTATCTGCAGCACATGCAGCACTGGATTTACTATAGGATGTTATTTCATCCATATCTTCCAGATCATCAGGCACATCATCTACACACGTTATTACATATCCTTTCAACTCTTTACTACAATTAGTCTTACTCACATTAAAACAGCTTGTATAGGCATCAATACACACTGTTTCATCAACGGTATCTTGCAAAATTTCAACCAATGTTTTTTTGTCCATCAGGCCGGCTTGAACAGACAGTGGCAGAAACAGTGCAAATATTGCAACAAAGTGCTTAATTGATATTAATTTCATTTTTTTCTCCCCATTAGGTTAAATTACTAATTCAAATATATGCCTCACTATCAGGCTGTCAGGCCTGAAGTATCGGAGTTACTAAACTAGACACCGCTATTGGGCAAAAGGATTAGTTGGGAAGGGATGAAAAATTGCTTTTTTCAGATAGAACCCCTTTAAATTACAAAGGTTTCTCAATCATAAAGTTGTGGATATATACCCATTGTTTCTAATATTAGGAAAAACTGTGCGACCTGAGCTTCAGTGAAGATGTGCTGAATGACAATTTTGTCTGGAACGAAATCGGTCATATCTAATATGCCCTTCAGGACTGCGACCAAGGATGGTCGCAGACACAACCGAAGGGGTACTACTGGTTCTGACCCTGGTTACATTAGCTGAGCTACACAGGCTTGACGCGGAAGATACCAGCATCCAGGGAGCACACTACAACACGTGTTGCAGAAGGCAGGCTATCCATTCCTGCATCTCTGTCCAGCTCGACCTTCCATGTTATGCCAGAGTATTTTGTGGAACCAGGTTGAGTCAGGCTTATGTCCTGCTCCAGTACAAACTCAAGGCCGATCAGGTCACTTGTTTGTACCTGTTGTGGGGTGCTGTTGGCCTGGATTCGCTGAAATGGTTTCCAGAGTAATACGCCATAAGCACCTGTAAAAATACCAAAACTGGCTATGCCGCTGATCCAGCCTGTCGGTATTAACCCAAACTGCATTAGCACACCCGTGGTGACGGCACCCAGTCCGGCGAAAAACATGACCAGGGTAGAAAAACCCATCACCAGCACTTCAAGGGCCAGCAAAATAAAACCTAACGCTATCCAGAAGCCTGCCTGATGGCTGTGAATATATTCAAGCATTCCTGCTATTTCCTTTATCTGTTTGCTGCTTGTTTAATGTATTAATGATCGTCATTGCTTCGGCCACAAGATTTGAAGCGCTACTCTGATTATCGGACATCAGGACAACAGATGACTCTTTGGCGATGGCTTCCTTGGCTGAAATGGCCTTATCTGCCAGCTCCAGCTGAATGGCCTTTTGCCCCTGATCAGATACCGCCACATTACCAATCACTTCCAGCGCTCTGGCTTTGGCATCGGCGACGGCCAGGATAGCCTGGGCCTCACCCTCAGCCTGTAGTATCTGTTCTGCTTTGTCTGCCTCGGCAGATAAAACTCTAGCCTGCTTATCACCTTCTGCGACATTAATGGCGGATTGGCGTTCGCCCTCGGATTCGAGAATGGCGGCACGTTTTTCACGTTCGGCCTTCATTTGTCTTTCCATCGCTTCCAGAACGGAGCGTGGTGGTTCGATGTCTTTAATCTCATAACGTAACACCTGCACACCCCAGGGGACAGCGGCTTCATTAATGGCAGCTACAATGTTTATATTCAGGCTTTCACGTTCTTCAAAACTTTTATCTAACTCAATTTTACCTATTTCACTACGCATGGTGGTTTGAGCCAGCTGTGTCACGGCATATGTATAACTATCTACGCCGTATGAGGCCTTGTAAGGGTCCAGTACTTTTAAATACAGCACACCATCAACAACCAGGGAGATATTGTCCTTGGTAATGGCCGATTGACTGGGGACATCTACCGCCTGTTCCTTTAATGTTCGGTGATAAGCCACCTTATCAATGAAGGGTATTAAAATATTTAATCCTGCCTCCATGGTTTTATTGTATTTTCCAAACCGCTCAACGACATAGGCCATATTCTGAGGCACAATTTTAATTGACGTCTTAACCAGCACGATCGCCAATATCGCAAAACCAACCCAGAAATTAAAAATAACGTTTAAGAAACTATCGAACCCACCCATTTTTCCTTTCCTCTCACAGATAAAATATTTTTTATTGACTGACTGTAATCAAGCAGAAAATTTAGTCATGTATATCAGTCGTTCACACTTACTGAGTGCAAAGATACTACTAATAATTCAGTTTTAACAGAATTTAGGGGGTTACATCAATGTACGTCACCCCTTCACGCAGAGGGATTAATTGAATGGCTATTTATTAAACAGCATTAGCAGCAGCTAACATAGCCCGTGTTCCCTGGCCTGTTATGCACCCAGCATCCCTTCAATCAAAGGGACTATCTCATCATACGTCCGATAACCTCTGGCAATAAATTCATACGTGGATTCTTTCTGTAATACCAGCGAGGGAAAACCTCTGACGCCGGCCTGCTGTGTTCCCTGGAAGTGTTGTTGGGTTCGTTGCCGGGCCTTGTCACTATTATAAAAGGCCAGGAATGTGTCCGGCTCAATCTCATATTGCCTTGCCAGCTCGGCAAGATTCTCTTCCTTAGTGACATCAAGCTGGTCGACATAGAAGGCCGATTGAATACTGCGAAAGTAGGGAAAGATATTGCTGGCATCCAGTTCGGCCATGGTGATCACGGCACGACTGGCCGGTTCGGTATCATAGATAAAACCTTCCGGCATGGCATTGTCAAAGCTGAAGGGCTGGCTACTCATACTATGCACTTCATGCCAGTGATGGAGGATTTCATCCCGCAGGTTGGAAGTGATGGATTCGGTTGTTCCCGGTCGCAGCCCCCCAAGCATCAGGGCAATGTTGATTCGATCCGAATACTGCGCATGCAGCTTTTCAAACACCGGCGAAAAACCCCAGCACCAGGAGCACATGGGATCGGCAAAATACCAGAGGATGGGTTGTTTATTCATCATTGATTCTCATACAACAGGCGCAGGTAATCGCGGTAATGCAATATCTGTTTTGCCAGGCTCTGCCTGTCCTGCAGCACCCTTGAGACAATGATGCCCCCTTCAAGACAGGCCGATAAGAGATCGGCCAGTTCGTTCACATCGGTGGCGAATCTGGGTTGATAACTATGTTCGATCACCGTCAGTTGTTCAGCGAAAATCTTGCGCCAGCTGAGGATGCCTTCCTTGTTCTTTTGAATCACCTCATCATCGAATTGTTGGCTTTCATAGGTAAAGGCCGCTACCAGGCAACCGGGGTGGGTTTCGGGTAGTTCCGCCATGGCCTCGGCCAGTAGTTTGAGAAAGATCAGCATCTGTTGCAGTGGGTCTTCGCTCAGTTCACGCGCCCGCTCCATTAGTTGCTTAAAGAAGACATCGTCCGCATCCAGGTATCGGTTCAGCAGGGCCACCGCCAGCTCATTCTTACCCTTGAAGTGATAGAAAAAACCACCCTTGGTGATGTGTGCCTGGGCAATGATTTCATCGATTGAAGTGCCGGCAAAGCCTTTTTGCAGGATGATACGCTCCGCCGTCTGCATGATGCGGTTTTTGGTGTTCTGTGCCTTTTCGCCCATCCCCTGCCTCACTTCCTTGCAAAACTATACCGACGGTATAGTTTTTTTTGCCCAAAATGGTGCATCAATGGCTGCATATGTAACTTATTGATTAACAGCACATTAATAATTGAAAAGTCCATACCGCCGGTCCACTGCTATTTGTCGCTGCCGGGCGTAGACTTTTTTCATACCAACTGGTCTTTTTTAACCAATCCAACATAAGGAGTCAATCATGAGCAAGTATCGCCACCAACTACCCCTGAAAAGCGGGCTACCCTTTGTTACCGATGCCGGTCTGGAAACTGAACTGGTGTTTAAGGAAAACTATGACCTGCCCGAGTTCGCCTCGTTCCCATTATTAAAGAGTGAAAAGGGGCGTGAAGATATCCAGGACTATTATGCGCATTACATCGATATTGCCCGGCAACACGAGACCGGGCTGGTACTTGAGGCCCCGACCTGGCGTGCCAGTGCCGAGTGGGGTAACAAACTCAACTACAACGCCGATGAACTGGCGTGGTTTAACCAACAGGCCATCGAGATGCTGAGCAAACTGCGCGATGAGGCCGAACTGGCACAACCGATTGTGATCAGCGGCTGCATTGGGCCCCGTTATGATGGTTATGATCCCGAGTACTACATGAGCGTGGCGGAGGCCGAGACCTATCACACGGCGCAGATCGAAACCTTTAGCCAGACCCAGGTCGATGTGGCCACCGCCCTGACCATGACCAGCATTAATGAAGCGCTGGGTGTCACTCGTGCCGCGATGAAATTCGACATGCCGGTGATCATCTCCTTCACCACGGAGACTGATGGCAAGCTGCCCTCCGGTGAAAGCCTGCAACAGGCCATCGAAACAGTGGACAGGGAAAGCTATGCCTATCCGTTTTATTACATGGTCAACTGTGCCCACCCCACTCACTTTCAACATGAGATCAATGGCGATGACATGTGGACCCGACGCATCGGAGGTATACGCGCCAATGCCTCCTGTAAAAGTCATACCGAACTGGATGAATGTACCGAATTGGATAGTGGCAACCCACAGGATCTGGGTCAGCAATACCGGGCGCTTAAATCACGCCTGAGTAATCTGCATGTACTCGGTGGCTGCTGTGGTACCAACCATCAGCATGTGCATGAAATGGCAAGGGCTTGTTTTTAAATAGGCAGGTACATGACTGGGAGCAAAATATTCTCCCAGTCTTACTTCTACTACTTTACATTCCAACCAGTGAACCGGAGTGACCATTTTTTCTATATGTACTCAAAATCTTCAATGCAGAGATGCTTTCTGGCTCATATTTCACCATCAGCAAATCCTTGATCTTTTCGTTAACAGACACATTGACAACCCCATCCAGTTGATTCAATTGGTCAGTAATTTCCGGTGCAAACTTATGCCACTCCTTTGATGTAACATAAATGTACACTTCCATTGAAGTCGTTCTCATTTCATAACTCCTTTTGTCAATAACAAACGATCAAACAATTGAAATTGTGTTTATCAAATAGATATAACAGAAGTCTTGTTTTCCTTCATACCTTCGATCCAGTCATTTTGCTCATCCAGATAATCACGTGTGGCTTCCAGATCCAGTTCTTTTCGAATATCAACGAACGGAAAGATACCGTGTAATAGAAATACAACAGCACTGCCCAAAAGACGAATAGCTATTCCCACTGCAAAGACCAGGTGCTCCATGTAGGTCACACCCTGTTGTTGAGTATGTTCTGTAAATAACTTCATCATGTTCTCCTTTTAAATTTCTCCTGTAAAACTAAAGACGCACCGGTTTATAATTAGGTCCCGGAATTGTCCATTTTCTTACTTGTGACAGGTTTCACTTTGCTTTTTTGGTTAAGCGCAACCGGTCACACCGATTGCGCTTAATACCAGGCATCGAGCTATCCGATAAGCGTGCCAAGTGCCTCTTTTATCTTTTCACCCTGTGTTTCATTGATCATACCTCCCAGGACCTTGTTAAACTGAGGAACCTGGACACCTGAAAGGATGTATTGCCAACGATAAGCCTTCAACAAAGCAGCCTGAATTTGCGTAACTTCATCGGTGCTAAAAGCACGACTGCAATTGCTAACAAAATATTGTGCATCATGTTCTGACTGTGCCTGTAAAATTCCGTCAACTGCAACCACCAATTCGATCAAATCAGTCACAGCCTGATCGCGTTCGTTATCATTCAGCTTCTGGTCTTCACGAATCCATTCCAGCTCATCCATGATGGCGTGCTGAGATTCTTCCTGCCAATGAAACAGGAACACATCTTTCCAGAGCTCAGACAGATTGGGATCCTGCTCGATGCTTTCCCGGTAATGTACCTGGGTAAACAGTTCAATATGCAAGGTCAGTCCCAACACAGCCCAGCTCGATTTACCCAGTACCACTTGAGCCACTTCATTCGGTTGAGGCAAGAACGTATAACCCACAGGCATCTGCTTCGCGGCCATTTCATCGAGGCGACGGAACAGTTCCTGGTGTTTAAGCTCTTCATCACTAAAACGAACCAGCGCCTCAAGTGCTATCTGGTCGCCAAGAAAATGTTCATGGCTCACTTCCAGCACCTTGGCGCAGATGAAGCGTTCCACCAGACCAAACATATTGGCATAGGTACGCCCCTGCACCTGGCTGAGAAACATTTTCTCCGCTTCCGTCAGGAACGGGACATCATTCACCTTCGACAGCCCATCGGGTAAAAACTTCTTGCCCATATCAAACTGCCTGTCTCGGATCACATCCTTGTCTATATCCCAGCGAATGCGCTTTGAGGTCTCGATACACTTTGCATAACGTGCGGTGTCTATTTGATTTGTACTTACTTGTGTCATAGGTCATCTCCTTCTCGAGTGATTAAACATAGACAGACAGGTCTGTCTGGTTTGTAGGCAAAAAAAATTGCCTGGTTTTATTTGCCAATCAGGCGTTCAAAGGCATCGACCGCATGCCTGATAGGCTCAATTCCGTGATAGAGCTCTGCCATGGCCACCGCACCAGAAAACAGCACCATAAAATCACTGGCCAGGACCTTCGCATCCAGCTGGCCATATTTATCTGTATCCGAGGCCACTAGCTCTTCAGCCAGTTTCTCGACCCGATGACGAATCTCATCATAGAGCCGGGTGCCCACCTTACGTAGACGGTGGTTGTGGTCAGGCACTTCTGAGGCCGCATGCAAAAATGCACAGCCCCGAAAATCGGTATTCACTGCCCAGGTTTCCAGCCATTTCAGGACTGCCAGGAGCCGAGAATGAGGGTCATTGCCACAGCGGATGCCTTCGTCTACAAGACACAGTTCGTTCTCACTCAGCACCTTCAGGCAGGCCTCGTACAATTCATCCTTGCTCGGAAAATGCTTATAGAACGTGGCCTTGGCAACGCCAGATTTATCGATCACCTCATTAATACCAGTGGCCCGATAGCCCTGTCGATAAAACAGATCCGTCGCCACCTCCAGGATCCTGTCCCGGGCCGAACTGGTAGAAAATTTCGTTGCGGTACTCATGGTAGAGAGCATAGACCAGACAGACTGGTCTGTCTAGTGTTTTTCTAAATATTTTCTTTGATACTCGCTCCCTAATCCCCCAGCACAGTACGTTCAGCCAGTAAAATACCTAAACATACAGTCTTTGTTTTGTTGTTATAGAGAGATAGCACTAACAGGTAAATACATTGGGAAAGGAATTAGGACTGCATGAGACAAACCTTAGAGTGAATAGATGGATAAGCTTTAATGTTTTTCTCTTGATGGCATTCGGTCGTAGACAATACACCTATGCTTGAAGCATATGATAGGCCTCATCCTTCAGGGCACTACGCTTCTTTTTCATCTCATGTAGCATTATATCGTCGATTGGTGAATTGTTCTCTTCCAGAGTACGAATTTCCTTATCAAGCGAATTGTATTCATCGGCGATCTTTTTGAAGTGCATGTTTTCCTTCATGAGCTTATCGATCAGGTCATGATGTTCAGGAAATTCATGATGCAAGCTGTGATTTTCACCCAGCATGTTGTTTCTCCTATTGGATATTGTTTGGTTTATAGATGGTGTTATAGCGCATCAAAATTTGCCTGCAAGCATTGAGCATCATATGGCATCAAGAAGTCAAACCCCTTGATCGCATGAATATCAAAACCATTTGCTTCCTGTACCACCCTCAGGGCATTAAATATAACTGGAATAACCCAGCTTTCTACTCTGGTCTTAGCTAACTCACTAATAATCAAAGCATTTATTAATATGCTCCACTCACTCACTCTGGTACTTAACCCTAAATTATCTAGCAATTAAGTCGATATATACCCTGTGCGGAGAATATAAGGAGTGTAACCATGGATCCCAAAGACCTGCTTATCAGAATGTCTGATAGTGAATTTGTTAATGTGGGAGGGTTTACGTTTCCGGTCGAAGATTTTTCTATTTCCGATTTTATGCAATATAGCCTGGGCATGACCTGGTTACACCCTGGTGGCATCTATAGTACCGAACGATTATTAAAACTGCTGCCAATTCAAAAGGAAAGCAAGGTGCTGGATATAGGATGTGGCCTTGGTTCTACTACACGCCATATCTTTAAAAAATTTAAATGTAGCGTAACTGGTGTAGATAAAAATCCACAGATGATCGATGGAGCGCGTGATTTAACCAGCTCATCTGCTTCCATGCCGATCGAGTTCATTACTGCAGATGCAGCTAATACGGGTTTACCTGATAACAGCTTTGATATTATCGTTATTCAATCTGTACTTTGTTTTAATAATAAAACTGATATTTTACGCGAGGCTTATCGTGTACTTAAACCCGGCGGCACGATAGGACTGAATGAAGTAACCTGGACAAAACCCCCTTCAGAAGCAGTCAAGAAAGTTACCCGTTCTACGATTTGTGAAACTTTTAAAGGTGCGCTTCAGGAAAACGAATGGGAAAAAGTTTTACACGATAGTCATTTCGTCAATATCATCAGTAAACCACAACCGTTTGAAGCAACGGCACCCTACCAGATGCTCAGAGAAGAAGGCTTTTTTAATACCATTCGAATCTTCGCCCGAGTTCTGACCAATCCGGATACCAATATGCGCTTAAAGGCTGTCAGTAGTTACATAAAGAACTACCCCGGCCATTTTGGTTACGGCCTCTATATTGCGAAAAAACCAGAATAATTTTTTGGCATAGATAGCATGGATGAACTAAATTCAAAACCCTTTGTGGGTAAAACCGCTTATCTGCATCAGGATAAATTCCGGTTTCTGACAACGGCAGATAGTAGCGGTATTTTTATCTTCAGAGTTCTGAATCTATTCCTGCTGCCTGCACTATATTATTTTGTTGAGTCACAGGTCATCCATAGCGTTTATTTTGCAACTGTGCTGATTTTTGCATTTCTGTTACAGATTATACATATCGTTTTTCATATCTTTGGTTACATCCTACAAAAGAACTGGCATGTTCTGGCAACACTTGATGCCTCTGTATATTTCACCCTGGCCATTCTAAGTGGAGGAATGACAAGCGCGTATATTTTTGTCTTTTTCCCATTCATCATATACAGCATTACACGTATTGAAAAAACTGACATTTTGTTCTCCTCGCTCCTAACAATAAGCTCAGTTATAATAATTTATTTTTTAAACAAGGAACAACACACTCAACAATTTCTTCTTTTGCTAATTTTTATTGTGGCCACAGCTTATGTAGCAAACCAGATAGTTATTTTGATCAATAAGCTTCGAGAACAATCTTATTCGACCTTGTTATCGCAAATAACTGCTAATAAAGTCATTTCAGATCAACAAACTAAACTACTACTCGAAATTGAGGAGCGTAAAAATACAGAGCTTAAACTGGCAGCCACGCTGGAAAAAGCCATTGAAGCCACCAATGCTAAAAGCAGCTTCCTGGCTAATATGAGCCATGAGTTACGCACCCCTTTGCATGCAATAATCGGCCTCACTGATTTGATCAAGATAAACTATCAGGAAAATGATAACAAAACTTATACTGAATACGCTCAAACTATTCTTGATTCAAGCAAACATCTTGTCACTCTCATTACCGACATTCTAGATTACACTAAAACTGAAAGCGGTATGTCGCGGCTCACACTAAAACAGGATAATATTCACAACATTATCAGGGAAGTTATTCAAATTTCTTCACCGCTGGCATATAAAAACAATAATAAAATTATTGTGCAAAAGAATGATGTGCCTGGTGACATTCACAGTGACATGACAAAAATTAAGCAGGTTTTAATCAACCTGGTCGGCAATGCCTGTAAATTTACCCAAGATGGCACAATAAGCATCCGAACCAGCTTTACAGTGAAGGATGAAATTGAATATATCCATGTATATATTGAAGACACTGGTGTTGGCATCGATAAAAGCAACATGGATATGATATTCGATATTTTTACTCAGGTAGATAGTTCTACTAGCCGAGGATATGGTGGTACGGGCCTTGGCCTGACACTGAGTAAACACTATTGTAATTTACTTGGTGGTGACATCATTGTTGATAGCACACCAGGTATTGGCTCGTGCTTTACGGCTATATTTTCGGCAAATTTATCCTTACCATAGTATTTAACAATGAGTACCAAAACCGTAATACAGCAATAAAAAAGCTATCTACACCTTTAATAAATTTTTTTAGATTTACCAGTCACAAAAAAATATGCTGGGCAAGTATTGACCACTAAACCACGTATAGCAGGATAGACAGGTAATGGCTGATGCTCCCGGCCAGTACAAACAGGTGCCAGATACCATGACCATGTTTGAGTTTTTTGTCGTACACATAGAAGACGATACCACCGGTATAGAGCACACCCCCCATTACCAACCAGACCAGCCCGCCGGTGGGCAAGTTTTGTATTAGTGGCACCATGGCTATGACAATACACCAGCCCATCAGAACATAGAGCGTGATCTGCAGGGTACGCTTACCACCTTTGTGCAAACTGTCCATGACAATGCCAGCAATCGCCAGGCCCCATACGGCACCAAATAAGGACCAGCCCCAGGGGCCTCGCAGGGTGATCAAGGTGAAGGGGGTATAGGTTCCTGCGATAAGCAAATAGATGGCAATATGATCGATCTTTTTGAAAAGGGCTTTGGCCGGGCCGGACCAACTATGATAGAGCGTGGAGGCGGCATATAGCAGGAATAGCGAGGCCCCATATACGCTAAAACTGACTATTTTCCAGGGATCACCCTGTTGAGATGCAAACACTACCAGTACTGTCATCCCCACCAAAGAAATGGCCGCGCCCAGCAGGTGGCTTATGCTGTTAAATCGTTCACCATGATACATTCGTAGAGTTTAGCAGCGATCCTTGATGAATCCGTTAAAAGACGTAAAAAATATTCTATTTCGAACTGATTTATGCCTAAGGCTTTGATTGAAACTCATTGACTAAACATCATCAATCCACTTTCGAATCAGTGTTATTTCATTCCTTAAAAGATCAGCATCGGAATAAACATAGCTCATCAATACCGCACCCTGTGCCATAGCAAGTAAATGCTGGCTGAGTTTACGATGGTCTTTGTTTCCTAGTTGCTTAAAGGTGTTATCCAGCCAGTTAGTGAACATATCAAACATCTCACGAGAGCGATCACGCTGCGTTAACTGCGTCTTTCCCAGCTCAACATTCAGTGAACCCATAGGGCAGCCATAACGGATCAGCTCTTGTTCCTCATTGACCAACATCTGCACAAAACGATGCAGGCGATCCTTTGCGTCTGGAAATTCATTGTCCCAATCACTCAGCAGCATACGAATGCCTTGCAGACGATACTCAACAATTGCATCCAGCACCTCGTCCTTACTCTTGAAGTGATAGTGCAGATTGCCCTTGGTGATACCGATTTCATTAGCCACATCGGCAAATGAGGTCTGATTGAATCCTTTTATATAGATAAGGCGATTCGCCGCCTCAATTATGCGTTCGCGACTGATCTGGCCTTTGCGTGTCATGGTGGTTTGCTCCCGTAGCCCTCTTGACATATTAGTACGATCGGCCTAATATCTCAATATTAGTACGATCGTACTATTTTCAATGAGTGGGAGACCCTTTTATGCAAGATAGTGGTTTAAAAGTGCTGGTAACCGGCGCCAGTGGCTTTCTGGGGGGCAATATACTCCGTGCCTTGAGCCAATATAGCGACATACAGCCTGTTGCGGCCTGCCGCGATCCGGACAAATTACCGACATCATATACAGGAGAAGTTCGAACAGGAGATTTACGCGATGCAGCTTATCGCCGTAGCGTGGTTCAGGACATCGACGTGGTCTGCCATGCGGGTACCTGGGCCGCGATGTGGGGTCATGCCGAACAGGAGCAGAAAAACTTTTACATTCCAACTCTGGATCTGATCGAGCAAGCCATGATTGTCGGTTGTAAACGATTTTTAATGAGTAGCAGCGTTGTACTCCCCAGACCTGTGAAAAAGGGTGAAACCATCGACGACTTTGCAACACCTGCGTATTGCGGCCATTGGCCACATCTTGATCGCTTAGTGGACATAGATCGCTATATGCAAAGTAATGCAGGCCGCGGTATGCAAATGGTCTGCATGCGCCTGGGTCATTTTGTTGGGGCTGGTAATAAACTGGGGCTGGTTCCTGCACTGGTACCGCGTTTAAAAACCTACCTGGTTCCCTGGCTTGCGGGAGGAAAAAGTCGTCTGCCACTGATTGCTGATAGCGATCTTGCTGATGCATTTATTGCAGCCATTATGGCTGACAATCTGAACCCATATGAATCATTTAATATCTGTGGTAACGATTTTCCAACAACTCGTGAAGTTATTGACTATATCTCTCTAAAAACTGGTGTACCCAAACCTTTATACAGTGTCCCATATAAAGCCGGCTATCTATTTGGCTGGTTAATGGAAACCCTGTTTCCGATTATGCCGGGTAAAGGGCCATTCCTTACCCGATCCATCGTACATCTTTCCGAAGACTGGTACTGTGTAACAGACTATGCAAAGGAAAAACTGGGCTTTAAAGCAAACAAACCCTGGCAAACGGCCCTTGATGAAGCACTGGCCGATTTAAAACACCATGATTATCCCTGGTCATATTTATCACAACAATAAGGCGCTCTTCGCCAGCAATAATAAAAAGTAATATTGGCCTGCTCATAGATTTTCATTGAATAAGCCACTGTTCAAGGTTTTAATACCACAGCCGCTAAATGCTAACAGAATGGATTAACATAAATGGAATTTTATGACTCGCTTACTCATATTCACCCTTTCACTTGTAGCACTTCTATTACCAGGCCTGGTGCATGCTCAAAATGGTTTTACGATTAATGCTGATGAAGGCAGATTTTATTTTGGTATAGCCGCAGGTAGAGCCAAGGTTGATGATCAGGATCTATTTGGTTCTGAAAACGTGGATGGAAGCGTAACCAGCTTAGGACTTTTACTTGATAATATTATTGCCTTTGAAGGGGGTTATTTATACTTCGCCCCAAAACGTGAACCCGAAGATGACCCTGGTACACCGGCCAGACAGACCGGGACGATTGTGAGAGGCCGTTATTTAACGTTTATACTCAGGTTACCAATGGATAACTTTTCCATTTATACCCGTCTAACTCATCTGGAGTACAAAATATCTGTCGATGGTATTGAACAGAGTGAGAAACCACATTCTGCAGCCGGAGCAGGACTGGGTATAGACTGGTTTATTACCAATAAATGGAATCTGCGCTACGAGGTGGAACGTTATTATGATATTGGTGTGACAGAATCAGATATTGTACATAGTCGAATTGGCATCAGTTATTATTTTAATTAAAATTAAAAATTTTTTCCAAAGACTTAGCTTTGTTTAAGCTAACCACCACGTTTTTATTAGTAAACAATCTCATCTAAAATAATTATCATGATCAGACTATAGTATCAAAGCACATTTAATGTCTTTTGCTTAATGCCATAATCCTGTCATTACTTGAAACTATGCTTCTGGCCATGTCATGGATGAGTTTTTGTACGGTATCTGGTCGAGCTGTCAGTAAACTACGAAAACTATCACTCTTAACAACGATGGTTTCACAATCAGTTGATGCAATAATACTCGCTGTACGTTTGGTGTTAGTTAAGGCCGCAATGGCACCAAATATCTCATCCTGGTTAATCACCCCCACTTCCGTATTATTTAACACAACCCTGGCTGCACCTGTGAGAAGCGTAAAGACTTCATCACCATCCGTATTTTCTTCAATTATCACATCACCTTCCTGAAAGTAGCGATATTCAGGACTGAAGGAGATATCCTGTTGACTGAAATGGCACATCATCAGTTGGTAGCTTTGACTCAGGCATGATACATACTTATTCCAGATATGAAATTTTTCTTTGCTATTTAAAACCTCATCAAGAAACTGTTGCCCATCGTATACATCAACCGTGACAGCAAAGTCATTTTTGTATGTTGATAATTTCCGTTGTATTAAGCCATCGACACCAATTAGATCACCTTCCTCATAATTGACAATCACATTTTCTTCATATGTTTCACTTATAATTCCGTCCTTGACTAAATAAATGGATTTTGAATTAGGGTCGATCGGCTTACTAGATGTAATACTCACATCACCTGTTTTAACCGTACAATTTTTCAAGAGATCAGGCACGAGTGAATGACATGTCTCCCACAGGGACAGGCAGTTTTCGGGTACCTTAAGGTTATGATACATATCAGTTTTAACAAAATATAAATCGCCTATTCATACTTTAGTTGAAAAATGATACATATGAGAACTTAAGTACCTATAACAATTCGCCACTAAACCACATACAACTGTATCGGTAGATATGGTTATTTATTCCTGGCAGGTGACAAACAAACACCCTAAGCGAGCTTGAATCTTACTAACGAATGCATACAGCACAAATCCACTCAGAAGTAGATTTTTATTAGTGTAATTTTGTGGTGTCAATAAAATAGCTCACCAACACATGGAGCCAAACTAACTTTATTTCGGTTCATAATTTTAAGTGTAATTATGAGAACCTGAGGCAACCGCTTCTGTCTTCAGGATTAAACACACACGATCTCACCTGCCCCTGGATATTCCACCATGACTAAAACTCAACCCATATTTGAGATACAGATATTAACCACTCTATTAATATGGTTACTAAAAATATTGTGATCTAATTCGCATTCTCCATTTTCATACCTAAGCTAGACGAGGAGATATACCGACATAATACACAGTATTAGTAGGTTGTTATATTTGCCTAGGGAGGGGGAACCGCTCTATGCAAGAACAAGCAATTAATGGGGAAAACTATGTCACAAGCAAATGCAAAAATCGTCGCGCAGGATTCAGCAGATGTGCAGGACCATGTTGTTGATAAAATCACGACAAATGCCTCTGGTAAACAGGTCGTCATTTCCAAGGTTGCTCAGTTGCTCTTTCAATATGGCAAGAAAAAGCCCTTTAACAAAGGCGAGTTTATTATTCGTGAAGGACATAATGACAAAACTGTCTATATCCTACTTAGCGGAGAAGTCGAGATCCTCAAAAAAGACCAAAACGACAAGGATCAGGTGGTAACAAAAATTTCAGAGGCAGGCACCATTGTTGGAGAAATGAGTACCTTTCTTGATGAACCACGTACCACTTCTGTGCGTATATCAGAAGACTCCATGATCCTGGTGTTTACAGGCCAGAGCTTTATTACTGCGGTTGTTAACATACCTGAGCTCTCCATGCGTATCCTGAAAAGTCTGTCCAATAAATTAAAAAGTACCAATGAGCGAGTTATTCAGAATACCGTCTGTGCAGCATGCTCAAAAAATCTTTAACTATTCATCTTTATCAAACTGCCTGCCATTCCAATAATACCTGAATGTAATTTTGTTTGGTAAGGTCAAGATAAGCACAGGTAAGGCTGTTTTTTTGCTGTTATATATATCCATAGACAGGCGCACATCTGAATGCTTTAACTGTTCCTGTATGACGACATTTTTATCCAGCACCATGTATTGATGTGTCTGTCGTTGGCTAATAATTGCCAGTAAATCAATACTTCCTTCTTTCTGCATCATTAAGCCTACCCAGTCAGCAAGACCATCCCGATTAATATCAGCTGAGATAAAGTGCCGGCCATCGACTACTTGGTACTGATTTGCGAGGTGCTGCACATAAAAATTATTTACAGCACGGTCCATACCATAAGTATCCGCAAGGCCTTCGCTTACTACCTGACTTTTCGATGGAGCCGCCAACTGACTGGTCATGGGTTCAGGTGTATTATTTTGATGAAGCCTTTGTTTGGCAAAACTACGTTTTTCTTTACTAAATTCTTTAAGTAATGGCTGTTCTTCACGTTGGCGTGTTGCTGCAAGATTTTCTCTACGCTGAGGTGCAGGCGCTTTCTTGTGTTCTGCCAGTTCCTGTACATCAGATTTGGCTGTGCTTGTAAAATGCTCTTCCTCAAATTTCGGTAATTCCTTTGATTGCCAGTCATAATTAAACCATACCAGGTTTGCCACCAGTACCAGACTGGCGGCAGTGGCCAGGGGTACGGCCCAGCTTGTTGAGAGTGACTTGCGGGAAGGCTTCTCACAATATTTCTGAGCAGCATTCAAAATGGCCTGATCCGACTCTGCTTCAGGTTGCTCCTGATGGGCATGACGATAAAGCTTTGTCAGGTCATCATCCTGCCAGTCTGGTGTATTGTTCTGCTGAGTCATTAGAGACAATCCCTCAGTTTTTCACGCAGTGTCTTAATCGCAAATCGTAATCGCGACTTAATAGTTTCCCGATTGCTATCAGTAATATCGGCTATTGCTTCCAGGCTATGGCCACCCTCCTGTTGCAGGACAAAGGCATCACGTTGAACCACGGGTAGTGCCTGGACTGCTGCACGCATCAGGGCCAGGCAATCTTCGATGATCGCCTGGCCCAGCGTATCGTTAAGTTGTGATGCTAATACCGTATCATCTTCTTCATACTGATCGCTGACTGCCTGCAAATGAGTGGTGTTACGCCTACCATGATCGACCAGAAGATTATTGGCGATGTGATACAGGTAAGTGGTGAACTTTGCCTTTGCTTCATAAGCTTCAGCGGCACGGATCAGTTTGAACCAGACTTCCTGATGTAATTCATTTGCCAGCTCCTGTTCACGCACGTGGCGCAGGATAAAACGAAACACAGGGCCTTTGTGCCGTGCATACAGCATATCAAATGCCTTTTGGTCACCACGGGCAAAGGCCTGCATTAGGGTTTCATCACTGTCCATATCGCTTATCACTATACTTGTCTGTATCAATGGGTTCCAGTATCTGGTGATACCCGATTAATTAAGCTTTCCTTGTATTTGCTTTGTCTGGTTCTCGCTAAGCTGTGGACTTAGTGACTCTGCCAGCCTGACCAGGCCCAGGAACTCACCACGATAACCGTATCGATCCTGACCACGATTGTTAGCTGCAAGCTCATGCACATCTTTCAGGGTAAAAGACTCGGTATACTGTCCACCGCGCAGTATCTGTCCAAAGGCTGCGACGCTGGCTGCAAAGCGAAAGTCGGTTGAGGCCTGTGATAGCCTGGACAGAATATCTTTACGATGGATCACTTTCTCTACTAACTGGCTTTTGTCCTGTCCTGCCTTTTTATACCGCAGACGAAGAAAACCCAGTTCACCTTGTTTGACAGATTTCTGTAATAACTCCATTTTTAATCCATAGCGCAGAGGTTCGATACGACCTGCTTTACCTTTAAATGTGATCTCGTACAGGGCTGTCACGGTATGACCGGCACCGACATCACCAGCATCCACCTTGTCATTGTTGAAGTCTTCCCGTTTCAGTGCCCGGTTTTCATAACCAATCAGGCGATACTCACTGACGATATTGGGATTAAACTCCAGCTGTATCTTGGTGTCTTTTGCCACGGTCATCAGGCTTGACCTGACCTCTTCCACCAGCACCTTGTTGGCTTCACGCAGTGTATCTATGTAATAGTATGCACCATTACCCTTGTTGGATAACTGTTCCAGCAGACGATCATTGAGATTACCGCTACCAAAACCCAAAGTGCTAAGTCCGACACCATTGGCACGCTTCTGTTCCACCATGTTAATCAGCGCTTCAAAGCTGGTTACTCCCACATTGAAATCACCATCAGTAGCCAGCAGAATACGGTTGATACCACCTTTAATAAATCCCTGTTCCGCCATTTGATAGGCTAGTTGAATACCTGAGGCACCATTGGTGGAACCACCGGCACTGAGTTTCTCAATCGCATGACTGATTTTCAGTTTTTGATTACCTGCAGTAGGCTCCAAAATAATACCGGTTGAACCGGCATACACGACCATTGAGATACGATCTTTGGCACGCATCTGATTTACCAGTAACTTCATAGACTGTTTCAACAGAGGTAGTTTATCGGCAGAGTGCATGGAACCACTCACATCCACTAGAAAAACAAGATTGGTCGCTGGCATTTTTTTCATTGCTGGTTGATATGCCTTGATACCAACATGCAACAGGTGAGATTTTTTATTCCATGGCGTGGGGGCAATCTCGGTATGTACACGAAATGGTGTATCGAGTTTGTCCGGATAGGGATATTGATAATCAAAGTAATTGATCAGCTCTTCTACCCGCACTGCATCGGCCAGTGGCAAACGGCCCTGATTCAGCATGCGACGCACATTACTGAACGAGGCCGTATCAACATCAATACTGAAGGTTGATACCGGCGCCTCTGCTGTGCGCTTGACGGGCTGATTTTCAAAGTGAGCATAATTTTCCCGATCCTGAGATGGATATGTGTAAGGGGATATCGGGCTAAATGCCTCATAGTGCATCTGCTGACTGAGTCGACTCAGAACCTGTTTCTTCTCCTTCATTAGTGGGGAATGCCGAAAATGTGCTTGCTTTCGCTCTTCCGGGGTAACAGCGGCCGCCACATCGATTTCAGGTACAGGAGTACTGGCCTGATCCTCCTCGCGGGGCTGGCCGGAACAGGCACCTAAGAATATTATTAGCAAATACAGATAGTTAGTGTTAATACGTTTCATCTTCTTCTCCTTTTTTTCGGGTTCTGAAGATTAGAAACGCAGGATTCTGGAAATGGGGTAAATTTTTTTAGTATTTTTCAAAAAAGAGAGATTACCGGCCTATTTTAAATAGGCATAGCCTTCATTTTGCAGCCTGATAATCTCTGCATCGGCCATTGGGACCAGCTTGATGTAACTGTTGAAGTCTTTTGCCGTTAAGCCCTGCATTTTTGCAGACGCCCGGCATATTCTAAATTGAATAATTTCAGCCGTGACCAGGCTGGCCGCCCGTTGCTCTATTGCACGGTGTTTGCTCTTTTTATCACTGACAAAAAATGGAATGGCCTGCTCATGAATAACAATAATGATTGACGATTCAAAAGGATCATTACTATATACATTCTGGAGCATACTGGCACGATCGAGAATATTTGTAATTTCTTCCGTATGCCGGCTAGCGAGATCATAAACAACCCTTGCAGGTTGATAACCCGATTTATCATTGGCCCACGCCATGCATGAAATCATGTAGAGAAGGGTTAACAAAATAACTTTCATGTTGCTCATTAGTATTTTCCTTAAACAAAATTATAAGGGCAAGGATTTAACCCTGCCCTTTTTCCTTTAGTGTGTACTAAAACCGGCGTCCAGCCATCCCTGAGTGCCGCCATCAATAAACCGTACATTCTGATAGCCGCGTTTTTGAAGCGCATGTGCCGCAAGAGCACCCATGGGGCCACCCTGACAGGTAGTGAAAATGACACTGGATGTGTCTTCCAGCTCTGCGGGTAATTCATCAGTGGGTTTGCCGTTGATATCAGACAGGCTTATGTTCAAAGCGCCAGGTATTATTCCTGTGGTCGAACGAATATCTGCCCTGTCTCGAGGATCAATAAAGACAATAGCAGGGTTACCCTGCTTTTGACGATTTGCCTCCTGCGGACTAACAGATGCCACATTTTGTTTTGCTTCGGCCAGTTTTTCTTCAAATGTTTTTTCCATGCTAAGTTCTCCTTTGTGTAAATAATTTTAATACTCATAATTACTGACGCATAGAAATAGTTTTAGGTCCCGAATAAAAATAAAAAAAGCCAGCAAATTTGCTGGCCCTTAATATCACCATCTAGATATTTTTAAATATCATCAAGTAATTTATCTAATCTATTTTTTAATGCATCTGGAGTCCTGTCCTGACCTGTAGTTTTTATCCGTTGATTTAACTCTTTTTCCATCTCAGCACGTGTAAAACAGCTTTTACAGTGTCCCAGGTGATGTTCAATCATGGAAAGGGCTTTGGGATCTTTAAGTTCACCATTTATGTAGGAATAGAGATGGTCAAATGCCTCAAGGCAATCACTATCGGTAATCCCATGAATATCAGTTTCTTTTGTCATACTTCAGACTCCAGCTTGCAGTTAGTCGATATTAAACCGGCATCCTGAGCATGTTGCCACAATGCCTTCTGTAACAGGGTGCGTCCTCGGTTCATTCGTGATCGTACAGTACCCGGCGAAACGCCCAGCACTTCGGCAGTCTCATCATAGGAAAGCCCTTCAATATTTATCAGGACTACAGTGATTCGAAACTGTTCTGGCAGGCTCTCAATCGCAGAAACCATGTCATTTGCCATAAGACAATTAATGACCTCTCGCTCAGGGTTTGCCCACCAGTTTAAAAAATCATTTGATTGAGTGATTAGTAGATTTGCAACCTCGCTCACATCATCACTACAAGGGTGCTCTTCATAACACGTCTCAACCGGACGTATGGCTTTCTTACGGTAATCACTGATATAGCAGTTATGCAGGATACGAAATATCCAGGGACGAAATTTTTCTTTATCGGCCAGGCTATCGATTGCTGACCATGCCTTAACTGTGGCATCGGCTACCAGGTCTTCAGCATCCGCATTGTTTTTCGTCAGCCTAAGAGCTACTGAAAAGAGTGAATCCATATTGTCATGGATGCATTTTGTAAAAAATTCTTTTTTATCTGACATGGTTAGACGTTGCTGTGACACCCTCTGTAAAGAGGATATACCACTTTGTAATTCTGTATGCCATAAATTTTCCATTCTTTATTACCAGTTAACACACATTATTAGATAAAAACCCGGTCCTGGTCGATACAACTTAACCGGACCGGGTACTGCGCCAGACCTTAGAACGTAAGGGTTGACGCTCCCTCACTTACGACTCCCAACATGGCTGTTGAACCTGCCAGTTCAACACCATCGATCAAGTCTTCCTTTTCATAGCCACGTACTTGTGCGCAGGGTGGGCAGACCATAGTACTGCCGCCGTCATCAATGATATTTTGCATCATCTCACCAACAGGTGGGTCTAGTGGATTCATCCTTGCTACAGCTGTCGCTTTCTTTCTTGCCCAGTCCGCACCGGAGCTGACCAGAAACATCGTGACTTTGTAACCCGAGGCGAGACCACCATTTGCCACACTCCATGCTACAGATGCGCGCTCGTCATCCAGACCTTTTGTTACCACTACAACCAGTTTTTTTTCATCAGACATGCTGATTCTCCTTTTTAAATATTGGACATCCATGATGTCCGGTTGATTAAACAATAAGCTCAATTTTTGATGCATTGGCGCCATGCATATAGTTAAAGACGCGGGGTATCTGAATTAGGTCCCAAATAAATAGAAATAATTTGGTCTCAGTATCCGTGTTCCCTATAATCGGCCCATGACCTTACTAATCACCTACGTCACCATTGCCCTGCTATTTTCCTTTTTATGCTCAGTTGCCGAGGCGGTCATCCTGAGTGTTTCACCGGCCCATATCGCCCTACTGGAAAAAGATGGCAAACCCTCCGGCAAACTACTGCGCCAGATGAAAGAGGATATTAATAAACCCCTCGCTGCCATCCTGACCTTGAACACCATCACTCACACCATGGGTGCCGCCGGGGCCGGTGCCCAGGCCGCCATTGTGTTTGGCAATGCCTATGTGGGAGCGGCTTCGGCTGTGTTGACGCTGTTGATCCTGATATTTTCAGAGATTATTCCCAAGACCCTTGGTGCCCATTACTGGCGTGGCCTTGCTCCTATTACTGCCTTTGGACTACGGGGACTGGTGTGGGTGTTATACCCGTTCGTCAAAGTCTCCGAATGGATGACTAAGGGACTGACTCATGGGCCAACCCTGAGTGGCTTCAGCCGTGAAGAGTTTGCCGCCATGGCTGAGTTGAGCGAAAAAGAAGGTGAGCTGGCACAAAAGGAAACCATGATACTCAAGAACCTGTTGTTACTCCGAGAAACACGGGTTCACGATGCCATGACACCACGTACAGTGGTCTTCAGCCTGCCTGAGACCCTACGTATTGAAGAATTTTTTCACAAATATGACCATGTGCGTTTTTCCCGTATACCTATATATAAGAATAGTCAGGAGCAGATAACCGGCTTTGTCCTGCGCGCCGATCTACTACTCGCCCAGGCCAGAGGTAATACCGACACACCTCTGAGTAATTATTGTCGTTCTATGCCTGCATTACTTGATTCCATGAGCCTGTCACAGGCCTTCGATGAACTCATGCGCCAGCGTGCTCATATTGTGATGGCCGTGGATGAATACGGCGGCCTGTCCGGAATCCTGACTCTGGAAGATTTGCTTGAGACCTTACTAGGTCTTGAAATTGTTGATGAAGGCGATAAGGCCGAAGACATGCAAAAACTTGCGCAACGCTTGCGACGTAAGCGGCTCAAAGATATGGGTGTTGATTTTAAATAGAATTCTTAACTGGCAAAACTCAAAAACCGGGCTCAATTTACTTCTCAAAACAACTTACTTTGCGCTTGTTTTAGAATAATGAATCCGCCTTAAAAAAATCTTCTACGTATATCAGTGGTATATTATTGTAGTTCGATATTACTAATAATAAAAAACCGGGACAAGTCCCGGTTTTTTATTATTACAGGCTCAGTCTAATTACGTCGTAAGCCTGGATACAAGCTGAACAAGCCAAGACAAAGTAACCACAGTGTGGCCGGTTCGGGTACTGTTGTTGTTGGGGGTGGTGGCGTAGTTGCTTTACCGGCAGGTGAAAAGTTATCAAATGCCAGGCCTACAATGTTTGCCGTACCATTAAACGCTATCTGGATCGAATAGATATCTTTGCCAGCACGATTAAATGACCATTCCCAGGGTTTACCATTTAATGACGACAAGGAGTTTTCATTTATCCCTATTGGGCTGTATAAAGTGTCTATTGCCGTACCACTATTATCATAAGCTGTGACCATCCACGACTCGTATCCATTGGTATTGTTTGGTGCTGCATCAATATCCCAGATTTGAGCAGATGCGGCACTAACCGGGTTGAGATAATATATTAATAGTGTTGGTCCAGGTGCTGTAGATAATGTACCTGTATTGAACCTTAGAAAGTAATCGCCAAGTCCTCCCTCAAACCCCGGTGACTCAACATCATAGGTTCGGCGCTGAGCATTCCAGAACCCCTGGCCTGAATCACTGATTCCGACTCTTTCAAGATATGGCGTACCTCCACCCAACAAAGAAAAACTAACCCCATGTGTGCTCAGGTATTGATTACTTATTGCAAGCTGATCAGCAGGGGAACCCCCTGGTACAGTTTCAAAATCGATGACTGCTGCCTGACTGCTGTTGAAAATACCTAGCGCCAGAAAGAACATCCCGGCTTTGAATATATCCTTACTCATAATACCTACCTCCTGTAGTTTTATTTTAAATACTCAGTGCAATGCACACTTCCATTCTATCAACACTTTTTACAAGAAAACAATTCCCACTAGCTAATGAACCTTCATATAGATTAAACCATGAGAGAATAAGCCAACCCTAATAATGCGCTTACACCAATCACTTTAACAATGCCGACTTTATAACGAAACAGTCCAATAAAAGCAGTTGTACCTATAACTGCTGCAAACCATTCAAACGCACCCTCAAAACCTTTCGGCCAAAGCACATGGTAAGCAAAGAAAGTAGCCAGGTTTAACACCACGCCAACAACTGCAGCCGTGATACCGGTTAACGGAGCAGTAAAATGTAATTCATGCCGTGTAGCCTCAACGGCAGGTGCTCCTACCAATATAAATAAGAATGAAGGTAAAAAAGTAAACAGAGTGGCAACACTGGCACCGACTGCGCCTGCCAATGGTAATAGCTCAGGTCCAAACAACTCTTTAGTCCAGCCACCGACAAAGCCAACAAAGGCCACGACCATAATCAATGGGCCGGGTGTGGTTTCGCCCAGGGCAAGGCCATCGATCATCTGTGGCCCTGTTAACCAGGCATATTGCTCAACCCCACCCTGATATACATAAGGAAGCACTGCATAGGCACCCCCAAAGGTGACCAGGGCGGCCTTGGTAAAAAACCAGCTCATCTGCGTCAGTGTGCCTTGCCAGCCATACTGCATGGTTAGCCCAGCCATGACTGCCCCACCAATAGCCATGCCAATCAGTGAGTAAGTGATTACTCTACTCCATTTAAACAGGGTATGAGGTGCCGGGGGAGTATCATCATCAATCAGGGCAACACCGTATGATTTACCACCATCTCCATGATGACCACCGGCCTTGAAGTGACCCGGTGAAACTCGAGAACCCAGATAGGCAATGATGGCCGCCCCTAAAACGATGTAGGGGAAAGGCACGTCAAAACCAAAAATGGCGACAAAGGCCAGCACTGCCATGGCACGCAAAACATTATTGGGCAAAGCGCGGGAACCGATACGATATGCAGCAAACACCACAATGGCCGTTACTGCCGGTTTGATGCCATATAAAATTCCCGCAACCGCAGGCACATCCCCAAAGCTCAGGTATATCCAGGTCAGGGCAATCAATACAAATAGAGAAGGCAGGACAAATAAAACACCGGCGAAGATGCCGCCCCACACCCCATGCATGAGCCAACCGATATAAGTAGCCAACTGCTGCGCCTCTGGACCGGGCAGTACCATGGTGTAATTGAGGGCATGTAAAAAACGATGTTCAGAGATCCAGCGACGTTTCTCCACCAGCTCCTGGTGCATCATGCTGATCTGACCGGCAGGGCCGCCGAAACTGATAAAGCCAAGTTTGAGCCAGTAAAGTATGGCTTCAATAAAAGAGACTGGCTCTGGTTTTCCATTCACATCCTGAGCTGTTTTGTGCATGCGTAATATCCTAGCGGATTATTCCATCAAAGTAGCAGAGGATTATACTACCTAAATCATCAAACGAATATTACGAACACACTCCCAACGAGAACTATAACCTTATATACTTAAAGGCAAAATGAAGGTGTATCTTTTACAAATTATTAATTGGCTGGTATAGAATAAATTTTCTATTTCAATTTATGTTTTCTTGCACAAACTTAGAATATCTTTGTTCAGTTTGTGTATAGCTTCAAATAACGCCTTATTTAAAGCTTCATGAGATTCATCTTCTGAGCTATCCCAGTTTATTGAAGTATATCCACCACGATAATATTTCGATGTATCATCAATATCTTTACTGCGAAGTTTTGCTTTTAAGACAATATTTGCCGTTTTACTGGCGTTAATAGAATGAATATACGCTTTTCTTATTTGCAACTCCATCGATAAATCTATAGAGCCTTTAGTTTTAACCTGTGGAAGGATTAAAGAATATTGGTTTTTACTTTCCTCGATAACTCCCTGCCTAACCCAGGCATCAAGATTATCAGACAAAATAGTGGTACGACCAATTATACCAAGGCTTTGTTTATTAAACCGCTTATCTTCTATTTTAGTTAATTTTATTTTGCAAGAACGTCCATGTTGTTCTGCTTGCAACTTATGATTAAGATCAGCTTTTTCTGCTTCCTTAGTATACTTCAAGGGTACTTGCATAGAACTTTTATATGCACATCCTGTAAAAAGGATGCTTGATAGCATCACTAAAGCTAAATATTTCATATATTTACTCGAATACATGGTTATTATTTATTAGAGGCTTATATCAACATTAATTTTTAGCTAATTTTTCATGCTTAGCTGCTTGAAGGTCATTCGCAAGCCAATTTGTTACAGACTCAAAACCTCGCTCAAGCACTTTAGCGATATTATTCGAATCATCGGATACCCATTTATTCAATATGCCATCTTTTTCTAAATTGTTATCAGGAATTGAATATTCATATGTGTAACTGTTTTTATATAACATTGACTCATCGGTAAAATTGTTAACCCCTAATTTCTGCAACTCTTTTGTATTCGGGTACATTTCTGCACTTACCATTACTTTAAGCGTTTTATAATCCGAAGTTAGAAAATACTTTATATTAACAAACAGCACTGCGTTATTAACCGAATTGACAGTTACCTTTTTTCTTTCCTCCAACTGCAAATCTTTTGTTTCAATACTAAATGACTTAGCATTTAACCAGGCAACATTTTTAAGCTTTTTAGAGTAATTATTTTTTAATATTTCCTGTGTATTTATTTCCAACAGCATATTTTTTATTGGCTGAAGTTCTTTATCAGCATCCTCTGACCTTGAGCTATCAATGGCAGAATCAATTAATGCCCATAGAATCCCGCCTCCCATAGCCCCTGTTATATTTGATCTGTTAACATGCGCATATATTTCTTGCTGTTCAACTACAATTTTTACTTCAGATGACTTAACCGTATCCATGGTTTCTTTTTTAACCGGAACGACCACTTGAGTAAGTGCGCAACCACCAAATAAAAGTGCTGTTACTAATAAAATTGCTGTTAAATTTAAACTTGGCTTCATAACTTCCCCCTAATTAAAATTTATTGTTTATTATTTTTTGATTTTCTATATGTAAGTTCTGAGTCTGCATTATTAACATACAAACCACACTAAGATCAATGCATTATAAATTTGAGCCTGAATAAAAACTAACCGCTTTCATTACATTTGTTTATTCTATAACCATATTACAAGTTCATTAACTTCGAATTAACTACTCTTTCTTTAACTAATACATCTTCTCCAACCCGGTAAAAAAGTCTTGTCACATAAAACACGTGCATTATCTAAGAAACTAGTCCATGGACTAGTCCTTTCTAATACAAGCTAGTCCACCGACTAAGCAGTATGTAGCATATCTCTTGTCTCCAATTTCCCCTAAAGTCAGGCCAGTTACTCTAAGAATTTATGATCCAATATGCATGAACAAAAACAAATAGTTCTGATACAGGAAAGTGATAGACAGGTACTGAAGGGGCTTGTGTTATTGCTGGAAGATATGCAATTTCAGGTCTATCCAGCCTTACAAGGTGATGAACTGGAAAGGCTGGTAATGACATTAAACCATTGTCCCAGTCTGTTAATCTTGCCCATCGAGCCAGGTTCTGAAATCGACAGTATAAAAAGAGTCAGACGCTTACGCCTACAGTTTAATCAAACCATACCTACCATTTTTTTGAATAATCATGGCATTAATCTAACAGAACAATTTATCGATAAAAATATATTCATCATGTCCAACAACTTCAAACCCGATGAACTGCGACGTTGTATTTATCACATATTAGATAGCGCACTACTTATCTAGCTCTAAATGACGAATAGACAGGTATTGATTCATAGTCACTTAATATTATTTTAAGTAGATATCCTACATGATTGACTTGTTTTCAAGCTGAATTAAGTGGAGACTGACAGTTAAACAAAGGCTTGTTTTGTCATGAACAAAGATAACACTACACCCCCACTCCTTGAACCTGTAGACAGAACTACAATCAACAGGTCTCAGCAGCTACTGGCAGAGCTGGCCAATATCCTTTTTTACCAATCTATCTATACCATACTCACTGGTCATGCCCTGGCCGTGATCATCACTGTGATTTTTTTATGGGATACCGTCAATACCAACTGGTTGCTAATCTGGTCAACGGTTTTGATAGGTCAAAGTCTATATTGGGTCTATCGTGTCGGTCGTTATCGCTACACCCAACCCCCTGCTGAACAATCACAAAAATGGATTAACCTGTTCCCCATGGCCGCCATTATTACCGGTTCCTTGTGGGGCATGACCATCTACTGGCCCGGTGTAATTGATAATCCTACCTCGCTGGTGTTATTGGATATTATGGTCCTCGGTGTAACCGCGGCAGGCCTCGCGGTGTTTGCACCTTATTTAAGATCCTATGTGGCCTTCACTGGTTTCATCCTGGTGCCTTTTATTACTCGCTTTTTCACCTCAGACAACAGCCAGCACTGGACACTGGGCACCATGTTTTTACTGTATCTGATTGTCATTCTAATCAGTGGTCATAACATGAGACGTGCGGTACGCAAATCCATTGATCTTCGCATTGAAAACATTGATCTGGTAAATGACCTGTCTAAACAAAATATTCAGGCTGAACAGGCAAAAGAAGAAGCTGTTCAGGCTGACCTATCAAAATCAAAATTTCTCGCCGCTGCCAGTCATGACCTGCGCCAGCCTTTACATGCCCTTGGCCTGTTTGTTGATGCACTGGAAAACCGCATCACCTATCCCGAGGTTCGCAATATTGTCGATAATATCCGAATCTCAACAGATGCCCTGAGCGACCTGTTAAATTCACTTTTAGATATTTCAAAACTCGATGCCGGTGTTCTGGAACCTAAACCCACTGATTTTCTGCTAAAGCCTATTCTGCAACGTATACAAACAGACTTTGACGAGGTAGCCAGCAGCAAGTCACTCCGGCTAGAAGTTATTGATTGTGACTTTGTAATACACACCGATCCATCCATGCTGGAGCGTATCCTGCGTAACCTTGTATCTAATGCGATCCGCTACACCAATAAAGGTCATATCAAACTGGACTGTCAGTTGATAAAGAATCAGGTACAGATTGAAGTTCATGATACCGGTATCGGGATTGCTAGCGAGCAACAGCTAAAGATTTTTGAAGAGTTTTATCAGATAGAAAACCCCGAGCGTGATCGCCGCAAGGGACTTGGCCTCGGGCTGGCTATTGTTAAACGACTGGCTGATTTACTTACGATTCAACTCGCGCTTAAATCAACGCCGAACCAGGGTTCGACCTTTTCAGTCACAGTACCTTTTGTGGATAGCATAAGTTCACAAATAGCACAGACAACTCAATTCACCGATGATCTACAAAACACCCGTGTCATGGTCATTGATGATGAAGCCATGATTCGACTGGGGATGCGAAACGTACTTGAGGAATGGCATTGCATGGTTCTTGAGGCAGAATCCATTCAACAGGCCATGGATCATTTAAGCTCAGATTGTCATATTGATATGATTCTGACTGACTATCGCTTAAGAAATAATGAAACCGGAATTGAGGCCATTAGACGAATTCACGACCACTGTCTGCAAACTATACCAGCCATCATACTGACCGGTGATACCGACCCCCAACGAATACGTGAAGCCAAAGATAGTGGTTTTCATCTCTTACACAAACCGGTTTCTCCGGCAAAATTACGCAGTTTGATGAGTTATTTATTAGAAGAGTCCAGAAAAAAACAGGCTGAGGCTAACACTGTGAATAATTAAGTTAGCTGTGATAAAAAAGCACAAGCTAACTATCCCCTCGCCCAGCCCACTCCCTGTGGGAGAGGATGACCAAACTATCACCTATGAACTAAAACTCTGTTTCCGTAATTAAGCCCATACGCGAAGCTGCCAGGCCGGCCTCGGTTCGGTTACCGACATCAAGAAAACGTAGAATAGCACTAACATGGACCCGCACAGTGTTCTCGGCCATATCCAGTTGATTGCCAATGGCCTTGTTGGAATGCCCCTCGGCCAGTAACTTCAGGACGTCGACCTGTCGAGGCGTCAGTGACTGCCCCTCATCATTGGTGGTTTTTGATTGGGAGGAATTGACGGTATCCAGTATGGCCATGGGTAAGTACACCCCACCGGATAACACCAGTTGCAGGGCAGTGAGAATAATTTCAGGTGTGGATGATTTTGGGATGTAGCCTTTAGCACCCTGTTCGATGGCCTGCATCACCTTGTTACGATCTTCCGAGGCAGACATTACCACAAGAGGGGTGGCCGGGGCCTGGTGTCGAATCTGTTGCATGCCCTCCAGACCGGACATACCTGGCAGGTTGATATCCAGCAGGATCAGATCGAAGTCCTCATCCAGACAGCTCATGGCCTCTTCACAACTGCCACTGGACTGAATTGAAACGTCAGTCCCCAGTTGTGGCAGCACCGTACGTATACCTTCGAGGAATAAAGGGTGGTCATCAACCACAAGTATTTTCATCTGGCTCATCCCTGTTGGATACTATATATAAATGGTATGTTTCCTGGAACGGCCAAAACTACTCGCACTGGCCCCAAAGGTCAATTCTTAAGCGTACCAAGGCGCATGGCGATAATAACTAGAATCTTCAGCATATGAATAATTTTCATATGATGGCTATAAATATCATACCCTACAGCTTAAAGCATATTCCTGTTTAGTATATAATTAATCTCTAATTATCATTTAAAAAGGCCCTGTGGTTGCGATTTACCGCTCACAACAATGGCCTGATTTCATCGACAAAACAAAGTATTAGGAGATCCGGATGGGCTGTCCCGTAGACCCCAACCAGTTGGTCAAGCGTCTGGTTGCTGCTGTTATTTTTATCGCCATAGGCCTGTTTTTAACTACGGTTGTCCCCTCAACCGAGATTGCCTGGGTTATGACCATCCTGATCCTGACCATCTACCTGTTCGCCTTTGAGGTGGTCCCGGTTGATGTCGCGGCGGTCAGTATAATGGTACTGCTGGGACTGAGCGGGCTGATGGGACCATCGATGGGTCTCGAAAAACCCCTGGTTGACCCCCGCCACCTGTTTGATGGCTTTGCCGGCAACGCGGTCATTTCCATCATTGCCGTCATGATCATCGGTGCCGGCCTGGACAAGACCGGTATCATGGGCTCCGTGGCCAGTTTCATTCTACGCGTCGGCGGTAAAAACGAGGCTCGCATTATTCCCATTATCTCCAGTACCGTGGGCTTCATCTCCTCCTTTATGCAGAACGTGGGCGCCGCCGCTTTGTTCCTGCCAGTGGTCAGCCGTATTTCTGCACGCACCGGGCTGCCCATGTCGCGCCTGTTAATGCCCATGGGCTTTTGTGCCATTCTCGGTGGCACCATTACTATGGTCGGTTCCAGCCCACTGATTTTGTTAAATGACCTGATCCTTACTTCCAATAAAACCCTGCCGGCAGCACAGCAGATGGAAACCTTTGGTCTGTTTTCTGTGACACCGATTGGTGTAGCACTGGTTGCCACCGGAATCCTGTATTTCGTGTTTGCTGGTCGCTTTGTGTTACCAGCGCGTAAGACAGAAGGTGTGGAGGCGACCGCCGCCATGGATTATTTCCAGGACACCTATGGCGTGAAGTACGATCTTTATGAAATGGTTGTTCCACCAAGCAGCCCGCTGGTTGGCAAAATGCTGGACGATGTTGAGCATGCAGAAAAGGTTCGTGTGATTGGTGCCATGCGCTCACCCGATGATGTCCGAGTTGGTCCTGGTGGTCTGGCCCGCGATGTCGGCATAACCGCCAATACCGTTCTTGGTGTCATTGGCTCAGATACCGCACTGAAAAATTTTGCAGATAAATATAAGTTACAGGTTCGTTATGACCTGGAGACCTTTAACGATCTACTGGCGGCGACTAAGGCCGGTGTTGGTGAAGTCGTTATTCCCCCTAGCTCAAACCTGATTGGTAAGAGTGCTCATGACGTATGGATGCGTAAGACCTATGGTGTTTCCATGCTGGCACTGCACCGTGGTGGTGAAACCTACCGTGAAGGTGAAGGTGTACGTGATATGCCACTACAGGCCGGTGATACTCTGGTAGTACACACCACCTGGGATGCACTGTCCCGACTCGAGAAAGATCGTAACTTTGTGGTTGTCACAACAGAATATCCCCATGAAGAACTGCGACCACATAAGATCTGTTCTGCTCTGGTGTTCTTTGGTATTGCACTAAGTCTGGTACTGTTCTCTGATTTACGTCTTTCCATTTCATTACTGGTCGGTGCCCTCGGCATGATCCTCTCGGGTGTATTGAGCATGGACGAAGCCTATGAAGCCGTAAGCTGGAAGACGGTATTCCTGCTGGCAAGTCTTATCCCATTGGGTGGTGCCGTGGAGAGTTCCGGTACCGCTGCCTGGATTGCACAACAGACTCTGACCCTGTTAGGTGATGTACCGATATGGGTACTGCAGGCCGCCGTTGCCATACTGGCTACCTTCTTTACCCTGGTGATGTCCAATGTCGGTGCAACCGTATTATTGGTACCACTCGCAGTGAATATTGCCATTGGTGCCGGTGCCAACCCGGCGGTATTTGCTCTGACTGTGGCCATCGCCACATCAAATTCATTTTTGATCCCGACCCATCAGGTAAATGCCCTGATCATGGGACCAGCTGGCTATCGCGTGCCTGACTTTATGAAGGCCGGTGGCATCATGACCGTGCTGTTCCTGGTGGTGTCACTAACCATGTTAAACCTGGTCTTTTAAAAACATCCAAAACTTTTTTGCCTATCGGGCCTGCATCATTTTACGCAGGTCCACTGGCAGACTTTGCCCTAAGAAAAGGAAACTACAATGCATAAACTGCTGACATTCATGACTTTGCTCTTATTACCCAGCCTTAGTTTTGCTTCCGCCACTGCCGGTCAAACACTCGACCTCACAACTCATGGCGTGGGTATTGCTGCTATTGTGATTTTTATTATCGCGTATATCCTGGTCATGGCGGAGGAGTTTACCCATTTGCGTAAATCCAAACCGGTGATCCTTGCCGCCGGTATCATCTGGGTACTCATTGCCATTGTGTATGCCAATAATGGTTTAAACCACGCTGCTGAACAGGCTGTAAGACACAACCTGCTGGAATACAGCGAGCTGATGTTGTTCCTGCTGGTGGCGATGACATATATCAATGCCATGGAAGAGCGCATGGTATTCGATGCCCTGCGTTCCTGGTTGATCCGCAAAGGTTTTAGTCTGCGTCAACTTTTCTGGCTGACGGGTGTACTGGCCTTCTTTATCTCACCCGTGGCCGATAACCTGACCACCGCCCTGTTGATGTGCGCCGTGGTCATGGCGGTAGGTGGCAGCAATCTTCGCTTTGTCAGTCTGGCCTGTATTAATATCGTGGTGGCGGCTAATGCTGGTGGTGCCTTCTCACCCTTTGGTGATATCACGACACTGATGGTCTGGCAAAAAGGTATTGTCGACTTCTGGGGTTTCTTTTCCCTGTTTGTCCCAGCTGCAGTTAACTTCCTGATCCCCGCTGCCATCATGCACTTTGCGATTCCCAATGAACAGCCAACGGCCAGTGATGAACTGGTAGTCATGCGCCGTGGCGCGAAACGGATTATTGCCCTGTTCCTGTTGACGATTATTACTGCGGTCTGTTTCCACAACTTCCTGCACCTGCCACCCGTTATCGGCATGTTGACCGGTCTGTCATACCTGCAACTGTTTGGTTTTTATCTGCGCAAGACACATCATCAGCAACCCAGTGCCACGCCTCATGACGAGGAAAAGGCCGACAAGATGATCGGTGATGTGGTGCCCTTTGATATCTTCAACAAGATCGCCCGCGCCGAGTGGGACACCCTACTGTTCTTTTATGGTGTGGTGTTATGTGTCGGTGGACTCGGTTTTATGGGTTACCTCGCCCTGACATCCGAGATAATGTATAACCAGTGGGGCCACACTGAAGCTAATATTGCAGTAGGCATCCTGTCTGCCATCGTCGATAACATCCCGGTCATGTTTGCGGTACTGACCATGCAGCCGGAAATGTCTCAGGGCCAGTGGTTGCTGGTAACCCTGACCGCCGGAGTGGGCGGTAGCTTATTATCCATTGGCTCTGCCGCTGGGGTTGCCCTGATGGGACAGGCCAGAGGTAAGTACACCTTCTTTGCTCACCTAAAGTGGACACCTGCCATTGCCCTTGGTTATGGCGCCAGTATCTGGGTGCATATGTGGTTGAACAAGGGGTTGTTCTAAAATACTTTGGTTACCAGCATGATAACCGTGTAGTAGTACTACACGGTTTAATCATTTCTACTAGATAGCTTCACTTTAGTTTTACCAATTCACCCTCTTTAATTTCATAAGTCGATTTTTTAAAGGGCAGGTATAAAGTTTCATATCCGCTATAAGGTGGCCTGAGAACCTCCAGCATTGCCCTGCCACGCCAATCAAGATCTATGTGAAACCTCATGTTCACACCAGAATCAGGTTCACGCTTAATGGTTATGATATCGACACGCTTCCTGTTTACATATAACTCATCTTTACCCGGACGCCAGGCCTGAAGTATTAGGCTGTGAGTATTACTTTGTTCTGAAAGCGACTCATAAGGTGATAAATGAAAGCTGGGTAACACATAATAAAGTATGCCAGATAGCAACAATAACAAGACACCCGATGATATTCGTACTGCACGATCGGTTGGTAATATTGAAATATCTCTTTTTAAAAATATTTCCGGTTTGAAATAAGCCCAACAGCACAAGCTCGACCCCATGGTTAGTGTTGTTAAAAACATCACCAATGGTGGTATTGACCATGACCCTATAAACATCGCAAAAGCACCAAAACTATGTGTTTGATGTATTAGATAAACACAAATTATCGATGCAAGACCACCAACAACAGCGGAGAATTTAAGGGTGATACCTAAAGTCCAGGCAAGATAGTGGTGATTTTTCTGGAATATCTTTTTGTGTAGCAAGGCACCTATAAACCAGACCACGGCTACAATCACAAAAAGGTAGAGATACAGGGCTAGAAAAAGATCCATTTTATCTGCCTTCCTTATATCAAATGAGAATATAAATTATTATCGACTTTAGACCAGACGCGCTAATACCTACCATAACATATTGCTATGTGACATGAACAAGGCTCAATGCATGTTAAGAATTATAAAGAATGGATATCTATCGATATCGTTTGGGTTTAATACTATAAATGCCTTCATCCGACAATGGCTGCAACCTGGCAGGCTCTGGAATTATATCGTATAGACTGGCATCGGCATGACACAGTCGCTCACCCCTTGAAGGTGTGAACTTATTCAGATTGGCGGCTGCCCGATTTTTATATTTGAATGTCGATCTTTCCTGAAACTTACTTAACGAGTCCATCTCTCCCCTCGCCCATTTCCTGCCCCGACTGGATATAGTCCAAATCCAGCTAATTATTGTGGAATTATAATAAGGGATTTAAGAGCTGGCCGCAACGATCTCATTCAGCTATTTGCGCAGATTTTACAGTGAAGCATAAAAAAACCCGGATCAGATGATCCGGGTTTTGTTTAGCATTGGCTTAGAATGCTTATTTTGATGTTTTTGTTTCTGGAGCTGGTGCCATTTCTGGTTCTTTTGGATCTTCACGCTCCAGTTTAGTGGCAGTATTTACATCACCCTCAGTGACATAATGTACTTCAACTGTTTCACCATCTTTCAACATACTCAGGTTGAAATTGGTTACCTTAGCTGAACTGTCGTCGTGCATAATGGTGTTGCTGTTAACCACGATAGTTACTGTCATATCATGCTTATCCGTAACTTCAATCGTACCGTCGTTATCAACTACTGAACCAACGATTTTGACAGTGCCTTCGATTTCATCAGACCCCATGCCTTCATCATGATCTTCAAGCTCGATCTCTTTGGCAACTAGGTTACCATTGGCATCGGTATAACCTTCAACTTCAACCATAACGCCAACATCCAGATCATTAGCTGATTTTCCTTCATCATAAGTTGTGTTGGCATCAATCAGGAAAGTATGGCCATTTACAGTTAATGACGTTCCATCAACATATTCACTGATTTCACCTTTGACTTCCAGCTCATCATCATCGTCATGTTCACCCTTGCTGCCGCCATCTTCCAGTTCAACTTTAGAGGCAACCATTGTATTACCAACAATGCTTTCTACAGTTTTGACTTCTACATAAAGACCGTCCCAGTTACCAGCAGGCATACTATCGTCAACCACTACATCAGTATAGGAAACTGTAATATTACCAATCATGAAGGTTCCAGCATCCACAACATGGCCAGAAACATTGCCTTTCACTTCCATGCTGTCGTGGTCACCTTTAATATAAAAATCCAGGTCAAGGGCCTTTACCTCAAGACGAGTGGCCAGGATACCGCCGGTGCCAGAAGAAGTACCTGATACTTCAACAATATTACCTATAGTAATTTCTGAAGCCTGTGTAATTTCCGGAACTTTACTTTCAAAAATGGTATTGGTATCGACTGTTACATCATGCCCCATAACATTCATTGTTCCGGTATTATCAACACCAACTTCAACACTAAGCACCTCACCTTCCGCATCATCATCATAATGAATAGAATCGGCTGTACCATCCGATGAAGATTTCACCGTAACATTCATACCAACTCGCAGTTCGCCTTCATTAGACTCACTGTCTTCGACGTAAACTGCCGCGTCATCAGTTTCAAACTTTTCACCATTAACATAAACACTACCAAAGGCAGTGATCGGACCGGTAACCACTCGTGTTGGTCCTGTCGAAGTGGTGCCGGTGCTACTTGGACCATTACTACCCCCACAGGCAGCCAGGCCAGCGATTACGCCAGCGGCCATCGCCGTGAGTAAAAATCTGTTCTTATTTACCATTTCAAACCTCCAATCATCATTGTCTATGCAAGCGTCTATCAAAAGGGCGTCGACCCATTACTTGATTATTAACACGTGTGTTCGACCAGAAAGGTTCCACTGCATAGCGAAATAGATCACAGATCAGTACAAAACCTGATAATTTAACTTTGAAGTTTTATAAGCACACTTTTATTGGTTAAAAAATGGTCAATTGTTTTATACCAGGTCTACAATGGGAGCACTGAAGGTAGCCGTATTGCCAGCTAATCATTTTTGAGTCATTCTTAAATTACAGGATTTACTTTATATCTATTTGGAGTGGGGTCAAATGACATGACCACTGAGATACTGGATGTTGTTGGTGAAATTTATGAGGCCGCTTATCAACCTGATCACTGGGAAAAGGCCCTACATGGAATAAGTCAACTAGTTAATTCCAACTCTGCTGCCCTGTTTGTTAAATCACACAAAAAGAAACGTACCTTTAGTATGTACGGCTACGGTATACCCAAGGCAGGCCTTTATGCCTATAACCATGGTTTTGCCAATATCGATCCAGCTTTTAAGATTATGGCCAAAGAGCCCGCCGGCAAGGCGCGGAATATTTATAACCCGGATGAGCCTGATTTCAAGCATGGTATCTATCACCGGTTAATGAATAAACCCGTTAACATTCATTATGTGGCGGGCATGAATGTGTTTAATGACGACGACTGGATTGTCGGTTTGGGGCTTCATCGCAGCCAGGGTATGGGAGCCTTTGAACCTGCCCGACTCGATGCACTGTCTGGTTTATTACCCCATATACAAAGAGCCATGCGCATACAGCAGGTATTTAAGCAATTGCGTCTACGTGAAAAGGCATTTAGTACCGGCTTATCACATTTGTCACTGGGTGTTGTTGTTGTTAACAGACAGGGACACGTCGTCTTTTCCAACCCCGTTGCAGATTCGATTATTCAATCTCACCCCGCAATTCAGCTAAATGAACTTGGCTTATGTGCCACCAGCAATGAACAAAACAAAAAACTCAGTAAATGTATTGCGGAAGTTCAGAGTCAAAGCGACTCATCACGTAAGCCTACAAGCAGGACTTTATATCTTCAACACTATGAAGCTCATAACCCTCTGACTATTTTAGTGACTCATTGTGATAGTCAGGACTACGATCTCCCCACAGCTTCAGACGAGCCTCTTGCTTTAGTCTATCTAAGCGATCCCAATGCCGGTTCCTCAATCTCAACAGAGTCACTAAAATCACGATTTAGCCTTACCGAAGCCGAGTCTCTTGTAACAATTGGTATAGTGAATGGATTAACGATTGAGCAGATAGCAGAGATAAACAATGTCTCTACAAATACTGTTAAGTCCCAACTAAAGACTATCTTTCGTAAAACAGACTGTAACCGACAGGTAGACCTTGTTCGCACCCTGTTAAACCAGCCCCTGGGCATTAAGGTCTGAGAAGATCACACAGACTAATGAACCTGATTTCATCTTGCTGAAACAGCCAATAAGAAAAGGCCGCTAAAGCGGCCTGTTTATGTATTGCTTCTTATAAACTATTTTATTCTTCGTCTTGCAATGCCAAATCCCACGAGCCCAAATAACATTAGCGCACAAACCCCTGGTTCTGGCACTGTAGTTACTATATTTGAGCGTACAAGAAAAGTACCATAGATCGAATAATCATTTTCACTATGAATAAAGGCAAAGTCAGGACCATTTACATAGTTGTTGCTATAAGATGAGCTATATGATGAAGAGCTACTCTTGCCTGCTCCCAGCTCTCGCAATGCTCCCATTTCATCACGATAAAGACCTATAGCACCCTGACTAAACCCACTAGACCAGCTGTTGTAATAAGTCGTACCAAAGAATGAAAACCAGTTACTAATATCACTATATTGCTGGGACTGCGTATAAGCTGAGTCAGGAGTTGAACTCGTTCGGGAAGAATAACACGTACCACCAAGTCCACACGGGTATGAACTAGAACTATGACTATTGCTATAAACTGAACTACCTTGGGTAGTATTTGTGACATAACCAGAAAAGAAGTCATTAAATAAACTAACAACTTCATTGTTACTCGCATATCGCCAACCATTTGCTGCATTGCTCGACAAGGCATTTGCATAGGTCATTCCCCTGGTTGATGATAAGCTCAACCATTCAAGTCCAGTAGTATCGTTTGTAATAACTTGTCCATCAGATATATATGCCGCATGTGTACTAAATGATACACACACGCAGAAAATACTTATCAGTCCTACTTTAAGGTTTGATTTATTTTTTTTCACTTTTCTCATCTTCCATTATTTATTCACCATGCAGTATTAGCAAAGACAGTGCCAACTCTACTCATTCCATTCAAAACAACCGGTTACTGAAGAATACTTAATACAGGATTATCCGTTTGTAATTAATATCGACTCACCCATATAGGTTAAAAAATATTTATCTATCTGAAAGATAATAATTTTTATTATGCACGTGTTCTAATAAAGGTCTCAGATGCGTTAATCAATCCGACAAACTGAACATTACATAACCAACCATTAATTTCAGATTTATTTTTCACCCATATGGGTGATGCCCACATTTTCTTATCAGCATACAATCACGCATTGTACAGATTATAACTGGCATACCCTTCTCTACTTTAATGGACTTTTTCAACTCGTCGGAGATTTAAAAATGAACCATCTGTCAATCAATTCAATTTTAACGCTTGCCTTCAGACGAAATATTCTGAGTGCCGCCCTGTTTTCCCTTGTCCTGATCTTTCTTACGGCCTGCGGTGGTGGTGGTGGCGGTAGTGCAGGAACTGGTGGAGATGGCGGCGGCCAGGCAAAAGAGGTATCGGGTGTTGCTCAGGTTACCTCTGACCAGCTGGCTCAGTATAAAAACCAGGATCTCATGTATGCCATGGGTGAGTTTTTCTTCCCTGTTGCTGCAGCAGGAATTACCGGACTTGAACCGGTCCCAGGTGCCAAGGTTGAATTAATCAAGGTGGATGATTCGGGTAAGCAAGTTGGTGAAGTACTGGCAGAAACAGTCACATCTATCACGGGGACCTACAGACTGGCGCTGCCTGCCGGGCTCGATTTTGCGGCCAATCTGGTGGTACGCATTACGGGTAAAGACCGGGAACTACGTGCTCAGGTAGTAGAAAAGGCTGTGGATATCACACCCCTTTCTGAATTTATACTGCAAAAGTTTATCGACAAGGGCGCCAAGCTATCAGAAATACCGGTGAATGCTGTCATCGTCCTTTCTGGTAAGGCCGAAGAGTTTGATCTGGCTGCAACCTCAGACATGAGCAGTATGCTGGAAAAACTGGAAGCTGAACTTGGAGATACGGTTGACACTGCCATTGCAGCTGCAGCGGCCGAACCCGGTCTGGCCAGCTCAGTTGCAGGTGGTGTGCATTTTACTGATAGAGGTATGGGCTTCCAGTATTTTAATGACCCCCTCGCTTATTCGAATGCCGCACAAACTGCTGATGGTAGCGCTGGTAATGCCATACTAGTGGATGAGGGAGACAATAAGTTAGGACTGAAGTTTGGATCAGATAACTTTTCTTATACCCAAAACTCAACACCCAATAATATAGATTACTATATCTGGTATGAACTGGATAGCAGTACCGATGATGGAAGTTACAGTAACATTGGCCAGGTAGACGCTGATGGCAATATTTTCTTTAACTTCCCCTTTGAAGAATATCTGTGGGCCCCTGACAATAACCACGGTGCTCGTGAATTACCGTCCCCGGAACAGGCCTATAACAGTGGAGTGGATGGCATTTACTTCTCAACCTTTATCGATCGGTCTGTGATCTTCCGTACCAATGAGGCCAAAACGGCCATCGATCCAAATGAAAAGGTTGGCCATGATGCTCAATTTGAAATGTCAGTGTTTGCGAAACAGGCCTCAGGTTTTAATATTTCAACTCTTGATGGCAACTATGGTGCCGTATTCATGGGTCACCAATTCACACATGGCTCAGGGAAATATGGCCTGTCCGTTGGCATCCAGTCAATCAATATTAGTGCTGGCAAAACCAGCATCGCTGGCCTTGAAGGGGGAACGGTAGTATTTACTCCACAAGGTGATGGAACAGCCACAATCATAACTCCTCCCCCTGTCAGCCCAGCCGCTGGAACATTAACAGCCGAATCCAACGGTGCTCTCACATACAAAGATGATTCTGGTAACTCCATAACGGGTTTTGCCAGCACAAGTGGAGAGCTGTTTACGACTGTCAGTACTGGTGCTGAAAAAATATTTATGGAAGGTGGTGGAGAAATCATAAAATCTTCAACCCTGTCAAACCTGATAGCCGTCAGAAAACCAGCGAACACCCCTGACCTGGCAAACCGTACCTACCGTCTGATCGGACTTGAAAAGATCATGAATACTTCTGGGCAGATCGAAATCAATCGATTCCGTGGAGACGATGACACTATCAGTTTTAATACAGATGCCTCAAAAGTCACGGTGTCCATTAATGGTGTAGACCGCATGAGCCAGGTAAGCAATAAAGGTGATTTCAGTGTCACTACGGTAGCTGAAACCTACTCAACAACTACACCCGTTTTCGTGGGTACCGATGGAAACATCGCCTTTGCTCAAAACAATGAGGGTTATTTACACTATTGGGCTGGGTTTATTTCTGAGTCCGGTAACATCATTATCCTCACGGCCTTACAAGGTACTACTGACGAAGGTAATAGCCAAAAAGGTGCCGGGCAGTATATTGCCATTCCAGTTAACTAAGTCATTCAAACAATCGTCTCTTTAGCGCCCCTCTGGGGCGCTTTTTTTACAACATCATTATCATTAATTTTGTCTTCAAGCCCACATCACGGGACGCTGCCTCATATTAATCATCTTACCTGTAACACTGTTGATACCAGCAAGTCTGCTTTATTGAGCCAATACCGAAAAAAATATATCTGCCTACTTCAAACATCAACAGTAATCATAAGCTTAATTGAGTAGCAAATTGTTATTCATAAATTGGTTTTTACCATTATCATTTATAAAGATTCCCAACAATACTGCCGACACAAGTCGCATACAACATAGCGCCACCCAAAGATAAGCATCTATACCTGTTCTTTGGAATCACAACAATTAAATAAGGAGTACTTAGATGTATAGCGATAACAAACACCTCTTTCATCGATTGAAGAATAAAACAATAGCAATGAGCATGGTTTCCAGTCTATCGCTACTTGTTGCGTGTAGTAGTGATAGCAATACTACCCCTGCAAGTTCAACCTCCCTGAGTGGAACCGTTTCAGCTCCTGGTGGCTCTATTGCTTTTAACCCACCCACAGGCTTGAAAAAAATGCTTGCTGATACCTTTTTCGGTAAGCAGGCTATCTCAGCCTTAAGTGGCGTTTCTGCGGTCGGTGCCGGCATTAATGTGGAATTGATCGAAGTTGATGCTAGTGGTACTCAGGTGGGTGCCAGTATTGGTAAAGCCGTGACTGATGCCAATGGTAAATACTCACTGAGTGTTAGCGGAAGTTTTAATCCTTCAGGTAAATACGTGCTACGCGCCAAGGGCAATAGTTCAAATATCGAGGCACGTGTTTTTGAAAATGCCTCTGACATCGATCCCATATCACACGCCACTAGTGAACTAATTACTGCACAGGTCTCAACAGCAACAGACCTGGAGAAAGTGACAGGTGAAATTGGTGCAGAAATCCGCTCCTTCGTTGAAGAAATTGCCGAAACCACCGATCTCACCGGGACATCAGCAACCGTATCGGCTTTTTCAACAGCGATTAAAACGGCAGTCAATAATGATGAAGAAGCTGCCAACATGCTGGCCAGTACAACAGCTGGCGGACAAATCTGTGGTACGGTCAAAAATGCCAGTGGTGTAGGACTTAGTGGTATCCGCATTGTGGTACGTGATTTTGATAACTGGGTAACTCGTGCCAAGAGTCGTACTAACTCAGCCGGTGCCTACTGTGTACGCGTACCTAATGGTGCGGGTAAGAAATACATCCTTGGTGCCCTGAATTTTAAAGCAGCTGATATGTCGGCCAGTGAATGGTGGTCAACAGGTGGGAAGGCCTATATCCCATTCGATGCCACTGCCATTACTGTCTCCGATACAACAACTGTGACCAAAGATTTCTCGCTGGAAGCCGGCGCATTACTCCAGGGTACAGTTACCGCAGCCGCTGGTGGCAGCTTAGCTGAAGGCACTGCCCTAGCTAATGTTCGAGTCATAATACGTAACTATACAAACTTCATACCAATCGGTTTTCCCAGAGTCAAGGCCGATGGCTCTTATAAAATGGTCGTCGCACCTGGAGATTACATACTCGTTGCACGCAACAAATCTCTCCTTCCCTATGCTTCAGAAGTATATGATGGTGCAGATGGCACTTTCACGTGGAGAAAAGCTCAAAAAGTCACACTTGCTGCTGGCACAACAACATCCCGCAACTTTACGTTAAGCAAAGGCTACAAGCTAAGTGGCCAGGTGCTGGACAACGTCGGCGGCAACCCTGTAACAGGCATACGACTCAGAATTAATAGTGGTGGACCTTCATTCAGATTACGTACGAATAAAAATGGATATTATCGTATCTGGCTGCAGCCTCGAACTTATTCTGTCCAAAGCTATGGTAACCCTGCCGTCAATCCAGACATGAGTGCCAGTAACCAGACAGTTAATTTCACCGGCCCTGTAGGAACAATAACTGCAACCCTGAAAGACACTTCTGGCAACCCAATAAGTCAGGGGAAACTATTTCTTAACAACACGTCAGATGGATCCCTCATCAGCCAGGAAATATCTAGTAGTGATGGTACTGTAACCTTATATAGTAACATCAACGCCACAGCCAGGCTGATGTTACTCGTTGATGATGTACGTAGCTACGGATCATCAATTTATAATGGTGCTACCAATACTGCTGCTGCTACAAATGTAAGTGCAACTAATAGCAGCAACACTGATCTCGGCACCATCACATTACCTGATGGCGGTGTGCTGAGTACAAATATCACCAGTGATGGTTCAACGGCAATTGGTGGCTTCAGCTACGAGGTGTATGATGGAAGTGGATTTTTCCTTGGTATTGGCACACGTAGTGATGGAACCAGTAAAATTAGTTTACCTGCTGGTACCTACACTGTGAGAATGAAAGCAGATGGAAATGTAGACTGCACCAGCATCAATATCACTGCTAGTAACACCACAACACTTAACTACCGCACTGACACTGATACCTGTAGTTAAGATTTAATATTAAGATCAATTCGGCCCCGCTCATGCGGGGCTTTTTTATGCAATCTAGCTTAACAGGTTAACTTATCAGCCCTATCGATAATGCGTTATCATGATATTTGAATATCGCCATTGCAGTGTTCATGGTGTGGAATCCATACTTCTTATACAAACTTTCTTTTCCTGGGGCAGCATATAAAATAATCTTCCTATGCCCCATTGCATCATCAAGCAGCTTTTTAATTATGTCACCACCTATGCCATTCCCCTGATATTCGGGCAGGACGGCAATATCACAAAGATACGCACAATCAACACCATCAGCCAGACAACGGCCTGCTGCAACTAATTTAGTCTTATGAAAAACAAAGCAGCCATAGCGACTGTTTTTAAAAACCGTTTCAAGGTCTTGTGCCGATTTGTCGCCTAAAGGTGCGCGTCGATATAGTTCAGATAATTCATTCCAATCGATATTTTCTGTTATGTACTGCCATTCAAATTCCATTTACCTGTCCCTTATAAGTTGACTAATACAATACCTAATAAAAGTGACAAACTACCCAGCAACTTCAATGGAGTAAATGTCGCAACCGGTAACTCAAACCAGCCAAAGTGTGCTGCCAGCATGGAAAAAACCAGCTGGCCTGTCAGGGCTACCGATATCAGTACATTCACACCCAGTTGCGGGATCAGCCAGTAGAAACTGGTAATGGCAAAGGCACTCAACAAGCCACCGGCAAACCAGAGGTAAGTGGGGACAATAATCAGTTGTTGCTGATTCGGCCATGTTTGACTTGTTAATACAAAATACACCGAGATAAATAACAGGCCTGACAGAAAGGCGAACATACTCGCCAATATGCTGCTGTTTAACATGACACCTAGTTGGGCATTCATGCTGGCCTGTGCCGCAATGGCCGCACCTGCGATGAAAGCCAGCAATAATAGATACAGATTCATTGGCCAAGTATGTCCTTACCAGACCGCTTGTTCATTTACATAGGTTGATAAGGCTAGGCCGTTTCTAGTATTTGTTTTCGGATTCGGCTGAGCTGAGTAGGTGTAATACCAAGATGGGATGCAATGTGATATTGAGGCAGACGTTCTTGCAGGCCGGGATGTCGCTGCAAAAATGCAAGATAACGGTCTGTCGCATCGGCCTGTACCAGCTCTACTTCCCGGCGCTCCTTTTCAATAATCCAGTTTTGTTCCAGGTAGCGGATATGAAACAGCTTTAGATCATCCGATTCATGCAACAGTTGCCGATAGGCTGCGTGATTAATTTCCAGTAACTGACAATCTTCCAGACACTCAATGGCAAACCTGGAGGGTTCTCCTGTGAGCAGGGCCACCATGGCCGCAGGGAAACTACCCTCTGCGAAGAAAATTTTATTATATTCTCGACCCTCCACATCCGTGGTGAAGGCGCGAAGCAAACCGGAATAGACAAATGCCAGAGAGGTCGGGGTATCACCAGATTTCAGGAAATACTCCCCCTTTGCCAGGTTAGTGGGCTTGGCCAGCGTGGCCAGACTGGCCTGGGTTTCAGGCTTCAGTGGAAAGTACGCCTTCATCGTGTCCAGCATGGCGATAATAGATGTTGGCCAGGCTGCCATCCCAGTTTTTTTATCCTCATAACGCATTGGCAAAGTATATCCTGTACGACTTAGCTGCCGATTAGATTTATGAACTAGTAATTTACCTATAAATAGCACCCACATGATGAATTTAAATCATTGATATATTTAGATTAATACTAGAGACTAAACTAACCCTCTGATTTATAAGCTTAGTTTTTATAATACAAATACCATATAAATATTGTGATATTTGTAAAAATTGGTTAATATTTGGCCAGCATAAAAGTGTGATACAGATCACATTTAGTAATTAATCGGGTATACTTGCTTCGATAAAGGCGTGAAAACCAACATATTCACGCAATGACCTGCTTACAAACCTCATAGATGGTGAATAACAGGTCTGCCGAAGAGCAAGGGAAAGGCATACTATAAACAGGGATCGATAATAATAACATCTGGCTTTTAGCCAATAGCAACAGCCCTATTTATAGCTGCCACAACTATCTCCTTAGCACAGGGGGAGGAAAAGGAAATGACAGCTATCGACACTGCGGGTTTGTCCCGCCGCTTCAGGCATTCTATTTTTCTGATTGCCGCTATCTTCAGTCTTGCCGCCTGTGGTGGAGGCGGCGGCGGTGGTGGTGGAGGCGAACCAGCCACACCAACTCACACCGTCAGCACCTCGGTAGGTATCGGTGGCAGTATCAACCCGGAAAGCGCATCAGTTACAGAGGGTGAATCAACCCAGCTAAGCATTACTCCCGATGAAGGCTATCTAATATCATCTGCCAGTGGTTGTGAAGGCACACTTTCTGGTAATACTTATACTACGGGAGAAATCACTGCCAACTGTACCGTCGAAGTTTCCTTCAGTCTCATTCAGCTAACCATTACCACTAGTGCAGGTGATAATGGCAGCATCTCCCCCAGTAGCCCGACTGTGGATTGGGGAAGCAGCACCAATATCGAAATTACTCCAAATGCTGGTTATGCCATAGCAAGCTATAGCAATAGCTGTGGCGGCACACCAACTGGGGATGATTTTAGTTCGATCTCAATCAATACAACTCTAACTGCTGATTGTTCTGTTTCTGCAAGCTTTATCAAGGCCCATACTATCAATATAGGACATGGCCCCAATGGTTCAGTCAATGCACTACAAACTTTACTGAAAGACGGCAATAGCACCACTATCATAATTGATCCAGCTGATGGTTATGCTATTGAGACGTTAGTACATACCTGTGATGGCATAGTTACTGGTGATGATTTTAGTTCGATATCTATTGCCACAACACCAACTTCAGACTGCTCTGTCTCAGCCAGTTTCATCAAGGCACACACCATCACCACCACTCCGGGTGCCAATGGTACTATCGTAGCAACACCAGCTCTATTAAAAGCTGGTGATAGCACGGAGATCGTTATAACACCAGCTTCAGGTTATGCCATTGCAACTCATACCAACAGCTGTGGTGGTACACCTGTTGGAAACGACTTTACTTCATATACTTATAACATAACTCCAGATGCTTCCTGTTCCGTAACTGCTGAATTTGTTAAGGCCCACACCATCACCACCATACCGAGCTCCAACGGTACTATCACGGCAACACCAGACCTGCTTAAAGATGGCGTCAGTTCTGAGATCGTGATTGACCCCGATGCTGGTTATGCTATTGCAAGTCATAGCAATAGCTGTGGTGGAATACAAAGTGGAGATGAATTTACTGCATTAACCTATAATGCTATTCCAACTGCCGACTGTTCCGTAACTGCAGAATTTATTAAGACCCATGTTATCAGTACTTCAGTAACCACGACAGATGGTGAAATATCTACTGGTGCTGTCATAAAATCAGGTGCAGAAACTACCATATCTGTTACACCATTTGTAGGCTATGCCATTGATACGGTTACTGGGTGTGACGTCAGCCTAAGTACAGGTAACGACTTTGATGGTGCAAATTATACAACTGGAAATGTAACAGCAGACTGTACCGTCACTGCCAGCTTTATTGCTACTCACAACATAACAGCCTCAGCAGGTACCGGTGGCAGCATCGATCCCACCAGCAAAACGGTCAAAGACAACTTAACTACAATCTTTACCGTGTCGCCAAGCCTCAATTATGGTATTCAGTCTGTTACTGGCACTGGTTGTGGTGTCTCACTCAAAGATGGCGATGGATTTGGTGAATCCACTTATGAGACTACCGCGATTACTGCTGACTGTAGTGTCACCGCAGTATTTAAAGATGCCTTTACCATCACTGCTAAAGTAGGTACTGGCAATGGTAGTATCTCACCATTGAGTCAACCAATACTTCTAGATGAAACACATACCTTTACCGTCACACCGGATCCGAGCAATGCTATTGATTCGGTAACTGGTTGTGGTGTCACACTCAACACGGGTGATGGATATGGCGAGTCTACTTATACCACGGCTGGTATATTCGAAAACTGTACCATCACGGCTAACTTTATCCAGACCTTTGTAGTCGATACCACAGCGGCTCCGAATGGAACTATCTCACCAGATATTGAACTTAAATCTGGTCAGTCCACCGACATCATCATCACACCCGCTGATGGTTATGCCATCAATGACATCGCTGGTACCT
>JAOULO010000022.1 GCA_029881995.1 Gammaproteobacteria bacterium
AACGCCCGGCTGAATCACGCAACTGGATTGTCGCACTCGAAAGCGAGAACGGATCTACACGCTCACTCAGCAGAATCTGGATCTTTGTGTTACTCGGCACATTTGTCGCATTAGACACCGGGGTATGTTTAGAAACTGTCCCAGACGCTGTGTCAGATGCACTACTCGTAGAAAAACTTCTAGTAACAGGCAAAGCAAGGAAATTTCCACTCAGGTCGAATACACCATCAATAACAAATTGGTAAGAACTGTTAACAGCAAGTGGTAATCTTGGCCGCAGACTGATTTCTCTAAGATTTGATGAAATACTTCGATCCACGGCAACGGGATCACCATTGGCATCCAACAGGCTCAGAGCCCTGATCGAAAGATTACTTACCGGTTCACTGAATCTTGCCCTCAGAAGCACATTCGTTGGTAGGTCAGTCTGGCCATTTGAAACATTGGTTAATGTAACTGTTGGCCCGGTCGCATCTGCTTCAAATGAGGTGGTGAAATACCTGCTTGTGTTATTTAAGGTATTACCAAACAGATCCTTGATAGCGTTTGTGAGATAGAAATAGTGATAGCGTCCAACCGGATAAGCCACATCAGGTACAAAGGACAAGACCTTCTTATCATCTGAGACAGAAACAGACCCCGAAACTCTTCGGTTAGCGACCGTATCGTAAACATAAAAACTGCTGGTAGTCACTGTTGTTGGGTCAATCGGCTCATTCATTACTACATTGATAATGGCATTCACTGCCACGCCCCCTGCGTTACTAGCAGGGTCACTGCTTACCATGTATGGTCTTTGAGTATCGATTGTATTCCCTGTCGTAAAGCGACTGGTAAACTCCGCCTGTAACAGATTACCGGCCTCATCACGCACAGGCTTCACCACTACATCATAGGGAGTGTAATCTTTTAAAATGTCCGTCGGGGTAAATAGAATCTGGGCATTGCCATTAATTAGCTGCACACTACCCTGTACAGGCACCGTATTGTCCAATAGCTGTAGACTTTCTGCAGTCACCGATTTGGGCAATAACGGTTCACTGAAGGTCACAATAACTGAAGCATTTTCGGCGATATCGATACTTGCATCTGCAGGATCAATACTTACTACAACAGGCGCAGTTACATCAGGATTCAGCGGGTCTGTTTGCTGGTTAATTTCAGTCAGATCATCTATGCCATCTCCATCAGAATCAGCCAACAGAGGATTGGTTCCACGTGAGACTTCCTCACCATCCAGTAAACCATCATCATCGCTATCAGAATCTGCAGGATCCGTGTTATAGCGGGTTACCTCTTCATTATCACCCAATCCATCCAGATCCATATCCGGTTCAACAATTAAATTTATAATCGAAGAATTTGCAACATTACCGCCAAGATCAATTGCGGTCGCGTAAACAGACATTGATTCATTGCCAATAGGTACTGTTACTGGTAACTGGTATGGAGCAGACGTATCAGTAAATACAAGACTGCCATTAACATAAAAAGACACACCGGCTACAGCAATATCATCTGTAGCATCTGCTGTAACAGTAATCGTAGATGCCTCTACGACGACTTCAGTATCGCCTGGTTGGGTAATGGAAACAACGGGAGGCACTCCATTATTATCTTCTAACATTCGATACTGTGCTATAAATAACTTAGTATCACCAGATCCACTGTAATCATTCCGCACCACAAAACTTTCTTCAGTTATGTATGCAAAGCTGGAATCTATCGCAATCCCGGTACCTGCATAATCACCGAAAGCAGATAAGTTAATCGTCCCCTGGAATACAGGGTTTTCTGGATCACGAATGCTAATATAAGCAACCACGTTAGGAAAAAGTTGCTCAGCATAAAACGCAAGGCCATCAGTTAATGCTATATCACGCGGAGCAATTTGGCCGTTCCCACCCGTTATTACCGGGTTAGTTCGGTTACTGATATTAATAACTCTATATCCAGTGCCATATGCTGCAACATGTGCATAATTTCCGTTTAAAACCACATCTTTTACAGAACCTATATTTATGCTGCTAAGACGTAATGGTGTCGTAATGTCGGCCACATCGATAACATGCATTGATGAACCAGACACAACAACTGCAGTATCACCGTCAACATCAACACCTTTAGCTGATGAAAACTCTACATGCCCCTTGGATATAGGCGTGGCTGGATTGGATACATCGACAATAACGAGACCACCACTACCGCTGGCAATATAGGCTATTTGACGATCTATTTTAAGATCCTGAGCAATGTCAGCTGTGTCAAAAGTTGAAACTAAAGATGGGGTTAGCGGATTTGTTACATCCATAATCACAAGACCGTTTGCTCCATCTGCAATGTAGGCATAGTTACCAACAACCTTGATATCAATTGCAGTACCTGCGGTATCCAAGCTTCCCACAATTACAGGTGTGGTTCGATCTGTAACATCAACAACTTGTAATCCCGCATTACCAGCTGCAACAAATGCATAATCACCTGACACATCAACATTATTTGCATAACCGGGAATAGCTATCGCTGATAATGCTTCTGGCTCAAATGTTTTTACAGTAACCGGGACGTTAACTTGATAACCATTTGATGAAACTGTGACAGTTGCAGAACCTGACTGCCCCGCAAAAAGTTGCCCATCAGTGGAACCAAAATTAACAACGGAGATATCTGATGATCTATAGTTTGTTCCAAACCCAGCACTTGTAAGTTCAAGTTCACTTCCATCAACCATTTCACCAAAAATTCTTAGTTGGCTGCTTGATTCAGGATCAATAGCATTAAATGTCATCTGAACTGCTTGTGGAATAGAGTACAATCTGACGATAGCATCATTAAAATTAGTATCACTTCCATCAATAGGAGAGGAGCCAACCCTAACTTCAATAAAATCCGTCAATCCATCTGCGTCGCTATCAGCCAATAATGGATCTGTAACATATCCATCTACCCCTAAAACACTCTCCTCACCATCTAAAATTCCGTCCCCATCAGTATCAGCAACAGTTATTTCTGTCCCTAACTGGAATTCTTGCAGAGAAGTTAGCCCATCATTGTCACTGTCCTCAAGGGCATCTAAAGGATCATTTGGATTAAGACCGTTTGCTATCTCAAAGTCATCGGGGATGCCATCATTATCAGCATCACCCAATAGCGATACAACAACCCTTATAAAGGCTACTACACCATCTCTTCGTGCACTAATTAGTGAGGAACCCGAAGACTGAGCTGTCAAAACACCATTAGCATCCACTGAAACGATTGCATTATTTGAGCTCGAGAAATTCAGATTAGAATTAATCTGTAACTGAGAACCTCCGTTACTATAGCTAGCAAGTATATCTAATCTCTGCGACTCACCTATTGAACGAAGGACTAGTGGCTGAGCATTCAAAAATTTAAGTTTAGTTGGTGTTTCAATAATATTGTCTGTATAAAATTCACCTATATCAACAGTTCCATTATTAACAACATCAAAATAGTTTGACTGACCAGATATAGTTTTGCCATTTCGAATACATGTTGCTCTGGCTCTAACCTTACCCATAAAGGAAGGAACATTAGGAAGCGCAAACCGGCCGAATTCATTAGCCTGAACAGTCCTGTTTAGAATACTAATCGTACAAGACCCATCAAGTTTCAGAACTTCAGATAATGCTACAGGTGAATTAAACAGCAACCCACAAAATGCAAGGCGAAAAATAATATTACACTCACCCCTGAATATTCTTTTTATATCCATAATTTTCCCCAGAGCAATGCCCTATATAGACTAGAACTTATACAGCCAGTTCTTCCGCAACCGTTAAAACCAAACTTAAACTCTTACAGTTTTGCCCCGATTTCAGTAAGTGCAGCAGTAAATTTTGAATAACCTTGTGCACCACCAATTACTTTCACATTTACAATTTTATCGTTAGATTTCACGCCAATAAAAAATTTGGGCGTCCCCGTTACTGAGATAGAACTTCCATATGCTACTTCCTCTGTAACCACCTTCTCTTCATCAGGGCCAGACAAACATTTTTTAAATCTAGACTCATTGATACCAAGCTCTTTTGCTGACTTGAGATAAAATTCCTTACCCAGGATTTTTCTATTCTTAAATAGTCTGTCATGCATTTCCCAAAACTTGCCACTTCTGAATGCACATCTGGCGGCGACTGCCGCTTCTTTTGCTTTTGAGTGAAATGCAAGCGGGTAATTAATTACAGAATAACCCACTATCCCCGTATCAATTAATTTTGACTTAATATTAGCGAATACTGTTTTATAATGACGTGTACAATATGGGCACTCATAATCTGAAAATTCTACTATCATATACTTTGCAGATTTCTTACCCATTACCGGTTTTCCAAGAAAGCTAACTTCCTTCGGTGGTGGTATGTACTTCCGCGGTTGAACTGGCTCATTAGCTTTACTTGGTCCTGGTTCTTTCTTAAGGCTGGAGATGTCATTTTTGATAGATGCGATATCTTTTTTTATCAGTCTTATTTGTTCGAGAATCTCTTCATTAACCCAATCTGGATCTTTACTATTGGATTTTGAATCGCATCCAGCCAACAAACCAGCCAGCAAGACTCCGAATAAACACCTACCGAACAACGAAAACTTCAAATCAACTATCACAATCTACTTTCTCTTATAAACAAAAATCAACACAACGGCTAATAGAATTAAAAACACAAAATAAATGCTAAATTTACTACCAGTTCCCTCGTCTTTCCCACTATCAGGCGCAACATATTGTTCAATTCGAACTGGGGGTTCTAATTTTTTTTTTGCCTCTTTACCAGCTGAGATTAACTTACCATCCTTCCAGTAGCCTACAAACTCACCCAGCTTCCCATCTGGTAGCAACCTGAATACTTTATCCCTCGAAGGATCTTCCGAATCTACGAAGAGCATATGTTTATCATAAAAGTCTTTTTTAATCGTAGGCAGGCTTTCAACAACAGACTCTGGTAATAATTTATCAAGCCCACTCACTTCGAGCTTTGGCTCTACACCTCCAGAGAATCTTTCCAAAATGTTTTCAAAGCCTTTGAGGGGCTTATTGTCAGGTCCCAGTTTATACCGTCCTAAATCCAGCCTGGTTATCTCCATTGATCCTGCTGAGTAGTAGCCCATGACAGAGCCAGCACCAGCACCAGATGGGAAAATAGAAATTATCGCCGGATTTCCACCTGCCTCAGGGATATTTTGAATCGTAACTGTGTCCTGGGCAGTAATCTTACCTTTAGCCGTGAAACCATCTTTCCCTCCCCAATACACATCCCAGTCTTTGCCAGCCCTTGCATTGTCTCTGTCACCGATATCTGATGTTATAAACCAGTCTACAAATCCATCATTATTCAGATCTACCTTGAAGACATAAACTTCCGTATTTTTCAACAAGCGCCCGGCTTTTAATTCAGCCTCTAAAAAAAGTTGCATTGGTGAAACAACAGGCTCGCCATACGCCATATGCGTAATGGCAAACATCAAAATAAACAGTGCTTTTGACAGATTACGGCGCATCATCATTTGATTTAGTTCCTCTGTAGAACATGCCCAACATAGTGATTACCATTATTCCTGAACGTCCAACGACTACCTCTTGGTGCCGTTTCATCATAGAACATACAGAACCCGACATATGAAACATCCTGTGGATACCTTCCGCCTATCGGCAAGTATGGTTGCTCGACAATTGTCCCACCAGCTACACCGTTATAGGCCTGAATAGCGCATGCGTGCTGAGGGTGAATGTTAACCCCATTTACCTGTATTACCGTTGGTAGAGGTTCAAAATCAGCAGCACCAATAGCTGTTCGCCAGTAATTGGCAATACCGTCATATCGTCTTCTTGATCCAACAGCTTTCTGGTTCAATATCGTGATCCCTCGAGAAACATTACTTGGCCAGTTCCATAGAACCTCTGTAGGTACCGGAACTCCAGATCGAGTACCGTTTGATCTGCACTTATTGTCAATCTGGAAAGCTCCCCAACCATCTGGAGGTCCATAGGTTGGAAGTCCACGCTCCCTCTCTGCCCGTGATGCTGGTATAAACTGCCTTACCCTAGCTTCATTTGAAGTTGTACCAGACTCATGCAGTGACATCTGATAAGCATACTGATGATTAGGGGGCGGATTATGGTTAGTGATATTATATTGCACATCCGCCTTAAAAGGATTGACGCCCTTAATGTTAAAACGTATCGAATCCGCATTAGACGCACTTACAGTAGCCTGCCTGTCATCTGTATAGGGCGAGGCAGCACCAAACGTGAAATCAGGGCTATTCCATGCATAACTGCTGAATAAATCCCACTCATCCCCTGGCGGAATTACTGTGCGTTGCGTCCTGCTATCTTCTCCAGAGTCCGAACAATAACGTCGTAGCCATGATCGAGATGCTGTCGTATCGACGTTCCTCCTTGGGTGGTTAGAAGAAAAATCCCAGACAACAGATTCAGGTGCCGTACCAGAATACCTGATATCAGCATACAGTTGTGGCATCACACCATTAATGTTTATGAACACTGTACTACCATCGCGAACTCTTGCATTTGTTCTGCGATCTTTTAATGTGATTTCACCAGTCGAACCATTATTACACGCGCCAGGCTCTGAGCAGGGATCTGGCTGAGGTTCTTCCGGAGGCGGTTCTTCAGGAGGGTCTTCTCCTGGAGGAGGATCTGTACAATCACCCGTTGGAACAGGTTTACCACCACCACATTTGTAACAACCTAAACTACTCGGAATAACAAGTCCTTCATTTCTGGGTACAGGCTGACCACATTGCCCATTAACACAACCTACAGACTCTGTACAAAAAGTACTGGGACATAAACCATCAAGGTTAGTTAGTCGACCATTTCTACATTCCTGGCATTCCCCAAATCGTCTACCAGCAGTTGCCGGATTCGGATCACATTGGCAAGTATCAGGATTAAATATCTCACAACTTGAATCACAGTTTGGTTGTGGTATATCCACACAGGAGCAACCGTCATCAGAAGGTTTTTGACAACCTGTACACATTTCCTTATCTATAGGTTCACAAGCACCACATGGACCAGTTGGTTCTTCACAAGCACCACACACTTCTGGGGGTATTGGTTCACACTGTTGACCACATGCACCTGTTGGTTGAAAACACTCATCACATTCAACAGGGGGTATAGGCTCACATGAACATCCGTCAGCTGACGGCTGTTCACAATTATCTGGGTTACATTGTGCCGGGTCATTGGGTTCACAGGCACCACAGGGACCCGTTGGTGATTCACAGGCGCCACATGTTTCAGGAGGAATCGGCTCACATGAACAGCCATTAGCTGACGGTTGTTGACACTCACCACATGAAACAGGTGGATCACAACAATCGGGAATAGCTCTACAGCCACTTTCACATCCCGAATCCGGCTGGCTACATTTCGGGCAACCACCGCCGCCACCGCCGCTACAGCAACCGTTACCACCAGGCTGACTTCCACAATGCCAGCCGGCCTTGATAACACCAACACCTGGATTCGTTTTGATCACTGTGCCGTCTTTGCTCACTGTCCCCAGACCAATCGCCACAAACTCTTCCAGGTCATGGTCATAGGAATACATCTCTACCTGGGCACCGGGCAGATGAGCATCCACATTCGGTAGTGTCAACGGGGCGGGCGGATCAAACTTGGTTCCAGCTGGCTGGATGGTGACAATAAACTGGGGCTGCATGCCATTGGGCGGCGCCATGGGCACCTTGGAGGCGTTCACCGGGGTGACCGAAATCAGGCCCTCTTTTGAGCCATCGGGGAAAGTAACCGAGCCGGCCTTCACTTCCAGCTTGAAGCCAGGCACTTCCGGCAGGGTCAGGGCAATATCTTCCCGACCCGCCAGCGACGCGCTGTCGGTATTCAGGCGGACCATATATATAGGTGCCGCCATGGGATTGTCCACACCCGCAATAGTGACAATGTTATAGGACAGGGTGGGCCACTCACCCGGAGCACCGGTGGTGCTGCCATCGGCAATCAGGTGCACCGGGCCGACCGGCACTTCGGTGATGTTGAACTGACCCTGGGCATCGGTCACGCCCTGGCGGGTAGTGCCCTCAACACGGATGGTCATACCTGGCAGAGGGACATCCTGGTTGTCCAGCACAATACCGCTGATACGGGTATTACCCGGGTCAGCCGGGACAAAACCCGAGGCGGTAAAGCTGGCATGAAGACCTGTGCCCGACAGGGTGGCGGTGACGCGCTGTACGTCAAATCCCGCTTCACTACCGAGAGTCATGTGGGCCGTGGCCCGACCGTCACTGTCGGTGGTGGCAATATAGGCAGCCTGGCCATTCTGGAAGCGGCCACTGCCTTTGGTTATGGCAAATTCTATCTGGGCGTTTTCCACCACATTGGCACCCCCATCCGTCACCACCGCCACAAACGGCTGGGGCAAGGGCTGGTTAACGGCACCACGCTGGTTGTTACCGGAGTTAACACTCACTTTGTCACCCGGGTTGGTGGTGGCCGAGGCATGGAAAACGACTTCACCGTCATAACCCACGGCACGGGCACGCACCCGCTGGTTGCCGTTACCAGAACGAGACCCCAGTTTGAAGCTGGTCTGGGCGACACCGTTGGCATCGGTCACAACTAGCACACCCTGAGACTCAGTGCTGGTTCCGGCACCCACCACACCATCACCCTGGGTGACGCGAAACACAACATTCTTGCCCACACCCGCTGATCCATCGCTTTCCACCAACTTCACGACAATGGGGTTGGTCAGGACACTACGGATACTGGCCTTCTGGTTCTGGCCAGACACCATTGCAATGTGTTTGGGGGCCGGGGGAACATAGTTTATGGTGATACTCTTACTGGCGGTGTTGCCTACCTGGTCAGAGGCTGTAACCGTGATAGTGTTGACCCCTTCCTGCAAGGTGATGTTCTGTGCCAGGTAACTGCGGTTTGAGACACCGGCCTGGACACCATTGACCAGCACATTGGCCTGGGCTTCACTGACGGTACCGCGTACGATGTCATTTACCAGACCGCTGACGGGAATACTGGCTATGCTGACCGTCTGCCCATCTACCGGGTTATCGATGGTGATATAGGGTGGGGTTTTATCCAGTGATACCGATATTGAATCAGTGACTTCTTCACCCGCTGAATTTACAACACGGGCAATGACGGTATTGTGTCCTTCTTCCAGACTGACTGCTGCACTGAAGGTGCCTCCGCTGTGCGGAACTATAGCTCCATTGAGTGTTACGGTACTTGCTGGGTCACTTACGGTACCACTCACCTGTAGTGGGCTACTTCCAACTGTTATGAGAGTTGCTGGCTCAGTGATTTTAACCGTTAGTTGCGCTACCTGTTCCTGTTCAACTCGTGGGAAAAAACTGAAGTTGACACTGCCTCCTCCCAGGATGGTCAGTGTAATTGGACCCGTTGAGGCCCCAGCTGCCAGGCCTGAACCAACGTATGTGCCCAAGTCCATATAGGGCTCACCTGCATCCGTTTGCCCTGTCACACCTTGAAGACTCACCGTATCGGGGGTAAATGTACCTAATACCAGCCGTAATGGTGCATTAACGGTGTTCGTTCCAGAATTAGTTAGGTTTATCGTTACTGTCGCATCAGGGTTTCGTCGACTTCTAACTGGACTGGATGTATCAATCGTTAACTGGCTTGAAACATCTGTCCAGGTTGCAGCATTGGCAGATAACGGCATTGCCAGCAGCAAAAGATTGAAACAAATGATAGACAGAAATGCGAAAAATGAAGAGCAGACCTCTCCCGCTTTTGGTAACACCATGTTCCCCTAATCCCTTTTATTCTTAGTTGGTATTGTTTATTTCTTATTATTTCGATCAACCTATGAGATGGTTAATCATTTTAATTCTGTACGCTTCGCTCTGAAACGGATTTATTTCACCTTAATTGTTCTAGTAAGTCAACGAAACCCATTACAGTCTAAAAAACAAATATAATCAAGATCGTTTAATTTTTAAGCTGCCGATCAACAGAAACACACCTAGTGCAAGCAAAAACCAAGTATTTGGTTCTGGGACAGGAACAGGTGTTGTATCACCGCCACCAGGTAAAGCAGTTTCTGAAAAGCTGATGTTATCGAGTAATACACGAGAATCAAAACCATCATCCTGATCACTGAGTTCAAATGACAAAGCAAATTCACGACCACTCAAAACGCTCACATCCAGGTTTATTCTTGTCCAACCATCACCCAGAGAACTATCTACACCAGGGGTGAAGATTAAATCATATGAAAAATCCAGCGAATCATATAGAGCGATGCTTAAATAATCATCAAAAAAGGAGCTTCCTGACTCACTCAAATCATTTCCAAGGCTTGAAAAATTAACATCGAAATTTAAGAAAGCTTCTCCGGCACCTAATGAAATAGGGTTAAGAAAACTGAAAAACCCATCATCACCCTGAACCAGGATTGAGCTATAGGGATCGTCTCCTGAGCCAGTATCCAGCTGTGCTGCCCCGCCAACGAAAGTAATTGCACCTGTACTACTCGCATCACTCCACCCGCTACCATCCGTGGAAAAATCACCATTTGTCAGCATAGCGGCGCCTGCCGTAAACGAGACAGTCATGAAAGCCACAGCTGCTGCGGCCTGTTGTATTATGTTCATTATCTAACTCCCCAGATAGACGAAATTCAATTTGCTTTTGTCACTCTACCAGACCTGTTTATTTTTATTAGACTAAGTCCGCTGCTAACCAAAATTAATTGTGGTGAACGTTAGCAAATTACACACCAATCGAATGATCATACACGATTTCAATGATCTAGAGAAACTGTATTTGATTTTTAAGACATACATCTCAATTAAGAAAATTATTTGTAAACTATTCCGACAATGATATTAGTAAAATACAGCTCATATCTATTGTTTTAGAATACATAAATATTCTTATAAGCCTAGTTAGATCACTAACTTAATTTACTTTAATTTGCAGAGTGCTTCTTATCATCGTCTCGTCGAGATCCTTTACAGAAATAGTACTGGCTCAAATAGTTTGTGACGAAGATTTAACCAATGACTCTTAGTATCGCCAATTTTGATAATAAATCTTATACAATACCGCTCTGAATCATTCAATTCACATGATGAGTAAGCCCTGAATTTGCAACACATCCATATGAATACGATGTTCAGAATGATAAATACACACTGGATCATAACCCTGAGGAACACAATTGATGAAATCCTGGCCATTACCAACTTTTGATAAGGTAAGGCTTGTCATCATTATACTTGTTATTGGAATACTGTTCTTAACAATGCTTTCTCTCAAAAAATATCTTACTGACATCACGCCTGACTGGGAAAGTGGTTACAGCATCAACCCTGCTTCCATATTTACCGATAACACTCTTCAAGCTGGAATCAGATTTAGTCATTTACAAGGCGACAGCAAATTAACAGGACTCGATGAAACCCTTGGCTCAGGTGCCTGTGCCTTTGATTATAATAATGATGGCTGGGTAGATCTGTTTATTGTCAATGGCTCTGGCCAAACTCGCTTCTATGGCAAACAGTACTGGTGGCAGCAAAACAGGAGCCATGCACTATACAAGAATATCGGTAATGGAAAATTTAAAGATGTCACTGTTGAAGCTGGCTTGACAGAAAGGTCATGGGGTATGGGTTGTGCCACTGCAGATCTTGATAATGATGGGTATTCTGATCTGCTTGTGACAAATAATGGGATAAACAAACTCTATAAAAATAATAATGGCTTTTTTACTGATATCACCGCCCAATCTGGAATATCTGGTACGGCCTGGTCTACTTCAGCAGCCGTCGCTGATTATGATGGAGATGGACTATTAGATATTTATATAGCTAATTATCTTAAATTCGTGAAAGGTGCAAACACATTTGAATCAGACAACCAATTTGATGGCAGTATTCCTGGCACCTTTAATAGTAGCTTATATGATGCGCAGGACAATCGTTTATACCGCAATCTTGGTAACATGAAATTCGAGGATATAACAACAATAAGTCAAACTGCAAATACTGGAGGTCGTAGCCTGGGAGTGATCTGGCTTGACGCAAATAATGACAGTCTGCCAGACCTGTTCGTAATAAATGATAAAAATGGTACACCAAATACACTCTACCTGAACCGAAATGGTAATAAGTTTGAAAAAACTAATCTCCTTTCCGGCATCAGCAGCTCATTAGGTCATATGGGGGTAGCTACGGGAGACATAGAAAATGATGGTGACATCGATCTTGTCATAGGCAGTGATAATCAGCACTCTCATTTATTGCTTATTAACAACACCCTTCCTGCTAAATTAACAACTGATGACTCAACTACAGGTATGTTTAAAGACCTTTCGCGTAAACTTAAACTGAGCAATGAACAATCGACAGCTTTTGTAGGATGGAATCCTGGCCTTCAGGACTTCAACAATGATGGTTGGCTGGATTGCTTTATGGCGAATGGACTGGTGGTTCCTGATCCTGATGTAAAAAAGATTCCACTGGGTCAAAGCAAACAGATATGGATTAACCAGGGTAAAGGATATTTTAAAGATGTAACAAACATCAGTGGCCCAGCACTCTTAGACACGCAGTCTGCGAGAGGGGCAGCTTTTGCCGATTTCGATAATGACGGTGATATTGATGTGTATGTCACACATAACAACGACCTTGGTCAAATGCTCATCAACCAGTCTCCACCTGGCAACTGGTTGAATGTTACTCTCGAATCAACAGAATCAAATCGTGATTCGATTGGTGCAAAACTGACACTAACAACCCGCTTTGGAAAAATCTACAAAACAGTGAATTCAGGTGGTGGCTTCATGTCTGGAAATGACCGACGTATTCATTTTGGTTTGGGAAAAGATAATCACATTAAATCATTAAGCATTAACTGGCCGGATGGTACAACATCGGATATAAATAATATTGCACATAACCAGTTCATCAAAATAAAACAGGGATTTGGTATCTTGCCGAATCAGGCTGCACCTGTTACACACTCTGGCAAAATATCAAGCGTCCACCCTCAGGCATTTAGTCATATAAAAATACCGGATAATAAAAAATTATATCTTAATTGGCTTGTAAAACAGCAAGATATTAATAATGCTATTGACGTACTAGAGCTCGCCACACAAGATAATAATGACAGTGTACGCGAAGAGTCCGTCAGACTTCTTGGTGAATACAGACATGATCAAAGCCTGATATTGATAACTCGCGCTCTTTCAGATAGCTCTACTAAAGTCCGAGTAGCTGCCATCATGGCACTTAAACAATTAGAAACGGAAATATCTAGCAGATGGATGCTAAGAACATTTAATGATCCTGATGCTGACGTCAGGATTGCAGTTGCAAATGCGTACGCCTTTTTTTATCGTGAGGAAGAAGCTCTTGTACACAGAAAATACCTTGCACTACCACATTTAATCAAACTTTTAAAAGATACATCCCCCAAAGTTCGTATTGCAGCAGCAAAGGCCCTGGGTGAATCAGAAAAGTATCGCGCTGTCCTCCCATTGATAAATAGACTTAACGATGAAAATCTGGAAGTTAAAACAACTACCATCAATTCACTTGGATTGTTACGTGAACGTACGGCGATACCTGCATTGTTACAGTTGCTTGATAATACTGATCAAGCACCACAAATACTGGCTCAGGTATTGATAGCATTAAAAAGACTTGAATATCCAAAACTAAATCAATTGATTGATAAGACCATTTACAGCAGCAACAATCCCACCCGCGCGTTGCAAACTATCATTGCTATTTTTAATGATGAAATCAACGGCGTTGTACTGAACAAAGAAATGTTAGCCGACAAGCTCAAGCATTTATATCAAACTAAAGCCAAGCTATTCGATATTGAGACACTTCAAATGATAACCCAGTCTGATTATCTCAACAGAAGACAATTTATTGTACTTCTTGATGAATTAACTAAACATTCTAACCCGTCAATTCGCGAACAAGCCTACGTACGTCTAATTACCAACAATGGTAAATATAGAAAAAAATATATCATGAGAGGATTAAATGATACATCCTCATCTGTTAGACAAAGAATCATTCAGCTAGCCTCTGACACAGATGTAACACTTCCGTTTAACACTATAAAAAAATATCTGGACCATAAAAACACATCTTTACCTGCACTTAAACTTATCGCTAAACATGATAACCATGAATCACTAAATATTCTTTATAACAGGGCATTATCAAATAAAACACCAGTGAAAGAGAACATCCTAGCTCTACAACTTTTATCCGAATTACGTACAGCAAAAATCACATTACCTGAGCACACTCTAAATCACACCGATCCAAAAGTACAAGCAAATGCTGTTCATTACTGGTTACAGAAAAGCCAGTCAAATTCGTCCACTAAAAACAATTTAAGTCGAATTAAACAGTATCTACAAAGCAATCATCATACAGTCAGGGATGTTGTAATAAATTTTTTACTCACAATAAAAGAGACATGGGCAATTCGTTTATTGAAAGAAACTCTACTCAATTCCGAGAATGAAATAATTCGACGTAATATAATGAGTAAACTGCACATATCTAAGAATACATGGTCTTTACCAGTCTTGATTAAAATATCTGCTAACCCAAATGATGTATTACGGATTGAGGCATTAAAACTGATATCTCATTTCAACAATACAGCAAGTAATAAATTTATTTCTAAATTTGTTACATCTCCTGACGAAACTGAAACAATCCGATTTCTTTCTGCAGAAGCCATATTAAATAATGGTGGTTCTAATATCTTACAACTTCTAAATGAGGGGTTGATCAGTTCTACCATTAAGGGCGCACCAACTTTATAGCTAACAATACATATAATGAACTCTCCATCAACACTTTTAGAAAAAGAACAACGCACTGTTTCCAGGCTAACTCTTTTTACAGCAATTGCTTCAATTAGTGGTTTAATTACCTATTTTTACCAGACAAACTCAGCCTGGCAACAGATTACGTATCTGCTACATACAATTGCAGGCTTGTTTCTGTCATATCATTTTGTACCTTATTTAATACATCACTTTAAGCGGACAATGGGTATACGACGCCCATTTCTTATTGTTTCAGGCACCTTAATAGTTATTGTGTTTTTCCTACTTATACTGTCTGGGCTGCATATCACGCTGTTTGGGCAAATTGAGTCATTACGTTTTATATATGACAACCATATTCTTTTGGCTTATACGTCAATATCAATAATTGCAGCTCATATACTTATTCATCACTATACTAATAGAGCGAAACGCAAAGATTCCAAGCTTAGTCAATATCCTAGCATTACCCCTGCTCTGGTAAAATCCACTTCTAATGGCATCGTTATTTCTATACTAATGATACTTTTTTTGTCAGTTATATTTAAAACACTTGATACCGATTATATTGATAAAGCCATATATGATACATATCAATTACCATATGGTAATCACCCTTTCCGACCCAGTCAGACAGAAACACTTTCAGGTAGTTTTTACGATGTACGGAGAACAGGTGCTTCTGATAAGTGTGCTGACTGCCATGAATTTATTACTGATGAATGGCGCTCCTCGATTCATTCTCAAGCAGCTTCCGATAAATCTTATCAAACAAACATCAATCTTTTAGCTAAAAAAAAGGGGATGGCTTCTACCCGCTATTGTGAGGGATGCCATGCCCCTGTTGCCTTGCTTAGCGGTGAACTAACTGAAGGTGGCAGACTTGATACTACTGGCCATATGAAGGAAGGTGTCAGCTGTATGGGCTGCCATGGAATTGATAATGTAGTCCATTTACAGGGTGTTGCCAGTTATCGATTTGCACCTGCAAAAAAATATCTCTTTGCTGATGTGGACAACTGGATTGCAAATCAGATCCATAATTTTCTGGTAAAAATCCAACCGCGACAACACAGACTTGATATGGCAAGACCTATACTCTCTGATCCGACACTTTGTGCCACCTGCCACACCCAATTTATTGATAAGGATGTTAATAATTGGGGTTGGGTAAAAATGCAGGATGAATTTGGAGCCTGGCTAAATAGTCCATACTCAGGACAGACTGAACAGTCATTCTCTCATAACAAAGTTGTTAAATGTCACGATTGCCATATGCCTATGGTAAAAGCAAACGACCCATCTCGAAATAAATATAATATGATTAAGTCACACAGAACCTTGGGTGCTAATACAGTAATACCATGGCTAAATAAAGACCAAGTACAGCTCGAAAAAACGATACAGTTTCTTCAAGCTGATAAGGTAAGACTTAATATTGAGAAACCAAGTCGGCTAAAGGCTGTCAGAAGTAAAAAATTTGTTGCACCTGAAATACGCACAGACAAGGATTCTCCTGCTTATTTTTACCTCGGTGAAGAAGTTAAGCTAAAAGTTATTGTGACTAATGCTCAGGTTGGCCATAATTTCCCCGGTGGAACACTGGATATAAATGAAGCCTGGTTACACCTCAAAGTCGTCGATGCCCAAAACATGACTGTTTACGAAAGTGGTGCTATCCGGGATGACAACGATGTTGACTATAATGCCTATTTTTATAAATCACTACCTATAGATAGAAATGGTAAACATATCTGGAAACATGACCTATTCAACATGACGGGCAATAGCTATAAAAATTTCATACCCGCTGGAAAATCAGATCTAGTAGATTACAAGTTTACAATACCAAGCTGGGCCAAAAGCCCAATAACGGTTAGGGCGGTCCTTCGTTACAGAAAGTTCAATAATAAATATGCCAAATGGGCTCTTAAAGATAACAATATAGATCCACCTATAGTGGATATGGCACGTGATGCAATAAGTTTACCAATTCGGATTAAAAAAGAAATTGAATAAACATCCTTGTTTATAAAATTATCGATACAAACCCTGCATCGCAGCACGCTCATACTGCTCCACCTGTTTCATCACCAGATGTATCGCATCAGAATACGGAACTGTACCGGCCTTGCGAATGATTTCTCGGCCTTTGCTACTGAGGGTAAAAGTAATAAAGTCTTTTACACGCTTATCACTCTTGCTGCCTTTGGTAACCAGGTAGAGTGGGCGGTATAACATGTAATTACCACTCTTGATATTCTCAAAAGTTGGTGCATGTCCGTCAAGCTTGAGAATTTTGACATTGCGACGCTTGGCACTACTGATACCGGTTATTGCAATACCATTAAGATTGTTTACAACCCCTTTTTCCAGTGGTCCTGAAGACTTCATGACATACTTACCACGGAAATTCTGCTCGAAATTGGCAAATACCAACTCTCGCAGAGTGCGCCCTACACCCGATACCTTACCTCTACGAACATAGAGATCAACTGGTGCATCTTTACCGCCAAGCTGCTTCCAGTTAGTAATCTTACCTAGATAAAGGCCCTTTATTTGGTCGAAGCTGATACTCTCGACTGGGTTGTTTTTGTTGACGATGGCCACCAGTGCATCCCAGGCAACTGGGACCTGATAGGCACCACGTTCTTCGGGATGTTTATCGATCGCCGCACGGCAGGCACCACCGATATGGATAGCACCTTTGGTGGCATTTCGAATACCTTTGGTAGCCCCGCCACCCTGTAACGTTATTTTAATACCGGTGTTTTTCTCATAGGCCTTGGCCAATTCAGCCATAAAGGCCTTTTTGGTAATACCGCAACCAGCCCAGATAATTTCATTATTATTATTTGTTAGTGGGGCGGCATTTGCCGTAGTAGAGATAAAAAACACGGGCAATATGAAAATAAACAGAATCCTGTTCATTTGCCCTTCCTCCTCATTTGTCTGTGCATTTTTATTATACAAATTCTAATATGAAAAAGGGCAGCAAAATGCTCTTTTTATCAAAAGCTAAACATTGAGATACCTTATTAAAATACTATGTTATTTAGACTTAAACTGACAACAACAGACAATATAGCTTGGTATCACTGAATTAGCCTGATTATACAGACTCTTTGATTTTTATAGGAATTTCGCTGCTATATATGAAGCAGGCTTACGGATGGAGTAGAAAAGGTAATAGCCACGTGAGCGTTTTTGCCCACGTGGCCAAACAAAACCTTATGGCTTTTTAGGAGTGCTGTAAGGTACTTCTTTCTGGAAAGATTTCCATTCTGTTGTATAACCAACGTGAAACTGTCCAGGAACAATTTCTTTCTGAGTTGTAGTTACGTACTCTGTTACACCCTGAGGCACTTTAGGTCTGGTAAATTGGGCCATTATCATATCTCCTAAATGGTTAAAATCGGGAGGATTATCAGTATTGTCAGCCCCTCCCATTAAAAAGCTGACTGAATTATAACATCTAACGCCGGTAATGTGCCTTTTTTGGTATTACATGGCGTACCCCACCCTGGGGATTTTCCACATCTCCCTTGTAGCGGGGGATAATGTGAATATGGACGTGAAAAATGCTCTGCCCGGCTGCAGGGCCAATATTGACGCCAATATTGTAGCCGTCCGGCTGAAATTCCTCTTCAATGAGCTTCTTTTCCTCATTAATTAATTCCATACAGGCTGCCAGCTCTTCCGGGGTCAGGTCAAAAAATTCGGCCACATGGCGACGCGGAATGACCACGGAATGCCCTGGACTTACTGCATAACTGTCCCTGGCGCTGTATGCCAGCTCATTCTGTAGTGATACACCTTTGGCATCGCTACAAAACAGGCAGGGATTATTAGGGTCTCTTTTTTTCTCAGACGACACTATTACCACCTTTCGTCTATCGTACAAATTCGTAAATCTCAGAGACCCCAGATTGCTCGGCCTGAACCGGGCTGACCTGCCTAATCTCAGCCCGTAACTTTACCCTTTTTGGGGCAGAAACATAATGGAATTTTCCATAATATTTTTTTAAGCGGGTATTTTAATTTCTAATAAATCAGCTATTTACGAGACCCCAGGGCAGCCTGCCTAACCGGTGAATGGCTATTCACCCTCAGACACCCCATCAGCCCAGACATTGGGGTATAATCCGCCCCCTTTACTCCCAGTTAGCAAAAAAGAGGAATCACCTGTGGCATCGAATAAAGCACGAGCTTACTTTTCGCTTGTTGGCTATCACTTCAAGCCGGACCACATTACGCAGCAGCTTGGCCTGGACCCCACCTCGACCAATGATGCCGGTGCCAGTGGCAGCCTGGACAAGCCGGTTATCAGCTCCTGGGAATTTTCTTCCCCGACGCTAAACTCGGATGAACAGGACCTCGATGTATACAAACTCATTGATGATGAAATTCTGAAAAAGATTGAGCATGCCAAGGACAAGATTATCCAGGTTTGCCAGGCCCATAATATTTCACCAAGAATCTGCGTAGAGCTGACCTTATCGATTGATAAGGATGAAAAAGCTCCCGAGGTTGGTTTTGGCTCGCGGGTAGTAAAATTCTGTTCTGAGATTGGTGCCTTTATTAATATCGACTACAAACTTTCCGAGCGGATTTAATCACCGCTCTGCTATAAAGCTAGCCGCTAATTGCTTTTGCCTTAGAACGCATTTTTTCCATCTGCGCTTCGCAGTGTTTTGCACAAAGCGGTTGTAAGGCATGAGGGAAACATTCCAGAATCACTTCAATTTCATCAGCCACGTCTTCGGCAAGCATTGCATCATTCGTCATTTCAGCCAGCACCGCTCGAGCAGTAGTCTTGTTTACTCGGCAAATTACTGAAAGATGCACGGGGAGCTGCTGTTCCATACAAACCGTCCAGCCCTTTTCATATGCCCTCACTGCCTCTGCCATACGATCCGGGTTTTCTTCCGATTCAGCCAGGTTATGCAGCACAGCTCCACAATTATTGTGCGCTGCTGCCAGCTCAAAGGCATGGTTATCCGCATCAAGTTCAGAAATAGCATTTTTATAGGCGACAACGGACTTCTGGAAAGTACGATTACCTTTTAGCAGTAAACCGTGGTTGTGCATGCTCAGACCTTGCTGAATCATGACAAGTTTCCATTCTTCAGGGGTCTTTGTTTTGGAATAGACCAGAAATGCCGCAGTGTAGGCATCAACAGATTTATTCAGTAATTTTGCATCAAATTCCAGTCGACCCTGGGCTTGTAATGCCGTCCCAAGATTAGTCTGAGTTTGTGCCCATTCCATTGGGGTATTTTCCTGGCTAAATACTTCAAGGGCAAAAGAAAAACAGTCGACCGCCTTGGCATACAAGGAAGTATCTCCCTGTAGTTGAGCTAATGCGCCGAGGAGATTACCCAGCTTATTCTGGGTTTCGGCCCAGACTAAGGGTTCATTTGTTCGTAACTCATCAGACAGGCTTGATTCCAGTGCTTTGCACATATCCGCATAAATAGCCGAATTAAAACGATGCTGTTCAAAATTTCCTCGTGTGAAAAGGAAATTATCAGCCGCAGCTACGCTCCTGTCCGGGAAGAGTGATTCAGACTGTTCCGCCGTCAACAGATCCCGAGAATCGAGTATGGCAAGTTCAAGAACCCGATTGATGGGGTAAAGAAGGATATTGCTTGAATACTTCATTTGGCCTTACTAAGAATTTCGTTTAGATCCGGGTTGGCATCGACAGGGCCGCCATGATCGACCTCTTCGTCGGTCGCATCGCGTACAGTCAGAATTTCCAGCTTAAAGGTGACATCTCTACCACACAGTGGATTATTTCCATCGATGGTTAAAGTCTTGTCATCAAAACGGGTGACAATAAAAGATTTCTGTTCGCCTTTTTCATTTTCCATGTATATGGTCATACCGATTTCTCGATACTCTTCCGGCACATTTTCAATTGCGTCGGTAAACACTAATGACTCGTCTCTTTCACCATATAACAGTGTGGTATCAATAGGCACTTCGATGATGTCACCCACTTTCTTGCCATACAGATGTTTTGTGACTTCTTCTGACATCACATCATTGACGCCATGCACATAGCCGATGGGATAGTCCACTGTAATAAGAACATCGCCGGTTTTGTCATCGACGACCTTATAATTTAGCTCAACGAATTTTTCATCTTCGATTATATCTGACATACTAAATAAAACCTGTTTTACTGACACTATTTAAGTTCTGAATCTAGAATAAAGTTGCACCAAAAATTTTAACTTTATCTTTTTCATAACCGAGCACTAACCTGCCCAGCCATTCAGCTTTGCTTTCTTTATGAATCACTTTATATAGCACAGTGACATATTCACCCCGGCGGATCATGCCAAGATAGCTATAATCTTCAGATAGGTTTTTTGCCAGGTCGCTTCGAGCGAACTGCTTGCCCATCTCAACTTCATTTGCGCCCTTAATGAATGAAGACGAGAAGTTACGGGTAAATGCACCGTAGTTTCCTTCATTGGAATACTTAACCAGATCAGCCCACATTGGGTTGGCCAACGCAATAATCTCTTCATCAGTTTTTTCAAGGATGTTCATAAACTTAATCTCATTAACTACACAATATTTCTTAACTTAGGTCTTTAACGAGCCCTAAATTACTTACCAAACAGATAAAAAAAGGACCAACACTGCATGTCGGCCCTTTTTATTATTATTCAAACAAACTGAAGCTGGCTTGCCCAGTTAATACCAGGTCAAGCCAGCTGTATTTGCTTAGTGGTGACCTTCAGCTTTCAGCTTAGCCAGGTCTTTGTCCTCGATGTCACCTACCAGGTGATACAGAGGCGCTTTTTCCATCGTGTATTCACCAGTCTTAGGATCACGACGAGAAACAGTCAGTACGTGCCAGTTCTCATCATCAACCTTCAAGGCATCACCACGGTAGTAGTAACCAGGCCAACGTGTTTCCTTACGGAACATTGTATGCTGGAATACCGCTTCTGAAGTCAGGAAGCGATGCTTCAGTTCCCATGCACGTAACAGTTCATGGATGTCTGAGGCTGCAACCTTATCCAGGTCTTCACCCAGAATAGCCATTTTCTTCAGACCGATGCTCAGCAGTTTGTCGTTAGTCATGTAGTTAACACCAAATCCACCACAGTACTCATCCATCAGTTTCTGCAGACGATCCAGACCCTGACGTGGGTTAATGTAGTTAGGGTTAACAGAACCAGCAACAATCTCGTTACGGCCAACTGTGTAAGTTTCCATTGGCTTGTAGATCTCTTCCTTACGACGCTGGATCTGGGCATCAGAAACAACAATACCTTCAGCCTTGCCATCGTCGATGTACTTACAGGCAGCCTTGGCAGACAGACGACCTTCAGTGAATGAACCAGATGAGAATGCGTGTGGTGTACCACCAACCGCGTCACCCGCACCGAACAGACCTTCAACAGTTGTCATACGGTTGTAACCCCAGAAGTATTCTTCAGGAGATACATCTTCAGGACCCGAACACCATGCACCACAACCTGTGGCGTGTGAACCCATTACATAAGGCTCAGAAGTAGTCAGTTCTGGGTTTTCGTACTTAGGATCTACGTCAGTAGCAGCCCACAGTACGGCCTGACCAACGGTCATACCCAGGAAGTTATGCCAGCCAATCTCTTCCAGATGAGGATCTTGGAAGGCTTCCATGGTAACCATCTGGATAGGACCACGACCTGCATTCACCTCACTGATGATTGCATGGTTACGCAGACAGGTTGGAATTGGACGGTGAGTAGTGTGAGACACTTCTGGATCCAGGTATTCTTTACCAACCATTTCCTGCAGAGCCGGGAACCATTTTGATTCGTACTCTTCGCCATAAGCATTCTGAGTGTAAGTTTTCAGATGCAGGAAGTATGCACCTACAGGACCGTAACCGTCTTTGAAACGGGCCAGCACGATACGATTTTCCATCTGTGTCATTTTGGCACCAGCTTCGATCATCAGACCATAAGCAGAACCAGAAGACCAAGGTGCATACCATACGCGACCGGCACCTTCACCAATTGAACGTGGTTTAAAGATGTTAGACGCACCACCAGCACCACAGATAACAGTCTTAGACTTGAATACGTGGTAGTTACCAGTACGGACGTTGAAACCAACAGCACCCGCAACACGGTTTTCCTTGGCTTCGTCCATCAGCAGGTGAGTCACACAGATACGGTTGAATACTTTATCCGCAGAGTTCTTGGCTGCTTCAGCTACGAGAGGCTTGTAAGATTCGCCGTGAATCATGATCTGCCAACGACCTTCACGCAGATACGCGCCGGTCTTCTCGTTACGCATGATAGGCATGCCCCATTCTTCGAACTGGTGAACAGCCGAGTCAACGTGACGAGCCATATCAAAGGCCAGATCTTCACGAACCATACCCATTAAATCGATACGAGCGTAACGTACGTGATCTTCAGGATTGTTCTCGCCAAAACGAGTACCCATGTAACAGTTGATCGCGTACAGACCCTGGGCTACCGCACCAGAACGGTCAATGTTTGCTTTTTCAGCAATAACGATCTTCTTGTTTTGACCCCAATATCTGGCTTCAAAAGCAGCACCGGTACCACCAAGGCCCGCACCCGCTACCAGGATATCGATATTGTCTTCAATAATTGTCTTGTAGCCCATTAGTAGTACACCCCTTCTTTAATTTCCAAGCCATTAGATTCCAGAGTATGTAAACCACCGTCATCCATGCGGACATACTTAGGCTCGTTAAACAACAGCTCACTGTTACGCATTTCTGCACTCGGAGCAGGTTGCTCAGACAGCTTAGGATGTCCTGCACCCCAAGGCTTAGTCGTGATAGGCGCTAACAGATCCATGTCTTTTTTGCCGTTACGGAACTTGATGCGCCATGCGATAACACCCTTTTCTTCATCACGGTGTACGCGCACTGAGTGGCCCAGTGGGGCAAAGTCAGCATAACCACGAACATCAATCGCGTGGTGTGGGCAAGCTTTAACGCAGGAATAACATTCCCAGCACATGTTTGGTTCAATGTTGTATGCACGACGAAGTGTCTTATCAATGTGCATGATGTCGGATGGGCAGATATCAACACACTGGCCACAACCGTCACATCGAGTCATATATACAAAAGTAGGCATAATATTTCTCTCTCTAAATTAATAGTTATTCAGTTATTAGTAGTGGTTGGCTGGTTCACGACGGATACCAGGACCCATGTTTGGTGGATTCGTACCCATGTAAGTCGGGATATCTGGGAAACGTGCGTGAGTAGCAGGATCCGACAGATCGAAGTCAGCAGGCAGGTTCTCATTTGAACCATCAGCATGAGCAACACGCTTCTGGAAGGCCGCAGCAGGCTTGAAGAACATGTGAGCAAACTTGGACCACATAACTGTTGAGAACAGGAATGTTGTTGCAAGGACAAACAGACCAAAGAACAGCGCTGTTGAGCCCATGTCAGCAACTCTACCACCGCCAGACTGAGAGTAAGACCAGATCAGACCAAAGGTAGCCATTAACAGCAGAGAAACGATGAACATGTCAGCTTTACGCAGCTGATACCATTTCACACCTTCAGAGTTCACATCAACGCGGATGAAGAACCAGAACCAGTAACCACCGACGGCCAGCATGGCTGCACCCAGGTGCCACAGTTGAGCCAGAGTGGAAGTAGCAACACTGTCACACTTAAAAATCATCAGCGCTGAGGATCCAACGAACAGGATGAAACCGTACATAGTTAAAAGGTGAGAAAGTCTGCGCTTAGGGTTGCTGAATTCGCCAGAAGTCAGAACTTCATTGGCTAATGTGGCAACGGCAAGACCGGCTTTTTCTCCAGTTCCTACTGTACGCTTAGCACTTTTCTTGGCCTTTTCGGCATTTTCGAAGAAGTACTTGGCACTCTTTTTATGCATCATATCGAGCACGGTACCCAGGAACACCAGAATAGCCATTAAAATAACGTAGCCCTGCTGGATGTCTGTAGATATCAATGCTGTGATTGCATCGAAGGGGTTGCTGGTAATCATGATGAAGCTGACCTCCAAATGTTAGTATTTATATTTCAAGCGATTATCAATCATTCTGTTTAGCGCATCTAATCAATGATTTTTTGCACTAAACAAACCTGTTTAATACTGTCCGCAAGCGTGACAATATTGTTACTGCAAACAAAAATTAACCCTTAAGCCTATGATTTCACGAAGCATGAACAAGGCCTTGTATTCTTGAAAAAGCAGACATGCAGCCCATCTGCCACTCCCTGAATCCATCCCTAAAACTAATTAATTTTATTTATTTCAGGCATTACTTAATTTTTGCCCGGAAAAGCCCATTTCCTGAGGTGCGTAAACTTAACGAGTTTTCACCCCGAAATAAAGTCATTTCTTCCAGTAAGAACCATAGTATTTCATTCACCTGCATAAGATGATTTTATGAACGTCTAAACACCAGGCTGCTGCTAGTGACAAACGGGCAGTATTCTATATATAAGGCAGATATTGGATCCATATCTCATATGGCTTACACACATTCTTATTGCTACCCACATTTACTATGATATTCATAGGCAATTGATATAAACCTTTATATAATAGGGTTTTAAAACTTTAAATCTGGCTCTGATCGTCTATAGTTTCAGCATTCCGGCCTGCAGGCTGTGTATGCTATAAGCTATTGATTTGGAACTTTTTTGAACTTGCATTAGCTTGCGACGGGATGGGTTAGCTTATACCTAATAAATATTAAGACGTATAGTCCCAGTAATTTAGTATATAAATATTTTATTATTTACTTAATAATGATGATTAGTCACTCACAGGGCTGCTTCTTATAATCGCCCGCTTACTAGAGAATAAGGTTTAATCATGCCAGTTGTTCATAATCCCATTCAGCCCCCAGAGGGTCGGATCGAAGTCAAAAATACCACCTGCTATATGTGCGCCTGCCGTTGCGGCATTCGCGTCACCCTGCGTGATGGCGAAGTTCGCTATATTCAGGGCAACCCGGATCACCCGCTGAACAAGGGCGTCATCTGTGCCAAGGGCGCCTCCGGCATCATGAAGCAGTATTCCCCGGCCCGCCTCACCAAGCCTCTGCGCCGTAAACAGGAGGCACTGCGTGGTGATGCCCAGTTTGAGGAGATCGAATGGGATGAGGCCTTTGGCATTATGGAAGAGCGCCTCAAACACCTGCGCGAGACTGACCCAAAGAAATTTGCCCTCTTCACCGGCCGTGACCAGATGCAGGCCCTCACCGGCCTGTTCGCCAAACAATACGGCACACCAAACTATGCCGCCCACGGGGGTTTCTGTTCCGTAAACATGGCCACCGGGATGATCTACACCATCGGGGGTTCCTTCTGGGAATTCGGTGGCCCGGATCTGGAACGTGCCAAGCTGTTCATCATGATTGGCACCGCCGAAGACCACCACTCTAATCCGATGAAGATGGCCCTGTCTCAGTTTAAACGTAATGGTGGTCGTTTTATTTCCATCAATCCGGTGCGCACCGGCTACTCGGCTATTGCCGATGAGTGGGTACCCATCAAGCCCGGTACCGATGGGGCGCTGATGCTATCCATTATCCATGAGCTGATTCGTACCGGCCTGTTCGACCGTGAATTTTTGACTCAGTACACCAATGCGGCTGAGTTAGTGAGTACTGACGAACAGTCTGATGACTTTGGCCTGTTTATCCGTACCGACATCCCACTGGATCCTCACTGTTTTGATCCCCAGGATCGCGTCTGGTGGGATCGTGATGAAGACAAGGCCGTACACTCTCGCACAGAGGGTGTCGAACCCCGCCTGCTGGGTGAATTCACCCTGGCCGATGGCCGCAAGGCAAAACCCTCTTTCCAGTTACTGAAAGAGCGCACTGATCAGTACAATCCAGAATGGGCTGAGAGTGTTACCGGCATCCCGGCTGATACCATCCGCCGCCTGGCCTATGAAATGGGTATCACCGCCCGTGATGAGAAAATTGAATTACCCATCGCCTGGACCGATGCCTGGGGCAAGGACCACGAAACCATCACTGGTAACCCTGTGGCCTTCCACTCCATGCGTGGTACGGCGGCGCACTCCAATGGTTTCCAGACTATTCGCGCCATGTCTATATTGATGACCATCCTGGGTACCATCGACCGTCCCGGTGGCTTCCGCCACAAGGCACCCTTCCCGCGGCCGATTCCACCCTGTGCCAAGACACCAAACAGCATTCACGGTGTGAAACCCAATACGCCCCTGGGTGGCATGCCACTTGGCTGGCCAGCGGATCCGAATGACCTGTTTGTCGATGATGACGGTAACCCCATCCGTATCGATAAGGGCTTCAGCTGGGAATTTCCGCTCTCGGCCCACGGCCTGATGCACAATGTGATCACCAATGCCTGGCGCGGTGACCCCTATACCATCGACACCCTGCTGATCTTCATGGCCAATATGGCCTGGAACTCCAGCATGAACACCGATGAAGTGCGCAAAATGCTCAACGACAAGGACGACAACGGTGAATACAAGATCCCGTATATCATCGTGGCCGATGCCTTCCAGTCAGAGATGACGGCCTATGCAGATCTGATCCTGCCTGATACCACTTATCTGGAACGTCACGACGTGATGTCCATGCTGGATCGCCCGATTTCCGAATACGATGGCCCGGTGGATTCTGTGCGTATCCCGGTAGTGCCCCCCAAAGGTGACTGCAAACCCTTCCAGGAAGTGCTCATTGAAATGGGTTCACGCCTGAAATTACCCGCCTTTGTTGATAAGGAAGGTAAGCGTAAATTCCGTGACTACCCTGATTTCGTGGTCAACTACGAGACCGAGCCAGGCTCCGGCATCGGCTTCCTCGCTGGCTGGCGTGGCAAGGGTGGTGAGAAATTCATGAAGGGCGAGCCCAACCCGAACCAGTGGAAGATGTATGAAGAAAATAACTGCGTCTACCAGTACCATCTGCCCAAGTCCTACCAGTACATGCGTAACTGGAACCGGGGTTACCTGAACTGGGCCCAGGAACATCGTCTGATGCGCTTTGCCGAGCCTATCAACATCCACATCTATTCCGAGGTGCTGATGAAGTTCCGCCTCGCGGCACAAGGCAAGACCGAGGGCAAACAGCCACCGGCTCACCTGCGCAAGCGTATCGAGACCCATTTCGATCCACTGCCCTTCTATAGCGAGCCTTTAGAATCGCAGCTGACCGATAAACACAAGTATCCTCTCAATGCCATCACTCAGCGTCCCATGGCCATGTATCACAGTTGGGATTCGCAGAATGCCTGGCTGCGTCAGATCCATACTTATAACTATATGTATGTACACCCTAGCACGGCACAGAAAGCCGGTATTGAGGATGGCGGCTGGATGTGGGCCGAGTCCATGCATGGCAAGGTTCGCTGCCTGTGTCGTTACACGGAAGCCCTTGAACCGGGTACTATCTGGACCTGGAACGCCATCGGTAAATCCAAAGGCGCCTGGCGTCTGGATGATGATGCCAATGAGTCGCAGAAGGGCTTCCTGCTCAATCACCTGATCTCAGAAGAGCTGCCCGCCCACGAGGCAGGCGAGCATGTCTCCAACTCTGATCCACTGACGGGTCAGGCCGGCTGGTATGACGTACGTGTACGTATCTACAAGGCAGAAGAGGGTGAAGAGAATGTCTCATATCCACAATTCAATGCCATGCCTGCCCTGCCAGGTACGGAAAAAACTAACAAGTGGCAGGCCTTCTTTGCCGGCCTGTTTACCAGGGGAGGCAAATAGATGACTCAGTTAGCCCTTGTTATCGATCTGAATGTCTGTGTTGGCTGCCATGCCTGTGTCACCAGCTGTAAGGAATGGAACACCTCTGGACCTGCCGGTTCCATGTGTGACGACAATCCTTATGGCCAGGATCCTACTGGGACCTTTTTTAACCGCGTCCAGACTTATGAGATCGGTGAGTTTCCGACCACGGAAACCCTGCACTTCCCTAAGAGCTGCCTGCACTGTGAAGATCCACCCTGTGTCCCCGTCTGTCCAACCGGCGCCAGTTACAAGCGTGAAGAAGACGGTATTGTGCTGGTCGACTATGATAAGTGCATCGGTTGTCGTTACTGTTCATGGGCCTGCCCCTATGGCGTACGTGAGATAGATGAACACATGAAGGTGATGAAGAAGTGTACCCTGTGTGTGGATCGTATATACGACGAGTCGTTGCCAGCCAATGAACGCAAGCCGGCCTGTGTCCTGGCCTGCCCAACAAGCGCACGGCTGTTTGGTGATGTGCACGATCCCGAATCACCCATTTCGATCACCATTCGTGAGGAAGGTGGTTATCAGCTGATGCCCGAATGGGGCACCAAGCCATCTAACCACTACCTGCCGCGACGCAAGACCCGCATGCACATCCACGAAGATGAGCTGCAGCGTGCTGACAACCCACTCAAGAAAGAACAGAGAAGTGGTACCAGTGCACCAGTCGATGCGCCGACCTTGGACGATTCGACATCCTGGTAATTATTTTATTTACAACTGTAGGAGCGGACTGTGTCCGCGATTTATTCAATTTCATCGCGGACACAGTCCGCTCCTACCAAAAATTGAAATTAAAATTGGAGCTGCTATGCATCCCGCGTTTTCAGTTATTTTTCTTACCACCTTAATCGGCGTAGGCCAGGGTATTTTCCTGGCCCTCTTTACCGGTCAGAGTTACTCAGCGGTTGAGTTATTACCCACTCAACACAGCGCCAACTTTTATGGAAACGGTGCCATCATCGCATTACTATTTCTAATCGGTGGCCTGATTGCATCCTTCTTCCATCTGGGTCACCCAGAACGGGCCTGGCGCGCCGCCAGTCAGTGGCGTACTTCATGGCTATCACGAGAAGTCATAGCCCTGCCTATACTCATGGGCCTGGTGTTTATCTACGGCGTCATGCACCATATGGGCTGGGACAGTATCCTGCTTACAACAGATAAAGGTGCAAAACTATCACTCACCCTGATCGTAGCCACACTGGGTATGCTGGCTACGTTTGCATTATTCCTCTGCACCGGCATGATCTACGCTTGCCTGAAATTTTTACAGGAATGGTACAGCCCACTCACAGTAATTAACTACACCCTCTACGGCACCGCCTCCGGCTTTTTATTAATGACTGCCTTTGCCAATGTCAGCGCACCGGATCTGATGAGCTTCTACGGCATCTGGTCGATGATCATCATCATTGCCGTATTTATAACCCGCTTCGCCAGCCTGGTTCGAAATGCTCGCATCAAATATAAATCCACCATGCAAACAGCACTTGGTGTACGTCATACCAAGATTCAGCAAAAGGCCATGGGCTTCATGGGTGGCTCAGTCAACACCCGTGACTTCTTCCATCACACTTCTTTGATGTTTATGCGTAATATGAAGTGGATATTTATGCTGCTGGTTGGACCAATTCCATTCGTGCTTTTATGGATAGGCATGGAAAGTCAAAGTACCTCGACGTTATTAACAGCTTTTGTGGTGATGTACATTGGACTGATTGCAGAGAGGTGGTTTTTCTTTGCGCAGGCGAATCATCCGCAAAATCTTTATTATCAAACTGTTTAATAACAGTTTAATACTGGATAGATCAAAGCACCTTCGGGTGCTTTTTTATTGCTCATTACTTCCCTCCCCCTTTAGATAAACTCAGTCCCCCTCCTCGCAGGAGGGGGTAGGGGGGTGGTGATCGATCGAGGTTCTTCGCTTTTTTCTTTTAATTTGAGTCGCTATCGCGATGCCTGATCTTAAGTCCGTTCTCGGACGGACGGCCGAGGTACTTTCTCTTGAACGGCCAAGAGAAAGTACCCAAAGAGAAGGCCGCCCTATGATGGCACAAACCTGTGTTTGGATTTTGGTTTTTTGTTGAGCACTGGCGATGGGATATCCATATCCCAGCGCCAATGCGGCGGCGTCCATGCCGCCCCTATTTGTATAATAAAAAACCAAAATCCAAACACGTGCCATCGAAGGGGATTGATCCTCTAGATGGGCAGGAGTAGGCTTAAAGATAACTACTTACAACGGACATATTTCCCTTATTGGAAACATACTTCCATATATGGATATATCCAATAATTATAGTTAAGTGTGAAAATATATGCGCTATTTTCTAGACACCATAGATATCTACTTAGGAACAATATTATTTTGGTCTATGATGGCTTATTTTCTAGCCCCTATTTTATTAAACAAATTAAAACCAATACCAAGGAATGTCCCAACAAATGAAAGAAGAAGGGAACATTGGGCTGTTTTCTTTCTGAAATGGGGAAATGCAATCTCAATAACTTTGTCTGTTTTGTATGTGTTTGCATATATATTTGCATTTCAGCAACTCATACCAAGTAATTATGAATTTATAAATCTGCAATGGGAACTAAAGAATACATTTATAAAGTATGGTGCTTTTTTGATTCCGGTGATTTTTATTGAGAATCAGTATTATTTTTCTGAACTACAGATACCAGGAGTCAATTATGATGAATCAAACACTTAACAAGGCACCAAAGCCGACGCAAAAAACGCGCAGCTTGGTTTGTCGTTAGACAAATATAATAGATATGATATTTATTGAAATCGCAACATTAATTACAGCGGTCATTCTTACGATTTTATGGGTGACTAATCCTGATGGAAATTATGAGCCATACACAGTACTTTGTACCTTTTTATTTGTTGGTCTTGAGATTGTCCGTCGCAGAAATATACATAATAAAGAAATAGAACCTGATCTAAGCCCAATTCCAAAAAAACCAAAATCGATAGAACCTTATTCAAAACCCGCTCGAATAAAACCAAAAGAAAATGCTGCCGAGGATAAATCTGTAACATTTTGTGCAAAGTGCGGATACACCCCTGGTTCTTATTCATCATGCATTAGTGGTACAACACACAACTTTCAGGAAGTACCCGGAAAACTAGGCGACTACTATTGTCAAAAATGTGGCGTGCAACCTGGTTCCTATTCCAGTTGTGTTGGAGTAACAAACCATGAATTTGCCTAACGGGACGCCGCAAAGCGGCGCCCCCTAGCTTAAACGATAAACATAACCCCTTCACTTAATCACAACAGCCATTTCGCTTTCACCCAGTACACCTTTGATGGCGCGTGTTTGGGTTTTGGTTTTTTAAAATATAGATTAGGGGCGGCATGGACGACCTGAGCGATAGCGAAGAAGTGCCGAATGAAACCCGAAGGGGTTCTACGGTGCGCCGCCGCATTGGCAGAGGGGTGGACGAAGTACAAGGATGTACTAGTGTCGCGGGAGGCATGGATGCCGGGAGCGACTGCCCCTTCTGCCAATGCTCAACAAAAAACAAAAATCCAAACACACGTTTGCGCCATCATAGGGGTGACCTTTACCGCTCCTGGCCATCCATGGCCCCGCGGCATTAGTACTTCCTGTACGTCATCTTTGGTTACTTTCGCTTAGACAAGTAAGAGAAAGTAACTCGGCTGTCCGTCCGAGAACGGGCTTAGATCAACAGCATCGACGCCAGTCGATTCCATTTAACCCCCCTCTAATATTCCCCCTTCCTAATATTAAAAACATTTATCCAACACCCCCTGCATCTTTCCCAACATTCCACTACACTCAATACATAATAAAAATAACATGCAAGCAAAACGGGAAGACAGCAAATCGTCTCACCCTAAATTACAAACTAAAAAAACCTAATCTGGTTTTCCACTCCCACCGCATGGAAAACCATAAACTCAACGCTGCGGTGTAGCATCAGGAGGAGACATCATGAGTAAAATACTGGATGAAGTATTGGCCGCTAACGCGGATTATGTAGCTGACTTTGGCGACAAGGGAAATTTGCCCATGCCACCGGGCAGGCATTTTGCCATTTTGACCTGCATGGATGCCCGGCTTGACCCGGCCAAGTATGCCGGACTGGCAGAAGGTGATGCCCATGTAATTCGAAATGCCGGAGGTCGTGCCAGTGATGACGCGATTCGATCCCTGGTTATTTCCTATAAGTTACTGGGTACCCGGGAATGGTTCGTCATCCACCATACCGATTGCGGGATGGAGACCTTTAATAATGACATCATGGGTAATCTACTGGCCAGCAGTCTGAAGACATCCAGTGTCGATGCCACAGGCTGGCATGACAGTGGTGATGGTCCTGGCAGCATCGATGGTAAATTCGTTCAATGGCTGACCATTAGCGACTTGCCTCAAAGTGTCACAGAAGATGTGCAACGCATCCGCAATAATTCCATGGTACCTGCTGATATCCCAATCTATGGCTATATCTATGATTGTAAAACCGGTAAGTTGATTGAAGTTCCCGAAGCGACAGAAGCCGGCAAGATTGTTAGCACCTCAAGTACAGAAGAGCTTGAGATGGCATAAAGACCACATTTGCCTATTAAACATAAACTGGATTGAACACGAGTGCAGGGAAGCACAAACATAATATTTTTTTGATAAAAATTTATTTATGCTCTATGAACCGATACGGTTTAATTGAGGATTTTTCATCCATTTAGTATACACTTGAGTAAAAATTAACCATTCATTTAACTTTGTTGATATTCAAAGCATTAACAAAACTATTGCCTGCCCCCCCTCACTTAAAAGATAATTACCAAATAATAAAAAACCATCCAAGGGGAGGATTTATGTTCGGGTCTCATAGCGCTTTATCGGTTAAGCAAATTTATCTGGGCAGTATGTTGCTTATCCTATCTTCATTCGCCCATGCTGTTCCCATCACCCTGAACGATGGCACAACGGATTTTACCGCTGAACTTAATACTGGCAGCACAAACACGGGAGTCATTTTTTTCCACGGTCGAGGCCAGAACCCCAATGGGGATGTTGTTCGTCAATTGCAGAACAGCCTGAACGCACGCGGCCATACTACCCTGTCCCTGTCCAACCCACTTGCCTCTGATGGAACGACCAACTTCTCAAGCTATGCTGCCAATGAAGACATTCTTGATAATCTGGCCTTTGCCCGGCTGGATGTTGCTTTGCAAGCTATGCAGAGTAATGGAATCGATAAACTGGTCTTTGCTGGATTCAGTTTTGGCGCACGACTGATGACAGCAAGTACAGCAGCATGGAATTTAGGCTTATTAAATACATATGGAATGGAGCTTGCTGGGCTGGTTGGTGTAGGCATGAGTCATACCCTATCAGGTTCAACACCTACTATCGCCAATCCCACAACACTTGATGACATTAATGTTCTTGACACCATCGGCAACCTTGCCTTGATTAACACTACCCCGGTGCTTGATATCTATGGCAGCAATGATACACAGAATGCGAATAGCGCTAACAGCAGAAAGAACTCTTACGCGGGTCCTGCAGAAAATTATGAACAGCTTAGTATTCAATGCCCTGAAAGAAACGGCACATACTATGCGCGTAATAGTGGTAATTACCAAATTTATTATAATGAAGGCCTGTCAACTGAAAGTCAGCGCGTTCGTCGCTGTCACCAATTACGAAATGGCTATTTGTTTGACGGTGTCAATTATGTAGAAGATGTAATTCTGCGTGGCTACCCAGATGCACCACTTGAGAAAACAGTCAATAACTGGTTTATCAATAATATTGAGCCGACCGCTGTATCTGAACCCCCATCAATACTTCTGATGTTATCAGGTATTTTATTCATTCTTGGTGTGTACAGACGCAAATAATAATTCAAACCTGTACAACTCATTTAATATAAAAGCGCCTTATTGGCGCTTTTTTCTTAATTAGAGGTATTAGCATTTAAATAATCTGATCAAATTTCAAACATGTCTTTTAAACAAACAATTATATTAAGTAAAAGCCCATAAACCTGATCCAGATCAACCCTTTAAAATAAATTTACACACGTCAACAAAATAATTTTCAGTTAGTGATTAATTTAACATTTTAAAAATTGCTAAGTGTAGTTCGCTGTCTATACTTCCTCTCACAATTTTCACAACCGTCATAAGGAAACTCGTAAATTATTTAATGGTATGGATATGATCGTTAAAAACAAGGGTAAATTTCTCTCCAGTCTTTTATTTATTACGCTTTATTTATTCACGAATATTACATTTGCCGAAGAGACACTGGTCTTTTCTGCACCACCACGCGAGTCAAAGGCAGCTGGCATTAAAACCTATGCGCCTATCGCCCAGTACCTTTCTAAAATAACGGGTAAAAAAGTCGTTTATGAACACCCAGGCACCTGGCCCAGTTACACCAGCAATATGCGTCACAATAAATATGATTTTGTCTTTGATGGGCCACATTTTGTAAGCTGGCGTATTAAACACCTGAACCATCGACCTGCCGTTAAAATTCCCGGTAATTTTGTGTTTGCCTTTGTCAGCAAGAAAAACAATCACAGAATTAAACGTGTTAATGATCTGATTGCCAAGAAAATCTGTGGTGAGGCACCGCCTAATCAGGGCACACTGCAACTATATAGCCTGTTAAATAACCCTATGCGCCAGCCTACCCTGATACCCATCAAAGGCTGGAAAAATATCTATCGCGCCATGATAGCCGATAAATGTGAAGCCGCCATTGTGCCGCTGCATGTTTATAAAAAACTGGATCCCAAGAATATCAATACTCGTGTTATTTATACCTCCAGACCGGCATCGGGTCAGGCAATCACTGTAGGGCCACATATTGATAACGAGGACTTCAGAAAAATACGAACTGCCCTGCTGGATAAAAATGGTCAACTGGCACTGAAAAACCTGCAACGACGTTTTTCATCACCGCCTTTGATTGCAGCACAAACATCTGAATACCGTGGTGTATACAGCCTGCTTCAAACTTCATATGGGTTTGATGTGTACTAATAAATTCACCGGGGGTTGAAAAATTTTCAGCCCTTAATCATTCAACACACCTCCAAATAAGTTTCTTTACCTGTGGTTGTAACAAACCAGGCAGTTGATACGCTAAACTAGCCTTATGGCTCATGAACTCAATCGAACTCTCAGTCTTCCCTTACTGGTATTTTATGGTGTGGGTACCATCCTTGGTGCCGGTATCTATGTGCTGGTTGGTAAGGTTGCCGCCTATTCGGGTATGTATGCCGTCATGTCCTTCCTGCTGGCATCGATCCTCGCGGGGTTTTCCGCCTTTTCCTATGCCGAACTTTCAGTACGTTATCCCAAAAGTGCTGGTGAAGCGGTTTATATTGAACAGGGATTTCATCGCCAACACCTGTCAACAATAGTTGGGCTATTGATCGTATTGATGGGGTCTGTATCCACAGCCACCCTGATGCATGGCTTTGTCGGATATCTACATGTGTTTGTCGACTGGCCATCAACCCTGGTGATTATTGGACTTGTCGCACTGATGCTGTCCATTGTGATCTGGGGTATCGGACAATCGGTTTTCATCGCCGCTGTCATGACCATTGCCGAAGTCATCGGCCTTTTAATTATCCTATGGGTGGCAGGCGATAGTTTTACAACATTACCCGATCGTTTGCCTGAACTGGTACCCAGTCTGGATGCAATGGCCTGGAGTGGTATCCTACTCGGGGCCTTTATCGCCTTTTATGCCTATATTGGCTTTGAAGATATTGTTAATGTCGCAGAAGAGGTAAAGACACCTGAGAAAAACCTGCCTCGCGCGATCATCATCGCCCTGGTGGTGACAACTCTCTTTTATATTCTTATCGCTACTGTTAGCATTCTCACCATTCAACCCAGCAGGCTGGCGGAAAGTGATGCCCCCCTTGCCATGCTGTATCAGGCATCAACCGGGCAGTCGCCGACTGTCATAACGGTTATCAGTCTGGCATCGGTATTAAATGGCGCACTCATACAGATCATTATGGCTTCACGTGTATTATATGGAATGGGAAGGCAGGGCTGGTTACCAGCACATCTTGGCAAGGTTCATGGGGTAACACGTACACCTGTGCTTGCCAGTCTCACTGTAGGTTTTATCATTCTGACTTTTTCCCTGATACTACCTCTACTCAGTCTTGCAAAATTAACCAGTTTTATCACATTGAGCATTTTTGCATTAATAAATCTGGCCCTCTGGCGTATCAAGCATCGTGATAGTAAAACTGCAAGCTTCACTGTTCCTTTATGGGTACCAATTTGTGGTTTTTTCAGTAGCAGTGCCTTCCTGCTATTTCAGATAATTCATTTTATGCGTAACTGATGTTAGAAGGGTTTGTCATCTATCTTATTCTTGGTGCCTTTGTCGGTGTCATTGCTGGCCTGTTAGGTGTGGGTGGGGGCCTGATCATGGTGCCGGTTCTGATCATGCTGTTTCAACATTATGATTTTTCGTCAGAAATTATAACCCACCTCGCAGTTGGCACTTCCCTGGCCACCATTATGCTGACCTCAATATCTTCGGTACGGGCACACCATATTCATGGTGCCGTACTATGGCCGGTATTCAATAAATTAACACCGGGAATCATTCTCGGCACCCTGGCCGGTTCCTGGCTGGCCAGTCTTATCAGCTCTGATGCCCTAAAAATCTTCTTTGGTATTTTTGAACTGACAGTGGCCCTGCAAATGGCACTGGAGTTACGTCCCAATGCATCACGTAGATTACCTGCCTGGCCGGGAATGAATCTGGCAGGCGGCCTGATTGGTGCCGTCTCTGCCATGGTTGGCATTGGTGGTGGTACCATGACCGTGCCCTTTCTGGTCTGGTGTAATATCCGAATTCAACAGGCCGTTGCCACTTCCAGTGCCTGTGGCTTGCCTATTGCCATCGCAGGCAGCGTGGGATTTATGATAACAGGTTGGCAGAACCCACAATTACCTGCCGGCAGTACCGGCTTTATCTTCTGGCCAGCATTTTTAGGGATTATTCTTACCAGTATCGTAACCGCCCCACTGGGAGCCAGGCTGGCCCATCGATTGCCTGCCGGTACACTGAAAAAAGTCTTTGCAATATTTCTTGCTATACTCGGGATACGTATGCTGCTTGGATAAAAAACCAGGACTGACTGAATGCAGAAAAACAATTTTCAACAAAAACTAAAACCATTCTTACTAAATGCGATATGTATTTTTATAGGTTTTGGTCTGTTTACCAACACTGCCCTTGCCAAAATAAAATATGGTATGTGGGAAATTACCGTCAAGGTACAAATGGATGGGATGCCCGTTGATACCCCACAGGAAAAAATTCAAAAGTGTATTACACGAAAAAATCTAACGCCCGGAGATAATAACGATAAGGAAGGTTGTGATATGGACAAGGTCAACCGCAAAGGTGATACCGTCAGCTGGACGGTTAACTGTGCCAGGGACAAACACACCATGAAGGGTACCGGTGTCGTTGTATATTCTGACAATACCATGACCGGTCATGCCCAATTTCAGGCCGGTGGCAAAGGTCTGGCTACCATGAAAATGAAGTTACAATACAAAGGTAAAAGGCTTGGCAAGTGTAAATAGTTGTTATGGTTTGCTTCGGCTATTAATAACAATCAGCTTATAATCCAGTGCCAGATAATCATTAATCTGAGCAGGACCCGCCGCAGCCACATCGACATAGGCTGGAAAATCTTCATCGCTCAGACCTTCCCAACCTGCAAAGGTGCCACAGAGATGAACCGGTACATCTTCTTTCTTTAAAGTTTGTGTCAAAGAATGAATCTTTTTCTTTGATTTATTTTTGGTTTTTTGCAGCGCAAACTGTTCACGACCATGAGTAACAATGGCAACCGTCAAACCGGGAAACCGTTTACGCAGGCTTTTGATGTAATCCCGCGCCAATGGCAGGGCCCAGGCCAGACCATCACGGTCACCGGTAACAATCTCAATCACCACACCGGGAGGGGCATTCTTTTCGGCAAGAATCCTGTCTATGCTAGTGCCAGAAGATGCGCAGGAGACCAGGGGTAATAACAAAATTAACTGAAACAGGAATAGACCAGAGATTTTTTTCATTCGTACAACACCATATACATAGAATACTGAAGAGTATAGCAAGGCCCTGGCGCACAAATTGTCACGAAAGTATTCTAATTTGGTTGCTTTGTCATAACCCCACTGATATAAAGTCAAACTGCTAATTCTATGTGAAAAGACCGTTTAGACTGGTTCTTCATAAGGCTTAAACAGATTTCAGGAAATTCCATATGTTGCACGGCCATATTCAAAATCGATTTCTATTTGTCGCTCTTTTATTTGTCAGTATGCTTCCCTGGTCTGCTCAGGCCGACATACTTCTTAACAAACAACACGAATTAAACCTGTTTGGTGATATTCGTTATCGTTATGAAAAAGATGAGCGCTCCGGTGACGAGCCTAGGGAACGCACCCGCAGTCTGCTACGTGCACGCATTGGGGCCAGTTTTAAACCTAACAAATTGTGGATGGGTAAACTCCGATTAAGCACCAATTCAAGTTCATCCAATTCACGGGACACGACACAGAGCACCAGTAATACCGACAAGAATGATGACTTCGGTCTGGACCAGGCCTTTGTGGCCTATACTCCTTCACCTTTATTCAACATGGTACTGGGTAAGGCTGACTTTGCTTTTTATCAACAGAATGAAGTTTTCATGGACAAGGACATTAACCCTGAAGCTGTTTCTATCATCACCAACCTGGGTGGTCTGTCTTTTAGTGGTACTCGAATTACACTCATCGAAAACGACTGGAACAAAGATGTCACGGCCGATGCCTACCAGATGGTTTATCGCAATGGCGGCATCTCCTTTGCCTATGGTGTCGCCACGATTGATGGACATAAGCAATATGGTCGGGATACAAACAACGATAGCACTAATGATGTACTCGGTTTTCAATCGGATGAATACACCATCATTACGGCAGAGGAAAAACGGGGCAACTGGGTATTCGGTATTGAATACATTACCAGCAACTCAGATTCTGCCGATACAGCACGGATTCTCTCCTATGAACAACAGTTGGGCCCAGCCTATGGTTTCCGTATATATAAGTATATGGTGGAAGGCATGTCGGTGATGGGTGATGGCATGTTTTCACAGAATGACTTCCCGGTCGAAGGCAACACCGGTGTCAGTAATTTTGAAGGCTATAAACTGCAGATTGATTTTATCACCAGCAAGACCAGCAGCGTGGATTTGAGTTTTTATGAGATGGAGCGTATCCATGATCCGGCCTCATTGAGACCAACAGCCAGTGATGCCATCATGACTCGCAACAAACAGAAGCGCATGCAGTTAAACTTTAATGTCCAGTTCTGATTAAAGCGTTTAACCACCGGTCATCGACATAAAGCGAACTACCTGTTGGGGATTTTCCCTGAACTCATGTTTTTCCGGCTTCAGACCGATGGCCTTAATGATGTGCTGTTTGAGTTCTTCATCACTGATACCATCTCGTAACAGGGGCCGCAGGGCATAGCTGTGGTCCTGGCCAAGACACATATAGAGTGTTCCATCGGCCGACAGGCGTACCCGGTTACAGGTCTCACAGAAATGTTGTGACATGGGGGTAATAAAGCCGATGCGTAGTTCCGTGCCGGCAATACGCACATAGCGGGCCGGTCCGGCACCGTGCATCACGCTGTCGATAAACTCATACTTTGCTGCCAATTGTTGCTGAATCTCATGCAAGTCCACATAGTGGTTGGCAGCCTCACGTCCCGTATCGCCCATGGGCATGGTCTCGATAAATCGCAAAGTGAAATCATGTTCGATACAGAACCGCACCATGTCTTCCACTTCGTCTTCATTGACCCCTTTCATCACCACCATATTGATCTTGATGGGGAAAAAGCCAGCCTGCTTGGCGGCCATGAGACCGGCCAGGGTCTTGTCCAGTTTGCCACTGGTAATGGATTTATACCGTTCGGCCTGCAAGGTATCCAGGCTGACATTGATGCGAGAGATACCTGCCTGTTTGAGTGGCTGGGCCAGTTTTTCCAGGCGAGTGGCATTGGTGCTAAGGGACAGGTCGTTGATTCCCGGCAGGGCTGCGAGGCGGGCGGCCAGCTGCTCGAAGCCTTTTCTAACCAGGGGTTCACCACCGGTAAGACGAATGCGCCGGGTACCCAGTTCGCTGAAGACCCGGATGACCCGTTCGACTTCATCAAAACTCAGCCATTCATCCGGCTCCTGAAAATCCTTGAAGCCTTTGGGCAGGCAATAACTGCAACGTAGGTCGCACTGGTCTGTCACCGAGAGGCGTACATAATCGATGGAGCGGCCGAAGGGATCTTTAAGCATAATTACGAGGATAACCAGGTTGATTATCGCAAGCATAGGGGATAAGCGACTGTCTGTATACCCAGCTTAATTGGTTTAAAACATGCAACTCTCAGGGTTATTAGTTTTTTGTATCAAATCATTAGTTCAGACTTTTTTACTCAGGTATGATTTGCTAATCTTGACTCAATAACTAAACAATAAAAAATACAACGGGTGGAAGAATGGCTACCGCAGGCAGTAACCTTAAACTTATTCATGTTAAATCAGCCTGTGAAGCCTGCCGAGTACGCGAACTTTGTCTACCCACCTCCCTGAACGATCAGGATGTCTCACTGATTGATGATTTGGTTATCCGACGTGCGCCGCTTAATAAAGGTGATTTTCTCTATCGTACTGGTGACAAATTCAGAGGCATTTATGCCCTGCAATACGGTGCGATCAAAACCTATGGTGTCACAAGACAGGGGCGAGAACAGGTCACTGGTTTTCACCTGGCTGGTGAAGTGCTGGGACTGGATGCCATTGACGAAGAAATCCATCCCTGTAATGCCGTAGCCCTGGAGAAGACCGAGGTCTGTCAGATCCCATTTCACAAACTGGAACAACTCTCCACCACCATCCCTGGCCTTTTACATAATCTGTCCAAAGTCATGAGCCGTGAGATCAAACATGAAGAACATGTATTGATGATGTTGGGCGGTACAACAGCCGAACAACGCATCGTGCGCTTTATCCTTAACCTGAAACAGCGCATGTCCAAGAGTGAAGTGATGGGATATAGCTTTAAACTCTGTATGTCACGCCAGGATATCAGTAATTATCTCGGCCTGGCCCTGGAGACCGTCAGTCGACAACTAACCAACCTGCAGGATCGGGATGTTTTAGAAATTCATAACCGTTACATCACAATCCTCAATCCTGAAGAACTGCAAAAGCTTGCTGATTAAGCCACCTCATACCCTAGTCTTTCACTAGGTTTTTAATAACTTTTAAATTTTGCATTGACCTATATCAAGGCTCGTTTGCCCATAAACAGTCTATCCTTATTAGAGCGCTTTATATAACTATTATTAAACTTAAGGTTGCCTGATAAGGAGGTAGCATGAACGCGAAGAATGCAGTACTCGTGGGGCTGCTGTGCACGGCCCTCATTAATACAGGATGTGATAAAAATAATTCAAGTGCACCTTCATCTGGTACGCCTTCCCCGCAAAGCAAAGGACCGCCCATTGTTGATCAGGCCCTCGCCTTTAAAGGAGAAGAAATCTATAACCAGAACTGTGTTTTCTGTCACCAGGAAGACGCCATTGGTAAACCTGGCATTGCCCCCTCCTTAACGAACAAAGAGTTTCTTTCTGTCGCACCAGTTGATTTTCTGTATGAGACTATCGCCGAAGGTCGGCCGGGTACCGGTATGCCACCCTTTAATCATCTGGGTAAAGACAAGATTAATGCCATCATTGCCTTTATACGTGCTCATGCCGTTTTACCTGATCGCATCGCTGAAGTAGATAAACAACCCGATGCCCATGGTGATGCCCGCCTGGGTGAACTCTGGTTTGACCAGGTCTGCTCCACCTGTCATGGCCCAAAAGGCAATGGTTATGCCGCGGGTGGTACTGGTACTGCCGTTGGCAAGGCCGGCTTTCTCGATAAAGTCTCAGATGGTTTTATCCGGGTAACGATCAAAGAAGGACGCTCAAATACGCGTATGTTGCCATTCTACGGACCGGCCGCACTTGCGGCTCTAACCGATAAAGAGATCGATGACATCATTACCTATTTGCGTACCGTACCCAGCAAGAATTAAACAGGAGCACACACATGAAACGCTTCAAACTAACACGTAGAGATTTTTTAAAGACCAGTAGCTTTATTACTGGATCGGCGGCCGGTGCCAGCCTGTTCGTGGGTAAAAACCCGGAACTTGAAGCCGCCACCGCCCATGCCGCAGGAGAAACCAAACGCACCACCGCACTTGCCCAGTGCCCATACTGTGGAGTGGGTTGCGGGACAGTTATCCAGGTAGAAAACGGCAAGATTGTTTCCATGCGCCCCGACAAGGATCACCCTACCAATTATGGCCTGCAATGCATTAAAGGTTTAACCGCAGCCGAACCCATCTATGTGGATCGCATGGAAGGGGATTCCTATGTGCGCAAGGATGTCTGGGCCGAATGGAACAAACCCGGTCATGGAGATCTGTCCTATGTCAGTAAGACCAAGGGCTCGTTTGATGAAGAACACTTTGTGCGGGTACCTTATAAAAAGGCCTCGGAAATGACGGCCTATAAGATTGCCCACTTTGCCAAAAAACATGGCGGTAACTCCATCGCCCTGTACGGTTCTGGCCAATTGACCATGGAAGGTCAATACCTCGAGAATCTGTTCATGAAGGGCGTACTGGGTTCCAACACCATCGAGGCCAATGCCCGTATGTGCATGACCTCTGCAGTGACCGGCTATTTCGCCACACTGGGTTCTGATACCCCGCCTTTGGCCTATGAAGATATTGAACTGTCCGATATGGTCATACACTTCGGCCACAATCCCCGCGAAGCCCACCCCATTATTTACTGGCGTATTGCCGATCATAAAAAGAAAAAGGACATCCCCACGGTGGTGGTCGATCCACGTTACACCGGCACCACCAAGGGGTATGCTGATGTCAATGCGAAAAATACCGTCCACGTTCCGATATTGAATGGTGATATCTCTTTCCTCAATTCCATCGCCCATGTTCTGTTAAAAGACCATGATGATGTTATCGACTGGCAGTTCCTCAAGAGCCATGTCACTGGTTGGCAGAAGTATGTTGATACAGTTAAGAAGAAGTACAGTCCAGAGCAGGTGCAGGATCGTATGGGTAGCAAGGAAGTGACACCCGAATTAATTCGCAAGGTGGCTGGTATGTTCGCCGATGCCACCCGCAAACGCCTGGATCGTGGTAAGGATGGACACGGCGGTGTGATCATCATGTGGGGTATTGGTTATAACCAGCACATCCATGGTCAGCACAATGTCATCTCCATCATCAACCTGCTGACCCTGACCGGTAACCTGGCCAAGCCCGGCTGTGGACCCTTCTCCATGACCGGTCAGCCCAATGCCATGGGTGAACGTTTCACTGGTGGTCTAACTGGCCGTCTACCCTTCAACCAGCCATTAAAGAATGTCCAGCACCGTAAACACATGGCCAAACACTGGAAGGTACCAGAGAAAAATCTCATCAATGCCATGAACTCAGGTAATCCCGGTTTTGCCGTGGGCATGATGGAACGGGCCATGAAAGGGGAGGTGAAGGCCATGTTTTTGGTCTATGCCACCCATATTGATCTGCCCGATCTAGATAATCTGGTGCGTCCTGCCCTCAGCAAAACCTTTAACGTGGTGCAGGAGATCTATCGCCATGCACCGAACAACCTGTACGCCGATGTGATCTTCCCCGCCGCCACCTGGGGTGAGGTGCAGGGTGTCTATATCAGTTCTGAACGTCGTATCAATATCTGTGACAAAGCGGCTGAAGGTCCCCCCGGCTGTCGTCCTGATCTCGATATGGTGGTCGATAAAGGTATCAAGATCGCCAACCTGCTTGGTCTTAATGGTAATAAAATCTTCCCCTGGAAAAAGGGTAAGGATGGCTTCATCGATACGGAAGAGATCTTCCGTGACGTGATCCGTGCCAGTAAAGGCACCGATACCGATCTGAGTGGCATCCTGGAAGTGGAACGTAAAGACGGTATCAGTCCCTATGAACAACTGCGCCGTCTGCGCGGTATTCAGTGGCCGGCACCTACCTACTCCATGGCCAAGGCTGGTGGTGCCACCCGCCGTTACATGGCCCAGGAAGGACAGTGGGAAAATCGTCCCTATGGTTACTTCCGCACCAAGGATGGCAAGGTGCACATGAAACTCTGTGAGCAGGATTATTCACAACGGAAAGAGATCACCAAAAAGCTGATGGAATTCGGTCATGTGCAGGGTGTCTATACCATCGACAATATTCCCCTCTTAAAACAGGCACGAGACATGGGCCTGACACCTGATATGACAGACGATGAACATCGCGGCAAAAACTGGGACAAGGTACCCAAGGACATGTACCCCTACTGGCTGGGCCTGGGCGTGGTGTATGAACATTTCCATACCGCCAAATCCAATCGCAGTGCCACAACCCGTCGACTGGTACCCGAGATGTACGTGGAGATGCATGAGAATGATGCAAAGAATCTCGGCATTAAAGATGGTGATAAAGTGCGACTGGTCACACGGCGTGGCTCTTACGAGGCCAAGGCCCAGGTGGGTACTAACAGTCTGGTCAAGCCTGCCCGAAACAGCGTACCAGAAGGCTATTTATTCAGCCCCTGGAACCTGTCGGTGGCCGATAGTGCCGATCCCAAGAAGAACAAGTGGCTGGTGAACAGTACCTCAAGCCGGGTCTGGGATATTGTCTCTGGTCAGGTGGACTTCAAGAAACTCGCCTGCCGGATAGAAAAAGTTTAATCGAGTAGTGAGAACCACGGGACTCTGTTACGGTTAACAGAGTCCTGTGGAATCACGCACATATGTACCGACGCCAATTCATTCAGTCTCTCATCGCCACCGGCTTAACACTCGCTCATGGTGAATTGCGTGCTGCACGTGTCCAGACTTCCATGCGGTTCCTGCGGCCACCCGGTGCCCTGAGCGAAGAGGCATTCGAATCTCAATGTATTCGCTGTGGTCAGTGTGGAGAAATCTGTCCCAATCGCTGTATCCAGTTTTTTGGCACAGAAAACGGTTTACGATCCATCGACACACCCTACATTATTCCCCGCGAACAGGCCTGCATCCTGTGCATGAAATGTGGCGAGGTCTGTCCGACCGGGGCCATACAAAAAATTGAGCGGGAAGCCGGTACGATTTTACAGTTTGTCAAAATGGGACAGGCTAGAGTAGATAAACAACTTTGCCTGTCTTATCAGGGCAAGACCTGTGGCGTCTGTTATCGCGCCTGCCCCCTGCAAGACATCGCCATTAAAACCGGTATGCTGGAGCAGCCCATCGTTTCAACCGCCTGTGTGGGTTGTGGACTGTGTGAACGTTCCTGTATCCAGATTCCCCAGGCCATTCGCATTATTCCAAACCATACGCGAAAGGTGATCACTTGAACTGGCAAGTGCATCTAAACAAACTGCGCTGGCTTGTCCTAAGCCTGGTCATGCTGATGCTGGTATTGATTCCTTTTTTGCATCTCTATCAGAGCTATGAGGCCGCCCATGCCTATGACCTGCTAAAACCCGGTGAACGCCTGATCTACGACAGCATGGAATTTATTTCCGGGCCCTTTATCTCTGATCCGGAAAACGATCTTGATGGTCTAAAAGGTACCACCTGGTCCGGTACCCTGTTTGGTCTGGCACTCAGTGACCCACTGGCCCTGCTAGGCCAGATCAGTGCCAGTCTATCCCTGCACTGGTCTTTTCTTTTGACCGCATTGATACCTATTCTATTGACCCTGCTGGCCGGCCGTTTCTTCTGTGGCTGGATTTGTCCGGCCACCTTTATCTATGAACTCAATGATAACCTCGGTACCTGGCTAAGGCGTGCCGGCCTGCCCATCAGCCGACGCAAGCTGGATCGTCGCATCAAGTATGTTGTTCTACTCATGGGGGTTTTGATTGGCATGTTTACCGGTGCGGTTATGTTTGCTGCCATTTATCCACCCGCTATTTTAGGGCGAGAGATCTATTACGCCATTGCGGTCGGTGGGTTTGGCAGTGGCATGGTGTTTTTTATTCTGACACTGTTATTTGATTTACTGGTGGCACGACGTGGCTTCTGCCGTAGCATCTGCCCCGGGGGAGCACTCTACTCATTACTCGGCCGGTTTCGACTACTCAGGATCCAGCGTAAGGTAGAAACCTGTAATGATTGCACCAAGTGCAATGCCGTATGTCAGTTTGACCTTGACCCCTGGCATGATGACTTTGGCCAGGAGTGTAATAACTGCTCCGCCTGTATTGCCGTGTGTCCCACGGATGCACTGGTATTTGAAATGAAATATAAAGATCAGCCATTCCAGGGTGCAGGCCACCTGGGACAGGATTATAAAAAACAACAGGGGGACATCAAACCAGCATCGGGAGAAGACTGATGCGACGCCGTGGTTTTTTACACACACTGGCTAAGATATTGAGTATCGCCGGTTTTGCCAGCCTGCCCTATGGCCTGGTGCGCTTCATGCAACCCGGACAGGTGGTAGCCGGACAAAAACATATCCCTTTACCCGGCGCACTGGCAAAGGAGCATGATTTTGTTGCGGCCTGTATTGGTTGTGGTCTATGCGGTGAGGTCTGCCCACCTCGCTGCGTTAAGTTCTACAAACATACCGAAGGAGCAAAGGCCAATACCCCTTATATCGATCCTGCCGAGAAGGCCTGTATCCTGTGTGCCAGGTGTATGGAGATATGTCCCACTGATGCCCTTAGCGTGATTCCACTGCGAGAAATTAAGATGGGCATCGCTCAGATCGATCGCGTGGCCTGCTATCCCTGGGTAGACAGGGGGATATGTGGTGCCTGTGTCAGCATCTGTCCTCTGGGGAATGATGCCATCAGTTATGAGTTTGGTAATGTCTATCGGCCTATTGTTAAACAGGCTTGCGTGGGATGTGGACTGTGTGTTGAAGTATGCCCTGAACCCAGTTTGCCAATCCGGATAGTCGATCGTAGTGAACCGACGATAGCGAGACATGGCATGGGGATAAGACGTAAGGTTTATGAATAGTTATAAGATAATGAACAAAAATAGTTTTATCAAAACGATTTTAGTACTTTTAGGTGTCAGCCTTTCTTTACATGCCCTTGCTCATCATGTGTTAGGTCGCCCTTCATATAGCCTGGGCGAAGATTCCAACACCCCGCCCAGTATGCAAGTCGAGACCCAGATCGGTGACTACTATGTCACTTATATGGCCTTTCCTGCCTTTCCCAAGGCCAATGAACCGGGCAGGGTCAACCTCTATGCCTCACGCATCGATAATGGCCAGTCTTTTACCGGTAAAGTGACCTTTAGTGTCATGGATGATAGCTGGTTCAGTTCAAAGATTGAAACCATCGGCAGCCAGATGTCCGACGATAGTGTTTTTCGACAGGGTTTTATTATTTCCGAGGACGGTAATTATATTATCCGGGCCGAATTTGAATCCGGTGGCGAACCTTATATTATCGACTTCCCATTACGCATCGGTGAACCTTTACCCATTGGTCCTCTGGGAGTCAGTGTGGCAATAATCTTTCTTATTCTCATCAGTGTCAATGTGATTCAACGCCGACGTTTGCAACGCATGAAAACCGGTCGGCATCATGCCGAAACCGAATAACACAATCTCATGTTAAGTCTGGATAGTTTCAAGTTAAAGACCGAAGGCATGATGATGCATCCCGGCCTGTCGGATAACTGGGTGTCGGTGGTATTAATATTTATGCTGTTGATCATCGCCTGGAGTCTTGTTGGTAAACCCGTGGCATATCGGCCCCGTCATATTTCTTTGCGCAAACTTCCTTTCATAGGACAGGCTCTTCATACCATGGTGACCCGGCCCTGGGTGCTGTTGTTGTTTCGGTTTATGTTTGTGGCGATCTTTTTACTGGTGATCATCAGTGGCCTGTTTGGTACACCTATCGCAGAACGAAATCTTGCTACCACCCTGACCTGGACCCTGTGGTGGACCGGCCTGATCATCGCGACTTATTTTCTGGGTAGCGCCTGGTGCGCAGTCTGTCCCTGGGATGTACTGGCAACCTGGCTGGTACGATTACGTTTATGGCGACGTGGCAGCAACATCAACAGTTTCAATTTACGTGTCCCAAAATCCATCCGCAATATCTGGCTGGCCAGTGCGATGTTTATCGCCCTGACCTGGCTGGAACTGGGTTTTGGTCTGACGGTGAGTCCCTATGCCACCGCCATCCTGTCTCTTGTCATCGTGATTCTGGCGGTATTGTCCCAGGTGATCTATGAACGCAAGGCCTTCTGTCGTTACTTCTGTTCTGTCGGACGTACCATTGGCTTTTATGCCAGCCTGTCACCGCTTGCCCTGCGCCCGGTGGATCAAAACATTTGCGCCGACTGTAAAACCCTGGAATGTTTTAAAGGCACGGAAGATATCGAACCCTGCCCGACCCACCTGGTGATCGGTCGCAGTCAACAGAACACCTTCTGTACCAGTTGTGGGGCCTGCACCCAAAGCTGCCCCTACCAGAATGTTAACTGGGCCATTCGCAAAAGCGGTGCCGAGGCCATCTATCACGTCAGACCAAGCTGGGATGAAAGTTGGTTTATTCTGATCCTGGTGGCCCTGACCAGTTTTCATGGCATCACCATGTTGCCGGTATGGGAGGCATGGATCAGTCAATGGGCACAAATGATCGGTGACTCCGGCCAATTACTGTGGAGTTTTAGCAGTGGCATGTTCATCAGCCTCATGGTGCCCATCGGAATGTTTGCCTTCATTATCAAACTTATTCAGTTTCTGTTAAGCGATCAGGAGCTGGAGTTTAAACGTCTGTTTGCCCTGTTTGGTATGGCCTTTTTACCCCTGGCCTTTGCCTATCACCTGGCCCATAACCTGAATCATCTGGTTCGTGAGAGCCGTGGTATCACCGAGGTTTTTCTTAACCCACTGGGTAGTGGCACACTGCCACTCAGCCACCATGAAGTTCATCTGCGTCATATGAACCCGTTAATCTCACAGGACATTCTGTTTGCCCTACAGGCCGGCTTGATGATGTTTGGCTTCTGGTTTGCAATACGCATACTATTACAGCGAATGGATAGCCTTGCTATAACACATAGCGCTGTTAACACCGTGATCAAATCGGGTATGCTGGTTCTGATTTCAGGCGTGTCACTGTTTAACCTGTGGCTACTTATACAACCCATGGTCATGAGAATGTAAATGGACAGGCGAGATTTTTTAAGACGAGGCATCGGCAAGGTCACGGAAGTGGCGGTTGAGCAGGCTGAAAAAAAGGTCACGGCAAAAGTTAACTGGATACGCCCACCGTTTGCTCTGCCGGAACTGGAATTTCTGCTGGCCTGTACACGATGTTCAGACTGTATTGATGCCTGCCCACATAAAACGATTTTTCCCCTTGCCACCCGACTGGGGCCGGATATTGTAGCAACACCTGCTCTTGATTTATTAAATAGTGCCTGTCACCTTTGTAATGACTGGCCCTGTGTACAGAGTTGTAAACCTAATGCCTTACAATATCCGGATACTGAACAAGTCGACTTACCCAAACTGGCACTAGCAAGTATCGATACCGAG
>JAOULO010000023.1 GCA_029881995.1 Gammaproteobacteria bacterium
TTCACATCAAGGCCCCTGATGAACTGGCCAAATATATTGCCGCAAAGGGTTCGATCACCGTGGATGGCATCAGTCTGACGGTCAATTCTGTGTCCGGGGCCGAGTTTACCCTCAATATCGTGCCCCATACCCTGCAGGAAACCACCATGGGAAATATGCAAATAGGTGATCACGTGAACCTGGAAGTGGATATAATTGCCCGCTACCTGGAGCGCCTGCTGCTGGGGGACAAGGCGGCCGAGCCCGGTACCGGGGGTATCAACATGCAGATGCTGGCCGAGCACGGATTTATAAAATGAGTATCGAAGTGAAGTAAGAGTCGATTATGCAACTGAACAGTATTGAAGAGATCGTCGAAGACATCCGCCAGGGCAAGATGGTGATCCTGATGGATGACGAGGATCGTGAAAATGAAGGCGATCTCATTATGGCCGCTGAGATGGTGCGGGCCGATGATATTAACTTCATGGCCACCTATGGTCGCGGCCTGATCTGTCTGACCCTGACCCAGGAGCGTTGTGAACAGCTGGACTTGCCCCTGATGGTCAAGAGCAATAATGATCTGCATTCCACCAATTTTACCTTATCTATTGAAGCGGCTAGAGGGGTGACTACCGGTATTTCGGCTGCTGATCGGGCAGTAACCATCCGTGCCGCGGTGGCCAAAGATGCCAAACCCACTGATATCGTCATGCCGGGTCATGTCTTTCCATTGAAAGCTCAGCCTGGTGGAGTGTTGACTCGTGCCGGTCATACGGAAGCCGGATGCGATCTTGCCCGCATGGCCAATCTGGAGCCTGCTGCTGTGATTGTCGAGATCCTCAATGAAGATGGCACCATGGCGCGTCGTCCCGATCTGGAAAAATTTGCCGAGCAGCATAATTTGAAGATCGGCACCGTAGCGGACATGATTCATTACCGCATGGAAAATGAAAAAACCGTCGAACTGGTGGCCAGCTCAGACCTGCCAACCGATTGTGGCAAATTCCGTCTACATGCCTATAAGAATACGATTGATGGCCAGGTGCATCTGGCATTGGTGATGGGCGATATAAATCCGGATGAACCATCGCTGGTGCGAGTGCATGTAGAAAACACGCTCTGCGACATGCTGGGTAGTCTGCGTGAAGATTGTGGCTGGCCCCTGCGCGATGCCATGTGTCGCATTGCCAAAGAAGGCAAAGGCATTGTGATAGTCCTACGCCTGCATGAAGAGTCCGATGTACTGGCTGGGCAGATTAGCAGCTATGATAAACAGGACAAGGGCGAGGAAATTTTAAAAGATTATAAAGAAGACCTGCGTACCTTTGGTATCGGTGCTCAGATCCTCAGTGATCTCGGTGTGAAGCAGATGCGAGTACTCAGTGCACCGAAGAAAATGCATGCACTATCAGGCTTCGACCTGGAAGTAACAGAATATGTTCAAGAATAAAGAATTTTATTTAAAGGAAATTTGTTATGCCGATTAAAACAATTGAAGGTGAACTCACAATCAAAGGTGCCCGCTTTGGTCTGGCAGTGGCACGTTTTAACAGTTTTGTGGTGGAACACCTGCTCGAAGGGGCGATTGATACCCTGAAGCGTCACGGCTGTGATGAAAACGATATCGAGATCGTGCGCGTACCCGGTGCCTTTGAACTACCACTGGCCATTCAGCGTATGGCTAACAGCAAAAAGTATGATGCCATTATTGCACTGGGTGCTGTGATTCGCGGTGGTACACCACACTTCGATTATGTGGCCGGTGAATGTGTTAAAGGTATGGCCATGACCATGATGCAAAAAGATATTCCGGTTTCCTTCGGTGTTCTCACTGTCGATACCATTGAACAGGCCATCGAACGTTCCGGTACCAAGGCCGGCAATAAAGGTGGTGAAGCCGCAGTTTCTGCCATCGAGATGGTTAATCTGCTGCGTAACTTCGACTAGAGTTGATAAACAATTTATGAGTAAAGCTCGCAACCGTGCGCGCCGCCTCGCGGTACAGGCCCTGTACGAATGGCAAATGACCGGTACCGGTGAGAGTGAGATCCACAAACGCTTCCTGGAAGACAAGAAAGACAAAACTGTCGATAAGGAATACTTTTGTGAGCTGATCACGGGTGTCATCGAACAGGCAGAAGAACTGGATGCCACGATTACACCCATGCTGACAAGGCCGCTGGATGAAATCGATCGGGTGGAACATGCCATCTTACGCCTGTCGGCCTATGAGTTAAAAAACCGTCTGGATGTTCCCTATCGTGTGGTGATCAATGAAGGGGTGGAACTGGCCAAGACCTTCGGTGCCGATCAGGGGCATAAGTTTATCAATGGCATCCTGGATAAACTGGCGGGCAGCCTGCGGGCCACAGAGGTCAGTACCAGAAAAAAATAAACTAACTGGATGAAGGCGCATGCCCCAATCTGAATTCGACATTATTAAAGAATATTTTCAAAAACAGAAAACGGTTCGCGATGATGTCTGCCTGGGAATTGGTGATGATGCAGCCATCATTACTGTTCCCCAATCAAAGCAACTGGCTATTGCCTTGGATACCCTGGTCGCCGGGGTACACTTCCCAACTGAAACTTCAGCAGAAGACGTTGCCTATAAAGCCCTGGCCGTGAATCTAAGTGATCTGGCAGCCATGGGGGCAGAACCCGCCTGGTTTACTTTGGGGATAACCCTCCCGGAATCTAACACTGACTGGCTGAAAAATTTTGCAAGTGGGTTGTTTTCCCTGGCTGATCAATACAATGTACAGCTTATTGGTGGTGACACCACTCAGGGCCCATTGACGGTGACCATCCAGGTTGCTGGACTGTTACCAGAAGGCAAAGCCCTCAAACGTGATGGCGCCAATGAAGGTGATCTCATTTACGTGACAGGTTCATTAGGAGACGCGGCCCTGGGACTGAAAGGTCTGCAACATCCTGACATTTATCCTGTAACCCCTCAATTGATTGATAAACTCAATCGCCCTCAACCACGTCTTGAAGTGGGGCATGCTTTACTTGATATAGCATCGGCCTGTATCGATGTTTCAGATGGACTGTTGGCCGATCTTGGACATATTCTGGATAGCAGTGGTGTAGGGGCCAGTGTGGATAGGGCCCAGTTGCCTTTATCTGATACCTTGCAAGCGCAATGTGATAAAGATGATAGCCGTTATCATCTAGCGCTAACTGGCGGGGATGATTACGAGCTTTGTTTTTGTGTATCTCCAGACAGGCAACAGGATATACATACCATATCTAATCGTACCGGTGTATTAATCACCTGTATTGGAACAATAGAACAACAGCCAGGACTCAGATTGCATCATGCGGGTAATCTGATTGATACTGTTACTCAATCTGGATATGAGCATTTTGCATAAACTATGAAGCAATCAGCCAAAAGACTTCCTGTTAAGCTATTACTTAATCCGGCACACTTTCTGAGTTTTGGATTTGGCAGCGGGTATATGCCGTTTGCCCCTGGAACATTCGGGACTCTGGCAGCGATCCCTGTTTTTCTGTTGTTATCACAGTTTTCAATATCGACTTATGTTTTAATTTCACTCGGCATGGCCTTACTCGGTATTGTGCTGTGCTCTTATACCAGTCAGGCATTGGGAGTGCATGATCACAGTGGCATCGTCTGGGATGAGATAGTGGGTTATTTAATAACCATGTTCATGGTGCCTGCGACCTTAATGAATATTGCCATTGGTTTTGCCTTATTCAGGTTGTTTGATATCTGGAAGCCCTGGCCCATTCGGCAACTGGATAAAAATATTCATGGTGGCCTAGGCATTATGCTGGATGATGTGATCGCCGGCATTTTTGCTGCGATTATTTTACAAATTATTTTATTCTTGCTGTAGAGGGGTGAAGCTATGTTTAGTAAAGTTTTTTTGGTTATATCTTGTTTATTTATCAGTTCAGTTTCACTGGCAGGTGATGTCAGTATTCGCCATGTCGAGTTTCAGAAGAGTTCGGCAGACTGGACAGCCAACGTTACCCTTGAGCATGGTGATACTGGCTGGAAGCACTATGCTGATGCCTGGCGTATTGTCGATACAAAGGGCAATGTTCTTGGCACTCGCACTCTCTGGCACCCCCATGTTGATGAACAACCTTTTACCCGTAGCCTTTCCGGGATTAACATTCCCACAAAAACGACTAAAGTCTATGTAGAGGCCCATGACAAGGTGCATGGCTGGAGCAAGGATCGAGTACTGGTTGATCTGAGAAAAACAAGCGGCAAACGGTACAAGGTTCGATAGGTAAATGAAATACTAATTGAGTTAGTACTGGGATGAAAATACACGGATATGTTATTACCCTTATTAGTTTCTTGTTGATGGCAGGAGCTCTGTCGGCATCTGAAATATTGGTGTTGGGATTATTTAAGGACATGGCCATCATTAAGGTTGATGACACACGGCATAAATTGCGAACCGGTGAAACCACACCTGATGGCATTAAATTAATTTCTTCAAATAGTGAGCAAGCCATACTTGAAATTAATGGTAAACGGCAACGACTCACGCTCAGTTCACATCAGGCAGTTTCAACCAGCTCTGGTAAAAAGAAAATCACCGAAGCAAAAATCTGGGCCAATCGTGGCATGTATCAAACGACAGGTTTAATTAATGGCTATCCGGTAAACCTTATGATCGATACCGGTGCCAGTACTGTTGCCATGGGTACCACTCATGCGGAGCGTTTGGGCATTAATTATCGATACAAGGGAAGGCGAAATGTCGCCCGCACAGCAAGTGGCGTGGTCAATACATGGGAAGTCAAACTCGATAGTGTCAAGATCGGGGATATTGAATTAAAAAATGTTGATGGTGCAGTGGTTGAAGGGGCAGGCCCTTCAACCATTTTATTGGGGATGTCTTTTTTAAAACACGTTAAAATGCAACGCGAAGGAAACCTGTTGCAATTACAACTTACACATTAATCAGGATTCTTTCAGTTCGTCCGCAAATTTGTCTTTTTCAATCAGGGCATAGGCTGAATGATTATGGATGGACTCAAAGTTTTCTGATTCTACAACATAGGCTGAAATACGCTCATCACTATTGAGTACGGCTGCCACATCACGCACCATGTCTTCGACAAATTTGGGATTATCATAGGCACGTTCAGTAACGTGTTTTTCGTCCGGACGTTTCAAGAGGCCAAACAGTTCGCAGGAGGCCTCGTTTTCCACCATATCAATGATCTCTTCAATCCAGACAAAATCAATCACTCGGGCACTGACGGTCACGTGAGAACGCTGATTGTGAGCGCCACGGTCTGAGATCTTCTTGGAACAGGGGCAGAGACTGGTCACCGGTACCACGACCTTGATGTTCATCTGGTGCTGACCATTGACAATGTCACCAATAAAGGTGACATCGTAATCCATCAGGCTCTGTACACCGGAGACAGGGGCGGTCTTGTTGACGAAGTAGGGGAAGGACATTTCGATATGACCGGACTCGGCCTCAAGACGCTCGGCCATTTCTTCCATCATCTCTTTGAAGGATTGAACCGAGATTTCACGTTCATGGTTATTGAGGATTTCCACAAAGCGAGACATGTGGGTTCCCTTGAAGTTATGGGGCAGGTTAACGTACATGTTGAAAGAAGCAATGGTGTGCTGTTCTCCGACACTGCGATCCTTAACTCGTACGGGATGACGAATATCCTTGATGCCAACTTTGTTAATCGGAATGCGGCGGGTGTCTTCTCGGTTCTGTACGTCTTCAATCACTTCTTCAATTACCTGGCTCATGGTTGAGGTTCTCTAAATCTCTTCAGTGTATTTTACACAGGCCCGTTCGGTCTCCCAGATGGTGACTGCTGATACCTGTGCCCGATCATCGTTCAGTTTTGTACCCAGTAGCTTATATATATGTGCTGCCAGGTTTTCCGCTGTCGGGTTAATCTTGTCAAACGGCGGCAGGTCATTCAGGTTTTGGTGATCCATGGAACCAATGACCTCACGGGTGACGGCTTTGATGTCTTTGAAGTCCACACCCATGCCAACCTCGTTAAGGACTCGGGCAATGACTTCAACCTCGACCTTCCAGTTATGTCCGTGTAGACGACTGCATTCACCTTCGTAGTCCCGTAGTAAATGCGCAGCAGCAAAATCGGTAATGATTTTAATCGTGTATACGGCGTTCATAATAATACCTGACTGCGAAGGTGGGACTTTATGCGAGTGTTAAGTGTTTGGCAAGGGGTAGCTGTTTAAAATCTTCAATCCGCGCGATTATATCATCTGCGGTCAAGTTTGCGTCAGCTAATAATTCGCTTCGACTGCCATGCTCCTGAAATTCATCCGGTAACCCCATATTTATTATATGGCTATCTAATCCATTTGCCAACAGGCATTCATTCACAGCACTACCGGCACCACCCTGAATTACATTGTCTTCGAGGGTGATGAGGAGGTCATGCTGTTCAGCCAGTTCCGTAATGAGTTCCTGGTCAATTGGCTTGATGAAGCGCATATTGGCCACCGTGGCATTGATCTGTTGGCCGACTTCCAGAGCCGTATCCAGCATGGCACCAAAGGACAGGATGGCAACAGATTTACCCTGGCGACGGATCTGGCCTTTGCCGATAGGTATATCAGTCATCTTGCTTTCAATATTGCTACCAGGGCCCTGACCACGAGGGTAGCGAACGGCACTTGGTCCCTGATGGTTAAAGCCGGTATAGAGCATTTGCCGACATTCATTTTCATCGGCTGGGGCCATTAACATCATGTTGGGGATGCATCTCAGATAACTGAGGTCAAAACTGCCGGCATGGGTAGCACCATCGGGTCCAACGATTCCAGCACGGTCGATAGCAAAAAGCACCGGCAGGTTCTGCAGGGCAATATCATGTATTAACTGGTCATAGCCACGTTGCAGAAATGTGGAGTAAATGGCCACGACAGGTTTGAGTCCTTCACAGGCCAGACCGCCCGCCAGGGTCACAGCATGTTGTTCTGCGATCCCCACGTCGTAGTACCGATCTGGGAACTCTTTTGAAAATTTCACCAGGCCGGAGCCTTCACGCATCGCGGGGGTGATGCCAACCAGACGGTTATCCAGTCGGGCCATGTCACATAGCCAGTCACCGAAGACCTGGGTGTAGCTGGGACCCGTGGCAGAGGACTTTTCCAGTTTCCCCGATTCAGGATGGAAGGGACCCACTCCATGATAGGTACAGGGATTGTCCTCGGCGGGTTTAAAGCCTTTGCCTTTTTTGGTCACCACATGCAAAAAGCGTGGTCCTTTAAGTTTGTGCAGATTTTTTAGTGTCTTGACCAGGGTCTCCATATCGTGCCCGTCGATGGGGCCAATATAGTTAAAACCCAGTTCCTCAAACAGAGTTCCTGGGACGACCATACCCTTGACATGTTCTTCGGTGCGACGGGCCAGTTCCCATACCGAGGGGATGGTACTCAGAACTTTTTTACTGCCCTCTCTCATGGAGGCGTAAAACTTGCCGGAAAGTACCCTGGCCAGATGGTTGGACAGGCCTCCCACATTCTGGGAAATGGACATGTCATTATCATTAAGGATGACCAGCAGATTGGCATCCAGATCCCCTGCATGGTTGAGGGCCTCAAAGGCCATCCCGGCCGTCATGGCACCATCACCTATGACGGCAACCACATCACGAGACTCATTTTTATATTTGCTGGCTAATGCCATACCCAGTGCGGCACTGATGGAGGTGCTGGAGTGGCCAACGCCGAAAGTATCGTAAGGGCTCTCACCACGACGGGGGAATCCGGACAGGCCATCTTTCTGTCGCAGGGAATCCATTTGTTTGCGGCGTCCAGTCAGAATTTTGTGAGGATAGCTTTGGTGGCCTACATCCCAGACCAAACGATCATCAGGTGTATTAAACACGTAATGCAGGGCCACGGTTAATTCAATTGTGCCAAGCCCCGCAGCGAGATGGCCACCAGTATGGCTGACTGTCTGTATGATGAATTCACGTAGCTCATCCGACAGGGATTGCAGCTGGCCTTCTTTTAGTTGGCGCAGCTGGACGGGATCATCAATGGATTCAAGTAGTGGAAATGTGGATTGAGGGGCCATAGCATTCGTCGTCCTGTCAGGGAACCTAATGATGAAACCATCGGCCTGAACATGCAAGCCTGAGCCTGGCCTGGCCAGGGAAAAATAAACCTAATTTTTTCGGTCAACAATATATTTGGCGAGCCAGCGTAGCGGTTCGGCCTGTTCATCAAAACCTGCCAGACTATCAATGGCCTCCTGGTAAAGATCCAGGGCCATTTTACGAGATTCATCCAGACCAAGCAGGGCAGGATAAGTGGGTTTATTCAAGGCTTTATCGGCACCCTGAGTTTTGCCTAAAGTCTCTGTGTCAGCAATTTCATCAAGAATATCGTCCTGAATCTGGAAGGCCAGTCCAACACATTTGGCATAGTGATCCAGTTTATCCAGTGACCTGGTATCTATCTGCGGACTACACATGGCCCCCATCTTGACGCTGGCACGGATCAGGGCCCCCGTTTTGTGGATATGCATATTTTCCAGTTCCGCTATAGTCAGCTGTTTCCCCACTGAGGCCAGATCAATGGCCTGTCCACCTGCCATGCCACGGGACCCACTGGCCACAGCCAGCATATTGAGCATCTCAATGCGTTGTTCAGCCGGAATGGTGGGGGGTAAAAATTGGGCCAGTATATGAAAGGTTAGGGCCTGCAGGGCATCACCTGCCAGGATGGCAGTGGCCTCATCAAAGGCCCTATGGCAGGTAGGTTTGCCCCGGCGCAGATCGTCATCATCCATGGCAGGCAAATCATCATGGATGAGTGAATAGGCATGAATAAGTTCTACAGAACAGGCCGTAGCATCAAGTCCAGCATCATCTGCATTAGCCGCCAGACCTGCGGCATAGACCAGGCAGGGTCTGACACGCTTACCACCATTCAGGACTGAATACCGCATGGCTGCGTGTAGGTCGGTTGGAATGGTGTTGTCTTTTGGCAGGAATGTCTCCAGCGCCGTATCGACACGCTGTTGCCAGTCTTGCATGAGGTTTTGTAGGGACACAGTCAGCAAAGTTTTTTGTTCAGTCTGGTTAGTCTTCGGCGTCAAAAGGGGCCAGTTTGCCAGAATTACCCTGTTCCACCAGTATTTGCACCTTTTGTTCGGCGGCCTTCAGGGTTGCCTGACAGTGTTTGGTCAGTTCTATACCACGTTGAAAATCAGTCATGGATTCTTCCAAAGAGAGATCGCCTTTTTCCATTTTCTCGACCAGTTGCTCTAGTTCCGCCAGGGCAGTCTCGAAGCTCTCTGGGCTGGCTTTGGTAGCTGACTTTTTGGCTGATTTTTTGGGCATAAGATGATTCAGGTCCTGGCAAACAGATTTGAGGGCGGCTAAGTTAGCTCACTTTATATTAGGGGTCAAATTTAACTAAATAACCAAAAAAATCAGTTGAATAGAGTATTTTCTCTCTGTTTCACCTGATGGTTCTGGATTAAGTCTTGACATAAAAATGGGCTTACTCTATCTTCTTCATTCTAATTTAGAATAAGTCTAAATTTTAACCGCTCAAACGAGCAGAGTATACACAATAGACGGAGGAACTGTTATGGCAGATCTGAAAGGTAGTAAAACTGAACAGAGTCTGAAGGATGCCTTTGCTGGCGAATCTCAGGCTAACCGTCGTTATCTCTACTTCGCAGCCAAGGCTGACGTAGAAGGTTATAACGATGTCGCAGCGGTATTCCGCTCAACGGCTGAAGGTGAAACTGGCCATGCCCATGGTCATCTGGAATATCTGGAAGCTGTCGGTGACCCTGCTACTGGCATGCCCATTGGTGGTACGGCCGATAACCTGAAAGCATCAATTGCTGGTGAAACACACGAGTACACTGATATGTACCCTGGTATGGCTAAATCTGCCCGTGATGAAGGTTTTGATGAAATCGCGGACTGGTTTGAAACCCTTGCCAAGGCTGAGCGTTCACACGCTAACCGTTTCCAGAAAGCGCTGGACAACCTGGACGGTTAATCAGGTTTGATATCACGGCCGGGGCATTTTGCTTCGGCCAGATATCTTTAATAGATCATTCCAAAATTACTATTTCTAACGAATTCTACGGGGCACTTAGATGAGCGTCAGAGAAGGCAGCCTGGAGGCACCGACTCGTCATCCACTGGATTGGCAGAGTGAAGATTTCTATAACGAAGATTCTTTATTTAAAGAACTGGAACGGGTTTATGACATCTGTCATGGTTGTCGTCGTTGTGTCAGCCTGTGCCAGTCTTTTCCAACCTTATTTGACCTGGTTGATGAATCAGAGACTTTTGAAGTTGATGGCGTTGCTAAAGAAGACTACTGGAAGGTGGTGGATCACTGCTATCTCTGCGACCTTTGCTATATGACCAAGTGTCCTTATGTTCCACCCCATGAGTGGAACCTCGATTTTCCTCACTTAATGCTGCGTGCCAAGGCCTTCAAGTTTAAGAAGCAGGGTGCAAGCCTGCGAGACAAATTGCTGACCTCGACCGATGTGGTTGGCAAAACGATTGGTATTCCAATTATTGTCAACACGGTTAATGCTGCAAACAGTATTAAACCAGTGCGTAAGGTGTTGGAGGCAACTTTAGGCGTGCATGCCGATGCCAAATTACCCAAATACCACAGCGCGACTCTGCGCAAGCGACTTTCTGGCCACAAGTCCACCCATGAAGTACAACCCGGTGAGACCACCAAAGGTAAAGTGGCATTGTTTTCCACTTGCTATGGTAACTACAACGAACCCCACCTGGGTGAAGATATTGTGGCCGTGTTTGAACACAACGAGATCCCTGTGACATTGGCCGAGAAAGAGCAATGTTGTGGTATGCCCAAGCTGGAACTGGGGGATCTTGAATCGGTACAAAAGGCCAAAGAGGCCAATATTCCAGTGCTGGCTAAACTGGTTGATGAGGGTTGGGACATTGTTGCACCGGTGCCTTCCTGTGCCCTGATGTTCAAGCAGGAACTGCCCCTGATGTTCCCCAATGATGCTGATGTGCAGAAGGTGAAAGAGGCCATGTATGACCCCTTCGAGTACCTGATGCTACGTCACAAAGAAGGCAAGCTGAATACCGAGTTTAAGAATTCCCTCGGTAAGGTGTCGTACCATGTTGCCTGTCACCAGCGGGTACAGAACATCGGTATGAAGACCCGAGACATGCTACAACTGGTGCCCGATACCACGGTAGAGCCTATTGAGCGTTGCTCCGGTCACGATGGAACCTATGCCGTGAAAAAAGAATTCCACCAGGCTTCGATGAAGATCGCCCGTCCGGTGGTAAACAAGGTTAAACAGGCCGAGGCCGATCATTATGGTAGTGACTGTCCTATGGCTGGTCATCAAATTGAAAATGGCTTGAAAGATGGTCGTCAGCCTGAACATCCCATTAGCCTGATCCGCAAGGCCTATGGTATTTAATGAAATTGAGATAGGTGATTAACATGGCCCATTTAGCAAAAGAAGAACTATTTAGTCTGGAAGAATACGCCGAAAAGCGTGCTGAGTTTCGTGCCAAAGTGCTGGAACATAAAAAGACCCGGCAGGTACATCTGGGAGAGCATGTCACGCTCTATTTTGAAAACCGCCTGACCATGCAATACCAGATTCAGGAAATGTTGCGCATCGAAAAGATTTTTGAAAAAGAAGCCATTCAGGAAGAACTGGATGCCTACAATCCGCTGATCCCTGATGGTAAAAACCTCAAGGCCACATTTATGGTTGAGTATGAAGATGTGGAGGAACGTAAGGTCGCTCTGGCCAAATTGATTGGTATTGAGGACAAGGTCTGGATCCAGGTGAAAGACTTTGACAAGAGCTATGCTATTGCCGATGAAGACCTGGAGAGAGATAACGCGGAAAAGACCTCATCGGTCCATTTTATGCGCTTTGAATTCAGCGATGAGATGGTTGCTGCAGCCAAAGCGGGCGCAGATATTGCGATAGGGGTTGACCATGAGAACTACAATGTCGCTATCGAGCCGATTGACAGGGCTGTTCGTGACTCGTTGACAGCAGATTTTGATTAAGCCTCATTTACATATTTTCGTAAATCTAAACCGACCTCTAGCAGGTCGGTTTTTTTATGTTTTTCAATGAGATAGTAGTGTCGGTAATTCTGACAGCCTGGATTTTATCTAAGTACCTGACCGATAAGGCCTTAATTTAATGGTTACTATTACTGTGGCTAATTTTGGTCACATACATTGTCGATATTTTTAACAAAGTAAAGATCTAATACTATAAATATCAATAAAAACAATAAGATATATTTTGGCAAGGTACTTGCTCACAATATGGCAACTGTTGAAATTATTACAGGAGCAGTATGATGTTTATGAATGATGTTCATGTTGAACAGAACAGCACCGAATACTATATGGATGAAGCACTTACAGCGGAGGTTCTGAATGAGGCTACAGCCTATGAAGCCCTGCTGAACACCGTAGATGCCGCGAGAGCCGGTCTGGCGTCTGATGAACATGACTTTGATATTATCGAAGAAGAAATATTTTAGTCTTTTCCCCCTCTATAGATATTTTTTCCAGAGCATAGTGCTCTGGGATGAAATATCGCCTTATTCAATTCACTAATTAGTCGAACTGAGACATTTTGTCTTCATTTATTCAGTCTCACCTGATAGATTTTGGTAGAACTCTGTACTATTAAAACCAACTAACTTTTGGGTGGATGAATGCAGTTAATTATAAGATTTGCTGTTACTTCAATATTTCTTTTTCTGGCTTTGTCCGGCTCTTCCATTGCTGCCACGTTTGGAACATACGACCCACGCTCTCTGGCAATGGGAGGAACGGGTGTATCTCAGGCCAATATTGATCATGCCGCCTATTACAACCCAGCCTTGTTATCCATTTCTCAGCAGGATGATGATTTCAGTCTGTTGATCCCAACGATTGGGGCGAGAATCTATGACCCGGAAAACTTTCTCGAAGCGCTTGAAGACCATCAGGATGGTAAATATGAAACTGCAATGCAGGATGCGGTGAATCAGTTTGAGAATGCAGTGACACCAGTTGATGCTCAGGCGAGTGCCCTGTTGATAGTCGCGAATGCTCAGCGACTTAGAGACAGTTTTGTGGCTTTGTCAGATAAGGAGCTGGATTTTGAGATCCATGCAGGAATTGGGTTGGCCATTCCCAGTAAGTCCCTTGGTTTTGCATTTATTGCCAGTGGCCGTGCCATGAGCGGGGTTGTAGTTAATATATCGGAAGCAGATAAGGTTTTAATGCAGGATTATATTAAGGCAGCGCAGGATTTTGCTGATAACGCCAGTTTTGATGACCCACACCCGGCTAATGTAGTTTGTGGAACCAGTTTTTGTGATGCCAAGTCACAACTAACATCTCGGGCTAGAATTCAGGGGGCGGTAATTGTTGAGTCTGGGATATCACTATCCCATGAATTTTCCTCACTAGGTGATTTGTCTATTGGCATTACGCCAAAATCTGTCAATGTCAGTACCTATGATTATCAAGATATCACGGTTGAAAATTCAGAAATTGATAAAGAAAAAGGTAAGCAAGAGTATGATGATACTAATCTTGATATCGGGTTTGCCAAAAGGCTTAATGGTAGCTGGAAGATTGGTGGAGTTATAAAAAATGCTATCAAGAAAGAATATAAAACTGTGCTTGGTAATACGATAACTCTGGAACCAGCGGTCAGGGCAGGTGTATCTCATCATACCAACTGGACAACTGTCGCACTGGATATTGATCTGACAGAAAATAAACGTCTCGGATTAACTGGAGAAAAAACCCGCTATGCCGGATTAGGAATGGAGTTTGATTTGTCAATTATTCAGCTAAGGATTGGTGGCCGACATAATCTTAGTGCAAATGATGGACGCCAGGCAAATTTACTATCTGCAGGTTTAGGTGTTTATCTGGCTGGGTTTCATGTAGACCTGGGGGTGGCAAAAAATGATGATGAACTGGCCGCAGCCTTACAGCTAGGCTTGCAATTTTAAGCTTAGAACTGGAAGCCGAACTGTAGTGATGCAGCTTTTTCTGCTTCACTTTCTGCATAGGCCAGGTCGATGTGGATTCCAAAGGGAGAGAACCCCAGGCCGACTGATTTAACCGTTTTGTCTTTATCAGTCACTGTGGCCAGTCGATTTTCTTTGATACCTAAGCGGACCTGCAAAGTGTCAATCAGGTTGATTTCCAGGCCAGCACCCACATACTGAGTTTTTTCATCAAGACCGAGAGGTTCATTTTGGGTAACATCCACATCAATAGCGAATGTTGTCATGAAGGTGTGATGCGATATACCGGCTCGAACCTGAGGCTTTAACACCATCTCATTACCCAGGGCGGTTGTATAGGAACGTTGAACAAGGTTTTTACCTACCACACCAAATTTAATCCCGCCACCAAGATGGGCCACAAGACCAACATCAACATTAGCATCGGAATATTCTATTTTTCCCAAATCTTCATCAATATCGGCTTCCTGCATACCAATCGCATAATCATAGGTGGTGAAGTCCACTGTCTTGGGGGTAATACCCATGGCTAAATTTACACCACCAAGATTAAACATGGTTCCAATCGAAATACCGGTGTCCTGAATCAGGGCGCCTCGTACATTGATGGTTGAGGTTAATCGACCAGAGATGTCACGTAGTTGACCACCGCTATACAGGTTGGTGTCACTGACATTTGGGAGATTACCACTTGCAACACTTGAGAGTTCTGTTGCGTAAGCATTGATTAAAGCACTATCTTCAGTGGTGTAGTTCAGCTCAACACCGGCCAGGGCACGAAAATTGGTAGCAATGCTGACTCCAAAATCTGGGCTTGGAACACCAATCACAACCCCCAGATTGGCTTCAAGAATTACAGGTTTATTCGAAAGACTCTTAATACCAGTATCAAGATTAGTGAGGGCGTCAGATGCGGCATTGGCATTTGCAACACTCGGTGTAGTATTAAAGTCGTTAATCGCGGTTGTCATTTTGGCTTCATGGTTAGCAGCCTGATATGCATCCAGTGCATCTTCCAGGTTTTCAGGGTCAGCAATACGTGCTCCAAGGACTGGGGCTTCCAGGCTGAAATCTTCATCCTGTCGGGTCAGTGCCAACAATGCGGGATTGTAATAACTTGCATTTGCACTGGTGCCTGAGCTGACACCGGTACCACCCATGGCCAGAGAGCGTGGATCGAAAGTGCCAAATGGCAGTGCATTGGCCACTGGTTGATATATCAATAAAGTTAGGATTGTAAAATAAATTCTTCGCAGCATGATTTAGATCCCTTGCCCTGGAATATCACCCCTTCCACTCATGTGAGTGGAAGAGAGATGCTTAAAACTGAAAACCAAGTTGCAGGGCAGCTGCCAGTTCGTCATCATTTTTGGCCACTCCCAGGTCGGCATGGAAGCCAAAGATATATAGGCCAATACCTGCGGATAGCATGTCAGCCTCGCGATCATCTTCCGCACTCATGTTATGACGTGCACCAACACGCAGCTGAATCAGGGAAAGGTCAAACTCCATCCCAAGGGCGGCATACTGGGTTTTTTCCTTGGTCAGACCTGTGCGTTCATTTTCAGTCAGATCAACATCAAGGGCGATTGTCGTCCAGTTGGTGTGATGTGAAATACCAGCACGGGCAGTGGGTTCAAGAACAATCGTATTGCCAAGAACGGTTTTGTATTCTTTTTTGACGGCATTTTTAACCACCATCCCGAACTTCCAACCTTCAGTGAGGCGTTTGGCAATACCGATATCAATATTGGAATCTTCATATTCAAGCTCGCCTTTTTCTTTATCGAGATCGGCATTTTCAATATCGATTTTAAAGTCATAGGTTGTGACCTGGGTGGTTTTTGGTGTGATACCAATAGACCAGTTATCCAGTGACTCAAATTCATGGGCCATAGATAGACCGCCTTCGAGAACCATAATACCTTGTAAGCGGGCATTAGAGGTTAATTTGCCTTTGGGGTCCTTTAGTGAACCATCAGGATTTAGAACTGGATCAGTTTTCGCTAACTCAACTGGGCCACAAGGATCTGCCGGGTTATCTGCAAGTAATGCAGCACAATTTAAAGCATCAACATATTTATTCAGTAAGAGCTGATCCTCTGGAGTAACATTCAGAACCGCCCCACCCATTAGACGACCACTTCCCGTTATAGCAAAGCCCAGTCCTTTGCTTGGTATGGCTACGCCAACACCCGCATGAATTTCAAAGTCTAATTCCTTATCCGACATATTAATCAGGGAATCTACTAGCTGCTTTGATGATGCAGCAGCAGCTTTAGCTGCAGCTACTTTTTCAGTTGGTGTAACAGCATTATTGTATGAATCAACTGAGTTATTAAACGTGGTTTCGTATTTACCATCCTGATATTTTTCAACAGCCTCGATCAAATCTTTCGGGTCATAGGCTCGTATACCGATGGTTGGGAGCAACAAGCTGAAATCATCATCATCTTGCGCTACTGATAGCAGGGCAGGGTTGTAATAGGCCGCATGGTCAATATTGGCCTGGGAGACACCGGTTCCACCCATGGCAAGAGAGCGGGGGTCATAAGTACCAAAGGTTGCAGCCTGGATTACACTGACGGGTAACATACCGAGTAAAATGCCAGCCAGCAGGGGGGAAATTCGAAATAGCTTGTTCACAACGTCAACTCCATAACCAACAAGTAATTAATCTGTAAGTCTGCTTCGGCCTGACAGGGGGAGTCTTTAACTAATTATGTGTGAACAAAGGCAAATTTCAGGAGGGTTAATATTTGACAAAAATGCAAAATACTTTGAAATCAACTGGATATACGGTCTAAAATAATTTGATTAATTATTGGCGATAGTTTGACGGTATTCCGATGGATATTCATATCGCTTACAAATCAATCTGATCGATAAAATGAAGGTTTATTGATATTAATCATATAGTTCCCGTTATTCCCCGTCCTGAACACTCGATTTCGAGATCCAATATCAGTGAGAGTGCACTGAAGGTGCTCTATCGCCTTAAAAAAGCCGGTTATGAGTCCTATCTGGTGGGTGGAGGTGTAAGAGACCTGCTATTGGGCGGTAAACCAAAAGATTTTGATATCGCGACTGATGCCTTGCCAGAGCAGATTAAATCCCTGTTTGGTAATAGTCGAATTATCGGGCGTCGATTCAAGCTGGTTCATGTGCGTTTTGGTAGAGAAATTATTGAAGTTGCGACCTTTCGTTCTCACCATGAACAGGCTGAAACCGATGAACAGGGCATGATGGAGGACGGTTTAATTATCCGGGACAATGTTTATGGGACCCTTGAAGAGGATGCCTTCCGCCGGGACTTCACCGTTAATGCATTGTATTACAATATCGCAGATTTCTCAGTCATCGATTACACACAGGGTATGGTGGATCTAAAAAATCGAACCCTGAGAATGATCGGCAAAACAGAAGTTCGCTTACAGGAAGACCCTGTTCGGATGTTACGCGCCATTCGATTTGCTGCAAAGCTGGGGTTTCATCTTGAAGACAGTTTGAAAAATGAAATTCAGACTCAGGGTGAAAGACTTGATATGGTACCTGCAGCCAGGCTATTTGATGAAATACTGAAATTATTCATGTCCGGACATGCGGCACAAACTTTCCAGCTGTTAATGGAATTTAATCTTTTCCCTCATTTATTTCTACAGACCCATGATTGTATGAAGGGTAACAATGAGTATGTGCAAGAATTTGTTCTACAGGGATTGGTAAACACAGATAAACGAATCGCTGAAGAAAAACCCGTTACACCTGCCTTTTTATTTGCTGTTTTACTGTGGCCTGCTGTTGCCAGACATAAAGCATCCTTACTGGACTCAGGACTGAGTCCTCTTCAATCTTTGCTGGTGGCTGGTAGAGATATTATTAGTGAACAAATCCCTCAGGTGGCAATTCCAAAACGATTTCGACAGATGATGATCGACATATGGGTGTTCCAGGCAAGGCTGGAACAGAGAAGGGGTAAGCGGCCGGTCAGGCTGGTTACCCACCCCAGGTTCAGGGCGGCCTATGACTTTATGCTATTACGCAATCAGGCTGGTGAGAACATACAGGAGTTATGCGACTGGTGGACCCATTTTCAGGAAGCCAATGAGGGTGAGAGGCATCTCATGTGTAAAGCACAAGGAGGAAAAAAGAAGCACCGGAGAACGCGTCCAGGTAAAAATACCTCACCCGATACTTAATATGAGAGGGGTTTGTGTATATATAGGTATAGGGAGTAATCTGGATAATCCTCAGAATCAGGTTACTTCAGCCATCCATGAACTGGCCCAGATTCCGGCCATCCAGCAAATCACAGCATCTCCTCTTTACAGCAGTACACCCATGGGCCCCCAGGATCAGCCTGACTATGTCAATGCAGTGGTAGAGATACATACCACTCTTGAGCCACTGGAATTGCTGGATCAACTGCAGCAGATTGAAGCTGAGCATGGACGTATTAGAACAACGTTTCGCTGGGGCGCCAGAACCCTTGATCTCGATATTCTTCTGTATGGTGAAGAAATAATCAATTTAGCCAGATTGGAAGTACCTCATCCAGGACTACATGAACGGGCCTTTGTCCTGTATCCTTTATATGAAATAAACCCAAATTTGAGTATTCCAGGCAGGGGCAAATTGGATGAATTGCTGGAAAAATGTCCTGCGGATGAGTTGAAAAAAATAATAATATGAAATCCCCACACGATTTTATTGTCATTGAAGGACCCTTGGGGGTCGGAAAGACCACCCTGGCCCACAGCTTGTCATCATCCTTCAATTCGGATTTGCTGCTGGAAGATGCGGATGACAATCCATTTATGGAGCGGTTTTACAAAGAGCCGCAAAATGTTGCCTTACAGACACAGCTATTTTTTCTTTTTCAGCGGGCAAAACAGATTGAAGAACTCAAACAGTCAGATATGTTTCAGCCAGTACGGGTTGCCGATTTTATCCTGGAAAAAGATCGCCTCTTTGCTGAACTAACACTGGATGAGGAGGAATTTAAGCTTTATGATCAGGTCTATCATCACCTGGCACTGGATGCACCGATTCCAGATCTGGTCATCTATCTACAGGCACCGGTTGAGGTACTGTTAAAGCGCGTCGCAAAACGGGGACGCAGATACGAACAGCCAATGTCAGGTGAGTATCTTCAACGTTTGAATGAAGCTTATACCCGATTCTTCTATAATTACAACGCATCACCTCTTTTGATTGTCAATGCAGCAGAAATAGATTTTGCAGACAACGAAGAGGATTACCAGATGATACTTGACTATGTCTGCCAGATTAAAAGTGGTCGACATTATTTAAATCCAAGCCAGGTAACGATTTAACCAATGAGCACACGGCCCACTACGACTACCGAAAAAATCACTGTAACTTCTCTGCTAAAACTGAAGCAATCAGGGGAGAAGTTCACCATGTTAACGGCCTATGATGCCAGTTTTGCTTCTGTTATCGATCAGGCAGGAGTGGATATTGTTTTAGTTGGTGATTCTCTGGGTATGGTGATCCAGGGACATGACAGCACTATACCGGTTTCAGTTGATGATGTTTTATACCATACTCAATGTGTCAGTAAGGTATGCCAGCGAGCCATGGTGATGGCGGATATGCCGTTCATGAGTTTTCGTGATGTTCCCTTGGCCCTTGAAAATGCCACACGGTTTTTGCAGGAGGGTGGGGCCTCAGCAGTAAAACTGGAAGGGGGAGGGCATGTCCTGCCCGTTGTAGAAGCACTGGCAAAGTATGGTATCCCTGTATGTGCCCATCTCGGGTTACAGCCACAGTATGTTAATAAACTGGGTGGCTACCGAGTTCAGGGTCGTGATAAAGGAGCGGCCAGGCATATGTTGCACGAAGCGAAGATCATGCAGGAAAGTGGTGCTGACATGTTATTACTGGAATGTATACCCTCTGATCTTGCCAGCGAGATCAGTCAGTCACTGTCAATACCAACGATTGGCATTGGGGCGGGTCAACATTGCGATGCACAGGTACTGGTGTTGTATGATTTACTGGGAATTTCCTTTGGCAAGGTACCTAAATTTGCCAAAGACTTTCTGGCTGAATCCGATTCTATCCAGGCTGCAGTGGCAGCGTATGTGAAGGATGTTAAGTCAGGGGTATTTCCAGCAGCCGAGCACACCTTTAACTGATTCAAAGTTCTTAATCTATGTCAGTCCAGATCATTACTTCTATTGAAGACATGCAAACAATTTCAAGTCGGTGGCGGCTTGATGGCTTTCGTATTGGTTTTGTTCCCACCATGGGTAATCTCCATGAAGGCCATTTACGTTTGGTAGAAAAGGCAAAACAAAATGTAGACAAGGTAGTCATCAGTATATTTGTAAATCCTTTGCAGTTTGGCCCTAATGAGGATTTTGAGAAATACCCACGTACCCTTGATGCAGATATCGAGAAACTGCAGTCGCTGTCTGTGGATGCGGTTTTTGCACCAGATGAGAAAAGCTTTTATCGTAATGACAAGGACAAAATGACTTATGTAGAGGTCCCTGGTCTATCAGATATCCTTTGTGGTGCTTCACGCCCTGGACATTTCCGAGGCGTTACCACCGTGGTAAATAAGCTATTCAATATTGTACAAGCCGACATTGCGGTTTTTGGTAGCAAGGATTACCAGCAGCTAACAATAATTCGTCAGATGGTCGAAGAACTGGCCATGCCTGTAAAAATCATTGGCATGGATACTGTACGTGAAATAGATGGTCTGGCCATGAGTTCACGAAATCGTTACCTTAGCACCGAACAACGAAATATTGCACCAAAGCTTTACCAATGTTTGCAGTCGATGCGGCAGGTCATTCGGGAAGATGAACAGGATTTAACAAAACTTGTTACAGAATACAAAAAGGTATTGCTAAAAGATGGATTCCAGATTGACTATTTGGAAATTCGAGATGCCCATAGCTTTCAATCAATAGAAGAACCAAGTGAAAATATGGTCATATTAACCGCTGTCTGGCTAGGTGATACTCGCTTAATCGATAATATCCTTGTCTAGATGACGCGTTGGTAGGTGGCATCGTCACAGTGGCGTGGTAAAATACTTCATATCAGAAAAATTGCAGGATAAATTTGATGTTGACGACTATGCTAAAGACCAAGTTACACCGTGTCACGGTCACTCACTCTGAGTTGGAATATGAAGGCTCTTGCGCAATTGATGGCAAATTGCTGGATACATCCGGCATTAGAGAATATGAGCAAATTGAGATCTATAACATCACCAATGGCGAGCGTTTTACAACTTATGCGATTCGTGCCGAGGAAAATTCCGGTGTTATCTCCGTCAATGGGGCGGCTGCACACAAAGCCAGTCCTGGCGATATGATTATAATCTGTGCTTATGTTGGATTGAGTCAACAGGAATTACTCAGCTTTAAACCTACGTTGGTTTATGTAGATGAGAAAAACGCTATCACTCATACCAGTAATACCATCCCTGTACAGGCAGCATGATTTAATTAGTAAAGTCAGTAAACAATAAAAAGGGGAGCATTGCTCCCTTTTTTGTTTGACTGGTAAATGCTAGCCAGTATTTCTCATTCCTGCGGCAATGGCATTAATACTACGCAATAATGGATCCAGCCAGACCTCACGTTGTTCTTCTGTCAGACTTTCATCACGATAACGTTTCAGGAGCATTAACTGAATCTGATTAAGTGGATCAAGATAAGGATCGCGACGCCCGAGTGATATTGCAAGACGAGGGGTTTCACCCATGAGTGTATCAATCTCTGCGATATTAAAAACACTCTGTACTGTTTGAATATATTCACCAGCAATCATTTCATAGATATTCGAAGCAGATTTTTGATCCTTGCACAGCTCCACATAAGTACGAGCGATGCCCATCTCAGCTTTAAACAGGGCCATTTGAGAGTTACTTAGCAGGGCACGAAAATAGGGCCAGGCCTTGTACATCGCCCTTAATTTGGTGAGTTTGTCATGATCATCACCACACCAGTTTTTGAGCGCAGTCCCAATACCATACCAGGCGGGAAGGGTGTGACGTGACTGGGCCCAACCAAATACCCAACCAATCGCCCTGACTGAACCCTTGGATCGGTCAGTTTTCTTTCTGTGTGAAGGTCGGGAGCCAATATTCATTAAGGCAATTTCACTGACCGGTGTGGCTTCATAGAAGTAATCAAGGAAGCCGGGGGTTTTATCAGTCAGAGTTCGATAGCTGTGTTCACCCAGCTTGGTGAGTTCAGACATAATCTGTTTAAACTCTTCCGGGTCAGGCTCAGGTGGAGAAATAATATTACGACTGGCTTTTAGCAGACCGGTTATACCCATGGTTAACTCAAAGGTGGCCGTCGATGGATTGCCATACTTATAAGATAACACTTCACCTTGTTCGGTAAATTTAATTTCACCGTGAACGGTACCGGTAGGTTGCGACAGGATAGCGTCACGTGTTGGGCCACCACCGCGACCAATTGTTCCGCCTCGACCGTGGAATAAACGACACTTGATGTGCCTGGATTTAGTTAATGAGGTTATCTGCTGTTGTGCCTTATACAGGTTCCAGCCGGAAGCGAGGATGCCACCGTCTTTACAAGAGTCAGAATAGCCCAACATGACTTCCTGAGTATTGCCAGAGGCTTTGAGCAGTTGAGCATAAGTGTTGTTGTCGAGGAGACGTGTCATGACCGGTTCAATGTGCTCCAGGTCATTAACCGTTTCGAACAGAGGAGAAATCCGAACATTACAGAACCACTGATCATCTTTTTTCCCGGCAAGTCCTGCTAGCCAACCCAGGAACATTACTTCCATCACATGGCTGGCCTCATGAGTCATGGAGATGACGTAGTTACCAAAGGCATTCTTACTGACTTCATCACGCATCCTGACCATCACCCGGCATAATTCGATGGTTTCCTGAGACATTTCGCTCAAAGATGAGGCGTCAAATTCAGGTCGATCCGATTCAATATACTTGGCCAGCAGTGCAAGGCGCTCATCTTCTCCCAGGCTTTGGTAATCAGTTCCATCAAGTTGTTTCAGTACTTCTGTGACAGTGTTGGTGTGGATGGTGGATTCCTGACGGACATCCAGTTGCACCAGATAAAAACCAAAAGACTCGGCCACTCGGATAAAGTCCTGCAGTTCACCACTGGCGACATTGGTGTCACCATGGCTGATGAGAGAGTCACGAATCAGGTACAGGTCATTAAACAGTTCTTCTTCATCTTTGTAGCCGTAATTATTTGATGAGGGTGTTTGACCTTCCAGCAGAGCATCATAGTGGCTTAGATTACATTTCAGTCGCCAGTTCATTAAAAGGAGCTTACGGCGATAGGGTTCATATTTGAATCTATCAGGGTTGCCGTCAAAGGCTATAGCAAAGTTTTTTTCATCACGAGACAGGCTATCCATAAATGCCTTGCTTGGCTGACAAAGCTTAATAGAGTGGGACAGGATATGGCCCAGTCGCGCAGCACGGATCACATATTCCTGGGTAGCCTCGCGGGCCTGCATACGCAGGGCTGTAACAGTCGTTTCGGGCTTAACAAAGGGATTACCATCTCGGTCACCACCAATCCAGGAACCAAAGCGTATAAAGCTGGGGACAGTGATACCTGGCAAATGCCCATCGGGTTTGCCATAGACACGATGTATGGCTCGCTCCATACGTCGGTAGGTTGTAGGGACTGCCTTAAATAGACTATTACGGAAGTAGAACAGGCCATTTTTGACCTCATCAATGACTTCAAGTTTGCGCGAACGCACTTCATTGGTTTTGTAAAGGATCTGTATGTGGCGTTCCAGCTGTTCAATTACGGCCTCTTTTTCCAGAGGACTGATCTGATTGCTATCCAGTTTTTCACTGATCATGTAAATGCGGCGCAACTCTTCCAGGACTGAACGGCGTTTTGCTTCTGTCGGATGGGCGGTGATGACAGGGATATAGGCCAGTTGATGCAGCATCTCCTGCAATTGATTGGAAGTGATACCCATTTCCTGCATTTCACGCAGAGTTTCATCGTAGGAACCTGGCCAGTCAGCACTGGTCCGTTTTTCTGCCTTACGACGTAGCTGGTGCAGGTGAGATTCTTCAGCAATGTTAACCAGACCAAAATAGATACTGAAGGCACGTATTACATGGGATAGTGTTTCTGCATCCAGGGACTCCACCAGCTTGTTTAACTGTTGACGCTTACGAAAACTTTCAGTTTTCCTAAGGCTGATATGGCCTTTACGCAGGGTCTCCACAGCCGCAAATACACGCTGCCCGGCATGATTAAGAAGAACTTTTCCAAGGATATTGCCAAACAACTTGACCCGCGTCCGCAAAGGCTTGTCAACAGCTGATTTAACAGTGGGCAGGGTACGTCGATAGGGGAGATGCTTGATTTCTGCGCTCATAGTTCCAACAGGTTTTTACAAAAGGCCGCATATTATACCCGGCAGAACCATCGAGATCGCCCCTTGACAGAGAAAAATTAATCAAATCAGCTGCTTCATCCTGATTGGCTAAATGACAAAATTAGGGAATATTGGCATTTCTCGCTACAATTCGCGTAGAAGAAAAACGAAATTAATAACTAAGGTATTCCTATGTCATTATTGACTGACTCACCAGTCTGGCAATCATTGCAAGACCATTACCAAACCATAAAAGACCAGCATTTAAGGGAGATGTTCTCAGCTGATCCCAGTCGTTTCGATAAGTTTTCCATTAAGTTAAATGACATATTGTTTGATTATTCCAAGCATCGCATTACAGATGAAACCATGAATCAGTTGTGTGAGTTGGCAAGGTCAACAAATGTGGAAGACTGGATTCAACGAATGTTTCAGGGTGAGAAAATTAATCATACCGAGAACCGTGCTGTGTTGCATGTGGCACTCCGGAACATGAGTGAGCAAGTAATCAAAGTTGATAACAAAAATGTCATGCCAGAAGTCCATGCAGTACGTGAGCAGATGCGAGCGCTTAGTGAAGCGGTTCGTACTCGTCAGTGGCGTGGTTTTACCGGCCAGCCTATTACTGATGTTGTTAACATTGGTGTTGGGGGCTCTGACCTTGGACCGGTTATGGCAACGGAGGGACTTAAACCTTATGCCATTCATGATCTTGGAATACATTTTGTTTCCAATGTAGATGAAAATCATATCTGGGATACACTGGAACCTCTAAAACCAGAAACCACCCTGTTTATTATTGTCTCCAAAAGTTTTACTACCCAGGATACACTGGTAAATGCCAATACTGCTCGAGACTGGTTTCTTAAAACCGCTGAGGATGAGTCGGTTTTAGCCAGGCATTTCGTTGCGGTAACCGATAATGTTTCGGCAGCAACCGGTTTTGGTATTGGTGAGAAAAATATCTTCAGAATGTGGGACTGGGTTGGCGGTCGCTACTCCCTGTGGTCTGCAGTTGGTCTTTCCACTGCGATTGCCGTTGGCATGGATCATTTTGAGGAAATGCTACAGGGTGCTCATGAAATGGATGAGCATTTCAGGACTGCACCACTTGAAAAGAATATCCCAGTAGTCATGGCACTATTAGGTATCTGGTATAACAATTTTTTTAATACCCAGACCTATGCCGTATTGCCCTATGACCAGCATCTTCGCTATCTCCCAGCCTATTTACGGCAGGCCGATATGGAAAGCAATGGTAAAAGCAGGGATCGTTATGGTGAGCAGGTGGATTACAGTACCGGGCCGGTCATCTTTGGACAGTTGGGAATAACTGGTCAGCATGCCTTCTATCAGTTGATGCATCAGGGCACCAAGTTAATCCCGGCAGATATCATTGCACCTGTGACCAGTCATCATTGTATCCGAGAGCATCACCGTATTCTGATGTCTAATGTCTTTGCTCAGACCGAAGCCTTTATGAAAGGAAAAACGGAAGATGAAGCCAGAGCTGAACTCAAGGCAGAGGGACTTTCTGGAGAAGACCTGGAAAACATGCTGCCCTATAAATTTTTCCCAGGCAACAAACCGACTTCAACCATCCTTTTTAAAACCCTGACACCCAAAACCCTGGGTTCAATTATTGCGATGTACGAACATAAAATCTTTGTACAGGGCATTATCTGGAATATTAATTCCTATGACCAATGGGGTGTGGAGTTAGGTAAACAACTGGCAAAAAATATCCTGCCTGAGCTGGAAGGTGATGTTGAGATCAGCAACCATGATTCATCCACCAATGGCTTGATCAATTATTACAAAGGCCTGAGGCCTAAAAGAGATGGTTAGATTAAATGCTAGCCGAGGTCGGACTCGACAATTTTGCCAGGAGCAAAATTGGACAGCCTTTGGCTGCCCGAAGGGTGAGTGCCAGGGATGGCACGAATCCACCGACACGCCGTGTCGGATCAACATTCAATAAAGAATGACTGTTAGACGTATTCAAAGAAAATATTGGTAGCCGAGGTCGGACTCGAACCGACACGTCTTGCGACACAGCATTTTGAGTGCTGCGTGTCTACCAATTCCACCACTCGGCCATTTGTCTGTAGACTGGAGCGCGCATTATAGGGAATCCCCAGCATTGCGCAAAGACTTCCCGCCAAATAATGCAGGCAGCCACTAAAAACGCATTGTAGTTAGTATGGCGTCAGTGAGTTTTGAGGGGCCTCCTAATCTGCTACTATCCCGCGCCATGCAAAGGTCAGACTTCCATTTTGATTTACCCGATGAGCTGATTGCCCAGTTCCCAGCTGAACAACGGGCAGATTCTCGTCTATTGGTGGTTGATCGCCAAACAGGTGAGACTCAGGACAGGCAATTCCCAAATATTGTTGAATACCTTCAGGAAGGGGATTTGCTGGTAATGAACAATACCCGTGTGATTCCTGCCAGGATCCTTGGGAGGAAGGCCACGGGTGGTCAGGTAGAAGTACTGGTGGAAAGGATGATGGAGGACAATCGTGTCCTGGCCCACATCCGAGCCAGCAAATCACCCAAACCGGGGAGCCAGTTATTTTTCGGTGACTCGTTCTCTGCCGTGATGGAGAAACGACAGGGTGATCTGTTTATTCTTCAGTTTGAATCTCCTTTGCCTATTGAAGATATTCTGGAACAAATTGGCAAAATACCTTTACCACCCTATATAGAACGAGAACCCACCGATCAGGACAGACAGCGTTACCAGACTGTCTATGCCACAGAGGCCGGGGCCGTTGCTGCACCGACGGCTGGGCTGCACTTTGATGAGGCCCTGTTAAATAATTTACATGACAGTGGGGTACAAACCGCTTACGTCACCTTGCATGTTGGGGCCGGGACCTTTCAGCCGGTACGGGTGGACAATATCGAAGATCATGTAATGCATGCAGAACGTATTACTGTCACAGAGGATACCTGTCAGAAGGTTAATGAGACACATAAACATGGAGGGCGGGTCATTGCGGTGGGAACCACCAGTGTACGCTGTCTGGAGACGGCTGGACGATCAGGCCAGCTCATTCCTTATCAAGGTGAAACGGATATATTTATCACTCCCGGTTATGAGTTCAGGATAGTCGATAGCCTGTTAACCAATTTTCATCTGTCTGAATCTACTCTAATGATGCTGGTGACAGCCTTTGGGGGGTATGACAACATCATGGCGGCCTATGACCACGCCGTGAAACAGCGCTACCGATTTTTTAGTTATGGCGATGCCATGTTTATTAGCGATATAAAGTGAATCATGAAATTTGAGTTAATCCAGACCGATCAAAAGGCCCGCCGTGCTCGCCTGATTTTTAAGCGAGGGACGGTGGATACGCCGGCCTTCATGCCCGTGGGCACCTATGGCACGGTCAAGGCCATGACGCCGGAAGAACTTTCTGCCAGTGGTGCACAGATTATTCTTGGTAATACCTTTCACCTGATGTTGCGCCCTGGCACTGAGATTGTCGAAGCCCACGGTGATCTGCATAATTTTATGCACTGGCAGGGGCCGATACTCACTGACTCGGGTGGTTTTCAGGTCTGGAGTTTAGGGGATCTTCGGAAAATTACAGAAGAGGGCGTTACTTTCAGTTCACCGGTCAATGGCAGCCGGGTCTTTCTGGGGCCGGAAGAATCCATGGCAGTACAGGCCTCACTGGGGTCAGACATCGTGATGATCTTTGATGAATGCACACCCTATCCTGCCACCGAACAGCAGGCCAGAGAGTCCATGGAGCTTTCCCTTCGCTGGGCCGGGCGTTGTAAAACAGCCCATGGGGATAATCCTTCAGCCCTGTTTGGGATTGTCCAGGGGGGAATGTATCCTGAGCTGAGGGCCGAGTCGCTGGCGGGTTTGAAAGACATCGGCTTCGATGGTTATGCAATCGGGGGACTGTCGGTGGGTGAACCGAAAGAAGATATGCTCAATGTGCTCGATCACCTGGGGCCACAGATGCCAACGGATCGGCCTCGCTATCTGATGGGGGTTGGTACACCGGAAGACATTGTAGAGGCCGTCAGGCGAGGGGTGGATATGTTCGACTGTGTCATGCCTACGCGTAATGCTCGTAATGGTCATTTATTCACCAGCTCGGGTGTGGTGCGTATTCGGAATAGTCAGCACCAACTGGCGACCGGGCCTCTGGATGAACGCTGTAACTGCTATACCTGCCAGAATTACAGTCGTGCCTATTTGCGCCACCTGGACAAGACGGGTGAAATCCTTGGGGCCCGACTCAACACCATCCACAATCTGCATTATTATCAGCACCTGATGCAGGGGTTGAGAGAAGCCATTGCTGCACAAAAGCTGGATGAGTTTGTGGCCAGTTTCTATGAAATGCGCGCGCAAACGGTGCCGGCTGTGTCATAATAGCCGCCGTTTTGCGGTTTAAACCTGTATGTTTGGAGAATAAGAAATAATGAGTTTCCTGATAGAAAATGCCCATGCCGCTGCACCGGCAGCACAACAGGGCGATCCCATGACTGGTATGTTGTTTTTCATCGGTATGCTGGCCCTGATGTATTTCCTGCTGATTCGTCCTCAGCAAAAACGGGCCAAGGAACACAAAAAAATGGTCGAGGCCATTACCAAAGGGGATGAGGTGGCTACCAATGGCGGTATGCTGGGTAAAATTACCGAGGTGGGCGATCAGTATGTTTCCCTGGAGATTGCCAATAATGTAGAAATAAAGTTACAGCGTCACGCCATTGCCAACGTGTTGCCAAAAGGCAGTATCAAAGCTGCAAAGAAAGACTAAAATAAAAACATTTTTTATAACGATTCGACTGATTCAATCAGTACGGAAGAACGGACTATGCTGAATAAATACCCTGTTTGGAAATATATTCTGATCCTGCTTATCGTCACCATCGGTGGCTTCTACGCCTCGCCCAATATTTATGGCACTGACCCTGCTCTGCAGGTGGCGGCCAAAAGTCGCAAGGTCGTAGACAGTTCCACCCAGCAGAAAGTGATTAATGTCCTGGATGGGGCAAAGATTGCTTATCGAAAAGTGGTGCTGGATGACAAGGGTCTACTGGTACGCTTTAAAGATGTAGAGGGTCAGCTAACGGCCATGGATAAGCTGAGGGAGATCCTGGGCGAAGATTATACCGTGGCCCAGAATATTGCTCCTGCCGCACCAGACTGGTTGGCCTCGATCAATGCCATGCCCATGTACCTTGGTCTGGACCTGCGTGGTGGTCTGCACTTCCTCATGGAAGTGGATATGGAAACCGTACTGAGTCAAACCCGAGAGCGTTTTACTAACGAGTTTCGTTCTGCCTTGAGGAAGGAGAAGGTGCGTGCCATCTCGATCCTGCCAAAAAGCGAAGGTGTAAACCTGGAATTGAAGTTTCGTACTGAAGCCGAACGAGATAAGGCCGAACAGGCCATACGTCGCGACAATACTGAGTTCCAGTATTCGACTCGGGAAGATGAGCGCGCCTTCAGTCTGATGGTGACCATGACGGAAACCGCCCTGATTGAACTCAAGAAGCAGGCCTTGCAGCAAAATGTGACCACCCTGAGAAATCGTGTCAACGAAATTGGTGTGGCAGAACCGGTTATCCAGCAACAGGGTGATAGTCGTATTGTGGTGCAATTACCCGGTATCCAGGACAGTGCCCGCGCCAAGCAGATCCTGAGCGCCACTGCGACACTGGAATTTCGTATGGTGGATGTAGATGGGAATGCCGATTCTGTGGTCAGCGGTGGGCGTAGCCCGGTGGGTTCCCGCCTTTACTATGAGCGTAATGGCCGTCCGATTCTGTTGAAAAAACGCGTCATTATTACCGGTGATCGCATTACCCATGCCACATCGGGTTTTGATAATGATTCCGGTACACCAGCGGTATATGTCAACCTTGATGGAGCGGGTGCCCGTTCCATGCAGCGTACCACCAAGGCCAATCTGAAAAAGCCCATGGCCGTGGTATTCATCGAACACAAAGCGAATGTAAAAGTAGTGAATGGCAAGGAAGTGATTACCCAGAAAAAGGTGGAAGAGGTGATTAACGTTGCCACCATCCAGGGGGTATTCAGCCGCCGTTTCCAGATTTCCGGTCTTGATAATCCCAAAGAATCACAGACTCTGGCCCTGTTACTGAGAGCGGGTGCCCTGTCTGCACCTATTCGTATTATCGAAGAACGTACCATTGGTCCTAGCCTTGGTCAGGACAATATTGATCAGGGTATGAAGTCAGTTGTTGTGGGAATGGTGCTGGTGATTGCCTTTATGGTGTTCTGGTATCGGGGCTTTGGTCTGGTGGCCAATGTTGCCCTGTTGTTGAATCTGGTGCTGATCGTTGCTGTCCTGTCCATGTTACAGGCAACCCTCACCCTGCCGGGTATTGCCGGTATCGTACTGACGGTGGGGATGGCCGTGGATGCCAATGTACTGATATTTGAACGCATTCGGGAAGAGATAAGGGTAGGCAACACACCCCAGGCCAGTATCCATGCCGGCTATGAAAAAGCCCTGTCGACCATTGCTGATGCCAACATCACTACCCTGATAGCAGCGGTGATACTCTATATGTTTGGTACTGGCCCGATTAAAGGTTTTGCCATTACGCTGTCCATCGGTATTTTGACTTCGATGTTTACTGCCATCATGGGCACCCGCGCCATAGTGAACCTGTTTGTCAGTGGTCGACGAATCAAAACTCTTTCGATTTAAGGAAGCCGAAATATGCAATTTTTCAAAAAAGAAACCACATTCGACTTCATGGGGAAGCGTAAGCTGGCACTGGTTTTTTCTGCCTTACTGATCATTGCCTCCATCGCCAGTTTGGCTAGTAAGGGCCTGAACTTTGGTCTCGACTTTACCGGTGGCACACTGCTGGAACTGGGTTATCCCCAGGCTGTTGAGTTAAATGACATTCGAACTACGCTAGACAAGGCCGGTTATGGTGACGCCATTGTGCAACACTTTGGTACTGCCAGAGATGTGCTGGTTCGTATCGCACCGCGTGAAAACGTTAGCAGTTCTGAGATTGGTGACGCTATCCTGAAGACCTTAAAAGAGGCCAGCAATGGTGAAGCCACTATGCGACGTCAGGAGTATGTGGGTCCCCAGGTTGGTGATGAGCTGCGTGATGATGGTGGTTTGGCCATGATTATCGCTATCGGCTGTATCCTGGTTTATGTCATGCTGCGCTTCGAATGGCGCTTCGCCCTGGGTTCTGTTGTGGCACTGATTCACGATGTGACCATCGTATTGGGTTGTTTTGCCCTGTTTCAGTGGGACTTCGATTTGACTGTGATGGCGGCAGTATTAGCCGTAATTGGTTACTCGCTCAATGATACTATTGTTGTGTTTGATCGAATTCGAGAAAACTTTCGTCGTATCCGTAAGGGGACGTCTGAAGATGTGGTGAATACTTCTTTGAACCAGACCTTGTCGCGTACCATGATGACATCCATCACCACACTGCTGGTGGTACTGGCCATGTTCTTCATGGGCGGAGAGTTGATTCATGCCTTCTCACTCGCGCTGATAGTTGGGATATTGATCGGAACCTATTCCTCAATTTATGTAGCAAGCACCACGGCGCTGGCGCTGAAAATCTCCAGAACCAATCTGATACAGGTTGAAAAGGAAGGTGCTGATCAGGAAAGTCTGGTTGACTGATATCAGAACTGAATAAAAAAAAGCCCGCTATTGCGGGCTTTTTTGTGTCCAGTGTTTCTTACTGAAATTTTTTCACTTCATCCAGTGGATCCGAATCGTCCAGTTTGGGACTAACAATACGGCAGATATTACTGGTTTTGTTGTTCTGACACCTGGGGTCTTCCTCATCGGCTTCAACACCCTTAATGGTGTTTTCTGCCCAGACGGCCGCAATAAGCCAGAGTCCTAATCCCAGTAAGACTGTCATCCAGCTAATACCATCGATATTGGCAGGACCGCCCATGAATCCATAGATTATGCTGATAATACCGGTAATCCAGAAAACCCCGATTGGGGCTGCACAACATCCCGCACAGCCATACTGGCAAACAGCGAGAGGGGGGCTGGTTATGGCCATAAGTTTTCTTTTCACAGATCCTCCTGATTGTCCTTACACCGGTTGGAAATAATTATTTTTATATAGTGATAATTAGCATGGATATGGGGGATGGGTCAAACTTTGTGCATCTTAAAATAACCATGTGTTTAGCATGGGAAACAGGGTTCTAACTAGAAGCGAGGCTGTTCAGCCTGTTTTTCCCGAGTGATAAGAAATTCCACGATATCCTCGCTACGTTGATGACTCAGAACATGGTGAACGGTCGCCATGGGTTGGCGATTGGCAAGCGGATCGCCTTTTGGCCGCTCGATCGACAGGATTTCAAGGGTGTCTGGGGTCGATTGAAAACCGAAATAACTGGCCGAATCCTCAAGTCCTTCGAGAACATTCTGCATGGTCATTTCCAGGGCCTTGCCACCTTTGACCGGTATTTTGTGATATTTTTTCTTCATAAACGTATACCTGCTTCGGAACTACTAGCGTCCGGGGTCTAGCTATCTTGACCCCGTTCACAAATTAATTCACCAGCCAGGGATTACTTAAATTGAGGGGGAATATGCGGCTTAATGGCCTGTAACATGGCCTTAAAGACTCTGGGCGGGGCAGCCACGATATTGCCGGTTTGCAGATGGGTGAAGCCACCGTTCAGGTCACTGACCAGACCACCGGCCTCTTCAATAAGTAGTACTCCCGCAGCCATGTCCCACTGGTTCAGCCCCATTTCCCAGAAACCATCCAGCCGACCGGCTGCTACATAGGCCAGATCCAGCGCGGCAGAACCTGGACGTCGTATTCCGGCCGAGCCGGGTAGTAGTGCTTTTAGCATTTCCAGATAGGCATCCAGATAGGGCAGATCATCCCTGAAAGGGATACCGGTACCCAACAGGGCACCCTTGAGACTATTACGTTTGGTAACTCGAATGCGCTTGCCATTAAGCTGCGCCCCTGCACCCTTGCTGGCCGTGAAGAGTTCCTGACTTATAGGATCGTATACTACCGCCTGATCCAGACGGCCTTTGTGTTTGAGGGCAATGGAAACAGCGTACTGGGGAATACCGTGTACAAAATTAGTGGTGCCATCGAGGGGATCGATGACCCATTCATATTCATTACCCTCATGTTTTCCACTTTCCTCGGCCAGGATTGCGTGGTCAGGGTAGGCCTTCCTGATGACATCGATAATGGCGGCCTCGGCCTTGCGGTCAACTTCACTCACATAGTCATTTTCGGCCTTATTTTCGATGACCAGCTGGTCAACCTGATCGGCTGAGCGGGCGATAATATCACCGGCACGGCGCGCCGCTCGCACGGCAATGTTAAGCATCGGGTGCACGTTAATTCCTTCCAGTTCTGTTAAAGATCAGTGATGGGGCCTGGATATTATCCTGCCCTCATCGAGGCCGCGTATTCTACCGGCAATTTGCCGAGATAGGGAACCTCTTTTCCAGTATCATATAGCGTTTATGTAAGCAGGTTTCTGAATCCATGGCAGTCAATTTCCAGAATGTCCGTATTGTGCTGGTCGAGACCAGCCATCCCGGTAATATCGGCTCGGCCTGCCGAGCCATGAAAAATATGCGACTGGAGCATCTCTATCTGGTCAATCCAAAGAACTATCCGGATCCCATCGGCAAGTCCAAGGCCATGGCTGCCGGGGCCGATGATGTGCTGGAAAATATACAGATCGTCGATTCCCTGGATGCGGCCGTAGCCGATTGTGCCTATGTAGTGGGGGCCAGTGCCCGCCTGCGTGCCATTCCCTGGCCTGTGGTGGATCCGCGGGAATGTGTCGGCAAGCTGGCAGAAATCGCCGAGACGGATAAGGTTGCTATGGTGTTTGGTCGTGAAGACCGTGGTCTGACCAATGAAGAGCTGGAACGCTGTAATGCCCTGGTACATATCCCCGGCAACCCCGATTATATGTCCCTGAACATCGCCATGGCCGTACAGGTACTGACCTATGAACTGCATATGCTGTCCTACCTGCAGGGGGAAAAACTCGGCGACAGCGTAGAGTTTTATGAACATCCCCGCGCCACGGCGGACGAAGTGGAAGGCCTGTATGGTCATTTTGAGTCTGCCCTGACTACTATGGGCTTTCATGACCCGGCTAATCCACGGCAGTTAATGCGCCGTTTGCGACGGCTATTTAATCGTGCTGGACTTGATAAGATGGAAGTGAATATATTGCGTGGTATCCTCACTGCAGCCGAGAAGGGCGGCAAGGATAAACAGGCAAAAACCAGTAAGGCATAATTCGCTTATGTTTGGACGAATCAGAGAAGATATTAAATGCGTATTCGAGCGTGACCCGGCGGCTCGCAACAGCTTTGAGGTGTTGACCACCTATCCCGGTGTGCATGCCGTTCTATTGCATCGAATCAGCCATGCCTACTGGAAAGTGGGACTGAAATGGATGGCTCGTGCCACCTCGGCCTTTGCCCGCTGGTGGACCGGGATCGAGATACATCCGGGTGCAACCATTGGCCGACGCTTTTTCATTGATCACGGTATGGGTGTGGTGATCGGTGAAACAGCCGAGATCGGTGATGATGTGACCCTTTATCACGGCGTCACCCTGGGGGGCACTACCTGGCAGAAGGGTAAACGTCACCCCACTCTTGGTAATAATGTGGTCGTGGGGGCAGGGGCCAAGGTTCTAGGGCCAATTGAGATTGGTGAAGATGCCCGTATCGGTTCCAATGCGGTGGTAGTAAAAAGTGTCCCGGCCGGAGCCACCGTTGTGGGCATTCCAGGACGAGTCGTTCAGGCAGTTATCGACACCGAGTCAGAGCACCATAAGCGCCGAAAGGCCTTTGCAGAGAAAATTGGCTTCGATGCCTATGGCACTTCCGCCGATATGCCTGACCCGGTGGCCAATGCCATTGATGCCCTGTTGGACCATGTCCATGTTATGGATAGCCAGATGGAGAATATGTGCCAGGCCATCAAGCACCTGGGTGCAGAGTTACCCGATTATAAGCTCCCGGATCTGGGGCCTTGTGAGATTAATATAGATAAGGAGAGGGAAAAACCTAAATCTGACGCGGGTACAGCCGACTAAATTAGTAGGATTTATTAGAGCGGAAAATACTTGACTATTTTGCTTGGTTATGTATACTTCGCATCATCAGTAAGTTGTATCGTACCTAAACAGGCAGGACAAGACAATGAGGTTAACAACCAAAGGCCGTTATGCGGTCACCGCAATGTTAGATTTAGCGCTCCACTATGAAGATGGCCCAATCACACTGGCCGATATCTCTCAGCGTCAGGGTATTTCACTCTCTTATCTCGAGCAGTTATTTTCCCGTTTACGCAAACAGGGTCTGGTCGATAGTACCCGTGGTCCAGGTGGTGGTTATCGCCTGAGCCGAGTGGCCAACGATATTGCGGTTGCAGATGTTATTACCGCCGTTGACGAGAAGGTAGAAACCACCCGTTGTGGCGGTCTGGCCAATTGTCAGGATGAACACCAGTGTCTGACCCACGACCTGTGGACAGAACTGAGCTCTCAGATCCATGATTTCCTGAGCGGTATCAGCCTGGGTAACCTGGTCGCTCGTGACGGTGTGCGTGAAGTATCAGAACGTCAGCATCGTAAACTGGAGGGGCAGCCAGTAGAATTCAGTTCCCCAAACCCTGAAGCTGTAAACTCTTAAGACTTTCTTTCCTGAGAGTCTTTCCAGTTTCACCTATTCGGTATGATGGATCGCATTAGCGATCGACAAAGAAAGTTGTTGGAGAAACACAGGGCATGAAAACGCCGATTTATTTTGACTACTCTGCTACCACACCGGTTGATCCCCGTGTAGCAGAAAAAATGTGTACCTATCTTACTCTCGAAGGGTCATTTGGTAACCCGGCCTCACGCTCCCACGAATATGGCTGGGATGCTGAAAAAGCCGTCGATGAAGCTCGCCGCAATATTGCCGATCTGATCAATGCCGATCCTAAAGAGATTGTACTCACCTCTGGTGCCACCGAGTCCGACAACCTGGCCATCAAGGGTGTTGCCCATTTCTATCATAAGAAAGGCAAACACATTATCACCTGTAAGACCGAACACAAGGCAGTACTGGATACCTGCCGTCATCTGGAACGAGAAGGTTTTGAGGTGACATACATGGAGCCGGAAAGTAACGGCCTCATTGACCTGAAAAAACTGGAAGCCGCCATGCGTGAAGATACGGTGCTTGTTTCCATTATGCACGTGAACAATGAAATCGGTGTTATCCAGGACATCGACGCCATCGGCGAACTGTGTCGTTCAAAAAAGATCCTGTTCCATGTGGATGGGGCCCAGAGCGCCGGCAAGGTGCCCATTGATTTACAGAAGTCTAAAGTCGACCTGATGTCTTTCTCAGCCCACAAAATTTATGGCCCCAAAGGCATCGGCGCCCTGTATGTACGTCGTAAACCCCGCGTTCGTCTGGAAGCCCAGATGCATGGCGGTGGTCATGAGCGTGGTATGCGTTCCGGTACATTAGCCGTTCATCAAATCGTTGGCATGGGTGAAGCTTTCCGCATCGCCAAAGAAGAAATGGCCACCGAAAACGAGCGCATCCGCATGTTGCGTGACCGTTTGCTGAATGGTCTGAAGGACATTGAAGAGACATACATCAATGGTGATATGGAACAGCGTATCCCACATAACCTGAATATCAGTTTTAATTTCGTCGAAGGTGAGTCCCTGATGATGGCCCTGAAAGACCTGGCTGTCTCTTCCGGTTCGGCCTGTACATCGGCCAGCCTGGAACCTTCCTATGTACTGCGTGCCCTGGGCCGTAGTGATGAACTGGCCCACAGCTCTATTCGTTTTACGCTTGGAAGGTTCAGTACTGAGGAAGAGGTGGATTTTGCCATCGAGGATATTCGAAAAAATATAGATAAATTACGCGAGCTCTCGCCCCTGTGGGAAATGTTCAAGGACGGTATCGACCTGAACTCCATCGAATGGGCGGCACATTAGGAACAACTTAGGGTAAAATAACCCACTTATCATTTAGAGGTAAGCAGTCATGGCATACAGCGACAAAGTCATCGATCACTACGAAAATCCCCGCAATGTTGGCAGCATGGACAAGGACGAACTTAATGTTGGTACCGGTATGGTGGGAGCACCTGCCTGTGGTGACGTGATGCGCCTGCAAATCAAGGTCAATGATGCCGGTGTTATCGAAGATGCCAAATTCAAGACCTATGGTTGTGGTTCAGCCATTGCTTCCAGTTCCCTGCTGACCGAATGGGTCAAGGGCAAGACCCTGGATGAGGCCTCTGAAATCAAGAATTCACAGATTGCTGAAGAACTGGAACTGCCTCCTGTTAAAGTTCACTGCTCTGTACTGGCGGAAGATGCCATCAAGGCAGCTATCAGCGATTACAAGAGCAAGGGTCAGGACCAGAAGAAGAGCGCCTGAGTGTCGTAACAGGGTAAAGTAGTATGGCCATTACCGTAACAGACAGTGCTGCTGAGCACGTTAAAAAATTTATCGAAAACCGTGGCAAGGGTGAAGGCCTGCGTCTGGGTGTTAAAACCACCGGTTGTTCCGGCATGGCCTATGTACTGGAATTTGCCGATGACATCGAAGAGACCGACGAGGTTTTCGAATCCAACGGCATCAAGGTTATCGTTGATCCCAAGAGTCTGGTTTATCTCGATGGCACTGAACTGGATTTTGCCAAAGAAGGCCTGAATGAAGGTTTCAAGTTCAATAATCCAAACGTCAAGGATTCATGTGGTTGTGGCGAAAGCTTCACCGTCTAAGATCTTTTACTAACTATTCAGGGCAGCAATGAACACAACAACCCAGAACCACTTTGCGTTGTTTGGTCTGCCCGTATCCTACGAAGTCGATCTTAATACACTGTCTGAGCATTATCGTGAGCTGCAGCGTACTGTGCATCCCGACAAGTTTGCCAATGCCTCCAATCAGGAGCGACGTATATCGGTACAAAAGGCAGCACAGATCAATGAGGCCTTTCAGACCCTGAAGTCTCCTATCCGGCGTGCTCGTTATATCCTGGAAATGCGTGGCGTGGAGTTTGATGATCAGCGCGATAATACGGTAGACCCCATGTTCCTCATGGAGCAGATAGAACTGCGTGAAGCCCTGGCAGAGATTCCAAAAAATGATCAAGGGCTCATGAAGCTGGGCAGTCTGCAGGATGATATTCAACAGAAGGTGCAACAGCTTACCAGCGAACTGGGTGAACTCTTAAGCGAAGATTCTGATGAGGCCATGAACAGGGCCAAATCCAATTTGCATAAGCTGCAATTCATGGACAAGCTGCAACAGGAAGCGGAAAATGTCGAAGAAGACATTGCCAACAGCCTGTAACAAAATAGAGAAGTTTTAGAAAATGGCATTATTACAGATCAGCGAACCCGGTCAGTCGACCAACCCTCATGAACACCGTCTTGCGGCTGGCATCGATCTCGGTACTACCAACTCACTGGTCGCCACCGTAAAAAGCGGTCTGGCCGAGACCCTGCCCGATGATCAGGGCCAGCATTTATTACCTTCGGTGGTGCGCTATCTCAAACCCGGTGAGATCGTGGTGGGTGAAACCGCCCGTCAGGCAGCACCGCAGGATCCTCTGAATACCATCGCATCAGTAAAACGCTTCATGGGTCGTGCCGTGAGTGAAGTCAAACACCTGGGCGGCAGACTCCCTTATGAATTTGTCGAAACCGAATCCAGCGTACCGCGTATTCACACAGCCGGTGGTGACGTCAGTCCGGTGGAAGTTTCTGCGGAGATCTTAAAGAGCCTCAAACTACGTGCAGAAGCCAGTCTCGGTGGTGATCTCACCGGTGTAGTGATCACCGTGCCGGCGTATTTTGATGATGCCCAACGCCAGGCCACCAAAGATGCCGGTAAGCTGGCTGGTCTGCATGTCTTACGATTATTAAACGAACCCACCGCCGCTGCCGTGGCCTATGGCCTGGATCAACAGGGTGAGGGCGTGATTGCCGTATATGATCTCGGTGGCGGGACGTTTGATATCTCCATCCTGCGCTTGAACAAGGGCGTGTTTGAAGTGCTGGCCACCGCCGGTGACAGTGCCCTGGGTGGTGATGACTTCGATCAGACCATTGCCCAGTGGATCATGCAACAGGCGAATATCAGCGATGATGCCAGTCATGGCCACCTGCGTCAGTTGATGCATACCGCCCGTGATGCCAAAGAAGCTTTAAGTAATCAGGATAACGTGGAAATCAATATCGACCTTGATGGTGGTGCTAACTGGCAGTGTGCATTAACACGCGATAAATTCCATCAATTAATCGATCCGCTTATTCAGAAAACCCTCATACCCTGTCGTCGGACCCTGCGTGATGCCGGTATCAGCGCAGATGAGGTGGAGAATGTCGTTATGGTCGGCGGTTCCACTCGCGTGCCGCGAGTAAGAGAAAAGGTCGGTGACTTTTTTAAGCGTGAACCCCTTGTTGATATCGACCCGGACAAAGTGGTTGCCGTGGGTGCCGCTATTCAGGCCGATATCCTCGCGGGTAACAAACCCGATGACGAGCTGTTATTACTCGATGTGATTCCACTGTCCCTTGGTCTTGAGACCATGGGTGGCCTGGTAGAAAAAGTCATTCCCCGCAACACCACTATCCCAGTGGCCAGGGCGCAGGAATTCACCACCTTTAAAGATGGCCAGACCGCCATGTCGGTACATGTCTTACAGGGTGAGCGTGAACTGGTAACGGACTGTCGCGCTCTTGGTAAGTTTGCCCTGCACGGTATTCCTCCCATGGTGGCTGGTGCTGCAAGAATCCGTGTGACGTTTCAGGTGGATGCAGATGGCCTGTTAACCGTCACCGCACGTGAAGAAACGACCGGGGTGGCCAGCAGTATCGAAATCAAACCGTCTTATGGCCTGACTGACAACGAAATCGAAACCATGCTGCGTGATTCACTCACCCATGCCGAGGAAGATGTGGCCGCGCGCATGTTGCGTGAACAACAGGTAGAAGCGGATCGGGTACTGGAAGCCATTAATGCCGCACTTGAACAGGATGGCAAACTGTTAAACGAAGCAGAGCGTACCGCTGTCGATAGCGCCATGAAGAATCTACTAACGGCAAAGAACGGTACCGATGATCGTGCCATCAAACGTGCCCTGGATGAAATCGAAAAGGCCACTTCTGAGTTTGCAGCACGTCGTATGGATCAAAGTATCAAAGCTGCACTCACAGGCCACACCCTTGAAGAATTTGAACAGGATCTGAATAAGTAACATGACCAAGATAATCTTTTTACCCCACGAAGAACTCTGCCCCGAAGGAGCGGTAGTCGAAGTAAAACCTGGTACCTCACTATGCGATGCTGCGCATCAGGGCGGTGTCGAAATCGAACACGCCTGCGAAAAATCCTGTGCCTGCACAACCTGTCATGTCTATGTGCGTGAAGGATTTGATACACTGGAAGAGTCCACCGAAGAAGAAGACGACCTGCTCGACAAGGCCTGGGGTCTGGAACCAGATTCACGCCTCAGCTGTCAGGCACTGGTTGGGGAAGAAGATCTGGTGGTTGAGATTCCGAAGTACACCATTAACATGGTGTCTGAACATCACTAAAAACAGAAATACTTCTCCAGTCCTGTGCTTCCTACCTCAGAGAATAGGTATTTCCCCTATATAGACAATATAACGTACTGATAAATAAAATATTATTCTTTGGTTGTTAAAGCCAGTAGCCGCTGATCCGATATAGAACAAATACATCATATTTTCGACTTTTTGCCGAACCGAAAATGTAACGGTGTAATTGGCTGAACGGAGTTAGGATGGTGGGGCTTCCTATTTATACATATCGGTGGCTTTTGAGTTTTGTTGCGCTGGCGATTCCAGCAGAACTCTATGCGTCCGTTGAATCATCCAACACGGTTTCAAGTGGGGCTTTCACATTTCTGGCCCTTGTGCAGCTGGTCATTGTTGTAGCTCTATCGAGCTATATCTTTTATCTAAAGCGTGTTAAATCCATCCATCCGTTGAGTCAGGTTAAGAACAATGACAAATGGTTAAATGCATTTGAATTTTATGATGAACCCATCTTTCTGGTTGACCTGGATGATAGAGTATTGCAGGCCAATCAAGCTTTTTATAAAAAAATAAATAAAAAACCAACAGAAGTATTAGGTACAAAAGTTACCCAGTATTTTCATCCCGAAGGTGAACAAACACCCTGTCCGATTTGCAGGGCGCGCAAGGAAAGACGAAATGAGCTTATAACCCTTGATGTGGATGACCCACAAAACCATACCTGTATGGATATCGAGGTCAGGGTCAGGGTGGTGACCGATGATGCTGGAAAACCTGTTGGTGTGTTACAGCATATCCATGATATTTCGCTCAGTAAAAAAATTGAAGCTCAGTTACGCAAGGGGGAAACCAAGTTCAGGACTTTGCTGGAGTCTACTCCTGACGCAATGGTGATCACAGATACGGAAGGTACTATTGTCCTGGCAAACAAACAGTGCAAAAAGGTCATGGGCTATTCACCGGAAGAGTTGGTCGGGCAAAAGATTGAGATTTTATTGCCTGACTCAATTAAGCATAGTCATATTGGAATGCGGGACGCATTCAGTAAAAGACCCGTCGCACGACCGCTGGGCAAAGCGGATAACCTCTATGCCAGACATAAAGATGGAAACATTATCCCTGTAGAGGTTAGTTTGAGCCCGTGGAATGATGAAGAGGAAGTTCTGATATGTTCTGTCGTGAGAGATATTTCACAACGCAAGCACGATGAACGAGAATTAAAACGTCTGGCCAGTTTCCTGCAACGAAGTCCTACCCCTACTTTTGAGTTGAATGAAATAGGCCTGGTGAGCTTTATGAATCCAAAGGCAGTGGAGCTTTTTCCTGAGTTATCAAACTCTGACTCATTTCATCCCTTGCTACAGGGGATTGATACATTGCAGAAGATTGCAAGAGGGACCGGTGAGGTTAAGACGCGTATTGTCGAACTGAAAGGCTATGTTTTTGAACAACAGGTCAGTTATATCCCCGAACTTGATATTTTTCATATTTATTTATGGGACATCACTGTCAGACAGCGAGATGCCGAGAAAATGGAATACCAGGCCAGTCATGACAGTCTGACTGGTTTAATAAATAGAATGGAGTTTGAAGATAGAATCAAACACGCCATACGGGATGCCAGGGTTGAGAACAAAACCCATGTGTTCTGTTATATCGATCTCGACAGGTTTAAGATCGTGAATGATCAGTGTGGCCATGTGGCGGGTGATGCCTTGTTGCAACAGCTTTCACAAATCTTAAAGTCAAAAATTCGGGATAGTGACACTTTGGCAAGGTTGGGGGGGGATGAGTTTGGCCTGTTGTTAACGGGCTGCAATGAAAAACGTGGCCTACAGATGAGTGAAAACCTGAAAGATGTTATTTCAAACTACAGGTTTATATATGACAACAAAAGCTATAGCGTTGGGGCAAGCATAGGGCTAATGACCCTGGATAAGAATTCAGAGGGGTTGAAAGAGGTTATGCAGTCAGCAGATTCAGCCTGCTATATGGCAAAAGAAAAGGGACGTAACCGGGTTCATGTGTTTCATCCCGATGACAAGGAATTACATGAGCAGGCAGACAAGACCGAATGGGCACAAAGAATTCTTGAGGGTTTGGAGCAGAATAGTTTTGTTTTATATCAACAATCCATTCATCCAATAACTGGTAGTAATGAAATTATCAATGAACTGCTGATCAGGATGCTGGATAAAAATGGTGACATTATCCTACCCGGTGTTTTTCTGCCCGCAGCCGAACGATATTACCTGATGAATTCGATTGATAAATGGGTTGTTAATTATGCATTTGAACAGATTTCTAAAAATCAGTTGGATAGGGGAATCTATAGTATCAATATATCCGGTGATTCATTAAGTGATGTGACCATGTTGAATTACGTGATTGATATGCTTGATGAACATGCTATTGATGCGACAAAAATTTGTTTTGAGATTACCGAGACTGCCGTGGCACATAATTTATCACAAACACAAAAATTTCTATCAACTCTCAAAGGGCTGGGCTGTCAATTTGCCCTGGATGATTTTGGTAGTGGAGTGAGTTCATTTGTTTATCTGCAGAGTCTGGCTGTCGACATTCTTAAAATCGATGGGCGGTTGGTGCGGGGCATAGAGCATAACAAAACCAACCTCAACATGGTCAGATCAATTACTGAAATTGGCCATTCGCTAGGTATGAAAGTGATTGCCGAATTTGTTGAAAATGAAAACGTACTGGCCGAACTGGAAAAGATTCACGTGGATTATGGGCAGGGGTATTTCTTTTCCAGGCCGAAGGCATTGGGGGGGGGAGATTCAAATAAAACGATGAAGGCAAGTTAATATATCTCATATAAACTGATTCATATCGTGTGTAATAGAATTGCCCGGCATTGCCGGGCTTTTTAATACCTACGAACAGGTTTACTCAATTTCTGATTTCCAGTTCATCATTTCACGAGTCAGGTTACGTGAGGTTTCTGAGTATTTACTAGCAGAACTGATATTATCCTGAGCTTCATTCGTATTACCTTTTAATGCCAGATCCAGAACCTGAGCGGCTGATTTGTGGAAATCGGCGTGAAGGTTACGAATTGTTTCGTAGTGGGGGGATGATTTTTCGTCATGTGAACAGGAATAGAGCCATTTACCAAATTCACACTGGTTGTCCTGGCAGACGATATCCGGGGTCCATTCACTTGTGCCGGTATTGATGGCGTCAATCAGGCGTTGTTTCCACAGGCCGTGGGCCGCGATACCTTTTACAATGGCGTTTTTTGTACTCATTTGTTGTCTCCAGAATATTAGAAAAATCTAATATTGTATCGGTTAGTAATCCACAATCTTTAGAATGAATTGATCAGTCTAGTTGATCTATATCAATCAACGGGATAGCAAAGCGCGACTTACTGAGAATAGAAAAAAGAGGCTCGATTAAATCATGCATCGGATCAGTCTTAGCTAATCCGTCCTACGGTCCAATATCCTAGAAAGTGTCGCTTTTATTCAAGACATGGGAATTTACACCATTTAGACTTCTCCAATAATTTATCAGTTAGGAGAAATGGCCTTGGAAGCATTGGAATTTAGATACACCATACTTTATGTCAAAGATGTCAGGGAGACCCTCAATTTCTATCAAGAGGCATTTGGTCTGCAAACGGCGATGTTACATGAGAGTGGTGACTACGGAGAATTGATCACAGGCAGCACTAAACTGTCATTTTCATCTCTTAAGCTCATGACCGATCTGGGAAAGAATCCTGCTCAGGCCAATTCAAATACACCCTCTTTTGAAATCGCTTTTGAAACCAATGATGTCGCAGCGGCACTTTCTAGAGCAGTTAATGCAGGTGCCACACTGGTACAAGATGCTGAAGAGATGCCGTGGGGCCAAACAACAGCTTATGTTACCGATATAAATGGTTTTTTGATAGAGCTGTGTACACCAGTGATTGCTCAACAATAACCGGTATCACTTAACTGTTCGATAAGTTCAGGGGTGTTTAATATCTCGGTAGGAGTAGACTTAAACCAACGCTGGAATTCTCGATTCATATGCGATTGGTCGGAGAACCCGTATATTTCAGATACATCAGCTAAGCTCATGGTGGAATTCAGGCTTTTAGCCGCCTTTCTAACCCTGGCTAATTGAAACCAATAGCCAGGGGTTCTTCCAGTTTTATTAAGAATTAATCTTTGTAAAGTTCTTACGTTAACACCTAGTCTGACCGAAGCCTGTTTTATAGATATTATGTCACTAGCCAAACATCCTAAAGCTTCTTCAGTTGATGAATCTAAACGTATAAAATCATCTAAAATTTCTGTCACTTCATCAACAAGGATCTCTTTGCTTGTAAGGTGGCTTATAAGCTCACTCTCTTTGATCTTAATTCCTGGTCGAAAACGAAACCCGGCAATGTTAGAGTTATCTTCAATATCAATAGATTCTGATCGATCAAACAGAGGAGACACATACCACGCTGGTTTTTCATTCCCCACTATTTTTACTATTAGATCACGACAGCCATCGGGAAGGATAGCCGCTGAAAATCCAACTTCACATCTTGAATGCCAAACTGAAAGTATATTATCACTCATCTGTTAGAAATAATTGTTATCGGCCTCTAGATCTGTTGGTTCCGCAATTTGTAATGAAGATCAAGAACAAACAAAAGAACCTTTCTCTTTTTTTGCCAGGTACATTTTTGCGTCTGCATTTTTAATCAGATTTTCTTCCTCAGTATAATTCCCAGGCCCTGCCCATGCTATCCCCATGCTAAGTGAATAATCAGAATATTTTTCAGTAAATTTTTTGATTATTTTATGGCAAATGTTTTCTGCATTCTCAGAATTGCATTCTGGTAGTATAAGACAAAATTCATCTCCTCCATATCGACATGCTATGTCTACTTCTCTAATGCTATTAAGCAGTGTTTGCCCTATAAACTTAAGAACTTCATCACCTTTTATATGTCCCAGCGTGTCATTTATTGCCTTGAAGTTGTCGACATCAAAGTAGACTAATGACAATGTGGATTCACGTCTTTTGGCTACTGAGAGCTCTCTTCGCAGTACATCTTGCATGGCTCGTTGATTGTATATACTAGTAAGCGGATCTAATCTTGCCTGCTTTTCTAGTTGCTGTGTTCTTTCTGCAACTTTTGCTTCCAGACTCTTTGCGTAGTCTTCAGTTTTTCTTTTGGCAGACTCGATTTCACCTACCAAACTGTCAATATAGGTATCAAAAACAAGGGTTGTGTCAAAGTAAAATAAATTATCTAAGGCATCTAACGTTGCCTCCAAAGTTTCTTTATTATCGATATTATTTTTTAACACGTTCACTATAAGTTCTTTTAATGTTTTTACCGCTGAAAGATAAAGTTTTGGTTCGACTCCTATTCGTTTATGAACCATGCCAATTCTTAGTCTATTGTTTACGTATTCGCTGTCATAGTTCCCAGAAAAGAGGTCAATAACATATTTTCGCTGTGCGTTACGCAAACGATATAAGGTATCTGCATCTCCAATTAATAGAGATATTTCATCAATTTCTGTTTGTTTTTCATAAAACTCATCAACGATTACTTCGATATTGTCTTCAATAAGTAGTTTATGGTTAGACAGTAGTTTTAAAATATCTTTATTAAGGCCAAGCAAATCCTTTCGATTAGCAATTTCTACGTCACTAATCTTCATTTGCTCAAGAAGAGTTGTGTCTGTTCGTCTCATATTGGTCTCACAGCGAGCCTAACAATTTCTTGAATAGATTACAAAATTTAATGTAACAGGCAGATTCTGCCTACATCATTTCAGTCCATGCACTAAAGAGCAAAAAGGGGGTGGAGTATTATTTCTTAATCACTTTTTATTTGTGCATAATTTAATTCCCTGTATCCTTATCTTAGATATTTTGTTCTAATTTCTTACGCTCTGTTATGAGGCAAGTTGGACAGATCCCATGGCTAAATTCCGCTTCGGAGTGTTTCCTGAAATAGGCTTCAAGTTGGTTCCATGCACCTTCATCATCTCTGATCTTATGGCAATAGGAACATATCGGTATAATTCCTTTTAAAGCCTTAATTTCATTTAAGGCATTTAGTAATTCTTTATTAGCGGCTGCAAGTTTTACAGAATGGTGTGTCTTACTAACCAGGTATTTGGTCAATAGCAAAGTAATAATAAATCCTGCCGTTAGTATTATCCAGGCTTGCCCCGATTTTTGTTCTTTAATAAATTCGGGAGATGGGACAAATAAAAAAGACCATTGGCGTCCTAGTATATTAACGGTAGTTTTCCAGTGCAGGCCTTTTTTTGCAAGTTCATAATCATTTGTTGTTGGGCGAAATACTTCTTTTCTGGTTCGAGAAGAATGGAAATGTAGAAGTTGACTGGCCTTTGGGGAGGATTCGTCAGTTATCCATACATCAATACCAATTGGTTCTAACTCTCTCATAGTTAATGGTATCCAGTCAGTAAAACGAAATATCCCTACTGCAAGCCCTGTAAAATTTTTTCGACGTTGACTTATAGTGTTATTTATACTGCCTTTTCGATAAATTGCCTTAAGAAGCAGATAGCCATAATTACCTTCCTTTTCCTGAACCAGTTTAATTTTTTCAGTAATAACAGCCAGGCCAGTATCACGTGCCTGTGCAATTGCTTTCTTTCGTCCTTGATGTGAGGCTATATTAAAACCCAAAGCCTCTTTGTTTGTTGTATATGGCTCGATGTAGTAGACAGCCACATAGTTCTCTCGAACTGGAGCTGAAATAATTTGGCCGTTTGAATCTATTTCAGTTATTTTAAAATTATTAATACCTTCTTTATGTGCTTTCTCAACATACTTGCTATATTCAGATTTTGATATCAATGGGTTCCATGATATACCCTGAATATATGGGTAGCGAGCTAAAGCATCTTTAACAAAGGCGTGAAACTCCTCTCGAGAAACATATTGCGAGGAAGAAAAAAGACCAGCTACGGAATTCACCATTTCCTGATGGCGGACTATATCAGTTTGAAGTGAGGATAAACGGTTTCGGGCGCTAAATTCAAAATAGCTTTGGACTTCCGACTTCACTATAGATTGCACAATGATAAACAGAATAACAGAGGTAATGCTGCCAAAAATGAATACCAGTGTTGGAGCTAAGAATTGAGAATCTTTAGAAAAACAGCATTTGATCAGGCTTAGTTTAGTTGCAGGGACATTCATAATAAATATAGTTTGCCTTGTTTGGAATTATGCTTATGTGTTTAGTTCTTAGATAGAGAGTGGCGGTATAGTAATTTCTTGGTAAAATTTGGATAATATTTTATATTTCAGGCCAAAAAACTTATAACTATTATTTGTATATAAATGCTACTATACAAGCTCTATTAAGGATCATCACTTCTGTTTATCTATAGAATATCTTTCACTATGCATCAATCATAGTATGTTATTAATAATAGCCTAATCACCTTCAATATTTGTTACCAAAAATTACATTTAGAATTATATTATTTCAGTCGACTTTAAATTAAAGCAATTACTCATACCTATCAAAATGTATTCTGATATATAAATATATGTGTATAAGAAGGGTTTTAAAATTAGCGGATATGAAAGGATTTAATTCTGCTCGAACCATCTCAAACCTTGTTAATTTACTGCATGATGTTTAATGCTTATTATAAATACTGGTTCTTTATCACACACAAAAGAAAAGCATATAGTATATATGATTGAACATATATACGATTAAGTGTATATTAATGTCCATGAATATCGAACCTAAACCCTTTTTCCACCTTCTCTCCGATGAGACCCGCCTGCGTTGCCTGATGTTGATGCAGGTGGAGGGGGAGTTGTGTGTTTGTGAGCTGACCCATGCACTGGATGTCATTCAGCCGAAGATTTCTCGTCATCTGGCGATGTTGCGGGATGCAGGGTTGGTGTCTGATCGGCGGCAGGGACAGTGGATTTATTATCAGATTCATCCTGAGCTGGCTGACTGGGCGTGTGAGATTCTTCAGACCACTGCGGATGCGTCGACAGGTCGTGCGCCGTTTGTGGATGACCTTGTGGCTTTACAGAACATGCCTAACCGCCCGAGTGCGGCCTGTTGTGCCTGATTCCAGTTTCTACTACGAGAAAAAATCAAAATGAAAATTCTATTCTTATGTACCGGCAATTCATGCCGTTCACAGATTGCCGAAGGCTGGGCGAAGCAACTTGGTGGTGATCAGTTTGAGGTTTATTCTGCAGGCATCGAGTCCCATGGCAAGAATCCACGTGCCATTGCCGTGATGCAGGATGCTGGAGTGGATATCTCTAACCAGGAATCCACCAAACTGACCGATGAGATGCTGGTCGGTCTGGACTATGTGGTGACGGTGTGTGGTCATGCAGATGAGCACTGTCCGGTATTGCCAGAAGGGATTGTGAAAGAACACTGGCCTTTGTCTGACCCGGCCAAGGCGACGGGTACGGAAGAGGAGATCATGGAAGTATTCTGTGCCAGTCGGGACGACATTAAGCAGCGAGTGGCTGAGCTGCTCGAAAGATTGAAGAATAAATAAGCGAGACCTTAGTAGTTAATCATGAATATCTTTGAACGTTATCTGACCCTGTGGGTCGCGCTGTGTATTGTAGTGGGGATTGGCCTGGGTTATCTGATGCCGGGCGTGTTTCAGGCCATCGGTGGTATGGAAGTGGCGCATATCAATCTGCCAGTGGCGGTGCTGGTGTGGTGCATGATCATTCCCATGTTATTAAAGATCGACCTCAAGGCATTAAAAGGCGTGACCCAACACTGGCGTGGCGTGGGCGTGACCCTGTTTGTGAACTGGGGTGTGAAGCCCTTTTCCATGGCTTTGCTGGGCTGGTTCTTTATCGGCTACCTGTTTTATGACTGGTTACCGGCGGAGCAGATCGATTCCTATATTGCCGGGTTGATCCTGCTGGCGGCTGCACCCTGTACGGCGATGGTGTTTGTCTGGAGTCACCTTATGAAAGGGGAGCCACACTTTACCCTGTCACAGGTGGCGCTGAATGATGCGATCATGGTGGTGGCCTTTGCGCCTATCGTGGCCTTGTTGCTTGGACTGTCTGCGATCACGGTACCCTGGGATACGCTGTTGTTATCGGTTGTCTTATATATCGTTGTGCCACTGGCCTTTGCGACACTCTGGCGTCGTTGGTTACTGAGTCGTGAGCATGGTTTTGCACGACTGGATAAGACCATCAAGGTTATGGGCCCGGTCTCACTGGTGGCCCTGCTGACCACCTTGGTGCTACTGTTTGGTTTTCAGGGTGAGCAGAT
>JAOULO010000072.1 GCA_029881995.1 Gammaproteobacteria bacterium
GTGGTATTGTAAAAGTTCATTGGGCTTTCTCCTTTATTCGGTTTTGTCGCCTTCCAGTTTAACCAATTTGGCTAGACTGGCGGAGAAGGCTCAATGAGTATCACGTCGTTCGTGTGGGACAGGCGCAGAGAACGCGCCTGCTCCCACAACTCAACGTTATGTTTTTAAACTCAAAATGACATCAAGGAGGAAACAATGTTAGCTACGCATTTGGATACGGAGCTTAGATACTCGAAAATCAGAAAAGAAGCTCTGAATGCAGCATCAGAAATCTTACGGAATAGGAATGGCACAAATATTGTGCTGTCTGAAATTAATTCAGATGCATTGAAAGCATCAAAAGAATGGCAAAAGTCAAATACCAGAATAAAGAACTGGGACTGGGTTGAAGGATATTCTGTCTTTAAATTTAGATACCCGAAACGATTTGAGATGGCTTTATGGGAAGCAAGGAAGCTTATCGGTTTATCTATGGGTAGACCAACATATCAAGGAACGGCACTAAGGCTGGATGTTGTTGAAGCATCACCCTCAGACCTTGGAGATAGACCGAGTATCTTTGAAACTGTATTGTTGGGATATGGAATTTATGCACGCCTCATCAATGCAAAGCAGATAAGGATTATGCATCCCGTGAATGAGAAAGTCAGAACATATTACGAAAAATATAGTTATAAATACGTTGCATCTGGGGATTACCTGTTCAAGGAGGTTTTATAATGTCTAAGAATATTTCAGACATCAAGAAAGCGCGTCGCAAAAAGCGCGACAAAACCGGCTGGACACTGGAAGAGATAAAAAAGAATGCTGAGAAGGAGCTTGATGAATTTAAAGACATATCAAAAGAAGAGCCTGATGATTTAGTATCAGGAGACATGGATAAAATTATTAGTGGAGATGACAAAGATGACTAAATCAAAACGCCCTTTAACAAATGAAGAAAAGCAAAAAATACCTTTGCCAGGCGAAGTATCACCAAAGGATGCAATTGTTAAGGCTCGTCAATTTGCCGCACAAGAAAAAGCTAAACTACAAAAGAAATAATCTGGTAGAAAAACATAACAACGCCATCAAAACCGACGCCAAAAAGCAGCGCGGTTTATGGCAACGTTAGGCTAATAAAGAGGAAAAGTCTTTGCTTAAAGAAATATCATTTGGCGGGATTGCTGATTCGATAATTGCATGGGCAATAATTGGTATTGTAGGTTTATTTATTAAAAATCTTTATGCTCGATATAATAACAACAAAAAACGCGTTGAAAAATTAGAAGAAGATATAGAGAAATATATTAGTAGTGAGCAAAAGGTTACTATAAGACGTGATTTTACAAGAATGGTTACATTTTACATTAGCGGAATTAAACACCAACAAACCGTTGGTTATTTTTATTTGCTGATATATTTTGTTCTCTTGTTATTTCAGTTAATACTTCAAATATATCAAGAAACCACTATATATAGAATCATTTACCTATCACTGCTTGTTGCTGGGTTTGTTTATTTTGCTTACTTGAGGCACCAAACTGACAATTTGCTTTATCGAGTAGAAAAAAAGTGCATTGAGTGTTATGGGAATCTTATTCCCGAATTAAATAATGATGATAAAGCCTAACCGGAAAAAGGGACGAAGGGATTAAATAATGCACAACTTAGCCAAGCGGCTATGTAATAAATACCCCGTCCCTTTTTACTATTTGAAACCAGATTCAGAATACAACTATCTCTATATTAGAGAATACTCTGTTTCAACCCCATTCAAAAACTTAGCATGGATGAAGATTAAAATTTAAACGGCTTTTTCTTCTTGCAAAATTAAATCCAAGCAAGCCTATACATATTAAAGCGAGTGATGTAGGTTCCGGTACTTTTGTATTCCCTGGGTTAGGGTCATTTATCACTGGTGGCTTATAGTCTATAACTATTGATGATTGAGAAACCGTGATATTGTCACCAGGCATCAATGTAAATCCTGTCGTAAACGCAGTGGGATCTGAGGGATCAAGCATGGCATTTTCTTCAATCCCTCTGACGCTGAAACGTGTTACTGGATCTGAAAATTCATGTTGGTCTCCCCCCAGGATATCGATGCCTGTATCTATAAAATCACCTAACGTAGTATCAAATAACCAGAGATCATATACCCCATCACCAACAGAGACGGGTAAAACAACAGAGGCAAATGAAGTACCAGTTACTTCATAGTCATACCCGGTAACAACGGGGATAGCAAACGAACTAGTGGGAAGAACAGTAAAGCCGAATATGGCTAGTAAAATTGGATATAGTTTTGATTGTATTGTCTGTATTAGCGATCTTATGGATTTAATGTAGAATCTTATTTTTTTCAACATCAGAAACTCCTTTTAATTATTAAGTCAATTTATACTTTTTCTAGATTTCAGTTCCTGATGACACCATAAATTAGTAAATGGTTTAATTAGATGTTAGATATTTATAATAATCAGAGATAGACCACGATTAATTCACATCATCACTAAATTCTTGTTTAAACAAGACCGCCAATTCGTTTTGGGGTTGGTGCCGACTTTGATGGCGCGTGTTTGGGTTTTGGTTTTTTAAAATATAGATAAGGGGCGGCATGGACGCCGCCGCATTGGCAGAGGGGCTGGGATGCCCCTTCTGCCAATGCTCAACAAAAAACCAAAACCCAAACACACGTTTGCGCCATCTCTGGAGGCAATGGTTTTGGTTACTTTTGCCGAAACAAAAGTAACTCGTCTGTCAGGACGAGACCTGACTTAGATACAGCATCGCGATAGTGATTCAATTTAAAAAGTTAAAACCAAAACCCTATCCGATCACCACCCCCTTGCCCCCTCCTGCCATGAGGGGGAATAAAAATAAAAGAACAAAAAAAAGCCCCTTTCGGGGCATTACAAGGGAGGTCTACCCAAGAAAAACCATTTAAGCCGCCGAGGCCTTACTCCCCGACTTACTAAACACCAGTCCATCCCCCGACACATCCACCTTGATCACATCACCGGGCAGGAACTTGCCTGACAGGATGTCCTGTGCCAGTGGGTTTTCCACATGGGACTGGATGGAACGTTTTAAGGGGCGTGCACCATAGACGGGGTCAAAACCGGCTTCACCGAGTTTATCCAGTGCGGCTTCGGTGAGTTCGATGTCCAGGTTACGATCCTTGAGACGCTCACGCAGGTATTCAAATTGAATAGTGGCGATGGAGCGAATCTGTTCCCTGCCTAATGGATGGAATACCACCAGTTCATCAACACGGTTGATAAATTCGGGACGGAAGTGGTTACCGACGATCTCCATCACGGCGCTTTTCATTGCATCATAATTACTTTCACCTGACAGTTCCTGGATCTGTTGTGAACCAAGATTCGATGTCATGACAATGACGGTGTTTTTAAAGTCCACAGTGCGACCCTGACCATCGGTGAGTCGACCATCATCCAGTACCTGTAACAGGATGTTGAATACATCGGGATGGGCCTTTTCCACTTCATCGAGCAATATAACAGAGTAAGGTTTGCGCCTTACCGCTTCGGTTAAGTAACCGCCCTCTTCATAGCCGACATAGCCGGGAGGTGCGCCGATCAAACGGGCAACGGAATGTTTTTCCATGAACTCGGACATGTCGATGCGCACAATGGCCTCTTCGGTATCGAACAGGAATTCGGCCAGCGCCTTGGTCAGTTCGGTTTTACCCACACCCGTTGGACCAAGGAACAGGAATGATCCATTGGGACGATTGGGATCCGACAGACCGGCACGGGAACGGCGAATGGCATCGGACACGGCCTTCACCGCTTCGTCCTGACCCACTACCCGTTGATGCAGGGCATCTTCCATGCGTAATAATTTATCACGCTCGCCTTCGAGCATTTTGGAGACCGGGATACCGGTCCACTTGGCCACCACTTCGGCGATCTCTTCTTCATTGACTGCGTTACGTAATAAGGTGGCCTCTTTCACCTCGGCATCAGATGCGAGGTTGAGTTGTTTTTCCAGCTCGGGGATCCTGCCGTATTGCAGTTCTGACATACGCGCCAGGTCACCGGCACGACGTGCGGTTTCCAGATCCTGTCGGGCGCGATCCAGATCTTCTTTGACATGCTGTGATCCCTGCAGGGCCAGTTTTTCTGAATTCCAGACCTGTTCCAGTCCGTTATATTCATTCTGTAATTGATTGATCTCCGTTTCGAGATTTTCCAGCCGTTGCTTGGAGGCCTCATCGGTCTCCTTGCGCATGGCCTCGCGTTCGATCTTTAACTGGATCAAACGGCGATCGAGTTTGTCCATCGATTCGGGTTTGGAATCGATCTCCATACGAATTCGACTGGCCGCTTCATCGACAAGATCAATGGCCTTATCGGGTAACTGACGATCCGTGATATAACGATGCGATAAGGTTGCCGCCGCGACAATGGCCGGGTCGGTAATGTCCACCCCATGATGGACTTCATACTTTTCTTTCAGTCCACGCAGGATGGCAATGGTATCTGCCACGGTGGGTTCATCTACCTGTACCTTCTGGAAACGTCGTTCCAGTGCGGCATCTTTTTCAATGTACTGACGATACTCATCTAAGGTAGTGGCACCGACACAGTGAAGTTCACCGCGTGCCAGGGCTGGCTTTAACATATTGCCTGCATCCATCGCGCCTTCGGCCTTACCGGCACCGACCATGGTATGCAGTTCATCGATGAACAGAATGACCTGACCTTCCTGTTTAAAAAGATCGTTGAGTACGGCCTTTAAACGTTCTTCAAACTCACCACGGAATTTGGCACCGGCCAATAGTGAACCAAGGTCTAATGAAAGAACACGTTTGTCTTTTAATCCTTCAGGGACTTCACCATTGATAATACGTTGAGCCAGACCTTCGACAATCGCGGTCTTACCGACACCGGGTTCACCAATCAGTACGGGATTGTTCTTGGTACGACGTTGCAGTACCTGGATGGTACGACGGATCTCATCATCACGACCGATGACTGGATCCAGCTTACCCTGTTCGGCACGTTCTGTAAGATCGATGGTGTATTTTTCCAGTGCCTGTCTTTGTTCTTCAGCATTGGGATTGTCCACCCTGGCGCCACCGCGCATTTTCTTGACGGACTTTTCTACCTTGTCTTTTTCGGCACCAGTTTTCTTTAATAAGTCACCGACCTTGCCTTTATCATCCAGCGCAGCCAGTACAAACAGTTCACTGGAGATGTAATCATCCTTGCGATCCTGTGCCAGTTTATCAGTCAGGTTTAACAGACGACCCAGTTCATTAGAGATGTGCACTTCACCAGTGGCCTGAATAATACGCGGCATATGATCCAGTGCATCACCCAGTTGTGAACGCAACAGGTTCACATTCACTTCGGCCTGCATCAATATCTGGCGCACCGTACCACCATCCTGATCCAGCAGGGCCAGCATTAAGTGAATCGGTTCAATGTATTGATGATTTCGACCTATCGCCAGACTTTGTGCGTCGGCAATAGCGGCCTGAAATTTACTGGTGAGTTTCTCCATTCGCATGGCTCATACACCTCGAATAAAATCGTGTCATTAATCTATGCTAGTAGATAGGGCTGATTTGACCAGATTCAAGTCAGTAAAAAAGATAAATTCTCAGGCGCCCTTGAGTTCAGTGAGATCATGTATGCTAGCGGTGCTGACTTCGGGGTAGGGATAAAGTTTATCAAGGGCTACGCTATAACCCGGTTTTTGTACAATCCGGATGTGTTCTCGTTTAAATTCCTTGGCATTTTGTAAACCACAGGAATGGGCCAGACAGTTGATCTCATGATTGACCCAATGTGCATAGGCCGCCACACGTTCGGCCTTATCCTCCACAACTAATCCTTTTTGCATGCGTTTGTTATGGGTTGCAATCCCCGTTGGACAGGTGTCTTTATGACACTGTAAGGATTGAATACAACCAAGGGAAAACATAAAACCTCGGGCGGTTACCGCAAAGTCGGCCCCCATGCATAAGGCCCAGGCCACATTGGCTGATGTCACCATCTTGCCGGAGGCGATAACCTGAATACGACTTTTTAGATCGTATTCCATCAACACATCAACCACCATGGGCAAGGACTCTGTTAAGGGCAAACCCACATGATCGATCAAGACCTGGGGTGCGGCACCGGTACCACCTTCACCACCATCGATGGTCATAAAGTCTGGTACGAAATCGATACCCCGTTTATAAATCGCTTCACATAACTCGCGAGTAAACTGGGATGAACCATGTACGGCCTTGAAACCCACAGGACGACCGGTGATGGTTCGAATCCGATCCATGGTAGTTAAGAGATCATCCACATTACTGATATCACGATGTCGGTTGGGACTACTTGAAACTTCACCCACCGGTATTCCACGAATCTTGGCCACTTCTTCTGTTACCTTGCTAGCGGGTAACACTCCACCCCGTCCCGGCTTGGCACCCTGGGAGAGTTTTATTTCAAAGGCCTTCACATGTTGGGCAATTTCTTTTAGTTTTTGATCATCCAAGTTGCCATACACATCACGCACACCGTACTTGGCCGTTCCGATCTGGTAAATCAGATCACCACCACCTTCCAGGTGATACGATGACAGCCCCCCTTCCCCAGTGTTTAACCAGACACCGGCTTTTGCCGCCCCTCGTGACAGGGCACGCACGGCAGGTTGTGAGATGGCACCATAGCTCATACCGGAAATATTAAAGATGTGTTGTGCCACATAGGGTTTTTCACAACGGGCACCAATGATTAACGGCGGCATGGGGGTCTGTTCTTCTTCCAGGCGGGGAAAAGAGGCGTTTACAAAAATAAACGATCCGGGCTCCCGCATGTCATTGGTGGAACCAAAACCGACCATACCCCCCAGGCCCTTGGCTGTACGATAGACCCAGGCACGAGTGGCTCGATTGAAAGGCATCTCTTCACGGTCATGGGCAAAAAAGTATTGCCGGAAATATTCACCCAGACGTTCCATGCGATAGCGCAGGCGACCAATGACCGGGTAATTACGCCTGACGGCATGGGAGGTTTGCAAGACATCGACGATATACATCCAGACGACGGCCAATATGGCAAGGGCAAATAGCCCACCAAAGATGATACTGATCCAGCTTGCGATTAAGGCTTCCATGAAAGGCCTGCTTTAAACCCGAGGGGTGTTAAAAGCTACATCGGCTAAAGCTGGAAATTACTTAAACGTGGGCCACTTTGAGGTGTCTGGCCAGGGTCTTTAAGCAGCTATGGTGATCCATCCCGCCACAGTCGATGGGGGGAAAGCTGACCAGTACCGGATAACCACGCTGATAAACACTCTTCACCACATGCCCGGCCCCCTTCACATTACTAATGTGAAAGGGATAGACCGGTGCCCCTGACATTTCTGCCAGTTTATAGACACCACGCTTGAGTTTATTACGGGGGGCATGTTCACGATGAATTCCCCCCTGTGGAAACAGGGCAATAATCTGCCCCTCTTCCAGTGCCCTGGCCGCCGCCCGAATGGCACCATCCCCCCGGCCAGTGGTATCCACCGGGATACAGCCGGCCAATTTAAACAACCACTGCACGCCAAACCGTCGGTACTGGTTTTCGGCAATCAGGAAATGGATAGGGCGTTTGCAGGCGGCAAAGAGTAAAAAGGGGTCCAGACCGGAGATGTGGTTACAGGCAATGATGGCCGGACCCTTTTCTGGCAAGTCCACCCCGTTGGTAGTGAGTCGGTGATAACGACGGCAGTACAGTCTCAGCAGACCATCGAGTACATTGGAATGGATCGATCCCCAGTCGGCCTCATTGGCCCTGAGTCCCAGCAGGGTCAGGACAATGACTATGCTAAGTATGATTAACAAAAAGGCGAACAGCATTCCTTTAGTGTAGCCAGTTTAGTGCAGGGTTGAATGGGCCAGGTAGATGACCAGTACGCCGGACACGATGAGGACCACCTGCTGAACCGTGGCCTTCATCTGAGTGCGTTTGTGCAGGCCCGGTATCAGATCGGACAGGGCCACATAGATAAAACTGGCAGCCGCGACGGCCAACACATAGGGCAGGATCTGGTTCATACCCGACAGACTGTAATAGGCCAGCAAGGCACCCACCAGGGTAGTGAGACTCACCAGTACATTATATAAGAGTGCCTTGCCGCGACTGAAACCGTTATTCAGCAGCACGGCGAAATCACCAACCTCCTGGGGAATCTCATGGGTGGCCACCGCCAGGCTGGTGACAATCCCAAGATGGATATCGGTCATAAAGGCCGCGGCAATCAGTACCCCATCCACCAGATTATGCAGACCATCTCCGATGAGGATCATACTGCCGGCGACCTTGTGGTTATGTGCCTCATGATGCTCATGAGGGGTATGGGCCTCACAATGGGTGGTATGACAATGACGCCAGATGACCAGCTTCTCCAGGATGAAGAAACTCAACATGCCCAGTAAGACGGTCAGACCCAGGTCATGGACTTCCATACGCTGGGGGCCGGTGATGGCATGGGGCAACAGGGCCAGAAAGGCCGCCCCCAGCAGGGCACCAATGGCAAAACTCACTGAATGGGGCAGGATGCGACTGCGATGGGGTTCCGGAATCAATAGAAATACCGAAGCGGCCAGGACACTGATCACGCCCCCCAGCAGGCTAAAAATGATTATCCAGTAAATCAGATCCATGGTGTTTGTATCATCGCTCTTTTTTTATGGCCGCCAATCATACCTGAACTCATGGGCTGGCTATAAGTATTATCTTGTCGAATCATTCGTTACTGGATGACATCCAGATCAGGCTGGCCATGCGGCCCGTCACCCCATCGCGACGATAGGAAAAAAAGTCATCCGGTTGGCTATAGGTACAGGCCGAGCCCCCATATATGGCAGTCACCCCTGCCGCATTCAATCGCTGTCTTGCCAGTGCGTACATGTCCATCAGGTATTTACCATCTCCATGAGGTACAAATGGCGTTTCATCATGCATGGGATATTTTAGAAAGGCCTGTCTGACCTCATCCCCCACTTCATACACCTCGGCACCGATACCCGGCCCAAACCAGGCCAGGGTTTCAGCCGGCACCAGACCAGATTGGTTCAGGGTCGCTTCCAGAATACCGTCCACCAGACCCCGCCAGCCGGCATGGGTAGCGGCAACGATAGACCCCTGATGATTGGTCATTAATACTGGCAGGCAATCGGCGGTCATGACCACACAGACTGTCCCTGCCTGATGTGCATAGGCGGCATCGGCCTTGGGTACCCCTTCAATCTGACTGGCATCAACCACCTCAATGCTATGTGTCTGTTCCAGCCAGGCCGGTTCACCGGGCAGCCCCAGCTCCGTTATTAATCTCTGACGATTGGCCATCACCGCCGCAGAATCGTCTTCTACGTGATGAGCAAGATTCAATGAGTCATAAGGAATAGAACTAGCGCCGGGATGGCGCAGGCTGGTACCGGCATGGATGTTTGTTGGTGCCGGCCAGTCTGCAAGGAGCCAGCCGATCTGGGGTTTAGTCATGGTTTGTCCTTTGCATCCTGACGCAGTGATTCCAGTAAATTCACCATATCCTGGGGAAGAGCCTGTTGCCATTGTATGTGTTCACCACTGCCCGGGTGGACCAGCCCCAGTTGCCGGGCATGCAGGGCCTGTCGCCTGAAACCCCTTAATTGCTCGGCCAGTCCCTGGGAACACTGCTTGGGTAATTTTAACCGCCCACCATAAACCTGATCGCCCACGATGGGAAAATGGATATGGGCCAGATGGACCCTGATCTGGTGGGTACGGCCCGTTTCCAGTTTCACACTGACATGAGTATGGGCAGGAAATTTTTCGATAAACCGGTAGTGGGTAATGGCCGTTTTTCCACCCGTTGGTAAAACGGCCATGCGCTTGCGTTGAACCGGGTGACGTCCCAGTGGCGCATCCACCGTACCACCGGCGGTCATGACCCCGCTGACAATGGTCTCATATTCCCGCAAAAAGGCCCGGGCCTGTAACTGCTCGACCAGGGAAGTCTGGGCCTCCAGGGTCCGAGCCACAACCAGCAGTCCGGTAGTGTCTTTGTCCAGACGGTGGACAATCCCGGCGCGGGGGACTTTGGCCAGTTCCGGGGCATAATGCAGCAGGGCATTGAGCATGGTGCCATCCGGATTCCCGGCGGCTGGGTGCACCACCAACCCGGCCGGCTTGTTAATGACCAGAATCTGCTCATCCTCATACACAATATCCAGTTCGATGGGCTGGGGCTCAAACCGGGTTTGTTCTTCTATTACGGCGGTCAGCACAACCTCCTCCCCACCCATGACCTTGTCTTTAGGTCGCATCTGTCTACCATTGACTGATATATCCCCCTGTTTGATCCACTGTTGTAGGCGGGCACGGGAATATTGTCCGAAAATATCGGCCAGGGCCTGATCCAGACGCTTGCCTGCATACTCAGCCGGGATGGTCTGAGTCAAAATTTGAGGGGAATTTTCGGTCATAGGAAACAATCTGCAATTTATTCGGTCTGATATCCAGAGTATACTGTCGGACTTCTGTTCAGAACCCTAAATTTAAATAGAAATTTTAAAATGAATCTACGTATAGCAATTCTCGCCTTTCTGGGTATTTTCGTTCTCAATGGCTGTGCCAGCACCGGCGGTGGTGACCCCGATGATCCCACTTACGGCTTGAGTGCGGCTGAGATCTACAAGGAAGCCAAAACCAATCTCCTGGACGGTAACTACGAAACCGCCATCCAGTTTTATGAAAAACTGGAATCCCGCTACCCTTACGGCAATTATGCCACACGGGCCCAGATGGAAATTGCCTATGCCTATTACAAGTTTGATGAGCCAGAGTCAGCCATCCTGGCCTCGGATCGCTTCATCAAACTGCACCCCAACCACCCTAACGTCGATTACCTGTATTACCTGCGTGGTCTGGCCAGCTTTAATATTGGTGAAAGCGGTGTAGCCACATCATTGGGACAGGATCGAACTGAACGGGATCCAAAATCATTCCGCCGCTCATTTACCTATTTCTCAGAGCTGGTGAAAAAATTTCCCAAAAGCCGTTATGCCAGGGATGCGGTACAACGCATGACTCATGTACGTAATAGCCTGGCCAAACATGAAGTCCATGTTGCTAAATTTTATTTTGATAAGGACGCCTATGTGGCTGCTGCAAACCGAGGAAAGTATGTGGTCGAAAACTACCAGCGCACACCAGCGGTGGCCGATGCGCTGGCTATTATGGTCAAATCCTACCAAAAAATGGAAATGTCAGAACTGGCAAAGGATGCCCTGCGTGTGCTTGAAGTCAATCACCCGGACCATCCGGATCTGGCCAGCCTGAAAAAAGCGGCAAACTAACTAATCAAAATTAACCAAAAGATTTTGAGGTGGTCTCAAAACCCGGGAGTGGGATTGAGACCGCTACTAAATTGCTTCGTCGCCTTCCTCGCCGGTACGAATACGAATGACTCGTTCTACCGTACTAACAAAGATTTTTCCGTCACCAATTTTGCCAGTGCGGGCGGCATTGGTGATGGCCTCAATACAGGCGTCCAGTTGATCGTCTCGTACCACCACTTCTATTTTGACCTTGGGCAGAAAATCGATCACATATTCCGCGCCACGATACAGCTCGGTGTGCCCCTTCTGACGGCCAAAGCCTTTGACTTCGATAGATGTCATCCCTGCCACACCAATATCTGACAGAGCCTCCCGGACATCATCCAGTTTAAAAGGTTTAATAACAGCTTCGATCTTTTTCATATGTCTTACCTGTCTTTACAGACTCTTCCTCGTATTATTTTAGCGTACCTTACCATAGCCGGAAGTGATAGGGTATCGCCTGTCACGGCCAAAGGCCCGCCTGGTGATACGCACACCCGGCGCGGCCTGACGGCGTTTATATTCATTTCGGTCGACCAGCCGAACCACCCGGCTGACGGTATCAGCATCAAACCCCTGGGCAACAATCTCCTCAATATCCCGGTCCTGCTCCACATACATTTCCAGGATCACATCCAGCACCTCATAAGGCGGAAGGCTATCGGTGTCCTTCTGATCCGGGGCCAGTTCCGCTGAGGGGGGTCGATCAATAACCCGTTGGGGGATGACCCGACCCAGGCTGTTGCGATATTCCGCCAGTTGATAGACCAGAATCTTGGGC
>JAOULO010000024.1 GCA_029881995.1 Gammaproteobacteria bacterium
CTGCGAGGTCTTTCTGTCGTCCAGCCTGCTGTTTCATGGCTATCAGGTCATCAATTGAGCAGACTCTGACCTTGATCTCTTCCAGATCCATGATAACTGAACGATCAAGCAATGACTGATACGGAACTGGATGATGGACAAACAGATCAACTGTTATACCCGGCTTGTCAGGATGGTACAGAGCAAAGACTTGCATCCCTTTTTCTTTGATCCACTGTTCTCGTTTAGTTTCGTCTGCGAACTCGATGGCCTGAACCGGAATCTTCGGTTTAAACCCTTCACTTGTTAATGCGGTAATGGCCTTTTTAGCTTCATCGGCCTGTAGATCAATCACCAGATCAACATCGGCAGTCGCTCTGACGTAACCATGCAGTATAGTGGCAATACCACCCACAACGATGTACTGCACATCGGCCTCGTTAAGGGCTTTGAAGAGTGGCAGGTAGAGTGACATGTTTAGATCCCCTCACCCCTGCCCTCTCCCTGAGGGAGAGGGGGAGTATGTTTAAACTTCCTTATAGATCTCGCTACCGGTTTCTACGAATTCAACCGCCTTGGACTGCATCCCCTGCTTCAAGGCCTCTTCCTCAGTTAACCCCTGACTAGCAGCGTAGTCACGCACATCCTGCGTAATCTTCATAGAACAGAAGTTAGGCCCACACATCGAACAAAAATGCGCCACCTTATGCGCTGCCTTGGGCATGGTTTCGTCATGCATGCTGCGGGCACGTTCCGGATCGAGGCTGAGGTTGAACTGGTCTTCCCAGCGGAATTCGAAACGGGCTTTGGATAAGGCGTTATCTCTAACCTGCGCACCGGGGAAGCCTTTGGCGAGATCCGAGCCATGGGCCGAGATCTTGTAGGCGATGATGCCGTCGCGTACGTCCTGCTTATTAGGCAAACCTAAATGCTCTTTTGGTGTGACATAACAGAGCATCGCTGTACCGTACCAGCCGATGTTGGCCGCACCGATGGCGCTGGTGATGTGGTCATAGGCCGGGGCGATATCGGTGATCAGTGGGCCTAAGGTATAGAACGGCGCTTCGAAACAGTCTTCCAGTTCCTTTTCGACGTTCTCTTTGATCATGTGCAGGGGTACGTGGCCGGGGCCTTCGATCATGACCTGCACGTCGTGTTCCCAGGCTTTTTTGGTTAGTTCGCCGAGGGTTTCCAGTTCGCCGAATTGGGCGGCGTCGTTGGCATCGGCCAGGCAGCCGGGGCGCAGGCCGTCACCGAGGGAGAAGCTGACGTCATAGGCCTTCATGATCTCGCAGATCTCGTCGAAGTGGGTGTAGAGGAAGTTTTCCTCGTGATGCGCCAGGCACCACTTGGCCATAATGGAGCCGCCGCGGCTGACGATGCCGGTGACGCGGTTGGCGGTAAGCGGTACATAGCGCAGCAGCACACCGGCGTGTATGGTGAAGTAATCCACCCCCTGCTCGGCCTGTTCGATGAGGGTGTCGCGGAACATTTCCCAGGTCAGGTCCTCGGCCTTGCCGTCGACCTTTTCCAGCGCCTGGTAAATGGGCACGGTGCCGATAGGCATGGGCGAGTTGCGCAGGATCCATTCGCGGGTTTCGTGGATGTTCTTGCCTGTCGATAAATCCATTAAGGTGTCGCCTCCCCAGCGGGCCGACCAGACCATTTTTTCCACTTCCTCTTCTATCGATGAGGTCACGGCGCTGTTGCCGATATTGGTGTTGATCTTCACGCGGAAGTTGCGGCCGATGATCATGGGCTCCAGTTCCGGGTGGTTGATGTTGGCCGGGATGATGGCGCGGCCAGCGGCCACTTCATCGCGGACGAATTCGGGGGTGATGATATCCGGGATATTGGCACCGAAGGACTCACCTTTGTGCTGGCGCAGCAGCTTTTCATAGCGAGGATCGTTGCGCATTTCCTGTAGTTTCAGGTTTTCGCGGATGGCGACGTATTCCATTTCCGGGGTGATGATGCCTTTACGGGCATAGTGCATCTGGCTGACATTCTGGCCCGCTTTAGCCTTGCGTGGCGCCTTGATGTGTTCGAAGCGCAGATGAGCAAGTGAGGGGTCACTCTGCCGGGCGGTACCGAATTCACTGCTGGGGCCGGCGAGTTGTTCGGTGTCGTCGCGCTCCAGAATCCAGTTTTCCCGCAGACTGTCCAGGCCCTTGAGCAGGTCGATGCTGACCTCTGGGTCGGTATAGGGGCCGGAGGTGTCGTAGATATATATAGGTGGGTTGAGCTCCTCACCCTTATCGGTGTGGGTGGACTCCTGGGTCACTTCGCGCATGGGGACGCGGATATCGGGGCGGCTGCCCTCGACGTAGATCTTTTTCGATGCGGTGAATGGACGGGTCACATCTTCGGAAAGCTGGGCCGTCTTGTTCAGGAAATCTTGTGGGATTGCGCTCATGGTCGTTTGCCTCGTTGGTTGTTCTGACGACCGCGCACTTAGGTGCTGGGGTGCCGCCTTACCTACGCCGGTACTAGCCGGATCAGGTTCGGATCACTCACAGGGTTTGTCTCAGCTTTTAGACCCTCACCCCAGCCCTCTCCCAGAGGGAGAGGGGGAGTTGGAAAAATCTGGATCTATCTGCACCCCCGGCGGTCGAAAGGCCAAGTTAATGGATAGGCTATATAAATGCAAGCCAGCAAATATCAGGGTTTTCTTAAATGAAGTGGATTTATTGGTGTATCAGGAACTTGTAATGCTGGCCGCTTGCCTCTGTCCCTCAAACCGCTTAATCTTTTGCCCAGCCCGCAACGTTGCAGGGGGAGGAGAATAATAAAATGACCGAGATGAATTTCGAACAGGCCCGTTTCAACATGATTGAGCAGCAGATCCGCCCCTGGGAGGTGCTGAATCAGCGTGTGCTTGACCTGTTGAGCGAAGTCCCCCGTGAAGACTTTGTGCCACCCCAGTATCGTAACCTGGCCCTGGTGGACACCAGCCTGCCCATTGGCCATGACCAGTTCATGATGAGCCCCAAGCTTGAGGCCCGTATTCTGCAGTGTGTGGATGTAAAACCCACTGATACCGTACTGGAGATCGGTACTGGCAGTGGCTATTTGACGGCCCTGCTCGCCAAACTGGCCAGGAAGGTGTTCAGTATCGAAATCATTCCTGAATTTATCAAAACTGCCCAGGTTAAGCTGGCTGACCATGGCTTTAACAATGTCAGCCTGGAGGAAGGCGATGCCGCCAAAGGCTGGACCCTGGACGCCCCTTATGACGTTATTGTGCTGACCGGTTCCCTGCCTGTTTTGCCCGATACCTTTAGAGACTCCCTGAATATAGGTGGTCGCCTGTTTGCCATTGTCGGCGATGCCCCCTCAATGGAAGGCCTGCTGATTACCCGGGTGGGTGAGCATGAATGGACCACGGAATCGGTCTTTGAGACAGATATTGCCCCTTTGACCAACGCCACTCAGCCTGACCGATTCGAGCTTTAAAACTCCCTGAAATGGCCCCATATCCCCCCGATGCGCCATTTCAGTCCACAGGACCTTAGACAACACCTCGACACAGCGACTGAAAAGCCGCTTTTGCTCGATGTGCGGGAACCCTGGGAGTTTCAGTATTGTCATATCGAGCATTCAAAACTGATCCCCATGGGGGAAATTCTTAACGTGATCGACGAACTAGACCCGGAACAGGAAACCGTCGTAATCTGTCACCACGGTATTCGTAGCCGTCAGGTCGCCTATTATCTGGAGCAACAAGGCTTTAGCAGGGTGATTAACCTGGATGGCGGTGTAGAACGCTGGGCTCAGCAGGTCGATCCCGCGATGAAAAGGTATTAATCATCATGTATTTAAAGAAACTGCTAACAAACGCAACAGGGGCTGCCCTGTTAATCAGCTCTGGCCAGTTACTGGCTGAAGATTTAAATAATATTTATTCTCTTGCTGCACAATATGACCCCCAGTTTCGTGCTGCCCAGGCACAATATGAGGCTGAAACCGAGGCGCCCTATCAGGCCTGGGGTGACATGATGCCGCAGATCAATGGTGCTATTTATGAATCCACCACCACAGGTGAATCCACTAGCAGTGGTGCAACCACCACTTATGACTATGACAGTGATGGTTACAGCCTGAGCCTGACACAATCCATCTACAACCACGGCAAGTTTGCCCAGATCAGTCAGGCCCATGCCATATCGGCCCGTGCCCTGGCCAATTATCAGTATGCACAACAGGAACTCATACTTCGTGCAGCTGAAAAATATTTCAATGTGCTGGCCGCACAGGACAATCTGGCCTTCACTCGTGCGGAAAAGAAGTCTATTGCCCACCAGTTAAAACAGACCCAGCAACGCTTTAACGTCGGCCTGACGGCCATTACTGATGTGCATGAGGCGCAGGCACGTTACGACCAGTCTGTTGCCCAGGATATCGCGGCAGAAAACAAACTTTCGATCAGCCGTGAGGTGTTGCGTGAAATGACAAGGAGTGATCACAGCACCCTGTTCAGCCTGAAAGAGTCCACCCCCCTGGTGAAACCGGATCCGGCTGATGTACAGGAGTGGGTCAAAATGGCCCTGGACAGGAACTTTAAGCTGATTGCCGCCAGAGAAAGCATGGAGGCCTCTTCCGCTGGAATCAGTAAGGCCCGTGCCGGTCATTATCCCAACCTGGAAGTGGTGGCGAGTAAAAATGTCAGTGACAGTACTGGTGGCATGTTTCCTGGTGAAAGAGACGAAACCACCGTCAAACTGCAGTTGAGTATGAATATTTTTAGCGGTGGCTCCCTCATGTCAAAATCTCGCGAGGCCTCTTATCGTCATATGCAAAGCAAGGAACAACTGGAGCAGGCCCGACGTGCCACAGAACGCCAGACTCGTAACTCTTTTTTATCAGTGATTGCCAAGATCAGTCAGGTCAAGGCCCTGAAACAGGCCCTGGCTTCGAGCGAGACAGCCCTGAAGGCCACCACCGCTGGTTTTAAGGTCGGCACACGTACAACGGTGGATGTACTGAATTCACAACGTGACCTGTTCCGCGCCAAACTGAACTATGCACTGGCCCGCTATGACTACATCATGGAGACCCTGCGTTTGAAACAGGCTGCAGGCACCCTGTCGCCACAGGATCTAAAGGCCATTAATGCCTGGCTGGGAGATGCCTGATCCTGTGAGTCACCTGCCTCTCCTGTGCGAAGCGGAACAAAGCCAGTTGCTGGTGATTGATATCCAGCAACGCCTGGCCAGTGCCATGCCGGACAAAGTCCTGCAGGCTGTCACTTTGCATACCGGCTGGTTATTACAGGCCGCGAGCCTGCTGGAGGTTCCCGTGGTAAGAACCGAACAATACCCTCGGGGACTGGGCAATACCCTGGAGGAGATCAGCCAGCATATTGAAAAGGACACTCGACTGGAGAAAACCAGTTTCTCCTGTTGTGGTGCTGAGGGTTTTAATGACAACCTGACAAAGACAAATCGCCGTCAGATTGTGATCACGGGTATGGAAAGTCATGTTTGTGTACTGCAGACCGCCATGCAACTCAAGGCCATGGACTATGATGTGTTTGTGGTAAGTGATGCGACCTGCTCCCGTGATAAACGCAATCATAAAAATGCCCTGCAGCGCATGGCACAGGCCGGCGTTATTATCAGTAATACCGAATCGGTGATGTTTGAATGGTTGCGAGATGCCAGTCATCCACAATTTAAGGCCGTCAGTCAACTCCTGAGGTAGGCCATTTTTTCTCTGCTTACATACAAGCAGAGATTCTTCTATCATTAGCCTATGAAAAGCAGTCAGCTCCCCCCTTTTAAATTCACCGCTTATCTGCACCCCAAATACCTCCTGACCTGGACAGGGCTGGGATTGATGCGGCTTGCTGCCTTTCTTCCCTATAGCATGATCGTTGGCCTGGGTGTTTATATTGGCTGGATGTCCTTTCACCTGATGCCAGGACGACGCCGCATCACCCGCACCAATATTCGTTTATGTTTTCCTGACCTTGATGAACAGCAGCAACGAAAACTGATCAAACAAAATTTTTATGACGCCTCAATAGGGATGCTCGAATCTCCCCTTGCCTGGTGGGGCAGTGATCGACGCCTTATGGCATTGCACAAAATAGAAGGACTGGAAAATATCAAAAAGGCCCAACAGGACGGTAAAGGCATCCTGCTGCTGGGTGCCCACTACAGTTCACTTGAAATGGGAGCCCGCTTACTGGCTTATCACATGGATGAACAACCTACCTATAAGCGTGCCCACAATAAACTCTATAACGATATGATGACCCGCTCCCGCATCCGGGTCCATGGCGGTGCAATCCCCAGTGCGGATTTAAGAGAGATCATTAAACAACTCAAACAGGGCAATATAATCTGGTATGCCCCGGATCAAGACTTTGGTCGCAATAGTTCTGTGTTTGCCCCATTCATGGGGGTACAAACCTCAACCCTCACCACCACAGCACGACTGGCTAAGGTCAGTGGTGCCCATGTCCTGCCTATGTATTCGGAACGTCTACCTGGTTGTGAGGGGTATCTGGTTCGAATTGGTGAGGCTCTGGAAAATTTTCCCAGTCAGGATGAAGTTGCGGATGCGACTCGAGCCAACCAGGTCATAGAGGCACAACTTGAACGCACACCCAGTCAGTATCTATGGGGACACCGTCGTTTCAAGACCCGCCCTTACGGAGACCCTTTGTTATATGCGCCCCGAATGGATTCAGCATTACGAAAATATAAAATGCTAATGCCTTTGTTAACTATTCCTGCCGTACTTGCTACCGTCTGGATGGCCATCAAAAACCGGGATAGCCAATACTTCACTCAACGACTTGGCTTTGCTTTACCCAAGCAACAAAAAGGAGGGCTCTGGTTGCATGCCGCCTCGGTAGGCGAAGTTAATGCCGTCATGCCACTCATTGAAAAAATTCATCTGGACAAACCTGGGCTACCCATTACTCTCACCACCGCCACACCTACGGGTGGCAGAAATGCCCGCAACAAATTACCCGAAGGATGTATACAGCATTTTTTACCCATTGACTGGAACTGGGCTAGCTTACGTTTGATGAAACATTTGCAGCCTTCATGTCTGTTGATAATGGAAACGGAAATATGGCCTAACCTATACTGGAACTTCTATAGAAATAATCTTCCTCTCGTGATTATTAATGGGCGCCTTTCAGAAAGGACGATTAATAATCGTTTCTATTGGGTAAGACGGCTTTATCTATTTACATCACAGATTGTCAGAACCGTTCTGGCAAGAAGTAAAATAGATGCTGAACGTTTTATTCAGATGGGAGCAAACCCGGATCTGGTAAAGATAGTTGGGAACATGAAGTTTGCAATGCCCGATAACTCAGCTCAAAAGCCTGATGATCTGAAAAGGCCTTATATCCTGGCAGCCTCCACCCGTGATGATGAAGAATGGCGCATTGTACAGGCCTGGCAGAAATCATTGGCAAGCAACACTTTACTTGTCATCGTACCCAGGCACCCACATCGATTGGAATCGATTTTACAACAACTCTCTCCTCTGGTTGATCATACTGCAATACGAAGCCGCAATGAAACAGTTAACGATACAACTCAGGTTTATATAGCCGATACCTTTGGTGAACTTAACCAGTTCATTGCCGGTTCAGAGTTTGTCATTATGGGTGGTTCTTTTGTACCTCTCGGGGGACAAAATATTCTGGAAGTAGCCCAACAGAGTAAGGCTGTGCTATTTGGACCGAATATGGAAAATTTTTCTGACGAAGCCCGATTATTTGTTGAACATAATGCAGGCATTCAATGCCGGGATGAGTCAGAACTCTCAACACAAATAGATAGGCTATTCAATAATAAAGAGCAAAGCCTTGAAATAGGTAAAAATGGTGCTCAACTGCTGGCTCAATATGGTGATATTGTCGAGTGTTACATAGGTGAACTGAAAGAGATATGCCCCAGTTTTAACGACTCATAGTCGCCTGATAGCTTACTAGAAGTTCTTGCCAGTTATTTTCGGCAAAATAGAATTCTTTATAATGCCTTTTCAGTTTACTCAGTGAGTGATGAAGTCGTTCTAAATTAGCTCTTTGCCAGCTCCCTGGTACACGTCTTTCTCCCCTGTCAAAATCGATCAAGAATACATCACCATTACCGTTCAACATAATATTATGTGCATTTAAATCTGCGTGAAAAACCCTTGATTTATGAAACCGGGCGATCGTCTCCCCCATGGCTTTCCAACACCGGTCATCATAGGACCCCCCTGATAAGCGCTGGGCAAGACTCATCGCATCAGGAATACGCTGAGTAATGATATCTGCCTTATATAAGAGCCTTTTTTTACAGACTCTTGTCGCAATTGGCATTGGAACAGGCAAGCCCTCATCATGAAGTGATGCGATCAACTTCCACTCTTTCCAAGCCCGAGTATTTTCAAGACCAGTCCAGATATAATGTTCTTCTATATACCTGGCGACCATTCCACCCCTACGGTAATGTCTGAGAACCCACTCCTGTCCATCTGCATCGACAAACCAGCTCGCACCACGTCCCCTTTCTGTCTGGGTGACCTTATGCATAGACAACCAGTAATCGGGGGTAAATTGTTCAAGCTTTATTTTATTTTGAATTGCTGCATTATATAAAACAGAACAATTTCCTGAGCTATATGTTTTCTCTGTGATCAACTCGAGTCCCCGTTTATATTTTTTCCGCAATAATTAAAAAAGCCACACCTGCAGACATTTTTTCTTTAATATTCTGTCTTAAAAATTTAAGCACAGGATTCTGATATGGTTTTGGTTTGGATGCATTGCAGGTATACAGAACTTTATAGCCACTTAACTCCAATAACTTTGTAAGTGAACGTGGATTAAAATATAGAATATGGTGCTCTGAATCATAATATTTACCAATTTTACTTTTCTTAATTCCGCACTTTTCCAAAAAATATTTAAACCTTGATCCCCAGGCAGAAATATTTGGAACTCCGATATATAATACCCCGTCATCATTAAGAATATTCTGAAAACTGTTTAGCCGTTGCATTGGGTCTTTTAAATGCTCTATGACATGATGAGCATAAATTAAATCAAACCGAGTGTCTCCCCAGTCGATATCATCAAAATTACCACACCTGATATCCATGTCCAGTTTCTTAGCCAGACTTTCAGTCGTGGCGCAATCCACATCATAACCACTGACCTGCCATCCCAACTCTCTGGCACACTGCGCATATGTGCCATTGCCCATACCAAAATCCAGCATTTTTCCCTTTTTAGACTTGAACCTGTTTATAACAGAGAAATTCTGTTTTGCGACTTCATACTGCTCATCAAGGGTTTTCTGGGTATATTCCGGCGAAATATACCCCGCATAATATTTTTCGAGGTATGCATCCGAATAAACCGGGTTCATAAATTGCAAACCGCAACTATTACACTTGTAAATATCATTGCTGCGAAAGTCAGAATGGTAGTGGTAAATCGAAGCAGAATGGCAAACTGGGCATGCGTCGTACTTCTTGTCATACTTTTCCGGCATTAAATATAAAACCTCTTTACTTGTTTTAAAATATAACCAAACTTCGCCGGGAAAACCAGCTAATTGCCAGTAAATCTAGTGGCTCCTGAATTGCCGGGAATTATAGTAGAATATTTAGAAAAATATCACTGTTTCAGCTACATTAGGCTATGCTTATAACTGCATTTGAATTATGACAAACAATCTTAATATAGTCTCTGGAAGCCTCGACCACCTTTGTCTACTTAGACTCTCTGCAGTCGGGGATATTTGCCATACCCTGCCCGTAGTTCGCACTCTACAGGCACATTTGCCAGATACTCGAATCACCTGGATTATTGGAAAAACAGAATATGGCCTGGTTTCTGATATACCTGGCGTTAACTTTGTAATTTTTGATAAGTCACTAGGCCTTAAGGCCTACTGGAATGTTTGGCGTCAGCTCAAGGGTAAACGTTTTGATGTCCTGCTTCATATGCAGATGTCCTTACGCTCCAGTATGTTAAATTTGCTCGTATCGGCTCCAGTCAAAATAGGCTTTGATAAGAAGCGGGCCAAGGATATGCAGTGGATCTTTTCCAATAAAAAAATCACTCACCAACCCAGGCAACACGTCATCGATAGCTTCTTCGGATTTACTGAGGCTCTGGGCATATCTGAACATATCTATAAATGGGATATACCTATCCCAGCAGAGGCAGAGTCTTTTGCCGACCAGCATCTATTACATGGCAAAAAGGTTCTTGTGATCAGTCCATGTTCGAGTATGGCTTATCGTAACTGGAGTATTGCGGGTTATGCTGCCGTGGCTGAATATGCTGTAGACAAATATGACATGCAGGTAGTGTTAACAGGTGGCCCCAGTGAAATTGAAAAACAATTTGGCGATAATATTAGTAAGATTGCTAAATCGAAAGTTACTAACCTGATTGGGAAAACCAACCTAAAGCAGTTGCTGGCTGTCCTTAACCGCGCCACTGCTGTTGTTTCACCGGATGCCGGTCCTGCCCACATGGCTACGGCAGTGAATACCCCAGTCATTGGTCTGTATGCAACAACGAATCCTGACCGAGCACGCCCATACCTCAGTGCCGAATATACTATCAACCATTACCAGGCTGCGCTAAGAGATAAATACGGAAAATCAGTTGATGAAATGTCCTGGGGAGCGAGAGTTAGGGATGATGGAACTATGGACAGAATTAAGGTTGATGATGTGACAAGTATGCTCGACAAAATCATGTCCGCCAAATAATCAGGGAAGAAACGTTTTACAAGCCTGGAATACCGATTCAGGTGTTATAGCCCCCAAGCCCATTTCTGAGTGTTCTGTATCTTCAGCCCGGAGAATCCTGAACTGACTATCAGGAACATACGGCCCACAATCTCTGGGATCATGACCAGCGAACAAAGCAACCAAATTCGTACCTACAGCAGCAGCAATATGCATTGGTCCCGTATCGGGTGAAACAAGTAGATCCATTCTTTGCAAAATGGCTTTATAGCGTTCAAAATTGAGTGGAGGTATAAATAATTTGACCTTTTTATTACTTAGCCTGACAATTTTCTCACCCAATCCCCGATCTTCAGGCACCAGGTCCATAATGATGGATATTTTCTTATTATTTTGTGCCGCATAATCCGATATCATTATTGCAAGGTTGGCAAAATGCTCAGCTGGCCAGCCTTTCTGATTACGTGTACTTCTATTACGAAATGACAGTTTACGTAGTGCACTGAAACTGGGATGAAAACCAACCACATAATTACTTTCACTTATTTCCTGTTCTAATAGCTGTTGACGTGCGAGACTTTTGCCTTCTTCCTTTACCGGCAAATAAAGCCATCTATCCTGTGATTCACTTTTATCACTAACAACTCGCAAACATCTTTGAGCATAATTTGTAACTGTTTTAGCCTGGGTTATCTGACTGATTTTTGTCCTTTGTTCTGACAAAATTTTTAAAAATCCTGGATTCAATTCAAAGCAAAATATTTCATCATAGGCAATTTTATTAGTTTCTTTTTTGACCCTTGCTTTTTCAATTAATCCTTTTACACCCTTGCGATTATAGATAATGACTTTAGTCAGTCTGTCATCAAAGTTTTTAAGTACCCGTTTACCGTCTGGGCTAGTCAGCACATGTAGCTCTGCATCTGCCCATTTATCGAGAATCAACTTTAAGGCTGCTGTAATCATTACGATGTCACCTGTTCTGCCAACCCGTATTGCCAGAATCTTCATCTACACTATCTACCTTGGTTGAAGAGACTTTTTGACTGCTTCGAATACACTGTGTGACTCCGGAATAGAACCATCATAGTTAACAACAATTGAATGAGGTCCAAACCGTGGCCAGTAGCGAAATGGCATACTTGTATTTTTCGGTGCAGTAAAAAATATTCCAACACTTGGTACCCCAGCAGCGATAGCAAGGTGCCGTATACCAGTATCATTGGAGATAACAAGACTGGCACCTTTAATTAATGCAATTGTTTCATCAAGAGAATCAATATTCAAACCACTTACATTTTTATTATGTTCATTATTTTTTAAAATATCATTGATTGATTCCCAATCCCCTATCCCCTTTAGCACATAATGATTAAATTCTGGAAATTTTTCGGACGCATTATCAACTAGCTCTGAAAAATTTTCCATTGGCCAACATCTCAATGGAGTTGATGCACTTGTAAAATATACTACATATGGTTTCTGCTCTTTTCTAACATCTCCTGGTAAGTCAAACGGCGGTGGATAAGAAGTAACAAACCCAAAGATATTTAACATATTAAACATACAATCTGTTTCAAATATAAAGTCCGAGCGGAATACAGCAACATCATAAAACAGTTTTCTTTGCATCCTGTGATAGGGGAAACCGACACGTAAAGTCGAACGGTTTAGCAGACAGAGATAAAATGATCTATGTGTTGCGGCTAGATCGAAGATGATGTCCTGCTTACCAAGCTCCTTTGCCTTACGAATTTGTTCTCGCTTGGAAACTTTCTTTTTATCTTTACCATATGCAACATGTACTGTATCTACAAGGTCTTCTGGTATGCCTCGCATATAGTTTGTCACTACACTCAAGGTAATATGAGAATTTGGAAAACATTTACGCAGTTCTCTTAAAAAAGGCCGAGTTAATACCATATCACCCAGAGCTGCGTGACGAATGACAGCCACATTCTTTATTTTTTCAGGGGTTAAATCATGTACTTTTTGATGTGCTTTTTGTGAAGCCCACGCACCATTACCAAACCAGAGTCTCATTTTTATTAATCCAATATTAAATTTCTGTCAGAATATTTGTTAATTTTTCGAAGTGATTACGTTCAGAGAATTGAGTATTTGCAAACTGTTGCCCTGCTCTTGCCAGTTTTGATTGTAACCCCGTGTCTTCTACCAGTTTTCTGATACAGGCAGCCAGTTCATCTGCGTTACCAGGTTCAAATAATAAGCCTGTTTTACCATGTTCGATAATCTCAGGAACGCCACCTGCATTTGTGCCTATGACCGCAACACCGCATTTCATTCCTTCTACCAGGACAAGACCAAAGGTTTCCGCATAAGTTGTTAGAACGATAATATCAAAACAGTTGTAGATGGATACCGGATTCTCTACAAATCCAAGATAATGGACATGCGGTGTCAGACCCCATTCTTCCAGTTTAGTGCATACTCCATCATAGTATGCCTGATCCATAATATGTCCCAGAAGAGCGACTTCAACCTGCAGGTTCTGTTGTGCAAGCATATGTACAGCTTCCATTAAAATATGTTGACCTTTCCCGTGCTCAATTCGACCTGGCAGGAGGATTTTAACAGCATTACCGGAAATTCCATGTTTTTTCAGAAAGTCATGACATTGTTCTTCATCTGATGGCTGAAAATCTTTCACGCCATGATACAGAAGGTGAATTTTATTGAGATCTACAGGCAAGAATCTTTCCGCCTCCAATTTTAGTTGTCTGGTGATGACCAAGTAGGCATCAATATTCTTGTAAATAAATCTATGATAGACATCCCGTTTGTGCCTGGTCAGAGCCATATGGCGTATAAATACCAGTTTTGGTTTAGATTTTGAGAAATTTCTCGCCAGAACAGCAAGAATCAGATCATTATTCCAGTGGACATGTAAAATTTCACAATAGTATTTATCGATCAATCCGGCCAGTTTTATGGCTGACAAGCACGGAAATACTTTGAATTTTGGCGTAAGATATTGGACTGTTAAATCGCTATCCTCGGCACGTTGGCTGATCATGCTGCCAATCTTGGAAACAAATAGAACATCATGCCCCTCTTGCTGAAATTTTTTGCTAACATCCAGAGCATAAAGTTCCAGGCCACCCCAGCCTGATGATGTACATAGTTCAATAATTCTCATTAATTCAACTTAATCGATTTTTGTTGGCTGAAGTAAATATAATATACGGTACAATAATGTTTTATACTCAGTAGTATTTTATATTGAATCCAGTAAATGACCAGTAAAAAATTACAGAAAATTCTCGTTGTTCGAAATGACAAGCTGGGGGATTTTATGCTCAGTTTTCCGGCCTTCAGACTCCTGAAAAACAGCCTTCCTGATTCCACAATAGTGGCCCTGGTACCTTCTTATACAAAGGATATGGCTGAAGCCTGTGAATGGATTGATGAAATTATCATCGATGAATGGCAAAACTCTGGCTTTTTTAGCAATTTCAAACTTTCTCAAGACTTCAGAAAGTTTCAATTTGATGCCATTATTAGCCTTTACTCGACCACAAGGGTCGGGGTTAGTGCTTTGTTAGCTCGCATTCCCTATCGTTTGGCCCCCGCCACTAAACTAGCTCAAATTTTTTATAATCATCGCCTGGTCCAAAGGCGCTCACGTTCAGAAAAACCTGAATATGCTTATAACAGTGACTTAATTAAGTATTTATGCAAAGACAATGATATTCCAATTCAAAACTCAATGGATCCACCTTATTTGCAGTTTGACTTACTTCTGGTAGAAAAAACTCGAAATAAATTCTGCAATACTTATGGAATATCCGAAGATTCTTTCCTTATTTTCATACATGCGGGCAGTGGTGGCTCAGCAAGAAATTTATCGGCCAATCAATATGCAAGTCTGGCAAGCAAGTTAACCTGTCAAAAACCGTATACCATTGTTCTTAGCGCTGGACCTGGGGAATATGAGAATGCCCACCAGATTGCTAAACAGTTAATTAATATTCCACATATTGTTTATGAATCACGCCAAGGCCTTAAACAGTTTGCCCAACACATTCAATTTGCAGATCTATTTATCGGTGGCTCGACTGGACCAGTACATGTTGCCGGTGCCCTGGATCGCCCGACAGTGGCATTCTATCCACGTAGACAATCTGCCACCGCCTTACGTTGGCAGACACTCAATCATGAGGATAACCGTCAAGCGTTCTCACCTCCCCTTGATGCTGACGAAGAGGATATGAGTAAAATTGATATTGAAAAAATTGCAGAGGAGATTAGTAGAAAGTTTCTAAGTCACTGATGCCGGTCATTTAGTTTGACCCATAAATCTGCATACTTCACAAAGGTTGAATGGGCAGATAATATCGCAAGTAACAGCCCCTGCTTACCATCGAGAAAACCCAGACGAAAAATATACATTCGTAAAAAACAGGCAAGGCCATGCCAGAAGCCCTGAAATAATGAACTTCTCTTACCTTTTTCCAGTCGTTGTTCAGCCCAGGCAGCAGCATACCCTGCTGATTTAACCAGATAGTGTTCAAGATTCCGATAGGTGTAATGTAACAGATCGCCTTTTAATTTTATGACCGTCATTTCTTCACCGAAGTGAAGTTTTTCATGAACTTTTTCATTACCGTAATTGGCTTTATCTTTAGGATAAAGTCTGACTACATAATCAGGATACCAACCGCCGTGCTTGATAAATCGACCAAAAACCCAGGATAGTCGGGGAAGAGCATAGACTTTAGAATTATCATTATTTTGCACTACATCTTGAATTGATTGCCTGAGTTCTTTTGTAATATGCTCATCTGCATCAATCATTAGTATCCAGTCACTCGACACATAATTCTGAGCTCGTTGCCTTTGTATACCGTAGCCTTGCCAATCTGACTCCTGATATACATTAGACGTATATTTTTTTGCAATATTTACAGTATTGTCTGTACTACCAGCATCTACAACTACAACTTCATCAACCCACGATAAAGTATCAAGACATGCGGCCAATGTTATTTCTTCATTCTTAACAATAATGACCCCTGTAATAGTTGCCATAATTATTCCTGTTTATCTATATTTGTAGTTAATATATCTGAAAATAAAACAGCCAAAAACACAATATATAATGATGAGAAATTTCCTTTTGTAAAAGTAGATGCTTCTGTGAGAGAGAAAATCAAGAAACTTAAAATAAATAAAATTCCTGTAAAAGCATGCCTATTCCCCTGTGCATATGATGAAATAAAGTAACTTAATGGAAGAATTGTAATCCACAAAAAAACAATCACTCCAAATATCCCTCGAGAAATCAACATTTCACTATAAACATTGTGAGGATGACTGTGCATGCCTATCCCAGGGTGAACTAATTTTTTATCAATATATTTCTTTACAGCTTCAGAGTAATTTCCCAATCCAACACCAAAGATTGCAGAATCATTAAAAAAGTATTTGGTCGCTCTCCACATCTCAAGTCTTAATTGTACACTTCCTAGTGGTTCATTAACTGCCCCAGAATTTTCCATTTTGGAGTATTGAGAAATTTCATCCTTTACAATATCTACCCTTTTTGATATCGGCTCAACAAAAACAACAGAAAACGAAATTAATAATGACAAAACAACAAAGACAACTACCCTTAATAGACCATCGAACACAAAATATATCAGGAAAGAAAAAAGTATCAATGACGCTAAAATAGCAATTCTTGCCGACGATTCCTCAGTAATTAACAATGTAATACATAACATAGCAATTATCAGAAAAATAGAACCTCGCGTCCTTTGATTTGACTCCAAATCAGAAATACAAATTACGGCAAATAATAATATAACCGGGCCAACTAATAGTGGACTATATGCGCCCATATACCGGTAACCATCAGCATGATAAACACCGCCACCATCTATAGACAAATACATCAATACATCAACACCTGCAACAAAAACTGCCAGCATCGATCCCATAAATAAATATCGCTTTGATTGAGGCAAATTCCTGACAACAAGATATATAGGAATAAAAAAAAGATAACGAATTTCTATACCTAGGTGTTTGGTTTGTTGATACTCCCATCCATTAACTAGAGCAGTAATTACAAATACGCCAAAATACGCAGCAAAGCCCCATAATAACACCCGTTCTTCTTTCGACAATTTTCGGCCATTTTTAATATGATATTTATATAAGTACAGGGAAGATAAGCCTAATAGCACAAAATTACTGCTAATCCAGTGTCTCATTGTGACACCAAAGATCGGAAAAAGAAAAAGAATCAAATAAATAAAATTTTCACTTGTTAATTTTGACATTAACACATCACGATTTAGAGATGATAATTGCATCACAGGCTTTTAACCACTTCTTCAACAGAGATATTTTCTAAACAGTCAGTATGTCCGAAAGGACAAACTCGTTTAAAACATGGACTACAATTTAATGAATGATAAATTATACTAGCCCTTTTTGATAAAGGAGGTGTATATGATGGGGTTGATGAGCCGTAAATGGCCACAATCTTCCTTCCAGTCGCACAGGCAACATGCATCAATCCAGAATCATTTGTTACCACATTTTTTGAATATGCAATAATATCAATTGCTTCAACCAAACTAGTCTCTCCACACAAGTTAAATATTTTATCAGGTTGTATTTTTTTTATTTCCTCGCCAAGTGGATGTTCTTTTTGCGATCCAATAACACACACCTGATAATTGTTTTTTGTTAATAATTCTGAAAGTTTAGCAAATTTCTCAATTGGCCATTGTTTAGCTGGGCCATATTCTGCGCCGGGTGAAAAACATACAACTGGATGTGTTGATGATATTTTAAACTTTTCAATTAGCTTTTGTTGGTTTTCACTATCAATAATTAATCTTGGATACGGTACTTGCATGTCTTTTTTTGCTTCTCCTTGCAAACCAAGGGCAACATACCGTTGTACCGTCTGTTTTAAAATTGTTTTATCGAGTTTTCGAATATCATTAATTAGCCCATAACGCATTTCACCACGATACCCAGTTCGAACTGGGACGCCGGAAAAAAAAGGAATTAGCGCAGATTTAAATGAACGAGGAAGTATAATGGCGCGGGTATAGTTGTTTTTTCTTAATCCAAGGCCAATTTTTAAACGCTTGATAAAACCGAATTTCCCATGACCAACAGGGACTTCAATCCCCTGATTAACTTCAGGCATTCTTTCTAAAAGCGGTAATGACCAGGTGGGAGCCAGAACATCAATCTCAGATTCTGGATAAACGGATTTCAGGGTCATAAACAGGCTCTGGGCCATGACCATGTCACCAACCCAGGCTGGACCTACAATAAGTATTTTTTCCTTGGCAAGTATGGAGTTTTCCTCTTCTTCTAATTCTTATTCGTTAATTATTTGTTAAGCCAGGCCATATACTCCGTTACACCTTCTTCGACTGACTTAAAGGGGGCATCATAGCCAGCTTCTCTTAGGGCAGTAATATCAGCCTCTGTGAAACTCTGGTATCGACCCTTGAGATGATCTGGAAAGGGAATATATTCAATATTGCCTTTCTTATGGTAAGCAACAACCGCATCAGCAACTTCCTTGAAAGTCTGACTACGCCCTGTCCCCAGGTTAAAGATACCTGACTTATCTGGGTTATCAAGAAACCACAGGTTAACATTGACTGCATCGCCGACATAAACAAAATCACGTCGTTGCTCACCATTGCCATAACCATCACAACCTTCAAAGAGTTTGGCCTTGCCATTTTCAAGAATCTGGTTGTTTACGTGAAAAGCAACGCTTGACATGCTTCCCTTGTGTTGCTCACGTGGACCATAGACATTGAAGTAACGAAATCCGACTACCTGACTTTTAAATTCAGAACGGTGACGACGGACATACTGGTCAAATAGAAATTTTGAATAGGCATACATGTTCAGTGGCTCTTCAAACTCTCTGCTTTCCTTAAACACCGAACCACCACCATAAACAGAAGCGGATGAAGCATACAAATAGGAAATTTTACGGTCTAAACAATAATGCAGTAATGACTTGGTATAGTCATAGTTATTTTTCATCATGAATTTACCGTCCCACTCGGTGGTAGCGGAACAGGCCCCTTCATGGAAAATGGCCTCTACTTTGCTGGCAAAGGATTCACCATTGTTCACCCTTTCGATAAACTCTTCCTTGTCCATGTAATCAGCAATTTCACAGTCAGCGATATTCTTGAACTTGGTCCCGTTTTTCAGGTTATCCACCACCAGGACATCCGTCTCACCCCGTTCATTAAGTGCCTTAACGATATTACTACCGATAAAACCTGCGCCACCTGTGACAATAATCATTTAACTCTTTACCTTTCTTAAAATAATTTTATTTAGCCAGAATGTTCTGAATAATATCTGTCGTGGAATGTCCATCGACATAATCCAGCACCTTCACTTCGCCGCCTCTGTCCATAACACACTGACCACCGGCAATATCTTCAGGCCGATAATCTCCACCTTTAACCAGAACATCCGGTCCGGCTTCACAAATGAGTCGCTCCGGAGTGTCTTCTGTAAAAGACACAACCCAGTCCACACACTCCAGTGCCGCCAGCAAGGCCATACGTTGCTCGACACTGTTAATTGGACGACTTGGTCCCTTCAAGCGTTTTACTGAGGCATCATCATTCACGGCAATCACCAGACGATCACCTAATTTTTTGGCCTGTTGCAGGTAGGTGACATGGCCGGGATGCAGGATATCAAAACAACCATTGGTCATGACCACTTTCTCACCATGGGCCTGGGCCTCTTTCACCAGTTGCGCCAGTTGTTCATCATCAACCACACCACGCTCGACATATTGTTCTGCCCGGATGGCAGCTTTCAGCTCACTCACGGTGGTGGTTGCCGTACCCAGCTTGCTAACCACGACACCTGCTGCCAGGTTCGACAGTGCCATGGCATCTTCCATACTCTGCCCAGCAGCCAGTCCTGCCGCCAGAACCGAAATCACCGTATCACCAGCACCGGTCACATCAAAAACTTCTCTTGCCCGGGTAGGTAAATGAAAAGGGGGTTTATCGGCCTGTAACAGGGTCATGCCCTTTTCACTACGGGTCACTAGTAAAGCACCCAGTTCTTTTTCCTTAATCAGGGCCTGTCCCTTACTGACCAGCTCTTCATCAGAATGGACCTTACCCACCACAGCCTCAAACTCGGCCAGGTTAGGGGTAATCACGGTCACACCACGGTAAATTTCAAAGTCATTGCCCTTTGGGTCAACCAGTATGGGGATACCCGCAGCCCGGGCAGGCTGAATAAATTGCTGGATGTCTGTCAAGGTACCCTTGCCATAATCAGACAGGATCACCGCCCTGACACCAGAAAGCTGTGCCTTAAATCGATCCAGTAAGCCTGATTGATCGGTCGCACTGAAACCATCTTCAAAATCCAGGCGGATCAATTGTTGATGCCGGCTCATGACCCGCAACTTGGTAACCGTGGGTTTGTTGGAAAGTCGCTGGAACTGACAAGTCACCCCTGCGGTTTCCATAATGGTTTCCAGGCTCTGGCAGGCCTCATCATTACCGGTCAGTCCGAGTAGAGTCGCATGGGCACCAAGTGAGGCGATATTGAGGGCGACGTTACCGGCACCACCGGGACGTTCCTCAGCATTCCCCACCAGTACCACCGGTACAGGGGCTTCGGGTGAGATTCGCGAGGTGTCACCATGCCAGTAACGGTCCAGCATGAGATCACCCAGCACTAAAATTTGGGCAGAATCAAAGTCAGGTAGTTCGGTCTTCATGATTTTATTATCGAATTCGCGTCGCTGTTATTCATAAACACTGCCGACGAACCAGAAAGAACAGTATTTGCTTAAATATAGCCGCTTTAGTCGTTCTTTAACATGAAATGAGCGCCACAATAGGGACAAATTGCCTCACCCTTGTCTTCAATGGGCAGGTAGACCTTGGGATGTGAATTCCACAGGCTCATGTCGTCCATCGGACAATGCAGGGGCAGATCCTTTTTTGCCACCACATAGCGTTTGGCTGCATTCGGTTCTCTGAGTTTACGGACCTTAAAATCGGCACTTTTCACAACATTTCCCCTTTATTTTATAAAGTTATTATTCTTATTTAACCACGGTAAGCCAATCATCATAGCCGGTCAGGCGGCCATGTACCAAATCAAAGTAGCGACTTTGTAGCTGTTCAGTGACTGGCCCTCTTGTTCCCTGACCGATCTTTCGGCCATCCAGCTCCCGAATCGGGGTCACCTCGGCTGCGGAACCTGTGAAAAAGGCCTCATCGGCAACATACACTTCATCACGGGTAATACGTTTTTCTCGAATTTCCATGCCCAGATCCCTGGCCAGTTTCATGACAGTATTGCGGGTGATTCCATCCAGGGCCGAAGTCAATTCCGGGGTGTAAATCACACCATCCACGACCATGAAAAAGTTTTCGCCACTGCCCTCGGCGACAAAACCATCCACGTCCAGTAACAGGGCTTCGTCATAACCGTCTCGCAAGGCCTCCTGCAGGGCCAACATAGAGTTAATGTAATGGCCATTGGCCTTAGCCTTACACATGGTGATATTCACGTGGTGACGGGTAAATGAAGAAGTTCTTATTCGAATGCCTTTTTCAAGGCCATCGGCCCCCAGATAGGCACCCCATTCCCAGGCTGCAACAATGGCATGCACCTTCAGGTTGTCAGCCCGCAGCCCCATCCCCTCAGAACCATAAAAACACATGGGACGCAGATAGGCAGATTCAAGATTATTTTCCTTTACAGCTAGACGTTGGGCTTCATTGAGTTCATCTTTTGAAAAAGGAATCTCCATTCCCATAATATGGGCTGAACGAAACAGTCGATCGGTATGGGCACCGAGTCGGAAAATGGCTGGGCCATTATCTGTTTTATAGGCCCGCACACCTTCAAATACACCCATGCCATAGTGCAGGGTATGGGTCAGCACATGTACCTGGGCATCTCGCCAGGGTACCAGCTGACCATCAAACCAGATCACACCATCCCGATCCGACATCGACATCTTGTTATTCCTCTTTCTCAATCATTTTTGTTTCACACTTCAAACCTGCTGTTTGAGCATCCATTCATCCCATACTCGAATGATGGATTCACGCAGGTCCATATATTCATTTTCTGGTACCAGGCCGGATTGTTCATCCAGTTTCAGCCGGTGTACTCTGCCACGATAGGTTTTGTATGCCTCGGTCAGTTTATCAACCTGTTCCGGTGACATCACCCTACCTGCCGCCATGACCATCAACAAACGGATATTGTCTGTCCAGGTCCTGAGTTCCGGGTATTTATGAGCAAAGGCCAGAACCCCGTATTGCACCATAAATTCAATGTCAACGATACCTCCGCGCCCCTGTTTGAGGTCAAACAAGCCCTGTTTGCTTTTGTCGAGCTGGCCACGCATCCGATCCCGCATCTCCAGCACATCTTTATGCAGTTGCTGGCAATCCCGTTCCTCTCCCAGGATATCGGCCCGAACGCTATTAAATTGATCGCCAACAGCAGGATCACCAGCCACAAAACGGGCCCTGACCAGGGCCTGATGCTCCCAGGTCCAGGCCTTCTCCAGTTGATACTGGGTAAAGGATTTCAGCCCGCTTACCAGCATACCCGAGGCACCATCAGGGCGTAGACGCATATCCACTTCATACAGAATTCCAGCACGAGTTACGGCTGTCAAAAGGTGTATCAGGCGCTGTCCCAGCCTTGCAAAAAACACAGAGGCCTCTACTGCTTGCTTACCATCGGTCATTTGCGACAGATTATCGGCGTGATGAATAAATACCAGATCCAGATCCGAGCCATACCCCAGCTCCAGCCCACCCAGCTTGCCATAACCAATGATGGCAAATCCCTTGCTGTCCTTACTACTTCCAGCTAGCTGGCCATGTTTGTCCACCATATACTGCCAGGCCAGCTCAAGGGTCTCTTCCAGGCAGACCTCGGCGATCCAGCTTAAGTGATCACTCACTTTCATCAACGGCAGGGAACCGACAATATCTGCGGCAGCGACCCGCAACAGGTTCAAATGATGGAAATGCCGTAGAGTATCCATCTGCTGCTCCACGTCACCTGGATCAACACCTTCCAGGCGTTCACGAATCTCTCTGGCCAATTGTTCTTTATCCGGTGGGGCATACAGACGACGGGTATCCATCAGCTCATCCAGCAACATAGGATGCTGAGCAAGATATCGTGCAATCCAGGGGCTGGCCGCACACAACCGCACCAACTGAGAAAGGGCCAGGGGATTTTCAATCAGGAGCACCAGATAGACGGTTCTTCTGGCTACCGATTCAATCAATTCAGCAACGCGACCAAAGGTAATATCCGGATGGGTAGATTTTCCGATGGCGCCGATCAACAGGGGTACGGCTTTGTCCAGACGCTCCTGGCCCTGGGTACTCATCTCCCTATACTTGCGACTATTATGCAGTGCTGCCAGTTTGGCCAGAATCTGTTTTGGTTCCTGGTAGCCAAGATCGGCAAGGATCTTTTCTGCCGTTTCACTGTCGAGTCGGCCATACCAAAGCCGTGTCAGATCAAGCTCATCGTGTTCCGCATGTTCCGTCTGTGGTGCTTCAAATACCTGTTCAAAATGACTCTGAACCCTGGAGCGATGACCTTGCAGGTCTTCATAAAAAAGATCCCAACTGGAAAATCCCATTCCATAGGCCAGACGCTGCTGCCCTGTCTCATCGGCAGGCAGCTCATGAGTTTGTTGTTCGGCAAACTCCTGAATCCGATGTTCAACATGGCGAAGAAAACGATAGGCGTGTGCCAGTTCATCGACCACGTAATCCGGTAGAATCGCCTTCGCTTTTAACAGCTCAAGTACCTTTAAAATGTTTCGTTCCTGCAGCTCCTTTTCTCGCCCCCCGCGAATCAGCTGGAAGACCTGACCGATAAACTCCACTTCCCGGATACCACCCGGACCGAGTTTGACGTTCCCATCGATCCCCTTACGTTTTACCTCCCGGTTGATCATCACCTTCATCTCACGCAGGGATTCATAGGCACCAAAATCGATATAACGCCGATAGATAAAGGGCTTGAGCATAGCCATTAATGTTTCACCGGCCTGCCGATCACCGGCGATGACCCTGGCCTTAATCATGGCGTAGCGTTCCCACTCCCGACCATGGACCTGATAATAATTTTCCATGGCATCAAAGCTCATGGCCAGGGCACCACCATCCCCAAAGGGCCGAAGTCGCATATCGACCCTAAACACAAACCCATCCACGGTGGCATTATCCAGAGACTGAATCAGTTTCTGTCCCAGTCGGATGAAGAATTCGGAATTTGATAACTCTTTTTTACCGCCGTGAGTTTCACCCGCTTCCGGATAGGTAAAAATAAGATCAATATCTGAAGAGACATTCAGCTCCCAGGCCCCAAGCTTGCCCATGCCGATGACAACCAACTGCTGAGGTTCACCATCGGCATTACAAGGGGTGCCCCACTCTTCACAGGCCCACTGATAAAGCTTCTGTAGAGCACCATCCACACAGGTTTCAGCTAACCAACTTAGCTCCCGAGTGGTCTGTTCCAATTCGGCAAAACCCGCAATATCGCGCCAGACTATACGTATCCATTCCCTTAGCCGAAACTGGCGTAGATAGCGGTGTAATTCATCCGGATTATTAACCTGGCTTAACTGTTCATTAAGCCGATCTACATAATCGGTTTGCTGAAAGTCCTTTTGTAATATTCCCGATTCCAGAAAAGTCTGTAAGAGCTCGGGCTGACGCAAACAATGACGAGCTACGAATTCGCTACAGACAAAGACTTTGGCCAGACTGTCTTTGAGTTCAGCCGGGTATTTTCCTAAATCAATTTGCTCGAAGGATTCCAGCTCTTGAAACAGGCTGGAGGTGGCGGAAAGCAGGGTTTCAGGTAACTCAGGTAGTTGCAGCGACATACCTTATATATTGCCCGTTTCCGATAGGAAAAAATAGTCAGGTCAAGCCATGATAAATGGATGACCTACAACTTACGAATCCCGTTTTTACAGATAAAGGCATTCAGTTTGCGATTTTTATTAATGATTTTCAGGTTGACCTCATAATCGAGCCGTTTGTGCTCATGATAGAGGTGATAGACTGGTATCAGAAATTTCACGGCCTTGGTGGACATGCCCAGACCTTCAAAACGCCACTGCAGGTCACTGTCCTCAGCCCCCACACCCGGCAGGTCTTCGTTATAACCGTTAATAGCCAGCATATCCTTTTTGTAACAGGAAAAATTACAGCCAATGATCCCCACCGGCTTCTTACCCCGCAGCCTGTGCATAAAGCGGGAAGACAGCCCCACTTCGTAGCTTCTGACCTTGTCGAGATGCATGGGGATTAATAATAGAAAGAAGATCAGGCGATTCTCGATGACCCGTACCAGCCAGGGCCATTTCCTTAACAGTCTGGAAAAAAATGGACCAAGATAAACCCGCCGCCCCGTTAGAAATCGTCCCGACTCGGCCTTGGCCAGATGCAGTGCCACAAAATTCCTGTCCGGAATGCAGTCCCCATCGAGAAATAATAAATAGTCAGAACGGGCACTATCAATCGCCCGGTTCTCCGCCAGCGTTTTACGCCAGCCATCATCGGGCTGGGTCAGGTGGTGAAAGTTTGGTCGCTTACGGTACTCGGTCAGGAAAGTGTCCATTTCTTCACTCTCGCAGTCCTCTGTAATAATGATTTCAAAATCCTTTTCAGTCTGCCGATCCAGAGCATCCAGCATGGCTTTGAGGGCTTCTGTATCTTTATAGACCGAGATAATAACGCTGGCTTTGGGTCGGTGCTGCAAGTCGGTAGGTTCTGCCTGAGTCATATAAGCATTTCTATTAAAAAATAAATTCGACACTATAATAGCAAAAAAAAAAGCGGCCGACCCGGCCGCAAATACGTGACTTGAAGAGGAGCAAATCATCACGTTCTAAACTGGAAAAGTTCCCTCATTTCTGAAAACCAATAGCTATAAGTCTTTGAATATTGAACCCCATATCAACACTCACCTAAATTTGGTCACGTCCCTGTGATAAATGTACTTCCTGAAATCTGACTTTTCTATCAGGCAGCTGCTTTGGTATTAATTAGCTTGTAAATGGCCTGTAACTCATAGCCTGGCTCAATCCCCAGCACAGCCTGAAAAGCGTCATGACAGCGACGGTAAGTGGCCAATGCCTCACCCCAGCGCTCCAATTTGACAAGACAGCGAATCAAACCAAGATAGAGTTCTTCTAATAAATCATCGACTTCCAAAGCTTTCTGATAAATGAGAATAGCTTCTTCACACCTTTTCTCATTGCTGAGCGCTGTCGCCACTTCTTTCAAGTTTGTCAGGAGTTTCTGCCGCAAGCGTTCCCGGCGGGGCACAAGCCAGCCAAAATCTTCGTTACTGAAAAAAGCGCCCTGATAAAGATCCATAGCCTGTTGCAGGCTATGTAAATCTATTGCTTCTCCCGCTTTTCTGGAATTATTTAGGAATTTTTCAAACTGCCAGATATCAATCCAGCAATACGCCGGATTAATTGTTAATTTACCTGCTCTCAGTTCGATACTCTCTTTTCCCAATAACTGCCTTAATCTAAACAGATTGGTAGCCAGTGCCTGACTTGCCGTATCACCACAGGAATCAGGCCACATTAGTTCAGCCACATGTGCCTTATTAATTTCACGAGCCCCAAGGCTGATCAATAACTTCAGTAATTCCAGCGGCTTTTCCCTCTTGTGAGAGTTAAACTCAAGGGACTTACCATTTATATAAACCGAAAAACGACCTAGTGTGTATATCTTCACTGGTCGTGAGTAATACTCGGGATTAAGATTTTTTGATGTATGCATTGAAGATTCGGCCATTGATTTCATGGCCTGCCTGAGCAGCACCAAGGCAAATTGTGAGCGACCTGACAACAAGTTTTTCTCAACTTCGAGTAATATTGACCCATAGCATGATAAATCCATCAAGCTTTCAGGACTTGCCAGGTTCATCGTCTCTGCATATTGCGCCTGTACTGTCATGATTATGTCTACCTTAACTCTATCGTAGGGGATGTCTGTTACCCCTGATGACACCACAAGCTAGAAAAGGGTTTAATGAATGTTAGAAAAAATGATTTTTTTTACAAATGTATAGTTTTTGCTGAAAAATTGCATAAAATGACAGAAAATCAATCAGATACATTTTCTCAAAATAATTATAGGGTCATTAAACCCTTTCCAGCGACCTGGTGTCTAAACAAATGAACGACAAGATGGTTACAGATAACGCACTACTTACCCGTTTTGCCGTCGACGGTGATGAATCAGCTTTTAAAGAACTGGTTAGCCGGCATCAGAAAGCCCTGTTTCAGTTTGTCTGGAAACGTATTGGCCATGAATCTGATGCCCTGGATCTGGTACAGAAAGTATTTATCCAGGTATTTAGCAAAGCTGAACAGTTTCGGGGTGATGCCAACTTTAAGACCTGGCTATACCAGATTGCTATCAATCATTGTAAAAATCACTACCGAAGCAAAGAACGCCAAAGGATCGATGATGTTGAAATAGATGATTTGAAGCTTCAGAGTGATACAAATACACAGGAAGAAATTGAAGACATTGAGCAAAAGCGCATATTGAATAAAGCCATTATGAAGTTACCTGATAAACAACGATTAACATTAGAGCTACATTTGTATCAAGGGCATACTTTTCCTGAAGTTGCTGAGATTCTTGGATGCGCTGTAGGAACGGCAAAAGCCAATTACCATCATGCAATTATAACTATGAAAAATATTTTAGGAGGATAGCGCTGTGGCAGATTTAAACTGTGATTTTATCCAGAGCAAACTCACTGACTATCTAGAAAATGAGCTGGATATTACCGCTCACCAGGATTTTGATACACATTTTAATGCCTGTAATAAGTGTTCAAAAGCCCTAAAACTAGAGATAGATACAACTAACTCCCTGCTAAAACTTAAATCACCTGAGCTCCCGGACGCTTTCTGGCAGGCGTTTCCTGAACAGGTCCTATCCGAATATAAACAGAAAAAACAAAGTTCGGGAAAGACGCATTCTCCAGGGAAATTTAACTTCATCACACAATGGTTTTCAATGAAACCTGTTTTTGGTGGAGCACTTGCCCTGGCCAGTGGTCTGTTACTGAGTATCGGGCTGGTATTCCATTTGAACAACTCCCAGTCTCTAACATCCCCAACTGGAGACTGGGTTAAGAATATCGATAATCCAACCCAACTGGCACAGTTGGTCAATAATCATAAGGTCATTACAGGTAAATCAAACCAGTACGCCTTTGCATCTCAACCTGAACAGATCAATTTTTTTGCTCAGGCTGCAGTCTATATTGAAGCGATTTCACTTTATGCAGGTAAGGAGAACTGGGCAGCAAAAAACCAGCTCGAATTTATCTATTCTCAACTTTCCAGTCATTTACCTGATGAACAAAAAGCTGGTCTATCAGCTTTGATAAGCTCACTGGACAAGGCCAATGCAATAAAAAGAAATAAACTTGATGAGTTTATCAAGATTGAACATGGTTTGAGAAAAACGGCAGAAAAGTATAGTTCACAACAAGCGATTCTATGGGATACAGGTATTATTATCGGCCGATTAAAATTGATTGCCCTCATGGGAGATTATCCATCACTTAAAGGCTTTAATCAGCTTGACGAGCTAAAACAAAAACTGTCCACTATCTCGGTACCACCAGGGGTCATTGATGCCTTTAATAAGATTGATAGCATACTTAATAAAGAATCTCATGATGCTTCAGATCTGGAAGTCATTCTTGATCAAACCACCCGAGTCCTGCTTATCATTGGTTAAACACATGGTTTCTTTAATATTAAAATGGCAATTGGTTTCCAGGCTGGTCGTTTTACTGATTGGAAGTCTGATTATAAGCCATAGTCATGCTATGTCACCAAACCCCAGGGAGAGAATTGATTTCTGGCGTGATAATTACACTGTACTTAGTGAAAAAAACTACAGTAAAACAAAACAGGCTCAGTCTATCTTTCGACAATTACTCAATACTGCCGGCCATCGCCGTGGTATTGAACCACGACTATTAATCATTAAAGAAGATCCTAACAATATCAGTCTTCCTATCTCCATCCCAGATGGCTGGATTATCCTGTCAAAAGCCGTCATTGACTTTTGCTATCAAAAAAATAATCAAGCGGGTGATGCCAGGTTGGCCTTTGTGCTTGCCCATGAACTTGTCCATCAACTTGAAGATGATTTTTGGCACATGAAGTTCTTCCAGGCGCTGGAATCAGCTCATTCAAAAGATAGAATTCCAGGTAAAATTTATAGTGAGGTTCAAAATATTGCCAAACAGAGTGATAAGATTCTAGCCAAAGAACTTCGCGCCGATGAGCTCGGTATCGTTTATGTTGCAATGGCTGGTTATGATAGTCGAGCAATCGTCGGAAAATCATTTAAAAACAATTTTTTTGCTGAATGGAGCCACGACAGACATCCTCTACGTTACACAAGCAAAAACACGACTAACACTCATCCGGATATCAAACAAAGGACAACATCCGTAAAAGTTCGATTGCAACAGATCTCTGAAAAAAGTGATTACTTTAAACTGGGCTTATGGTTCTATCACAGTGGAGATTATGAACGAGCCATCATGAGTTTTGATGAATTTCGCCGTTACTTCCCTGGTCGGGCAGTTCATCATAATCTGGCTAGCAGCTACCACCGACTGGCCATGCGGTATTACCACGCAGAAACCAATGGGAAAAACTCTATTCAGTTCCAGTTATCCATGCTGGTTGATCCAGAAAGTCGGGCCAGTAATGCCACAGTAAGAAGCAATAACCAGTCCAATAAACTTTTTTCAAAACACATGAAAAAGGCCATTCATTACTATGAACTTGCTCTTGAACAGGATCCTCAGTATCTGAATGCCTATCACAATCTATCTACGGCCTGGTTACACATGGATGAGCCCTATAAAGCTATCGCAGTATTACAAGATGGTTTACAGCTGGATTCTAATAACCCTGGCCTTTTAAATAATCTCGGAGTCGCCTTCCATAAGGCAGGAAATGCTGACAAGGCACGCCAGTACCTGCTGCAGGTTGTTAGTCAGAACAAAGACTATATAATTTCTTTGTTCAATCTGGGCATTATCGCCTGGCAGAACAATGATCGTGACAAAGCTGAATCTTATTGGCAGACATATCTTGATAAACAACCTGACCGACTCTGGTCAAACTACCTGATACAAAAAACCCGATTGAATTTAGACTACCACGCAGTAAAACCGGTTAAGCCGGGTAGAGAGCATGTCCAGAAACTCATGGTAGGGCATTACACCAATGAAATTTCGAAAACCTGGGATATTGAGAATAAGTCTAAATTTAAGCTTGACACAAGTACACATCAACTCATCAAGTTTAAAAACCATGTGACCACAATCACTGAAGGTGACGAAATTAGACTTATTGCCACTGATCGAGCATTCCGTGGGAAATCCTCTCAAGGTATAGCCATAGGTGACACCATTGAACAGGTAATAAAACGTTATGGTAGCCCAGATTACATCGATCAATCCTCATCTGGACAAATTCTAGCCTACCCCTCCCAGGGCATAAGTTTCCAGATGAGCCAAAATAAGGTTGCAAGCTGGCTACTTTACTGGGAATAATAGCCATATCGTATTAATCACTGAATCAAGGAAAATTTGCCTTGCTCAAATACAGGTCGAAACACATAACCTGTCTCCTGTTGGTCATTTCTACAGTCACTGCTGTACCAGGCCCGGCTATTGCTGACAAAACATTAATGGACAGGGCCGCTACCGAGGTGCACAAGGGCCAGTACAATAAGGCAATTGACCTTTGGCAACAGGCAATACATCACTATCGTTCCTCTCAACAACATCCGAAACAGATTGAGGCCTGGTACCGAATTGGTATGGCCTATTTCCAAATGGGAAATCCAGAGAACGCACTTCGTGCATTCAATCAGGCCCAACTTATTTTACAGAAACATCCTAACCCGGCCCTACAAAGTGCTGTTCTGTTTTCTATGGGCTCATTACACCTTGCTACAGGAAATCTGGTACAAGCAGAGCCACTGCTAAAAGATGCCCTTAAATTATCTTTAAGGCTAAAACTATATGCTCAGGTAGCTGCAATTCGTAATGAATTAGGCAACATGGCGATGAGACGTTCTCAATATAAATTCGCTCTTCGTAGCTATTTCGAAGCACTCGAATTCACACCCGTTAATGCTTCACAGGTGTTATTGAAAATAAAAATATTAACTCATGCCTTGGTTGCAGCCAAGTTATCTGGGAAAGCCGATTCTATAAAGCATCTACATAAACAACTGGAAACTCTTTCCAGCAAACATAATGATAGCCTTAACAAAGGCTACCTGACATACCAGACTGGCCTGGTCTATTCATGGTTGTCGATTGATAAATCCCGTTCCCAGCAAGACTACATTAATCGCTCAGTAAAGAATCTAAATCAGGCTATCAAACATGCTGAAACAAGCAAAGACTTTAAACTACACTCCATGGCTTTAGGTGAACTTGCCAGAATTTACTATCGAGCAAAACGGGATGAGGATGCATTCAGTTTGATCCAGCAGGCGATATTCTATGCACAACAGATTCAGGATAGAAACCTTCTAGCCAAATGGCAGTGGGTAACCGGGCGACTTCATATACGAGCAGGACAAACTGATCAGGCAATCGATGCCTATCAAAAGGCCATGGCAATGATACCAGCTGGACATAGTTTTTCAGAAGTTGATTTAAACTTAATGTCAGGGTACTCAAAAAATAACATTTACATTGAATTTACAGAATTATTACTAAACAAAAGTCAGCGTACTTCAAATAAAAAGAAAAAGAGTCAACTTTTATACACTTTACGTGACACACTTGAGTCATTGAAAGCAGCCGAATTACAGGATTATTTTCAGGATAATTGTGTAAATGCAACCAGAACCAGTATCAGAAAAATCGATGAAATATTAACCAGCGATACTGCAATTCTTTATCCCATCGTCATGGATAAACGTATAGAACTACTCCTCAGCCATAAAAATGGTATTGAACGGTTCACCACCCAAGTCGATAAAACAAAAGTACGGAAAATTTCCCGATTGTTTCGAAAGAAGCTGGAAAAGCGCCGTACCCGTGAATACCTGCCCCATGCAAAACAACTGTATACCTGGATAATCGAGCCTGTCTCTAAAAGGTTAAACAGCCTCAAGATAAAAACACTTGTGTCTGTTCCAGATCAGGTATTAAGAGGTATACCTTTTTCGGCGCTACATGATGGTCAACAGTTTCTCGTTGAAAAAATGGCATTGGCTATCTCACCCGGCCTTGAATTAACAGATTCATCCTCTACAGCAGATAAATCACCCCGTGTTTTACTCGGTGGTCTGACTCAATCTGTTCAGGGATTCCCTGCACTACTCCATGTACAGAGCGAAATTGACAGTATTCATAAAATGTACGGTGGCAATATTCTGCTAAATGATGACTTTCAAAGCGCCAACATGAAAAGTGCCCTAAGCAAACAACATTATCAAGTTGCCCATATAGCTTCACACGGTGAATTTGGAAAAAATGTCAACAACTCATTTTTATTAACATACGACTCTCGTGTTCGAGTCAATGATCTTGCACGTGTTATTGGATTGGGTCGCTTTGCAGAGCAGCCTCTTGAATTGCTGACACTCAGTGCCTGTTATACTGCTGCTGGTGATGAACGTGCAGCACTTGGACTGGCAGGTATTACCGTTAAAGCAGGTGCCCGTAGTGCATTGGCCAGTCTTTGGCCAATCAATGATCGCGCAACCGCTAAGCTAATGTCTGTATTTTATCGAGAGTGGAAAAAACCTGATACGGGTAAAGCCGCCGCGTTACGCCTGGCCCAGTTAGAAATGCTAAAAGATGTTCGTTATCGTCACCCGGGTTACTGGTCACCTTATCTGATGATTGGTAACTGGCAGTAGATTAAAACAGGCGCGCCTCAAACCTGAAATGTACACCATCATCCTGTAGTGAACCACCCTGAGTCGATTTATTGTGTACCGGGCTTGCCCAATATAATTCAAATCTTGCCTGCTTTTTATTTGTCCAACGAAGTCCTAAACCTACACTATAGATTTCTTCTGCTTCAGGATCTTCAAATCCTTGTTTATTCCAGACCGCACCATAATCTGTAAAACCTGCCAGTTGAAACTGACCATAATCCGGAGTTGCTCCAAACAGAGGAATTCTATATTCAAAACTTGCTGTTACGCCATTATCCCCGACAACATAATTCTCACGATAGCCTCTTACCGATTTAGCGCCACCGATGGAAAATTGTTCCATGGATAATAAATGGTCTTCTGTTAATTGCATGGCCCCTCTAAGCACCACTTCATGTTTTGACTGCGGCCAACGCTCTACCCACTGCCCTTGCCCCAACCAGGCCGTAAATCGTCCATCTGGTTCTTTATCACTGATGGTTGAATCGCGTGCGTTTAAACCTTCAGACAGGGTCGAACGTGCTGTAAGAAGTCGGTTTTGGAATCGGTGTAACCAGTTATGTACCAGACGAGCTACGGTCAGGCGTGTTTTGCCATCTTCACTTGATGGTGTAAATGAAAAAGGTTCTCCACCAAGATAGGTATGACTTTCTCTGGTCTCTCCCTGTAGGGAATACTCATAGACTGCATCCGGTGTTCGATAATATGGACGAATAAATGCCACTAATGAAGTCCGTGAGCGATTTTTAATATCTAACTGATCAAAAGGTTCCTCAACAATTTTGGACTCACCTTGTGCGTAACTGAATTTAAATCGACTGTCATCTGCCATAACCGGGATCTCATAGCTCAAGTCGTAGCTCTTAAGGCCCTTACTCTCTACATAGTGGCCAGTCAGGGTATCGCCATTACCAGTCAAGTTATTATGTAAAAGCGTCAGCTCACCTCTGTTTTCACCCACACTGGGAGAATTATGGTTATCTGCACCTATGTATACCTGGAATGCATCATCTTCGACGATACGAACCTGTAAAACGCTTTCGCCTGGTTTAGCTCCTGGTGAGAGTTTGGCGTGCAACTGTTTTATTCTCGGATCCTGCTGCAAAATAAATAATTTTTCTTTAAGGACATGAACATTTAATATTTCTTCATTCCCCAGACGTATCCGATCTTGAAGATAAGCTGTGCGTAACCAGTCATTTCCACTTACCTGAATTTTATTAAGTGTCCCCTCTATAATTTTTATTGTTATTACACCGTTTTTAACAGCTTGATCTGGTATCACAGCACCTGAATTAATATAACCACTATCGATATATAGTTGAGTTACCGCACGTCTTAGCGATTGCAGCTCGTCTGCTGTTATTTTTCTATCCAAATATGGGCTAGTATATTTTTGTAGTTCTGCATTAGAGATAACAGTATTTCCTTCAAATTGTACTTTTTTCAGGTATACCATCATTTTTGCTGACAGCCTGTCTTTTGAAAAATTCTTAATAGGAGGTAATTTAATTGTCGGCTGTATAGTTTTGCCATCATCCACTGATTGCAATTTTCTTTCGGCCGGGCGCTGTAAAGGTAATACTGGATCAGCGGCAAACACCACCGGTGAATTTAACGAAGCTATAATTGATATTAGAAAGAGTTTATTGTACTGCATATAAATAAATACTTAGTGTATTTGATAACAATTACCGCTATAAACATCCGCAACAGCATAATTTGTCACTTCATCAACATTGTTTGATACGTCAGGGTAACCGACTCTTTTAACTTTCCTTTTAAAAGCCTTTTCTGAGATAAAATAAGATGGACTGATTAACATATTTTGTTGACCACGCACATTATTAACAATAAAGCTGCTGAATTTCCCACCAACTGCCGCACAATCATTTCTAAACATACTGGATGGGTCAATCATAGTTTCTGGTAATAAACTTATTTCCGAAAAAATATCACGGCTAGGTGTATCAATAATTACGTTCCCGTCAATCCCTTTGCTTGATGAGGCGCTTATTATGCTATCTGGTGAACTAATCAGGTTACCTGCAATTATTGTTACATTACCGCCTTTACCACCATGAGCATTTGCTGTGATGTTACTGCTTTTCACTAACATTAGCTCAGGATCGATATAAATATTACCACCATTACCATCCCCACCACTAACAGATGCAGTAATCGAACTGTGATCCATTGATATAAAATCCTGTACATAGATGTTTATGTTGCCGCCATCAGACTGAGTAGCCTCAGTAGCAATATGACTGGCCAGCATTTCAAGGGTATCACGTGATGTCAGGCGTATATCACCTGCAACTCCAGAGCCATTACTGCTAGCAGAAATATCAGATCTAATTAGAAGTGTATTGATTGCATCAATAGTAATTGAACCACCTGAACCTGCCCCTCCTTCAACTGAAGCAAGTATTTCACTGTTTATCATATTTAAACTGTTTCCAGATTCAATGTGTATATTTCCTCCATCTGCATAAGCGGACTCGCTTGAAATACTAGATTTATCGAGACTAATACTTTCCTTTGCATTTATCTTAATATCACCTGCAGTTCCGTTTCCTGAGCTATCAGCTGATATGTTAGCTTCACTTGACATAGTTAGTGAGCCAGTATTTATAATTACAATTCCACCATTACCATCTGTATCAGTATGAGTAGTAATTTGCCCCTTATCTTTTAATTCTATATCAGAAGCGTTGATAACAATCTCACCACCAGCTCCTCCAGAATAAGCTTCAAACCCAGTAAATTGTTCTGAAGAAGCTGTGATGGTTGATGCCGATCCGGTTGTCGCCTCCGAACCTGAAATGCTGAGTTTTTCTGTTTCAATTGAAATCAACCCTGCACTACCCATTCCAAAGGTTTGACTACTTATACGCGCCCCATTGGTTAACAATATTTGATTCGCAATAATATCAATATTCCCTGCTGGGGCCCCCACAGCACTGGTCGAGGAATAAATACCAGAGATTGCCCCATCAGGATAAACACCATCAATTTCAACATTTTCTGCAATAATATTAATATTACCCGCAGCTCCAGTTCCAAAACTGGAAGATGTGACCTTGCCACCACTTTGAATCTTAAGATGCTTTGTTTTCAAAGAAATATCACCACCGTTTCCGGGGGTCCACATTCCTACTTCTGAACTAATTTGCCCGCCATTGCTTACCTCGACTAATTCATTTGCATTTATCGAAATGTTTCCGCCACTGCTCGCTGCTGTACCACTTATGTTTGTAAATATTCCTGCGCTATAACCATTGGCATCTTTACCAGATATAACAAGCTCATCAGTATTAAGTTTGATCCCACCTGTAGCACCACTACCTGAACCACTAAAGACTGCAGCATTAAACTGTGCACCATCATAGAGTGAGACTTTATTTGCGATAACATCCATTAAACCTGTATCTGCGCTGCCCTTAGAATCAGAGGTCACCTGGGTCGCCAGACCTACAAAACCATTATTTCCTCGTGCAATCAATTCATCTGCTTTAACCGTTAAATTCCCTGCACTTCCACCACTGAATGCACTGGTTGAAACAAATGTCAGTCCCTGAGTTCCATTTATCGTAAATAGTTTTGTATCGATATTTATATTTTTACTATCACCCTCTCCAAAGGACTGAGTCACAATAAGTGAATTGGCATCTAGCTGTAAAATATCGCTATTGATAAATATATTACCGCTATTACCAGTGTTAAAAACTCGAGTGGCAATAACAGAATATACTCCTGCTAAAGGATCACCCTGTATAAACAACTCACTCGCATTAATCACTATATCGCCGGCATTACCAGCTCCACTTGAGGAAGCAAGAATGGCCGATGATCCAGTTATAACATTGCCTGCTCCATCGTCACCAACACCGCTAAGCAACTGCATTTTTCCTTTTACATTAATATCAATAGCATTTCCTGAATGATTGCTTGTACCCAAATTACCTGAATCGAGGATGGCATTTTCCATCACAAATTCACCTGCCCGAATATAAATTGTTCCAGCAGGATCACCTCTAGTTGTTACAGCTGCACCATTATGCATATGGATCTTACCCATGGTGGTAAAAGCAGGTGTATCAAAAAACTCATCCATTTTTACTGCTTCACCAGCAGAACCCACACTAATCAGATTTATCTGTCCACTTGTGGCCCTGAGTTGCACAGGCCCCCCAAGATCAAGATCAGGAGCGGAACCTCCTTGACCTGTAATTGAGACATCACCTGCTACAAATGACAGCGTTTTACCCGCAGGCACCGAGAGTTCGCTAGATTCTATTGAGATTGGTGCAATGACATTATCAAGAAAGCCAAAGGCCGATGGAGGAGAAGAGGTCAATACTGTATTTGCTGGTGCCAAAATATCTGCGCCGAATTTCCCGTCAGTACCCAGTTTTATATAGTCTGCCGTACTGGCATGAAACGAACCACTAACATCGAGACGGGCATCGGCACCAAATACGATACCCGCCGGGTTGATTAGCCAGAGATCAGCACCAGCTACCGAATTTCGTATTGTGCCATTGATACTTGACTGGCTACCTCCTGTAACACGGCCAACAATATTCTGTACCGTAGAAGGTCCACTGAAAGTCGCAATTTCACCACTGTTTAAATTAAAGGTATCGAAGCTATGAAAAAGATTATTTCCATTTTGGATTCCATAGCTGGCTTGAATATCGTAATTTGATTCAGGATTTGCATTACTCAAAGCACAATTCGGCTCACAAGTCTTCATCGAGCCATCCAATACTACTTCAGCAAATATAGTTGTGGTAAAACACCACCCTACTGTAAGCAGCATCAATCGAAAATCCAGGCGTTTTATCCTGAAAGAATTTTCTTTTTCCATTTCCCCTGTCTCACTGGTGAGTCTGTACGCCGTCACCCGGCCGTTTATCCATCGACCGTACTATTTCCATCCATATTAACATATGAATGTCTGATTTTTGTTAAAAAACACTCTCTTATACTAAATCCAAAAAACATAATAACTTATTGATTAAAAATAAATTAAACAACATTACCATTAACTAATTGTTCAGGATTGATGACATGGCGTTTTCTTGGCCTCTGAATCTACAGACTCAGAATTCTTCAAACCTGAAAATTCTGGCATGGATACTCCATCCCAGCTAGAAAGCGACAAAGCCTCCTCATCTATATAATAGGAAGGTGTAAAAACCGGGCTTGTTAGTTGGGTGTGGCTATGAATAATAAAACTACTGAACTGACCGCCTATGGCTGCACAGTCATTTCTAAATAGGCTCGAAGCATCGAGCATCGACTCCGGTAAAACTGACACCTCAGAATCAAGATCACGGGATGGAGCATTAATCAGGATTTTCCCATCCAGGCCTAACTTTGAGGAAGCACTGACACTACTGTCTGGAGTAGCTATCAAATTGTTAGCCGTAATGCTGACATTCCCTCCATCCCCACCATGAGCATCTGCTTTTATCTGGCTGCTTCTTAAGATGAGAATATCAGGTTCAATCATGATATTACCGCCGTTTCCCGTAAGTCCACTCACTGCAGCTGTAATAGAACTATGATCTAGGAAAGCATAATTAGCTATGTAAATATTAATATTTCCACCATCAGCCTGGCCTGCCTCAGTACTGATATCACTACCAAACAACTCCAAAGTTCCACTACTGACTAGATTGATATCACCCGCATTTCCCATTCCCATGTTACTTGCAGAGATAATGGATCGATTCAGAACAATATCGGTCGATTTAATATCTATAGTTCCTCCACTACCTTCACCACCAAAAACCGCTGCATTAATTTCACTATTCGTTAGATAGAGACCTTGTTCGGCATTGAGGTTAATATTACCTCCTTCACTCATCACAGACTCACTGGTGATCCTACTACTATCCAGACTAACGTTAGATTTAGCATGTATTAACAAATTACCAGCCTTACCAATGCTGGTACTGTTCGCAGAGATTTCAGCATTACCTTCCAGAGAAAGTTTGCCAACCAGAATTTCAAGATCACCACCATTACCAACGGTTGATGATCGAGTTGTAATAAGCCCCTGATCTCTTAACTCTATTTCATCAGCCTCTATATTGATGTTTCCTCCAGTTCCGCCTGAGTAGGCACCAAATTCCTGATAGACTTCTGTAGAAGCGGAAATACGCGATATGCTATCTGTAACAGGATCATAGCCCGCTACATAAATGCGTCCTGCTTTAATATCAATAGAGCCACCGCGGCCAGTACCGGATGTTTGATTATTTACCTGGGCACCATCAAGGATTTCTAAATTACCAGTTTCAATATTAATATCTCCAGCATCCCCTCCCTGTAAGGCTGCCACAGCAAAAACACCAGTGAATTCTTCTTCAGGGGAAGGGCCAATAAGCCGAATAGTATCTGCCTTAATAAAAATATCACCGCCTCTACCCATACCAAAGGCACTTCCAGAGATAACGGCCCCATTGGAAACTTCAATATCCTTTGCCAGAATTGAAATTTTTCCCGAATTACCTATCGTATAGGCATTACCCCAGACTCCGACCATTGCGACATCTGTCATGGTCAGTTTTTGTGTCTCTATGTTGACATTACCACCCTGACCACTGGTGAGATAACCTGACATGATAGAAAAGATGCCTGCTGAGTAACCCATAGCATCAGTTCCTGCTATCTGAATCGAATCAGCTTTAACATTGACATCTCCACCCAGACCATTACCTGAAAATATACTGGCACTAAATTGTGCACCATCATAAATTTCAAGATCTTTCACGTTTATATTAATCGAACCTGAATTCCCACCACTTGCTTCACTTGAAACCTGAGATGTAATCCCTGTCGAGTCACCAGAACCTCCCCGGCTAATAATAAGCTCTGCATGGATATCAATGTCACCGGCATCACCCCTTCCTGATGTCGAGGTTGATATCAGGGAAGACTGTTCAACACCATAGATAAATAAACCTTGGGTAGTGATATTAATATTGCCACTATTACCGTCGGCCATGGTCTCAGACAAAATCATGGCGCCATTATTCAGGGTCAGATTTTCTGTTCTAATATCTATATCGGCACTATTCCCCATACTCAGGGCGTAAGAAGTTATACCGGACTGATTCCAGTCTTTAGATACAGAAGTTAATTTACCACCTTCCAGTAACAAACTTTGAGCCACAATATTAATTTCACCAGCATTTCCTTGTCCCTCACTGGAAGCATTAATGTATGACCCACCATAGGTATTACTGGCAGAGGTTATGCCACTGGTTAATTTCATTTCACCACTTACTTTGATATCGATTGCTTTTGAGGTATGAGCGTTATTACCAGTTGATGAAGCATCCAGAACGCTGTTTTCCATAACAAAACGACCAGCACGAATATAAATCGTACCAGCTGGATCTCCGCGAGTACTGAGGGTTGCCCCATCATTTAAACTGATTTCACCTAACTGAATATTTGTCGTATTAGCATCCGGAGCAGCAAGATCTATTTCACTCTGGCTGGCAACACTAACAAGGTTAATCCTTCCACTACTTGCCTGAAGGTTAACTGGATCTGAGTTAAGGTCAATGTCAGCGGTATTTTTTCCATAACCAGTAATCTCAATGTTTCCACCAATAAGAGACAGGGCCTTACCAGGAGCAACCCTCAACTGACTACTCTGAACCTGAATTGGAGCAATATCACTATCAAGAAAACCAAACGCCGATGGGGCTGATGATGATAATATGAAGTTATCCGGCTCTTTAAGGTTGGCGGCAAACTTTCCATCTTTGCCCAGTCTGAGATAATCGGCAGTACTGGCATGAAATGAACCGCTGATATCAAGCTTCGCATTTTCACCAAACACCAAACCAGCAGGATTAATCAACCAGATATTTGCGCCTTCAACAGAACTCCTAATCGTGCCGTTAATATTTGATACATTTCCCCCTGTCACCCGGCTGATAATATTATTAACAGGAATAGAGCTATTAAAGCTGGCAGATTCGCCTGAAGTTAGATTAAATTCACTGAAGCTATGGAACAAATTCTTATTGCTTGAATCAAATTTTCCTTGGTCTGCATCAATCTGATAATTGGGACCTGACAGCGTACAATCAGGTGAACAGGATGACATACTTCCATCATGAACGACTTCTGCCCATAGAACAGAAGGTATGAGCGATATGAAGAAAAAATTGATTCTAACTATTCGAATACAATCCATGACATCAGGTAGAACCCCTTAATTTATGTTTGGTTATTATTCCCCGATAATTTTTCCGGTGCAAGCAGTTCCTTACTTAAAATTAGAAACCAGAGATAATTGTTTAAACTTCTTCCAACGTTGAAGTGTAACATTGTAAAATTACATACGGATTACAATAAATAATCTTCGAAAATAACATAAGGTATAAAAAATTATACAAAAGCTACCGTTCGAACTGATTCAAATAAAAATTCAAATCATTTCACTGCTCTTAAAATAAAGGCGGTCACATTAATTAATGACCACCTTGTTGAACAACTTTTCCAACACGTATTGCTAAATATATTACTCTGGTGGCTCCCAACCACGGTAACATCCAAGTGGTCCTTCTCCACCATAACGACATTGACTGGAACCTCCACTCTTATCACAGTACCAGCAACGACCACAATCAGCATCTGTTCCACACTGCTTTGTACTTGAGCTAGATGTGCCACAATAGCTATCATCTACCTCTTTATTAGAGCCATCTATCAGTCTTTTCATAACATGCCAACCACTGTTAAACCAGTACTGGATTGTGTCTGAATCAGCTACATAAATCATTTCAGCATCCCCCCCTCCTAAAAGTCCAGGTCCTGAGTCTTTCACACCACCAACAGAAGTTGTCGTTGTATAGTTAAGGTGGATAGTCGGATACGCCTCAAGCCCAGCGTAAGACGTCTTAGTAACATTCCACTTACCTTCAGCAAGATAGACAAGTTGCTTACCAGCAACATAATCACTGGTTTCTTCAATGCCTTTCATGCCCCCAGATGGACATATGAAATAATTGGCATGAATCCAGGGTGTATTCTTATTTGCACTGCCATAATAGGCCCAGCCACCAACAACCATAGCTTTGCCATAAGCCACAGTATCAGCTGGAGAAGGGCCAGGATCATTTGGTACATCTCCACCATCTCCCTGATCTCCATCTCCTTGATCTCCACCTCCTTGATCTCCCTGATTCTCGGTATTATCCGTTGTCGTACCATCTCCACCCCCACCTCCACCGCCTCCACAGGCACTAAAGATCGCTAGTGCAACTATAAATAGCAGGTATTTAATATATGATTTCATATTGTTCACCCTCCAGTAAATACACATTTCATCCATGTATACACCAGTGAAAGTTACATAGAGGTTACAAGTTTTATTTTATAAAACTCTAAACAGATATAAAAATTACGGTTCAGTAATAAAAGCTGAGTTATTCCAAATCCTTAAGGCAACGTATGACTTAGTAATAATATTGATTATGTATTTACATTATTAAATCTGCACATGACAAATAAAAAAGCCCCGCCATTTCTGGCGGGGCTTTTGTTTTCGCTGTATAAGCGTTTGGGTTTTAGCCAGGGGCCTGATTACATCATGCCGCCCATGCCACCCATACCGCCCATACCACCCATGTCAGGGGCACCAGCGCCGCCTTCATCAGGGATATCAGCAACCATGGCTTCGGTAGTGATCATCAGACCAGCAACGGAAGCGGCGTTCTGCAGGGCAGTACGAGTCACTTTAGTTGGGTCCAGGATCCCGAACTTGATCATGTCGCCATATTCGCCATTGGCAGCGTTGTAACCAAAGTTGTCCTTACCTTCTTCAACCTTGTTCACAACAACGGAGGGTTCATCACCGGCATTGGCAACGATCTGACGCAGAGGCTCTTCCATGGCACGACGAGCAATATTGATACCTACGTCCTGATCATGATTGTCACCTTTCAGATCCTTGACGGCAGCCAGGGCGCGAATCAGGGCAACACCACCACCGGGTACCACACCTTCTTCAACCGCCGCACGTGTTGCGTGCAGGGCGTCTTCAACGCGGGCTTTCTTTTCTTTCATTTCAACTTCAGTCGCAGCACCAACCTTGATGACGGCAACGCCGCCAGCCAGCTTGGCAACACGTTCCTGCAGTTTTTCTTTATCGTAATCAGACGTCGCTTCTTCGATCTGGGTACGAACCTGATTAACTCGGTCTTCGATTTCTTTCGGCTTACCAGCACCATCGATAACCGTGGTTTCTTCTTTAGTGATCTGAATTTTCTTGGCATTACCCAGATCATCCAGCGTCGCCTTCTCAAGCGACAGGCCAACTTCTTCAGAAATCACAGTAGCACCTGTCAGGATAGCAATATCCTGTAACATAGCTTTACGGCGGTCACCAAAACCAGGTGCCTTAACAGCCGCAACTTTAACAATACCGCGAATGTTGTTAACAACCAGAGTTGCGAGGGCTTCGCCTTCAACATCTTCAGCGATGATCAGCAGAGGTTTACCTGATTTGGCCACGCCTTCCAGTACTGGGAGCAGGTCACGGATATTGCTGATTTTCTTGTCATATAACAGAACGAAAGGATCTTCCAGATCAGCAGTCATGCTGGTCTGGTTGTTAACGAAGTAAGGAGACAGGTAACCACGGTCAAACTGCATACCTTCTACAACATCCAGTTCATTTTCCAGACCACTACCTTCTTCAACAGTGATAACGCCTTCTTTACCGACTTTGCCCATGGCATCAGCAATGATGCTGCCGATAGACTCATCAGAGTTGGCAGAGATCGTACCAACCTGTGCAATGGCCTTGTCATCAGTACAGGGCTTGGACATTTTCTTCAGTTCTTCAACAGTGGCGATAACAGCTTTATCGATACCACGTTTCAGATCCATTGGATTCATGCCAGCCGCAACGGCCTTCATACCTTCAGTCAAAATCGACTGGGCCAGAACGGTCGCAGTAGTGGTACCGTCACCGGCGATATCAGATGTATGGCTAGAAACTTCTTTGACCATCTGGGCGCCCATATTTTCAAACTTGTCTTTCAGTTCGATTTCTTTGGCGACAGACACACCGTCCTTAGTAATGGTTGGGGCACCGAAGCTCTTTTCCAGAACCACGTTGCGACCTTTGGGGCCCAGGGTTACTTTAACCGCGTTGGCCAGGATGTTGACGCCTTGGAGCATACGGATACGGGCATCACTTCCAAAATTGACTTCTTTTGCACTCATGGATTAATTCCTCTTTCAATTTAAATATTTTGAATAGCTGTGATAACTCGGTGGCGGCTTACTCAACCACACCCATGATGTCTTCTTCTTTCATGACCAGCAGCTCTTCACCGTCAAGTTTTACCTCGGTGCCAGAATATTTGCCGAACAGGATCTTGTCGCCAGCCTTCACTTCGAGGGGACGAACATCACCAGAATCGGTGATCTTGCCGTTACCTACGGCGATGATTTCACCCTGCATGGGTTTTTCGGTCGCAGAATCTGGAATCACGATACCACCGGCAGTGGTGCGCTCTTCTTCCATGCGACGAACAATCACACGATCATGTAATGGACGGATTTTCATACTTTCCTCTCCTAAAAAGGTTAATAATATCAATCAGTAAGGCCAGAATACCTGACTGGCCTCAAAATTTGTTCAGGTGCCCTGTTAGCACTCCTCTTCAATGAGTGCTAATCATAGCGGGCAAGCTTTGCCTGTCAAGTAATAGGGGCGTTCTGTCGGATTTCAAACGAAATAATCAGAAATTTTTAGTCTTCGTCGATTTTTTTATAGTCACCATTAAAGGTGTGAGATTGATGTGATGACTGTGAGCCAGACTGGCCTTGCATATTTACACTGGCCCAGGTCCCTTGAGTCAAAATCTTCAGTGCCAGATATTGCCTAAATTGGGGAATCAAAATGGCAAAACCTACTGCATCGGTGAAAAAACCGGGGGTTAATAACAGGGCACCCGCAAACAACAACATGGCCCCTTCAATCATGGGAATTGCCGGTAACTCCCCCCGTGCCGTAGAGGCCTGCAGCCGATGAATAGTGTTAAGTCCCTGCATTCGCAGCAGGCTGACCCCGATCACAGCGGTTAGTACCACCAGAAATACCGTCCACAGAGCCCCAATGAGGTCACCGACCTTTAATAAAAGGAATATTTCCAGCAGGGGAACGGTTAAAAATAGAACAACAAATATTCGGAACATACTGAGCCTCAAGCCAAACTGCGCTTTTGTGTGATTGTTATCGCCATTATACCTTTTGCCCTGTGCGCGGCTATGCTTTATCTTTGCTTCTTATGCCCGAAAACAACCCATATCTGATTGTTCTTTGTACATGCCCGGATGAGCAGACCGCCACCGTGATTGCAGACCGGCTGGTAGAGGAAGGGCTGGCGGCCTGTGTGAATATCCTGCCAGGTATCATGTCGGTCTTTCAGTGGCAGGGGAAAATCGAGCACGATGATGAATATTTGCTGGTAATCAAGACCCAGGAGTCGCGCTATCAGGACCTGGAAATCATGGTTCAGCAGCTACATCCCTACGAACTTCCTGAGATCATTGCGGTCTCTATCGAACGTGGTTTAAGCGGCTATCTGGAGTGGATAGACCGGTCAACAGGAAAATAACAATATGTCTGATGTAAAAAAACGTTTATCTCTTCTTTTGTTGCTGATCGCAGGTATCTGGAGCCCGTCAGGCCTTGCCAATGAAGAGCCCCTGATGCCTGATGACGCCTTTGTCTTCACGGCCAAAATGCTTGATGCCAATACCGTGCGTGCTAAATGGCATGTTGTCGATAAATATTATCTCTATCGTGACAAAATCAATTTTACCACCGATACCCCAGAAATCAGCCTGGGCCAGTTCACCCTGCCCCCCGGTAAACTCAAGCACGGTATCAAACCCGATGGCACCGAAGGGGAAGTGGAAACCTACTCTGGCGAAATCGAGATCGATATTCCTATCAAGCGCAATAATGCCTCATTAAGCCAATTCACTTTTATCGCCAATTCTCAGGGCTGCGCCGAAATTGGGATCTGTTATCCCCCCCATACACAAAAAGCAATGTTGGAGATTCCAGCAGCTGGTTCAAGTACCACTACCCCACCAGTTAAAGAAACGAGCGGTAGCGTACTCAACAAACTGTCATCCCTGAGCAGCAGCCTGGGGCTGGGAGGAAATGATGATGTCCTACCTCCCGATGAGGCTTTCCGGTTGCTGGTGGATACACCTGACGGTAATACCGTGGTCGCTCGCTGGCAAATTGCCGACAAACATTATCTCTATCAGGACAAGTTCAATGTCAAACTGATTAATGCCACTGGGGTAAAACTGGTGGACGTGCAAATACCTGATGGCGAGATGAAGGAAGACAAGGTCCTCAATCAGATCCTGCAGGTCTTCCATAACAGCGCCGAAGCCACGGTAAAGCTGGCCCGAACAAATCCTGACCCCATGAACATTACTCTGGAGTTTACCTACCAGGGCTGTGCTGAAGAGAAAGGGATCTGCTATCCACCAATTAAAAAAGAAATGGTGGTGACATTACCAACAGCAACTACTGTTGGTGAATTACCTTCTGGCCCAGCAAGTAATGGCGGTGTGGTTTCAGAACAGGACTCGATCGCCAATGCCCTCAAGACCGGTGGCCTGCTAACCATCATCACCTTTTATGGCTTTGGCCTGTTACTGGCCTTTACCCCTTGTGTCTTCCCGATGATACCGATTCTGTCGAGTATTATTGTGGGTCAGGGTGAACATCTGACGACCCGTCGTGCCTTCACTATGTCTCTGACCTATGTTCTAGCAATGGCCCTGACCTATACCGCTGCCGGGGTATTTGCCGGACTGGCCGGTGAAAACCTCCAGGCAGCCTTCCAGAACCCCTGGGTACTTGGTACTTTTGCCATGGTATTTGTCCTTCTGTCCCTGTCCATGTTTGGTTTTTATGACCTGCAATTGCCCTCATCCTGGCAAAGCAAACTCACGGAAATCAGTAATAAGCAGCAAGGGGGATCCCTGGTCGGTGTTGGTATCATGGGCTTCCTGTCTGCCCTTATTGTGGGTCCCTGTGTTGCGGCCCCACTTGCAGGTGCACTCATTTATATAGGTCAAACCGGTGATGCCGTGCTGGGTGGTTTCGCACTGTTGGCACTGAGCCTTGGCATGGGTACACCACTGGTTGCTATTGGGACTTCGGCCGGTAAGCTCCTGCCCAGAGCTGGTGGCTGGATGGATGCCGTTAAAGCGGTGTTTGGAGTCATGCTTCTCGCGGTGGCTATCTGGATGCTGGAACGCATCATCCCGGCACAAGTGACCATGATGCTATGGGCTGTCCTGCTTATTGTTTCCGCTATTTATCTCAAGGCCCTGGAACCATTAAACATCGAAAGCACCGGGTGGAGTAAATTCTGGAAGGGTACCGGTCTTATCTTCCTGGTCTATGGCGTATTACTGATGGTTGGGGCTGCGACGGGTGGAAACGATGTCATGCGCCCCCTCCATAACCTGAGTGCATCGGTAGGTGGTGGTCCGGCACAGGCTGCTCACCTGCCTTTCAAACGCATCAAGAGCGTGGCCGACTTGCAGCGTGAAGTGCAGTCAGCCAGTAAGCAGGGCAAGCCTGTAATGCTGGATTTTTATGCCGACTGGTGTACCTACTGTAAAGATTATGAAAGAAATGTCTTTCCTGATCCCGGCGTCCAGAAATTGCTTGCCAATGTGGTATTGCTCCAGGCCGATGTCACCGATAATGACAAGATAGACAAGGAACTGTTAAAACATTTAAGTATCCCAGCACCACCCGCCATTCTGTTTTTTGATCAAAGTGGCCAGGAACGGCGTGGATTTCGTCTGGTGGGCTTAAAAAATGCACAGGAATTTCGTACTCACGTTGAGAAAGCGATCAAGTAATCGCATAATGCAGGTTCTATGAAAAAATCACTCACAATTCTCACTATTGCGGCACTGGGTTTATCCGCTGGCTTTATTGCCAACAAAATGCTTAATAAACCATCTGTTAATCCGAAAAAGGTTGAAACTGGTACCCCCGAATATGCACCTGCATTCAGCCTGAAAGATCTGGAAGATAAACTAAGGCATAGCAAGGAGTGGAAGGGTAAGGTCATGATGGTCAACTTCTGGGCCAGTTGGTGTCCCCCCTGTATCAGAGAGATACCGGCCTTTATCAAACTACAGCAAGACTATAAAGATAAAGGTCTGGTCATTGTTGGTATCGCTATCGACAATAAACAAAACATCAGCGACTTTACCGACCCAATGGATATGAACTACCCGGTACTGATGGCCGAAAAAGAAGGTGTCCCATTGGCCAAGGCCTATGGTAATCGTCTTGGTGTTCTCCCCTACACCGTCATTATCGATAGAAAAGGCAAAATTATTTACACCCACCGCAGCGAACTCACCTATGAAGTGGCGGAAAAAATCATCAAACCTCTATTGTGAACCAGGGCTCAAGGTTTTTTTGAAATAACCGTTATAATGTCTATAATTTGCGGCGATTTGTATCGATTAAGTCGATAAATCACAAAAAACTGGACAAGATGTCCATCATGGTGCAAAATTCCATTAGATTTCACTAAATTAGCAAGTTAAGGGAATTTAACTACATGATCACGTATTTTAGTGAAAAAATATAAACAATATTAAATAGTTAAACACGACGCATAGACACAGGCCCCATGGCAAAAATACTCGTATTAAATGGCCCAAACCTGAATTTACTGGGTACCCGAGAGCCCGAGCACTATGGTGCCACCACCCTCGAAGAAATCAATCAGGATTTGAGTCAACAGGCGACCGATGCCGGCCATGAACTGGAATCTCTGCAAAGCAACGCCGAACATGAACTGGTCAACAAGGTACATGAGGCGGTAAAAAGTGATGTTAAGCTGATCATTATTAATCCCGCAGCCTTTACCCATACCAGTGTCGCCCTGCGTGATGCCCTGGCGGGTGTCAGCATCCCTTTTATTGAAGTCCACCTGTCCAATGTTCATGCCAGGGAGGATTTTCGCAAACACTCTTATTTTTCAGATCTGGCCTGGGGTGTCATCAGCGGCCTGGGTGCCCAGGGCTACTCGCTTGCCCTTGAGGCCGGGATCAAGAAACTGAATTCAAACTAACTAACGCAATATTAAAAGAAGGTAAAAAATCACATGGATATTCGTAAAGTTAAAAAACTCATCGAGTTACTGGAAGAATCCGGCGTAGCCGAGATTGAAATCCATGAGGGTGAGGAGTCTGTTCGCATCAGTCGCATCACTCAGACCATAGCCGCCGCTCCTGTTGCAGCTGCGCCTGTTGCTGCGCCAGCACCTGCTGCAGCTGCGCCGACCCCGGCTGCCCCTGCCGCAGAGGAAATCACCGGCCACGTGGTCAAATCCCCCATGGTCGGCGCCTTCTACCGCGCCTCCTCTCCTGGCGCCAAAGCATTTGTTGAAGTCGGTGATAGCGTTAATGTGGGCGATACCCTGTGCATCATCGAAGCCATGAAACTGCTTAACCAGATCGAAGCCGACAAGGCCGGTGTCATTAAGAAGGTCCTGGTGGAAAACGGCCAGCCTGTTGAATATAACGAACCCCTGTTCGTCATCGAATAACCTGGTTAAGCCGGTGCACCTGTTGCTGCACCTGGCTTTGCTGTCGAATTTGAGTAAGAAGAGACCATGATAGATAAAATCCTGATTGCCAACCGTGGTGAAATCGCCCTGCGTATCCTGCGTGCCTGCAGGGAACTGGGTATTAAAGTTGTCGCAGTGCATTCCGAAGCCGACCGTGACCTGAAACATGTCCGTCTGGCCGATGAATCCGTCTGTATCGGCCCCAACCCTTCAACCGAAAGTTACCTGAATGTACCCGCTCTGATTAGTGCCGCCGAGCTAACCGATACCGTTGCCATCCACCCGGGTTATGGTTTCCTGTCAGAGAATGCTGATTTTGCCGAGCGCGTTGAAGAGTGTGGCTTTATTTTTATTGGCCCTAAACCTGAATCGATTCGTACCATGGGCGACAAGGTCGCCGCCATCGAGGCCATGAAAAAGACCGGCGTCCCCACCGTACCCGGGTCTGATGGCCCACTCGGTAATGACGATGATACCAACATGCGCATTGCTAAAGAGATCGGTTTTCCCATCATCATCAAGGCTG
>JAOULO010000073.1 GCA_029881995.1 Gammaproteobacteria bacterium
TTGCCTCATGGAGATGTATCACTTTGCACTTTAGGATAAAGTCTATCCAGATTCTGGCCAACCAGTGCCTCCAGTTTTGCCCAGGCCAGGGCAATATCAAACTGCACTTTTTTTAAATTTCGTTGCGCCTCGGATACCTTGACCATGGAATCGCCCAGATCGGTTTTCACTTCCATCTCATATAAGGCCCGGCTTCTATCAAGATACAGTTCTCGGTAATCGGCAACGGTTTCCATTTCCTGCAAACGAATGCGCAAGGCATCAAGCTCCAGCCAGGTTTCCAATATGGCCTGATCAATTTTTATCTCCAGCTCACGCAGTCTGGCACGTTGCCGATAAAGATCAGCCTGAGCACTGGCAAGTTTTGCATCACTGCTACCCCCCGTCCATAAGGGGAATTCCAGAACCACACCAGCCCGCCATTTATCACTGGAACCCAGTTCACGTTCATATTCAAAAGCACCCAGCTCACCTATCAGGCGGGGATTGTTGCTGGCCCGGGCCTGATTCACAGACTCACTGGCTGAATCCAGTTTCAATCTTATGGCCTTAAGCAGACTGTTTTTCTCAAGTGCCGTTTTCTGATAAACCTCAACCTCGGCCAGTTTACGTTTCAGAACTTTAACTTCTGGTATAGAAACTGTAGAAGGTAGTTTCCCATGTCGATTCAGTGCCTGGGCAAGCCTTGCCCGCGTCATACGTTGCTCATTCTGGCTTTTATAACGTAAATGGCGAATACGTTGGTATTCAGCTTCAGCCTTTAAGACATCAAGGTCTGATGCCTGTCCCAGTTCACGCCTGTCTTTGGTTCGATCCATGGATATAAAAACAACAGCCATTTCTTCGTTATACCGATAGAATTGCAGGTCTGCCAATACCACAGCGAAATAACGTTGCATGATCAGGATACGTTGCTGCTGCCTGGCATCGGCCATTTGCAAACGACTAGCAGAAAGATTAAAGCTGGCGGCATTTTCAGCCGATGCGCTATAGCCAAAATCATACAGGGTTTTGTTGGCAATTAATCCAAGGCGATGATCTTCATCACCAAACTGTCTCACAGAATCTGCTGGCTCAATCCACCTTGCTCTGGCCTCCAGATAGGCATTAAATCCATTTAATGATTCAGCCTGTTTGAGCGCGGCTTCTGCAGCAAATACATCTGCCTGATATTTCTGAATGGCCGGTGTCATCTCTTCAGCAAGAGAAAGTGCATAGTCCAGAGTTAGTGGTTCAGGCAGGGAAAGAGTAGAGCTACCGTTCGGTTCGGCCCGAACAGAAAAGTTAATTACGGATAATAGAATAACCGCTAAAATTGCTTGCGGTGCCGTCATCACGTTCAGCCCTTAGCGTTTTTTTTGCTGACGTTTATAACGCGTAAATGAGGTTTTTTTATAATGACCATCGACAACATATTCTCCCATAAGCATAAATTCCCCCACACCAGATGTTTTGCCCGTATGCCGGTGAATCGGTTTGCCATCCAGCCCGATGATCATAATAACCGGTGTTGCCCTTACCCGAAACTCCTTGAAAGCAAAATCTTTTTGTCGGGTGGTCTTTCCTTTTAGGTTGACCATTTCAACATCACCCTCAATATCGACAGAAAAATTCAGAAAATGTTGTCGAAAATACTCCTGTACTTTAGGCTGGTTAAGAACATTTTTTTTCATGTAATGACAAAAAGGGCATTCATCCATTTCAAAGAAAATTAATATACCTTTTTTACCCTGTACTTTAGCATTTGCCAGCTCTTCCTTATAATCACCCCAGGTTTCATTAAAGAAAAACTTATAAGGATCTCGAGGAGCAGCATTGGCCTGACTCATCACCAGTAACCCAAGAAACAAGACTAGTTTTTTCATTGTAGAACCCTACTTCTTTTTTTGTGCATTGTTTGCTAACTGTTGCCTGAAATAGGCAATACTTTCTTCCAAATCGGCCTGCGTTACCCCACCCGTTTTACTGGCAACGAGTTCTCCTGAAGGAGATAGTAGAAACGTGGTTGGCAGGCCATGAATCATACCAAAAGGGCTTTTTGAGCTGGGCCTGGATTTAATGATTGGGTATGTAATAAAATTTTCATCAACAAACTGTCGTAGGAATTTATCATCAACCGTCTCAAAATCTATGCCCAACACCACTGCATCCTTGCTTTGGTGTTTTTCATGGAAAGCCACCAACTCTGGTATTTCATCTAAACAGGGTGGGCACCAGGTTGCCCAGTAATTTACAACAACCCATTTTCCTGCATAGTCCTTTACAGTATGCGTATTACCCTTGATATCTTTTAGGTTGAATTGTACGGGCTCTGCCTGTACATAAGCACAGTTGGCTATCAAACAAAAAATCAGGAAAGATTTGCTAAGAAACTTCATAAGTTATTAGTACCCATACTGCTAAAAAGATTCCATTGAATGAGCATGATATCACTCCATTCTAACCCGGGTTTATTACAGACTGCATCAATAACCGTAAGCAATTAATTTCAAATAAGTTTCAACTCATTAACCAGTTCGACTCGTAACTGTTCGACCGGCATTTGACGGGATTTTTCGGTTAACTTGTATTTTTCATTTTCACTTTCCTGAACATAACCCGAGCTGACTAGCCGCCTAAGAATCCGCAAGACTCGCTCCCTTCCCAGATAGGCCCAACTGGCTATTTGATCAACCGTAGCCTGGCCATCACGTGTTCGGTGAAAAAAACCTAATAGTTGTCGAGCCGTCAAATCTGCTTCATCGACACCATATTGATAGGTTTCTAGACAACGTGCCGTTTCAGCCCCTATAAGCACAACCAGCCAGGAAAGATATAACCAGATCAGAGTCAATGGCACAGCTGCCAGTGTTCCATACAGAATGTTATAAGTTGGCACCCAACGTATATAAAGCCCAAACCCCCACTTGGCCATCTCAAACAAAACCATGGTCAGTAAGCCCGCAATGCCTGCATGCAGCCATCGTACGTGGGTATTAGGCACCCATCGATAAACCGAAGTGAACACCACAAATGTTACCAGCCAGGGGACACTGACTAACCAGTTCATACCTGTTGAGCCTGACTCTATTTCGGGCCTTGATATAATATATGTAGTAATAATCAAACTAATACCCAGCAATATAGGCCCAGTTATCACAACTAACAAATATGATAACAACCTTAACCATGTTCGTCTTCTATACTCTACCTGCCAAATACGGTTCAAAGTATCATCAACGGTGTACAGCATCATGATTGCTGTAAAGAACAAAACAATAAGGCTAAGTAATGGCAGCCCACGTCCTTTAATAATTACCATCTGAATATATTTTTTGACTTCCAACCCAACATCAGGCGTAAAGATTTGCAGTAAAATTGATTGGATGTTATTAACCAGTTCAGGGAAAATCGGAAATTCTCTAAGTATTGAAAAACTGACTACCATGAATGGGATAAAAGCCAGCAGACTGGTATATGTAAGAGAAGCGGAAATTTGGCCACAATGGTCGCGATAAAGACGTCTACTGACAAACAAACAAAAATCAATAGACTTGTGATAAGCCAGTCTTGAAAGTAGCTTAACTCTTATTTGTCCATTCATCACAAGCAAATTCTATATTCATTACCCCAAAAAGAAAAAGGGCCCTATACGGGCCCTTCGTAAAATGCGCAATTTGCTTATTCTTAACGCAAATAAGCTTTATCAGAGCTTTCCACCGCTCCAATAGACCAGCGGCCACGAGTCTTGGCATGGTGAACCGCTGCACCCACTTCACTAGAAGATGGATTATTATCGATATTGAATACCTGACCAGGATAGATGAGGTCAGCGTCTTTAATTTTGTGACTGTTGTTCTTATAAATCAGTGGCCACTGATACGGGTTAGCATAGACTTCGGCCTTACCGGAAATAGCCCAAAGATTATCGCCACGTTCTACCTGATAATCGCTATCGCTTTTTGTCGTTGACGTGGCCTTTACGGGTTCAGGAGTTTCCTCTTTCTCCGAAGAACCAGAACAACCCACAAAAATAAGGGCTGTTGAAATCAGTACGAACGTTTTAAAATTCTTAGTTATCATTAAATTTACCTCGGTACAAATTGCGCGTTTAGCCTGTAATTATTTTATTTGACAATAGTTTATAACAGCAGGTGCGAAACTATCATCCCTCCTAATTCAGGTCAAGGAACATCATTCAGCTTAAAGAAAACAGAATATCCACTTACAGAATAGAAGTTTTTGCACACTCTGCAAGGAGATTACTGAGTTCCCTGTCACTTTTTCTGATGATTTAAAGCCAGTAGATGGGCCTGTTTGGCTTCATTTGCTGCCTGCAGAGCAAGCCGTCTTGCCTCATGATAATCACCAGAATTCAACTGGTTAACGGCTTGATCCAGAGATTCTTGAGCCCTTAGGTACTGATCCTGGGCATAAATTTCCGCTTTTGCGACTTTTGCCAGCCTTAGAGTCTGCCTTGCATTGCTCATTTCCTGTACGGGGGCCAAACTGGCACATGAGGAAATCAGTAAAAGCGCAGCCAGAAAGATAGATTTTACAGCCATTGTAAGGTTATATTCTGTCATTGCTTATTTAGCGCCGCTTTATCATTTTGTATCACGCTATCACCGGATCTATTAGTCTGTCAAACCATCTGGTTGTAAAATACCGTACTGAGTCACAGCACAAAAAGAGAACATAAATGACTGTAACAATTTACCATAATCCACTCTGTTCCAAGTCCAGACAAACCCTGCAGTTACTTAAAGATAATGCAGTAGAACCTGAGGTTATCGAATACCTGAAAGAACCACCAGATCGCCAAACTCTGCTTAAGGTACTGTCATCCCTTGCAATGGAGCCACGGGATCTGATGCGTAAAAATGAGTCCATCTACAAGGAATTAAACCTGGCCGATAAAAGTTTAAGCCGTGATCGATTAATTGATGCCATGTTAGCAAATCCCATTCTTATCGAGAGACCCATTGTTGTAGTGAATAACACTGCCGCCTTGGGCCGACCTCCCGAAAACGTACTGAAAATTATCGAGTCATGATGGATATTCTGGTTCTATTCTACAGCCGAGACGGTGCCGTTGCTGAAATGGCTCAGCTTATTGCGCAGGGCATTGAGTCTATCGATTCCTGCCAGGCAAGAATTCGTACTGTGCCATCAGTTTCAGCCATCTGTGAGGCCACTGCTGATGAGATACCCGAGCAAGGTCCACCCTATGTTGAGCTGAAAGACCTTCAGGAGTGTGGTGGTCTTGCCATGGGGAGCCCTGGCTACTTTGGCAATATGGCCTCGCCGCTGAAATACTTTCTTGAAACGACAACCCCGGCCTGGCTAGCAGGTCAACTGTCGGGAAAACCTGCCGCTGTTTTTACCTCTACAGGTACCCAACACGGTGGACAGGAGTCGACCCTGTTAAGCATGATGGTGCCGCTATTGCACCACGGCATGATCCTGCTTGGTCTGCCTTATAGCAATAGCGCCCTGAATGAAACCTGTACCGGTGGCACACCTTATGGCGCCAGTCATGTAGCGGGCGTCGATGGTAAAGGGAAAATATCTACTGATGAAAAAACCCTCTGTCTGGAATTGGGCAAGCGCCTTGCCCAAACTGCCATCAATCAGGCTAATTGAGTCAAGCTGATGAGTGGGTTAAAACTGGCACGCTTTTCCACGATCGGAGCATGGTTTGGATTGTTTATTCTGACCTTACTCTGGTCTACGGTCTATACTCCCTCTCCTCGAATACCTGTAAGCCTGATGCTGGTCGTATTTGTTGGCCCGCTTTTAATTCCATTACGAGGTTTGCTGCATGGCAGAACCAAAGCACATGTCTGGACCAGTCTACTGGTATTGCTTTATTTTGTTCACGGAATTGTAGAGGCATGGGCAAGCCCATCTGAACGCTGGCTTGCCAGTCTGGAAATTGTATTCAGTATCATTCTGTTCGCCAGTTGTTTTTTCTATGTGCAGTTATCTAAAAAACAATCTGAAACATCATAGATGTTGCCGAATAAAAGGTATGGTCAGACGACGTTTCTCCGCTAAGGAAGCTGTATCCAGTTTCCTGAGTAAAGCAAACAGACTGGCCATATCCCTTGGACTGTGTTTTAACAGGTAGTCAGCCACCTCTAGTGACAGATTCATACCAAGCTGTGCCGCTCTGGTCTGCAGAGCATCGATCTTATCACTATCCTGTAAACCATTAATCTGATACATCACTCCCCAATTTAGTCGCGAGCGTAAATCGGCCAGTTGAATATCTATGGCATTTGGGGTGGCCCTGGCGGAAACCACCAGACGGCCGGCACGTTCCTGAATGGCATTGAATAGATTAAACAACATTGATTCCCACTCAGCTTGACCGGCAATAACATGAAGATCATCAATACAGACCAGATCCATTTCCTCCAGCCCGAGAAAAATATCTGGTTCTGTGATCCCTTCATCCATCAATGGGATATAAACGGCAGTCTTACCTTCCAGCCAGTCTTGTTGACACAGTGCCTGTAATAAGTGGGTTTTACCAGAGGCATTCTCACCCCACAGATAAACATAGGGTTCTTCAGTTTGACATAGAGTATGCATGATGGCTTCATTACCATGAGCAACAAAATTACTGAATGTTGCATCAGCACGTAAACGTAAATTAAGGGGAAGCTGTTGATAAACCACGATGTGAACCTGCTACTGACCCTTACCGTACATCCCACTTTCAAGATAACGCTCATGGGCGTAACGCAGTAAGACTGCAATAATCGCAGCAACCGGCAAGGCCAACAGTACGCCGATAAAACCGAATAACTGGCCACCGGCCAGTATGGCAAAGATAACAGCCACTGGGTGCAAACCAATACGGTCGCCCACCAGCAATGGTGTCAGCAACATTCCCTCAACGGCCTGACCTAAACCAAAGACAATCGCAACATAACCAAGATGTATAACATCCTGATACTGAACTATTGCCGCTATACCAGCGAACAGAATACCCACGATGAAACCCAGATAAGGCACAAAACTAATCAGCCCAGCTGTTAAACCAATAAGAACGGCCAGATCCAGCCCTATTATACTCAAGCCAATAGAATAAATGGCGGCCAGTGCCAACATCACCAGCATTTGTCCTCGTAAAAATGAGCCCAACACTTCATCAGACTCTTTTGCCAGACGAGCGACTACCGTCTGAGAACGTCTGGGTACCAGTTCATTAATCCTGTTTATTATATGGTCCCAGTCTCGTAACAAATAAAATGTCACGACTGGAATAAGTAGCAGGTTGGCCAATAAGGCCGCAAAAGCCAGACCAGAACGAGTGACTGAACTTAATGCTGATTGAGTAAAACCACCAGCCGTACCCCAATAGGTTTGTAGCGATGATTTCAGATCAAATTGCAGAGCATCTTTCTCATTGATACCTAACAACTGTGTCAACTTGGGTAGAACATTGTACTGAATAAGATTTATATAGGTCGGTAGTTTCTGGGCAAATACATCAATCTGTCGCTCCACCATTGGAATCAAGACAAGTAAACTGATCACGGCAATCAGCGTAAGACCGGTAAAAACCGTTACAACTGCAATCGTACGAGGAAACTTATGACCCTCCAGAATATCTACCAGTGGATCACTGATATATGCAAGAACAGCTGCTACCAGAAAAGGGGTAAGAATTGGTGATAATAAATATATCAGGATACAGACTATGACTAGTCCTGCAATCCCCATCCATTTATTAGACTCTGTCATATTACCTGCTTCCCTTTATTTTTTTCACTAACAGCACGCCGTCCCCATAACCAGATATAAATAACTCCACTGGCTATGGTTGAAACATAGACAGACAAAACAAACACATTTATTAATTCCGCTGAAATCAGTTTTGAAAAAGATACTTCCGAAAGGTGAAATAATAACAAAACTACCAGAACAATTTGTAGCAAAGTATTTAATTTACTAATCATTACAGGTTTTATAGACACTTTTCCAATATAGACATGATACATCACTGCACCTGTCACAATAATGATATCTCTAAATAACACTAGAAGTACAAGTAGTACCGAGATATGCCCTAACCAACCAAGTGCGAGATAACAACAGACCAAAAGTAATTTATCACCAATGGGATCCAGTAAGGCCCCCAGCCTGGATTGCCAGCGAAAATATCTGGCCAGAAATCCATCAAGACCATCTGATGCCCCCGCGATAAAAAACAGGATTAAGGCAAGTAAATACTTTTCATTTATTAAATAGTATACCGTCGGCGCAACCAGAATAATGCGCAGAATGCTTATCAGATTGGGGATATCACTTGCTTTCACTGAACCAGCTGATAGGCAAGATCCGCTACACCAGCAGGAGGCGCAGGAACCTGCTCAGCAAGTCTATGCCCCAGCTTTATGGCCTGTGCCACACTCAAACGTCCCCCTTTTGTAGCCATTTTGAATGTTGCATAGTTTTCTCCCACCATGACAGGGCTTACGCCGGTAACCGCCGCTAGTGATTGAAGATACTTGATGGTTTGATTAAATTCTTTCAGTCCATTTATACCTGATACACGTATAGTCACGTCCTCCCTAACTTCTTCAATATTTACCAAGGCAAATCTTTCGGCTAATTCTTCTGCAGTACTTGCTACGATGGGTGCCACGGCAACATAGATATTGCGTTCTCCATTCGAGTTCATATCCTTTCGACGTCCCTCCTGATAAACCGACCATTTGCTACTCCATTCTCCTTCAGTTGATTTATAGAGACGTCCTACAATGATTGCCTCAGGGTTATAGCGTTGCGATGCAGTTAAAACACGATCCTCAAAATTCCCCCAGATATCACTCATTCCAATACTTCCCCTGTCAGTCAGATCCATCAAAGGGAAGGTCAGCGGTAAACCACGTTTATTCGAAATCCATTTCATTGCCGTTTTGACTTCGTGCTTTTCGGTATTACTGAGCAGCGTTCTGCGGCCATTTTCAGAGATAACTACCCATACCAGAGTCGATGGGCGAGTATGGCCCCATACTGGCAAGTTATTGGTTTGTAGGAGGTTATTTACGGCTTTCTCGTCATATTTGATCCACAGATTGAGTCTTGAATTGGCTTTTTTGTTCTTCCGATAACGAAACTGGCGAGTAAAACGGGTTGGATTCTGAATGGCGATTGCGATGGGGTCTTCTGGATCCTCACTCAGTTGAATAGTTTTGCCACTGACTCGAGTAATCACCTCGATTAATCCTGTGGTCAGGGCCGTTTTTCTCTCTTCACGACTCTGGGTATTTACCGGGACAAGGGCTTCATAAAGGTTTTTAATCACTACCGCCTGGGCAGGCAAGGCCCACAAACTGGAGAGGCCGGTGAGTAACAACAGTAATAATTGGATCTTGCGTCGCATGGATTAAGTCTTTCCTGAATATTTCGTTATTTTAGCTTAAACATTTTCCCCGGGTACATTCCCTGAAATAGCTCTTATTTGCTAGACTACCCGGGTTTGGCAATGTACCAGTTTATTTTATCGTTCTACATATTATGCACTGATTTCTCAGAAATCGGAGCATTTCATCAAATCCCGGAGTACTTTTGTGTCTCAAAACGATGTTTCCTCTGACAAAAAGGGTAGCTCATCCCTGAGTTATCGCGATGCAGGTGTCGATATTGATGCCGGCAATGCCTTAATTGACCGAATCAAGCCGCATGCTGCCGCAACCCGCCGAGATGGGGTCATGGACCAGCTAGGTGGGTTCGGGGCCCTGTTCCAGCTCCCCCTGGATCGTTACAAGGAACCTGTTTTAGTCGCAGGGACTGACGGTGTAGGCACCAAATTACGACTAGCCATCGATCTTGGCAAACATGACAGTGTCGGCATCGATCTGGTGGCCATGTGTGTCAATGATCTCATTGTCCAGGGGGCAGAACCCCTGTTTTTCCTGGATTACTACGCCACGGGAAAACTGGACGTGGATATCGCCAGCGACGTCGTAAAGGGCATCAGCGAAGGCTGTATCCTGGCCGGCGCCGCCCTGGTTGGGGGGGAAACGGCTGAAATGCCCGGTATGTACACAAAAGGAGATTATGATCTGGCAGGCTTTTGTGTCGGTGTAGTCGAAAAAAGCCGCATTATTACCGGCCAGGAGGTCAGTGAAGGGGATGTATTAATAGGGCTTGCTTCAAGTGGCCCCCACTCCAATGGTTATTCCCTGATACGCAAGATTATTGAAGTCAGCAATGCTGATCTGAACAGTCCCTTTGATGGTGCCACACTGGGCGAACGACTCCTTGCCCCAACCCAAATCTATGTCAAACCCCTGTTAAAGCTGATCGAAACAGTCAATGTCAAAGCCATGGCCCATATCACCGGAGGTGGTTTGCTGGAAAACCTGCCCAGGGTGATGCCCGAAAAAACCCAGGCCCAGATTGATAGCCAGAGCTGGAGTAGACCGGCCATTTTCGACTGGCTGCAGGAAAAGGGTAATGTTGAACCCAATGAGATGTACCGAACCTTTAATTGCGGTATCGGAATGGTACTGGTCATTAGCCCCGATGATGTTTCTGATACGCTCAGCATCCTGAAGGAACATCAGCTTGCAGCCATGCAGATTGGTAAAATCACTCCACTAGCTGCCGATCAGGAACAGGTTGTCATCAACTAGTGAACAGCCCCTGTCGTATTCTTGTACTGATTTCGGGTAATGGCAGCAACCTGCAGGCCATTATTGATTCAGTTCAATCAGGTCAGATCAATGGTAAGCTTGTTGCGGTATTCAGTAACAAGGCCGATGCATACGGCCTCAAACGTGCTGAGCTTGCAGGGATCCCAGGCGAAGTCATACCCTATGCAGATTTCAATGACCGCCAGAAATATGATCAGGCACTGGTAAAGGCCATTGATACATACCAACCTGATCTGATCGTTCTAGCAGGTTTCATGCGTATTCTGACCGATGAGTTTGTTAATCATTATGCAGGGAGAATGTTGAACATTCACCCTTCACTACTCCCCAAATACAAGGGTTTGAATACCCACAAACGTGTACTTGATGCTGGTGAAAAAGAACATGGTGCCAGTGTCCACTTTGTCGTTCCCGAACTGGACAGTGGTCCTGTTATTCTACAGGGAAAAATATCCATCGCTGAAAATGAGACGGAACAACAGTTAATAGAGCGCATCCATGAGATAGAGCATAAAATCTATCCAAAGGCCGTAAGATGGTTTGCCGATAGGCGCTTAGCATTATCTAAAGGTATAGTATTATTTGACAACAAACCTCTTACGCAACCTAAACTATTATAACTGGTGCTTAATGAAATAAATGATACACTTATTGCCTATGCGATGGCGCCTATCATTTATTCTACTTATCTTTGTTCCACCCCTTCATGCTAATCCATTGTTCAGTGGGTTTACGGCTGACTATGAGGTCAGTAAAAATGGAACCATACTCGGAGAAAGTCATCGCCGCCTTATTTCCAGAGAACATGGAAAAATATTAAACTATGCCTCCACAACTATTCCAACTGGAATCATCTCATTGTTTGTATCAGATAAGTTTATGGAACATAGTGTCGTAGAAATTTCAAAAAATACTATTTTACCGAAAAAATATGAGTATCAGCGTACAGGAGGAAAAAAGGAAATCACCTTTAAGGCAACTTTTGACTGGAGAAAAAAACGAATACAGATGACAGGTCATAACTCACCAGAAGAATTGAAACCTGATACACACGATCTCCTGAGCTTCCAGCTTGCCTTAATGAAGGGCCTCATGAATGGTCAACGATCATTCCAGTTCCAGGTAGTCGATCATAAGCGGATTCAAACCCAGACACTGAAATATACCCGCCAGGAAAAAGTTAAAACCTCAATGGGCATCCTAAATGTGCTGCAACTCGATCATCGTGCTGAAAAGAGTCAATATCATTTTACTTTCTGGTGTGCCCAGGAACTGCATTATTTACCCATTAAAATCACCAAGACCGAACAGGATGGCGACATTATCCAGTTAAAACTCAAGCGCTTTAACAAAACACGTCTTGATTTCAATGGTGACTCCAATGGAAATCACTAGTTAATCTACTGGTTTTGTGACCTTATATATAAAGTATTTGTCCCATATACCGTTATATCTGTGCAGGAGTAGCAACATAGTGGGTAA
>JAOULO010000074.1 GCA_029881995.1 Gammaproteobacteria bacterium
CAAAATGGTTGCTGATTTTTATGCGGCCTATAATGAGTCCTGGCCACTGGATCACGGTTATCAAATCCGTAAGACCTTTTATAATCTTTACCACATCATCAACCATTTTGTATTGTTTGGTGGTGGCTATGGTTCTCAGGCAGAAGGGATGATAGATCGCCTGTTAGCAGAAATTGAGTAGTGAATATACAAATGCAAGATACCTTAAGCTATACCATCGGCAATAAACTCTATTTGAATATTACAGACCGCTGTACCCTGGTGTGTGAGTTCTGTCCCAAGACGCTGGGTTCATATCAGGTGCATGAGTATGACCTGAGTTTAAACCGCCGTCCCGAGTATGAGGAAATCGTCGCAGTGATTGGCGATCCGACAGTTTATGAGCAGGTAGTCTTCTGTGGTTTTGGTGAACCAACCCTGCGGTTCAAGGTGTTATTGCAGGTGGCCAAATATATAAAAGACAAAGGTGGCCAGGTTCGCCTGAATACCGATGGTCTGGCCTGCCTGGTGAACAAACGGGATGTGTTACCTGAGATGCAAGGTCTGATTGATGCTGTTTCTGTCAGTATGAATACCCAGAATGAAGCACTGTATATTCAGCATTGTGCTCCACAGCTCAACGGGGCCTGGCAGGCCATGCTGGATTTTCTCAAACGTGCCCCTGAATATATCCCCGAAGTGACCGCAACGGCGATTGATGGCCTGGCCGGAGTCGATATTCAACAGTGTGAAAGTCTGGCAAAAGAGCTTAAGGTCGAATTTCGCTCCCGTCAGCTTGATGTTGTTGGTTAAAGCAAATTTTCATTTTGCCCTGTGTTTCCCATCTAAACTAAACAAATTAATTACTATTGCTCATCATTGATTGGCCGATAGTTTAATTACTGCAGAATTTTAACTATAAAAAATATTGGTCAGAGATGGCCTTTACTCATCGAGTTGTTTTATTCGTATGGAACAGGCTTATAAACCAAAATTTGAATGGCGTTTCCTTGGGCCGGATTTCTGGCTGGTCTGGCTATCAGTGGGGTTTCTCTGGGTTATGACACTATTACCAGGTGCGGTACGCCAACGCCTGGCCAAGTGGCTGGCACGTTATATCCTGATTCGGCATCGTAAACGCCGTCAGATTGTGGAAACCAATCTGGCCATGTGCTTTCCAGATAAATCGGACAAGGCCAGACAGGTGATGGTGAGACGCTTTTTTGAGTATGCCAGCATGGCCTTACTGGATTATGGCCTAATCTGGTTTGCCAGGCCTGGAAAATTGAATCGACGTATCGATATTCAGGGTGTAGAGCATATCGAGAATCCTTATCTGTCTGATCGACGGATCATCGTCCTCAGCTGTCACACACCGGGCCTGGAATACGGTGCGATTGCGATTACACGACGCTACCCCACGGTGGGCCTGGTAAAACCGGTCCGAAATGCGCTTTATGACTGGCTGGTCAGCCGTGGCAGAACTCGGTTCAACAGTAAATTGATTGAGCGTAGTGCAGGGATTCGCCATGTCGTGAGGGCGATCCGGAAAAAGAATGTATTTTATTACCTGCCTGATGAGGACATGGGGAATAAACAACGAAGTGAGTTTTTACCCTTTTTCGAAATCCCCACGGCCAGTCTGACCACCCTGGGGCGCCTGGCCAATATGACTCACGCGGTGGTGGTACCCTGTATTACCCATTTTAATCGTCGCAAGGACCGCTATGAGGTGAAGTTTTTCCCGGCACTGAAAAATTTCCCCAGTGGGGATGATGTGGTGGACGCCCGGACCATGAACCAGGCCCTGGAGGCCATGATTCGAGAGGAGCCTGAGCAATATATGTGGTCGTTTCGTTTGTTCCAGACCCGCCCTGAGGGTGAAAGCTCACCCTATGAGCGATGAGGGCGGCTTCTCAGGTACTGCACCAGGCGGTTAATTTGACGCCGGGACAAATTGATAATGGCCAGTGGAATGGCGATAAACAGTCCGATTAACACGAGTGTCTTCATGACATTGGTAAACAGCATAATTCTTACCTCCAGATAGTCAGCCGAATTTGCTCGGTAAGAGGTAGATAGCATTAATCATGCCTGAATTACTAAGGTCTTTACAATCAAATAGTTATAGATTTGAGCAGCTTAAGCCTGTAAGCCTTTCTGACATAAGTCCACAAAAATAATAGGTAAAAATGATAGATTTTAATTAGTTAGGTGTGTACTTCCTTGTACGGGGGGGTTGTCAGAATTTCTTACAGTATAGTCTGTTTAGACGAGACATTCCCTTTCCAGGCAGGCTACTTCGGTACGGGCTGCACAGGTCAGTAGTAATAATTTCAGATACCGCTGGGCTTCCTCATTACTTTCTAATGGTCCCTCTTCACGATCTGATAGACGAATGAACCAGCCTATTCCTTCTTTCTGGTACACATTTGGGTTTGGAGCCATTTCACACCTCCTGGAGAGGTAGTTTTCATTAAGCTTAGAATCGGCCGTTTTGTGATAGATTTCAGGTTTTTTTTGTGGCTATTTGTAAAAAGGTAATTATTTATATAAAAACAGGGAGTTAACAAGGTGGCTTGAAATAAAATTTTAGTCCCATACTCTAAAAAAAGTTTATTATTCCCACTAAATATCGATATTCTAGCTATTTTTAGATAATATTTCCCACTTGTAGCGTATAATAAGGGAATATTTAATTTATTACGTTTTATGCTAATAATCATGGTGACCAATACCCGTAACCATAAAAATTTTAAATAAATAGCTCATTTGTGGAAAATATTAGCTTATGAAGTAATAAAATTGGTAATTATAGTAATAATATTCAAAGATAATTAGGAGTAGTGGGAATAATTGGCGAGTTGTTCAAGTTATTTAATCTTGGTGTTAGTTGTCGAATATATTTACAACAAATTTATTTCCATCTCCCATTGAACAAATATAATTCAATTAAAACAGTCGGTTAAGCTTTTGGCACGATGATTGCTACATAAATATTGTGTCTTTTGGGAGGGATAGTGGATATCCCAACTTCATTCCAAAAGCACATTCGAAGCGTCGTCAAAAGCTAGTCGCCTTAACAGGCAATTGTTGTCTAGCTGTGTTTTAAGGCCCCTTTCCAATAGGGGCCTTTTTTTATTTGTTCAGAGTATAAGTTTTTTACAGGATGTATTGTCGGGATTATTTACATCGTTGTGAACTAGATCACATATTTCTAAAGTGGCATCATCTCCGAAGGTTTGTTCCATAACGATAAGGAGATGTTAATAGAAAATGTAATAAAAACATTAAGTTAAAATGTTTTTCATACTGCGTTTAGAGAAGAATTAAGTCTAAATAGTCACTATAACCTTATATAAATGTTTATAAATCCACCAGATCAAGTCATGTCAATTCTGGATTGTTTAAAAAATTAGCAAGTTTGTCGAAATGCTTAACGCTGCATAAGGTAGCAAAAGTTAATTATCAATAAAATCATATAGATATGAGGTTGGCACAATCATTGCCTTGTGTATAACAGGTTTTACACGATTTCTCCGTTTTGGGGTGTTCAGGTGAGATCAATTGAAATGGTTAATTATATTAAGGACTAAGATGATGAAAAAATTAATTGGAATTGTATTTGCAAGCATGCTTGCCATATTTTCCATCGCTCCGGCAAATGCCGCTCTTATTGTTACTATTTCTGATGGTTCGACCACAGTATCAGAAACTGATATTGACGGTGATGGACTTCTTGAAATGATGAAAAGCTTTGAAGGCTGGAAAGTTGTCAGTTATGCGATGCAAAATCCGTACATAGGTACAGACCTTATCGATAATCTTGCATTAAATGCATTTGCCGTTTCTGGGCGTGAAGGTTCGCTTTCGATAATGATGACAGTGACAGATCTACAAAGATCTAGTTATGTGGCATCTTATGGCGGTACTTTGGCTGGTACAGGTACTATGGGAATCTTTATGGATGGTTCTAATGCCGAAAATGGACTGTCTAATGAACTACTATATGGCGAGTTTGGTTCAGGGGCTTTTTCGAAACAGGCTTCAGGCTCTATCTCTGATGACGATATGTACTCGATGACATTTGTTGCCAAGATTAACCATACTAGTGTTGGGCAACAATCTGGATTTAGTTTTGATGTAAAAATTCCTGAACCTGCACAACTGGCTCTAATGGCAGTTGGTTTGTTGATGATGGGATTTGCTGGCTACAAACGTCGCAGCCACTAAAGGTATAATTAAATAGTAATTTAAAAAGCCCTGTTTAGCAGGGCTTTTTTTATTTCACAAAAATCTGGATTTGCCCAGATTTATCGATAATTTCATCACTGATACTCATGTTCTCACCTAAGAGGGTGAAAGCAAGTACAGCGATGCTCAATTTAATTTTGTACCACATAATACTACTCCATAATGTGCGTCTAATAATGTTTCTAACCACATTTTAAGCAGGGATTATGCCAGCTTATATTTGTATATAAGAATCAACTAATTAACTGGTATTCAGGATGCATTAGAATTGAGATATGTAAAATATCCCGACATATTCTAGAGTTATTTTACAGCTCTTAGGTTTATTCAGCCTGCTGCCTGTCTATCAGGGGCCGCATGGCAGTCAACAGACTTTTGAATAGGCCCTTATTATGGCTTTCTTCCGATGCGAGTAGTTGTTTCATGTGTTCTCGTTCGGTGGGCATGGCGAAACAGGCAGGGCAGGAATCGGGTACCACTGGTAGGTTTGCCTCACGGGCAAAGTCAGCCGTCTGTCGTTCGCGAACATAGACCATGGGACGGATAATGCGTACATCCCCCCCTTTGTTAGTGTAATTGGCCTTCATGGTCCTGAGCTGGCCTCCCCGGAAGGCGGACATCAGAAAGCTCTCAGCCAGGTCATCCAGGTGCTGGGCCAGTACCAGCACATTATAGCCTTCGCGGCGGCAGGTAGAGTACATAATGCCGCGTTTCATACGTGAGCAGAAGGAACAGAAAGAGTCATTTTTCATCTGTTCCTCGGCCTGTTTGGCAATCGGCTGTTGTTCGTAAAAGTACGGAATTCCCAACTCCGAGGTGTAGGTTTTGAGGTGGGAGGGATCAAAACCTTCGACCTCTGGATCCACAGTCATAGCAGCCAGATCAAACTTGATAGGTGCATAACTTTTCAGGTGGTTGAGAATATATAGTAATGAGAGTGAGTCTTTGCCACCTGACAGTCCAAGTAAAAGACGATCTCCTTCTCTAATCATGTCGTAATCTGCAATGGCACGACCGATTTGCCGCATCAAAGTTTTTGGTGGTTTTAGTCGAGTTTCTTTCGGTCTGGCTGTTGCTGAGGCATTCATGCGTGGATCTTAACCATAAAGGGTCTAGCTGGCTACGAATGAAGAATGTTTTTACAGAAAAAACTCGCCCCGAAGTCTTTTCGGGACGGTTTATTTCCTTCTAACTGTTATTTCTCATAGGCAATTTGTATTGATGTGTTAGAAACACCGGGTGTTGGCATTATTTCAACATGTGGAGTAGTCATATATTTTTTCATATCTTTAATTCGATCAAACTTCTTCGGACCATTTTTCAAAAACACGACGCCACCTAGCATTTTATACTCTCTAAAGCCTTTTAGCTTACCCCGGTAAAAGCTCGCTATTTTGTTAATACCGTCAGGTGATTCCATCGTTAGTGCCGGGATAGGCTTGATGTCGTCGAATGTATTTGCCATTTCACCATTTGCAAAATGTGCCTTGACGACAGCATTTTTATATAGTGGTAAAGTTACGCCACTTGTTCCCGTTGCATCGGCATGCTGTTTAAGCATTGTACCCATCATTGCCATCATCTGTTCCGGATCCATTTCTGGCTGACCGCCAGCAGGGCTGTTATCTGCCATAGAGTCACAGGCATCAAGCCTGTTGGATGGTACTCCAGTGTGCTTTAACATTGTCTTATTTATACATTCACCAAATGCTTCCATCGCCATACCATTGTTGGCGCTCATTGCAGCCATACTTTTTGGAAAAAGATGATCGCAGGAAGAAATTGCTTTACGGCCCGATTTAGTACATTTGTTACTACTAATGCCAACACATGAAAGAAAGGCACGATCCTGACACGAGGCCATCATCTCCTGCTGCATCATGTTCTTCATAGCAGAAATGTCCTGAGATGCCGCCGTAAAACTCAGGCTAGTTAGTAAAATTAGATAACTTAGTTGTTTGATTCGATTCATTGATCTTCTCCCTAGTCTGGTATTACTTTTGAAATGATTTTTGTTTCGCCATCGGTAATATTGATGGGTAGTTCAAGTAGTGGTTGAAATTTTTTAGACATAACAACAAACATATATTTACCTGTACCTAGAATGGCATGGTCTGGTCGGCGATTTTCTATATAAGCCTGTTTAGCAGGTCTTGAATCTAATAGTTTGTTATATTCATCAAAATTATATACGAATGTATAAATGCTTCTGTTTCTGATTGTTTTAGCCTTATTACTCCAAATTACCGAACGAAGTATTCCACCCTTTAATGTAAAGCGTGGTGGTAGTAACTTTCCTGTTAAAATTTTGGCCCGTAATGATTGCTCAATATTACCTAATTTTGCGGTGAATATATATTCACCAGGTAACAAGGTAGCTGAATTTCCGTTGTCGATAATTTTTCTGTAAATTTTGTCTTTTGTTGTGCTGGTTTCAGGTGTTCTTTCTATGGACCAATGAACACTTTGTTTGTATGGCAGGTTTTTACCAGAAAGAATAGTAACTGGTTTAAATATACCAAGCCCAAGTGAAAAATTAACACGACTCGTTTTACCTGCATTAATTGTTACTGTTTTAGTTGAATCAATTGGCTGTACACTGTTTGAGTAAACCAGTTTAACGATATAATCTCCAGCAGGTAATGTTGCTTTAGTACCGTCCTTTTTATACAAGTATGTCCCCACCTTTTTGTGGCGTTCCAGGTCCTGTTTTGACTTATAGATGGCATAATAAAGACCGTGACCAGTTACACCAATGTTTTCAGGTAGTTTCGTGGTAATACTTATCTCACCGCCATTTGCAACAATATCAATATGCTGTGGGTGGTCAAAGCCTACGTGTATAATTCTTTCAATTATTGTCTTATCAATTTTTGCAATAAGCTTGTACTTGCCTGGTAAAAGTTTCGTATCCAGTTTTTTACTTATGGTTGCATATACAGATCGATCTATAACATTATTATTCTTATCTAGAGACCGGATAGTCCAGTACGATTTTACGGGTGCAGAACTTGGTGTCAGCCTCATAGATGCAGTTAAAGGAAAAGTTGTTCCTGGTTTATTTGATTTCGATTTAGTTGCATCGTCTTTGGCAGCAGGAGAAACCGCAACATTTTTTGGTGCCAGTTGATGCTGATTTGTTACAGCAGTGGGTTTACTGTCAGGTAATAAAAATACACTGGCAGCAACAATCAGCACGGCTCCGCCTACTCCAGTTGCAATTTTCATCATGCCAGCTTTACCCGTGTTTGTAGTAGAATTTGCTAGATCATCACTTCCAGTATTTATAGTAGAAGAAGATGTTGCCGCAACGGCATCATTAAAGGCGGTATCCAGTGAAAGTGGTGCAGCGACCAGTGGTACGATAGCAAACAGCTTACGTTTACGTTTCATTTCTTCGGCATCTTCAGCACATAGTTCACAACTTGACATGTGTTTTTCAAATGAGGCTAAGTCTGCTTCAGGAATATCCTGATCTTTATAGGGCGCTAGCATGCTATTCATTTGATTGCATTGTTGCCGGGTTTTTGCAACTTTTAGGTACATGTGTTGAGTCAGACCTATGTCAAATTGATTTTTTGCACGTAGTAGGCTTACTTTTATGTCCGACTCACTAAAATTTGTGATGCCGGCAATTTCCTTTATAGAAAGATCTTCGATATAGCGCAGGATGGTCAGGTCGCGATACTTATCAGTTAAGCGATTAATACAAAAGCTAACGGCAGTTTGTAGTTGCTGTTTTGCCAAGGCGTCACTCATTTCACCTTCTGATACTGGTTCAATAAGTTCGAGGCCAGCCTCATCAACCAGAGTTTCTTTTTTCTTTTTCCAGGTATCGTAAAGATGGTTACGGGAAATTGTGAACAGGTAGCTTTTAATGTTTTGTACTTTATCAAGCCCTGGGTCAGACATAAGTTTGATAAAGGCCTGTTGTACTACATCCTGTGCCTGATGATGATCGCCACACAATCGATAGATATAGTTATAAATATGATCCTTGTGGTCGTGATAGATTTTTCCAAAATCAAAGTCCATTCGATACATCCTTTGTGTCCAATTTATCCTGTGTCTAGATCCCAGATATTTACAAAACTACTTCGTTGTTACAAATTTGATATCAAATGGTAACCCATCGAAATGATTTAGTGAATTAATTGAGCAACATCTTCCAAAAATATAATCAAAATATTGGTGACTGTTATGATTAAATTTCAGACACCATATAAACTTCATCGAATAAGATTAATGTCCCTTCTGAAAATACCAGGCCGATATCACGCACAAAATAATGTGTCAGATTAGTGTGCTCAGCAACCTCGTTGTTGATAACAAAACCCGTCACACAGTTAATTTCAAGAACATCACTATAAACACCACTGACGAGAGTAAAGGTACCTGTCAGTGTACCCAGGTCTATTGAGTCGTGGTGTTTAATAACAGTACAACGCGCGTTTTGTATACCGAAAAAGCCTGAGTCGGCATTGGCATCCATATACTTTGTTCCAACATCCGCAAAGCGTTTTAGAGTGCGAGGGGAATCCTCTGCTGAATGGACGGTTTCTTCAATAGTCGTTGCTGTTACTACAAATGTGCTGGATGGCACATCATCAGTCGTCCAGTAGATTGTATCGTCAAAGGTTTTTTCAAATTTGTCGGTGTATCTGATGGATAAATCCCCCGTTGATTTTGCATAAATGGCCACAGGATATGATTTTGTGGCTGATGTGACATTAAGTGATTTATCAAATAGATACTCCGTTAAATCATACTGGCCATTAGAACCGCCCCCTTCGCCACCAGTATTACTGCCACCGCCACTACCACTGTTACCACTACCACCACCACAGGCAGAAAGAAGATTGATTAATAAGTAAGCAATGAATGTATGTTTAATTTTTATCATGTTGTCCTCCAAGACAGTTTGTGATGTTGTCATGACGATTGAAGGCAAGAATTGGTTACAGGTTTTAGAAAATATTTTTCCCTGTGGGCTCTATACTTTATATATATGGCGAGTAGGATAGTGGAATGAGCAGCGCAAAGGTAAAAACCCTTACACCGATTAAGGCATCTCGGCTATTGCAGGATGACCCCAAATCCCTGTTAGTGGATGTGCGGTCCCAGATGGAATTCCTGTTTATTGGTCACCCAGTGGGTGCCATCAACATTGCCTGGATCGATGAACCAGACTGGAATATTAACCCCCATTTTGCCGCGGAAGTCCGCAAGTTGGTACTTGGCGGGCTGGACCACAAATCTGGTCATAATGTCCCCATTCTGCTGATTTGCCGTAGTGGTAAACGCTCCCTCGAGGCAGGGGAATTACTATTAAAAGAAGGATTTCACCAGGTCTATAACATTGAAGAGGGTTTTGAGGGCGAACTGGATGATAGTCACCATCGGAGTACCCTCGGTGGTTGGCGATTCGAGGGGCTTCCCTGGGAGCAGTGTTGAAAAATGCGGCAAAAAAGACCGGAATTTGTCCCTGGCGATAAGCAGGTTAGGCAAAATTGGCTGATTTTTATCGCATTTTACATACTTTTTCTAATTTGGCTGGAACCATTAGTAGATTTTCTGTTAAGTTTTGATCCCACGGCGGTGGACCCGTTTGCGATGTCGGGCATGAATGAGAAAAAGATGCGTTATGCCAGTATCGCCTATGCCGCCACCCGTAGTCTGCCAGTTGGCTTGATGTTCTGGCTGGGGTACCGCGTAGTGACTTCTGCTCGTATTCCACCGGCAAGGATGAAACTTCCGTTTACTGTACAGAAGGTAAAGGGCAGGCAAGCACGTGTGTTTGGTCTATTATTAATGGGTGTTAGCCTGTTTCTGCTGTACTGGGAAATGGTGCAATTGAGTCGTACTATATTGATTTAAACGATATGAACTGAGTTTTTTAATATATTATTTGGGTGTTTCGCGTCGCTAATGGAAGTCAGGGGAAGCTCGTACCATGAAGGCAAATAATACACTTGCTGCTCAATCAATGTCTGAGCAGGAAATTAATACACATAAGAATCTAATCAATTTTGGTGAAGCGGATGCCAGTTTGCTCAAGGCCCATGCTTCAGTGATTGAATCCAGTCTGGACAAGATCGTAGAGCGGTTTTACGACTACCAGATGTCCATTCCAGAAACTAAAGCGGTTATTGATGTAGACGATCGCCTGCCCAAGCTGAAAATAACCATGAAAGCATATATCCAGCAGCTTTTTGCGGGTGAGTATGGGACCGAATATGTCACAAGGCGTCTGGAAATAGGTCGTTCTCATGAAAACCTGGGTGTTTCGGCTAAATTTTACATGTCAGCGGCCTATCAGCTAGAAAATCTATTGCGTGAAACGATAGATATTAATGAGCCAAATAGTGCCCCGTTACGTGCAGCGCTCCACAAAATTATGCATTTTGATATGCAAATTATCATGGATACCTATATTGAAAGCCTGCTTACCAAGGTCAAGTTTGCCCAGGAAGAACTGGAAGACTATGCGGAAAGTCTTGAAGAGGTGGTAACCGAGCGTACTCGTCAGCTAAATGAGTTATCACGCAAAGATGAGCTGACTGAACTGGTCAACCGTGATGGGATGCTGGAAAACCTGAGCCGTGAGCTGGCCAATGCAGGGCGATACAAGGAAACTATCAGTTTTGTCTGCTTCTCTTTGAATGGTTATCAGGAACTGGTTAGAAGCAAAGGTCAGGCCATAGGTAATGTAGTACTGAACCAGATTGGTCATGATATCAAGAGTCAGATTCGTGAGGCCGATATTCCCTGCCGTGTTGCAGATAATGAGTTCTGTATCATCATGCCGCGAACACAGACCAATGAGGCGGAAGCCATCAGTAAGCGACTCATTGATATGTTTGAACAGGATAACCAGCACAAACTGTCATTTAGCATGGGTATTGCCACAACAGGACCCGAGAAACTGATTGATGTTACGGAATTTATCAAGCAGGTTGAGTCCAGAATGCAAAGTGCAGGTAAGGAAGCTGGTTTTGCTATCTGTGCTGAATAGCCCTTTGTAAACTCTCATATATTATTTACCGACCACACCGTCGTGGTGTTGCGTGGATGATCGCTCACGACTGTAAATTGGTTGTCAATAATGCATTCTGCTACCATTAACATTCCTATATATATACCTACAGGTGGTTCGATTTAAATGGCTAGTCTCACCGAGCTTCTCAAACAACGTATTCTTGTCCTTGATGGTGCCATGGGTTCCATGATCCAGACGTATAAACTGGATGAGGCCCAGTATCGGGGGGACCGTTTTGCCGACTGGCCTTGTGATGTAAAAGGCAATAATGATCTGCTGGTATTGAGCCAGCCGCAGATCATCAGGGATATCCATAAGGCCTACCTGGAGGCCGGGGCCGATATCATCGAGACCAATACCTTCAATGCCAACTCCATTTCCATGGCCGATTATGAGATGGAAGAGCTGGTCTATGAAATGAATGTGGCGGCGGCAAAAGTCGCGCGTGAGGCCTGTGATGAGATTGCCACCCCCGACAAACCCCGTTTTGTAGCCGGTGTGTTAGGGCCCACTAACCGTACCGCCAGTATTTCACCCGATGTGAATAATCCCGGTTTTCGTAACGTCACCTTTGACCAGCTGCGAGAATCCTATACTG
>JAOULO010000025.1 GCA_029881995.1 Gammaproteobacteria bacterium
CACCGAGAGAGTAACCTGCCAGCACCTGGGCAATCTGCATGACCTGCTCCTGGTAGAGAATAATGCCGTAAGTCGGCTCCAGGATCGTTTTCAGGCTCTCGTGCTGATATTTGGCATCGGGATAAGAGACGGTCTCACGACCGTGCTTACGGTTGATAAAGTTATCCACCATTCCTGACTGCAGAGGGCCCGGCCGGAACAGGGCTACCAGGGCAACGATATCTTCGAAGGAATCCGGCTGCAGGCGCTTGATGAGGTCCTTCATACCACGGGATTCCAGCTGGAACACCGCGGTAGTGGCGCAGTCTTTTAATAAGCGGAAGGTAGCCTGATCATCCAGTGGGATAGTGTTGATGTCGATGGCTTCTTCACCGGAGGCTTCCTTTACCTTATTCACAGCCTGCACGGCCCAGTTGATGATGGTCAGGGTACGCAAGCCCAGAAAATCGAACTTGACCAGGCCAATGGCCTCCACATCGTCCTTATCAAATTGCGTGACCAGACTGCCCCCACCCTGCTCACAATACAATGGGGTGAAGTCGGTCAGTTTGGAGGGGGCAATCACCACACCCCCGGCGTGCTTACCAGCATTACGGGACAGGCCTTCCAGAGAACGGGCCATGTTGATGAGTGCCTGTACATCCTCATCCTGCTCGTAGAGTTCCCTGAAGGCCTCTTCCTGCTCCAGCGCCTTCTCGAGGGTAATGCCGATTTCAAATGGAATCAGCTTGGCAATACGATCGACAAAACCATAGGGATGGCCCAATACACGGCCCACGTCTCGCACCACCGCCTTGGCGGCCATGGAACCATAGGTGATGATCTGGGAAACCTTGTCGCGGCCATAGTGCTCGGCCACGTATTCGATAACCCGGTCACGGCCTTCCATACAGAAGTCCACATCGAAGTCAGGCATGGAGACACGTTCCGGGTTGAGGAATCGCTCGAACAGCAGGTCATATTCAATGGGGTCGAGATCTGTAATAGTCAGGGCATAGGCCACCAGGGAACCGGCCCCGGAACCACGACCCGGCCCCACCGGCACACCGTTTTCCTTCCCCCATTTGATAAAGTCGGCCACGATAAGGAAGTAACCGGGAAATCCCATGTCATTGATAACCTTGAGTTCCAGCTCCAGCCGGTCCAGGTATTCCTTTCGCTTTGCGTCGTAATCACTGGCCTCGGAATCCAGGATTATCTTAAAGCGCTCCCCCAGGCCTCGGCGGGATTCGACCGCGAGAAATTCTTCGATGGTCATCCCCGGTGGTATTGGATAATCGGGCAGGTAGTTTTTGCCGAGGGTCAGTTCCAGATTACAGCGTTTGGCAATCTCAACGGTGTTCTCCAGCGCCTCGGGAAGATCGGCAAACAGGGCCTGCATCTCTTCCGGACTACGCAGGTATTGCTGCTCAGAATGGCGTTTAGGACGACGTGGGTCATCGATAGTCCGGCCATCGTGGATGCAGACACGCACTTCATGAGCAGCAAAATCATCTGTCTTAAGAAAATGTACATCATTGGTGGCAACCACAGGGACATCGCGTCGAATGGCCAGCTCCACGGCAGCATGGATATAAGCCTCTTCTCCCTCTCGACCAGTACGCTGTAATTCCAGATAAAAGCAGTTTGGGAACCAGGTCTGCCATTCGCTCAACAGGCGGTCGGCCTCTTCCCAATTTTCAGCCAGCAGCGCCTGACCAACATCTCCAGACCGTCCTCCGGACAGGGCAATCAGTCCATTGCTGTAACCATTTAGCCACTTTTTGTCGAGGATGGGGATTCCACGATGCTGTCCTTCCAGGTAGGTTTTGGAAACCAGGTAGGTCAGATTGCGGTAGCCCTCGTTGTCCTTGCAGAGCAATACCAGCCTTGATGGCTGATTTGGATTCTGTTCATTGTGCACCCAGATATCGGCGCCAATAATAGGTTTCACCCCAGTGGCCATGGCTGCACGATAGAACTTGACCATGGCAAACAGATTGCCCTGATCGGTCACCGCCACAGCGGGCATGCGCTGTTCCGCCACGGCCTGGGCCAGTGGCTTGACGCGAATCATGCCATCAACCAGGGAATACTCGGTGTGGAGATGTAAATGAACGAAGCTGGGTTGCATAGCCGACAAGTTTCAGATCATTCAGGGCATCATGCAAGGGGCAAAGAAATTATATTTTTAGCGGGGAAACCTAAATCAAAGACTTAAAAAATTGACTATTTTATATACACATTTATATCAGGATGGTTTAAGGCAGGGCCAGTTTATCTTCACCTAAATCACTCGATTTGATTTCAGACAGCGTGGACATCTCAAGCCAGAATGTACTGCCTGTTCCGGGCTTGCTTTGAAAACCCATCTCTCCTCCCATCATCTCAATAATCTTTTTACTGATCATGAGCCCAATCCCAGTGCCCTCAACATCGGTTGATTCTGCCCCAAGACGATTAAACGCTTTAAATAGTTCTGACTGTCGTTCTGCTGGTATTCCGATTCCCGTATCCGATACATTGATACGAATTCTCTGTGTCCCTTTCGGCTCGCAGGTAACGCAGACTTTGCCATTAGCTTTATTGTATTTGATGGCATTAGAGATCAGATTAAACATCACCTGTTTCAATTTAGTACGATCCACACTCAGGCCCACCTTCTCACATTTATCCATATCGAACTCAAGGGTAATATCTTGATTTTCAGCCATCGGTATCATCATGCTATAGCTCTCCAGCAGCACATCGACAACCTCAGTTTCTTCAATATTGAGCTGTACTTTACCTGCCTCAATTTTCGCCAGATCAAGGACTTCGTCGATTAACTCGAGCAAATGATTTGATGCTTTAAGTATTTCATTCAAACTGTCGTGCTGATGTTCAAGCAATGGCTGCTCTGTATCCGATTCGAGCAGTTGGGTAAAACCAATAATGGCATTTAAGGGTGTACGTAATTCATGGCTCATACGGGACAGGAATTCTGATTTGGCACTGTTCGCCTGCACTGCAAACTCTTTTTGTGTGGCCAGATCTTTTTCAAGCTGCTTCCTGCGAGTTGTATCCTGGATCGCACCTAACATACGCACCGGTTTGCCCTCCGCATTTCGAATTACATCGCCTTTTTGCAATAACCAGCGTATGGAACCATCAAGCCAGATAATCCGGTGCTCAATCTCATAGTCACGACTCTCGGTAGCACAGGAGTCCATCGCTTTTATAAGCTTTTGTTTATCTTCCGGATGGACCGCAGCAAGAAAAGCATCATAGCTAGGTGAAACCTTATTCTTTTCGTAACCCAATAATGGCCCGATTTTCTCTGACCAGTGCATATCCTGGGTTGTGAGGTTTAAATCCCAGGTACCTATCCCGGCAAAATACTGACTAAAGCGTAAACGCTCTTCTTTTTTCTCTATTTCCTTACGCTGTGATTCATTTTTCTGGAGTGACATTTCCAGATCAGTCTTGAGTCTAATCAACCACCGAGACCGTTTTACCCTGGCAATCACCGTTGAAAGTAATTGCTGTTGATCCACGGGTTTTGTCAGAAAGGCATCGCCACCCAGATCCAGGGCATATAGTTGTTTATTGATATCCTGTTCTGATGAAAGGAATACAATGGGTAGAGTTGTAAACTTATCGTCCTGTCGTATGATTGAAGCCAGTTCTAGTCCATTACACTCTGGCATATAAACGTCCATAATCACGAGGTCAGGCTGCCAGTCTTCAAGCGCCTCTAGCGTATCAAGTGGTTGGTGAATGAGTTTTGTTAAGATACCCGCCCCGTGTAAGAGTACTCCATAATATTCAGCCAGTTCCTTATCATCGTCCACCACCATGACACGATAGGGTTGATGGGGTAAGCGATTAGTAACCCCACTCAGAGTCTGAATTAACTTCTCGGTATCAAGCGGTTTGGTGAAATAACGGCTTGCTCCAGCTCTAACGGCTTCAAGTCTGGCTTTAATATCATGACGATTTGATATAAAAATGACTGGCGGTGTTGGACGATACATTTGCATCAGGGTTTGCATGGCCCTGGCTCCCCCCTCTTCATTCTCGGGAAACACCATATCCATGATGACGGCATCAGGTTTATTTGACTGATAAGCCTGTTTAAAACTATCCAGCTCTGTAAAAACCTGTGCATGGTAATTCACAGCTTCTAGCTCTGTCTTTAATTTGTTGCCAAGTATTACATCGTCCTCGACAATATAGACAGGTCTATCTTCATTAACCTGTTCATTAACTTGAGATACCCCTGTCGTATCAAGCTGAGGAATGATGTTTGAAACTTCAAGCGCAATATCATTAATAAGCTGAGAAATAGCTTTCTGAGTGTTACTATCCGGGTATGAGGACGCCGATAGCAGGGAAGTTACTGCATTGTCGATCTCTTTTGATATGCGACTTATCTCTTCCAAACCAAATGTCGCACCGGAACCTGATAAAGTGTGAACCTGATGCTGAAATTCTTTTAGCATATCTGCATCTTTGTCTGCTAATACTTTATCCCATGTTGTTTGTATGTCGCTAATTTTCTGAGGCAGACTGGAATAATAGCTCTCACGCAGGGCGGCGAGTTTTTCTTCGACAAGATTTTTATTAGAGTCTGCCATAGGTAACTATGTGAATTTATTACGTCTAATTTAGCATAATAGACTATATTTCACTTTAGCAGTAATTGTTATGACTTTAGCTCAATCTTTAACAAATGTTGTCAATGCCAATACTAAGTTTAATTAGCACAGCCTTATGCTATGTGTCGATCCATTTCCTTAAACTGGCCTTTTAGAAATTCCATTTGATCTGCAAGGATACGGCGATTTCTTAGCACAAGATATTCGGCAATGTTGGGGATATATGGGACGGCCAATAAAGGCATATTGGCCTGTTCAGGTGTTCTACCACCCTTATGGGCATTACATCGTTTACAGGCAGTTACCACATTCGACCAATGGTTTTTACCTCCCTGTGATAATGGAATTACATGGTCTCGGGTCAGTTCAGTTTCCCGAAAGTCACGACCACAATACATACAAAGTCTGTGGTCACGATGAAATAGCTCCCGATTATTTAAAGGGGGAATTGTTTTTGAATGATAAGCCTTGAATTCACCTTTTACGGCGATAATAGAATTGATTTCGACAACCGTTTGCTGCCCTGTGTATCTGGAAATACCACCATGTAGAGAGAACACATGATCTCCAGCGGTCCAACCTACCATACCTCTTGCATAGATACATGCGGCTTCCTGCCAGGGCATCCACCTTACTGGTTTGCCTGTAATATCCAGTCTTAGTATCAATGGTATTGCCATCCTCACCAACTCCATATTTCATATATGTATTATTAATAGTCTATATCAAATTTTCTTAAGTCCTACGTGTATACCTATAATTACTATATCGGCAAAATTATTTACGACGTTAATTCAGGGGATTTCATGAATTGACGTACAGGTTTATAGGAAATTCGATGTATAGGACTAACACCGTGTTCAGCCAGCGCCTGAATATGTAATTTTGTTGGATAGCCTTTATGCTTGGCCAGGCCATAATTTGGGTATATTTTGTCCAACTCCATCATTTCATGATCCCTGGCGACCTTGGCAATTATCGAGGCCGCACTAATTACAGGTACTTTACTGTCCCCTTTTACAATCGCTTCTGCAGGACAATCCAGTATGGGTAGCTTGTTCCCATCAATCAGGGCTAGCTCGGGTGGTATATTTAAACTGGCAACCGCTCTTTGCATTGCAAGTAAACTGGCCTGAAGAATATTAATGCGATCGATTTCCTCAACTTCAGCACGACCCAGTCCCCAGCACAAAGCCCTTGCTTTAATTTCCTGAGACAATTGCTCTCTTTTCTTCTCGGTAAGCTTTTTGGAGTCCATTAATCCCTCGATAGGCTGTGAGGAATCAAGAATAACAGCGGCTGCGACAACCGGCCCTGCAAGGGGACCTCGGCCAACTTCATCGACCCCCGCGATTAACAGGCTCGTGCCCTCAGAAACTTTAAAATCTGTAAGCATTCATCTCCCCTTTAAATAATTCACCAATTCAGTAGTAATTTTTTTATGTGGCGTTGAATATCAGCCCAATCGATGCGAAGATATACCTGATGTTTCGAAAATTAGCAAAAAGCAAGATATAGGCTTAATCAGCCTCTTCCTCTTGTCCCCTACCATAACCGAGAGCCTTGTATGAGTAAAATAAAAACCGCCGTTATCGGAGTGGGATATCTGGGTAAATTTCATGCACAAAAATATGCCGCACTACCTAATTCAGAATTAATCGCCGTTTGTGATGCCAATACTGAAAATGCTAAAACCATCGCCAATGAATTAGGCGTCGACAGTTTCACTGATTACACACAATTATTTGGCAAAGTTGATGCCGTCAGTATTGTCGTTCCTACCCAAAAGCACCATGAAGTCGCCAAAGCCTGTCTTGAAAATGGTATCCATGTCCTACTGGAAAAACCAATCACAGTTACCGTAACAGAAGCCCAGGAACTGGTTGAACTGGCCGAGCAAAACAAACTGGTACTGCAAGTTGGTCATCTTGAGCGATTTAATCCAGCAATTCTTGCACTCGATGAAGTCATCAAGGAACCCTTATTTATTGAATCTCATCGTATCGCACCATTCAACCCAAGAGGTGCCGATGTGAGCGTCATTCTTGACCTGATGATTCATGATATCGACATCATTCTCGATATTGTCGGTCAACCCGTAAATCGCATCGAAGCCAAAGGTGTCGCTGTTCTATCCAGTGATATCGATATCGCTAATGTGCGTCTGGAGTTCTCAAATGGCTGTGTCGCCAATGTTACGGCAAGTCGGGCCGGTCTGAAGAGTGAGCGAAAAATGAGACTATTCCAGTCAGATGCCTATATCGCGATTGACTTTCAGAACAAAAAACTTGGCATTCATCGTAAAGGTGACGGTGAAATGTTCCCTGGTGTAGCTAATATTGAAAGTCAGGAACAAAGCTTTGATCAGGGTGATGCTCTAATGGCCGAAACTGAAGCCTTCCTGAAATCGATTAAAAACGGTACCCCTGCTATTGTCAGTGGTGCTGATGGCAAACGGGCATTGGAAACCGCCATGGAAATTACCCGCTTACTGAATGAAAACAGAAATTAATATAACTAGCTTGAGGACGTACGCATGATCCCAATGGTGGATTTAAAACGCCAGTATCACAAACTGAAAAATGAAATTGATCAGGGTATGTTAACTGCTCTGGAAAACACCCAGTTTATCCTGGGACCCAATGTACAGGCATTTGAAAAAGAGGCTGCCGAAAACCTCGGCGCAAAACATGCAATTAGTTGTGCCTCTGGTACCGATGCCTTACACCTGGCACTGGTTGCGGCGGGTATTGGACCAGGTGATGAAGTCATCACCTCAACCTTTACCTTCATCGCTACAGCGGAGGCCATCAGTTATGTCGGTGCTATTCCTGTTTTTGTAGACATTGATGAAAAGACCTTTAACATGGATCTTGACGCTGTTGAAGCTGCCATCACCAGTAAGACAAAAGCCATTATTCCCGTTCACATCTTTGGCCAACCTGTAGATATGGGGCGAATACAGCAAATTGCTGATAAACATAAACTATTGGTAGTAGAAGACTGTGCACAATCCTATGGTGCCGATATAAACGGCAAAATGACCAGTACATTTGGTATAGCCGGTTGCCACAGTTTTTTCCCCAGTAAGAACCTGGGTTGCTATGGTGATGGAGGGATGATTACGACTGATAATGATGATGTCGCAGAACGGCTCAAGGTCTTGAGGAATCATGGCAGCTTTGAACGCTATCATCACAACATCATCGGCTATAACAGCCGCCTGGATGAGCTTCAGGCGGTTATCCTAAGAATAAAACTAAAGCATATCGAAGAATATAATCGTGAACGTCGGCGTGCTGCCCACTATTATAGTGAACAGCTAAAAGACCTGGTTACACCACCTCAGGAAGATGGGATAGGCACTCATGTCTATCATCAGTACGTCACTTTAACTGACAAGCGTGATGTTATCATGAGCAAGCTCACTGAAAATGATATTGCCTGTGCAATTTACTATCCTATCCCTCTACACAAACAACCCGTGTACGAAGAACAATATAAATCACAGTCTCTCCCAGTAAGCGAAAAGGTAGCTTCACAATGCATGGCTCTCCCCGTTCACCCGGAATTGACCAATCAGCAAATTGATCAAATTGTATCTGTTATTAAATCTGCCATTTAGACACGCATGAAAAGAGTCATGATCATTGCTGGTGAGGCCTCGGCTGACTTGCATGCTGGTAAGTTGGTACGCCACATTCTGTCAAAAACTAGTGATATTGAGTTTTTTGGTATTGGTGGTAACGATATGCGTAACGCTGGTGTCAAAACATTGGTTGATTCAGCAGAACTTGCTGTTGTCGGTTTAATCGAGGTACTTGCCCACCGTAAAGTCATCTTTGGTGCCCTCCATCAAATGGAAGACATACTCAAAACTGACCCACCGGATCTACTTGTTCTCATAGATTATCCTGAATTCAACCTTCGCCTTGCCAGAACCGCCAAGGAGTGTAATGTAAAGGTGCTCTATTATATCGGTCCACAGGTCTGGGCCTGGCGACAAAAGCGCGTTGAAATTATTCGTCAACGCGTCGATATGATGGCTGTAGTTTTCCCTTTTGAAGAAGCCTTTTATAAAAAACATAATGTACCCGTCGAGTTCGTTGGACACCCACTCACCGATGAGCTCATACCAGTAGATAATCTGGACAAAGTTAAAACTGATTTCAATCTGCGTAAAGACAAAAAAACTATCGGTCTGTTCCCGGGCAGTCGAAGAAGTGAAATTAAACGTCTACTACCTATTATCCTGTCTTCAGCTAAAATGCTGAATCAACGCCGAACCGATATTCAATTTATATTGCCTGTCGCTTCAACACTGGATGAAAATGATATCAAGGAGAAGTTGGCACCTTATAACCTGGATATCATCGTCATTAAAGGCAAGAGTCATGAGGTCATTCAATCCTGCGATGTTATCATTACTGTATCCGGCACAGTCACGCTGGAGATAGCGCTATTTGGTATACCACAGGTCGTTATCAATAAGGTGGCATGGCTAACTTATTATATCGTCAAACCCATGTTGAAAATTCCTTATATCGCTCTATGTAACATTGTCGCCGGCAAACAAATTGTCCCGGAGCTCATCCAGCAAAATGCCACCCCTGTTAAAATTGTCCACGAGGTAGAGCGCTATCTTGATGAGCCTGTTTACATAAACAAAACAAAGCAGGAACTTGCTACTATTCGGAGTAAATTAGGCAGTGGTGCTGGAATTGAACGAATTGCTGATTTATTAGTTAAAATGGTAACGTAATATATTAACGGATAATACCGCGAGAGGAAGACTTTATAAATTCTAGAAACGGAATAACTTCTTCTGATGAATCAGTAATTTTCTCTATCTTAGGCAAGGCCTCTTCAAGCGTCAGACCTTTTCGATATACCAGTTTATAGGCATCACGCAGGGCTTTTAGTGCTTCTTTTGAAAAACCTCTTCTCTTCAGGCCTTCAAGATTCAGCCCATGAGGATGAGCCGGATTTCCATTCACGATAACATAAGGCGGCACATCTTTACTGACTGCACTTCCCATACCGCAAAAAGCATGGCTACCTATATGGCAAAATTGATGTACCAGCGTAAAACCACCAAGAATTGCATTATCGTCAACAATAACATGGCCAGCTAATGAAGCAGCATTTGAAAAAATAACATTGTTTCCAACAATACAATCGTGCGCAATATGGATATAAGCCATTAGCCAGTTATCATTGCCAACCTTTGTGACTCCTCCACCATCTTCTGTACCACGATTAATCGTTACAAATTCGCGAATATGATTACGGTCTCCAATTTCAAGAGTGGAATTTTCACCATGAAATTTTTTATCTTGAGGGACCTCACCAATAGAGGCGAATTGAAAAATATGGTTATCCTTACCGATACGAGTTGGTCCATTGATGACTACGTGAGGACCGACCACAGTACCTGACCCAATCTCCACACCAGGACCAATAATGGAATAAGGACCTATTTCAACATTGTCTCCAAGACTGGCATTGCTATCAATGACTGCCGTAGAGTGTATACTCATATCATCTCGCGTTCTGCACACATTAATTCAGCACTGCAGACTACATTACCATCAACCGATGCTTCACCATCAAATTTCCAGATGCCTCTTTTTTGCCTGATATAAGTAACCTTCAGGACTAACTGGTCACCAGGGTTAACCGGTTGTTTGAATCGGGCTTTATCAACCCCTACAAAATAGTATAAGGAGTTTTCATCCGGTATCTTTCCAACCGTTCTGAAAGCAAGGATGCCTGTCGCCTGAGCCAGAGCCTCTAAAATCAAAACACCAGGAAAAACGGGCCGTTGGGGAAAGTGTCCGGTAAAAAATGGTTCGTTATAAGTGACATTTTTATATCCAATCAAATACTCGCCTGGCTTACACTCAGTAACTCGATCAATAAGCAAAAATGGGTACCGATGAGGTAGATGATTCAGGATTTCATGTATATCAAGTGTTTCCAAGGCTTTATCCTCGTAATTTTTCAACTTCTTTTTCTAACTGCTTAATACGCTTTGCCATTTCATCAAGCTGTTTGAAGCGTACATAATTTTTATGCCAACTCCGATTTGGCTCTAAAGGAGTAGAAGAAGAATACACACCTTTAGTATCAATCGATTGTAGTACCGCTGAACGTCCTGTAATAGTGACATTATCTGCAATGGTAAGATGGCCTGCAATAGCTACCTGACCACCAATAATACAATTTTTCCCGATTGTAGTACTTCCTCCAATTGCGGTACACGCAGCAACGACTGTATGTTGGCCAATTCGAACATTGTGTCCAATCTGGATGAGATTATCTAACTTAACCCCTTCCTCAACAATGGTATTTTCTATCGCACCTCTATCGATCGTGGTATTAGCTCCAACTTCTACATCATTCCCTATCTGAACTGCGCCTACTTGAGGTACTTTAAGCCATTTCCCAGCTTCATAAGCCTGGCCAAAACCGTCACCACCAATAACTACACCTGGATGGAGTAATACTCTATCGTCAAGCTGGCAGTCTCTCATAATTGAAACATTTGCGGTTAAATGACAGTCATTTCCTATTGATACATTTGCACCAATAAATGACCCTGAGCCGATAATTGTTCCAGTGCCTATCTTGACACCATTTTCAATAACACAATACGGTCCAATGGCGACTGAACTATCAATCGTACAATCATCACCAATACAGGCTGTAGGATGAATACCAGATAATGTTGTATTGTTCGAATAAATTAGTGTGGCAATCTTGGCATAAGCGGGGTGAGGATCAGAAACAACCAGAGCATTAGTTTTGCAATCACTGGCAAATTTTTCATTTATAATTACTGCTGTTGCCCCTGTTGTCTCCAAATCTGGCTTGTATTTTATATTAGTTAAAAAACTAATTGCCCCCTTTTGGGCATTTTTCAAGGTCGCAACATGATCAATTTCTGCATCATCATCACCAATGATGTATCCATTAACATGCTCAGCAAGTTTTTTTAGAGTTATTTTTGACAACTGATTTATTAAATCTTATTTATTTTTTAATCTGTTTAACACCAGATCAGTCACATCAATTCGTTTACTTGCATAAAGAGCACTGTCGCCCAAAATCAAGTCATACTTCTGTTCTTTAGCAAGCTTAAGAATAGTATCGTAGACGAGTTTTTGTAGTTTATTCAACTCTTCATTTCGTCGGATATTTAAATCTTCGGTAAATTCTTCTCGACTTCGTTTGATATCTCGTTTATTGGTAATTATTTGTCTTTCGAGAGTTTTTCTATCTTTATCTAGAATTTTTCCTGTATTAGTGGTTAATTTATCTTCCAGGGATTTCAGTTTTGTTTGCATTTTGACAATTTTCTGATCCCGGGGCGCAAATTCATTTTCCAGTTTTTTTCGGGCCTCTTCGGCCTGTGGAGCCTCTTTTAGCAATCTAGCTGTATTTACATAACCAAGTTTCAAGTCAGCAGCATATACAATACCAGTTTCTAAAAATAACAGTCCAATTATTCCTACAATAATTATATGTCTATATGCCATGTCGCTCCTGAAACATATCTTTAGAAAGGTGTCCCCAGAGTAAACTGGAAGTGCTGCGTATCATCTGTTGATCTAGCATCGTATGGCTCAGCATAGCTAAATCTCATTGCTCCAACAGGTGTTATCCATATTAATGATACACCATAAGAATGTCGCAATAAATTTGTTGTTTCTGGTTCGTCCTCACCATATGCATAACCCATATCCCAGAAAAGACTCATCCTGGTGGAAGCACTCCTATCAGCAAATGGATTAGGCAATATTAATTCTAAATTACCAACAAATCTACTTGTTCCACCAAGTGACCTACCCTGGTATTTTGGACCTAGAGTGCCTGACTTATAGCCACGAACTGAACGACTACCCCCAGCATAATAGTTTTCGAAGAAAGGTAATTCTCGAGTATGCCCCAAAGGTTCACCTCTACCGTATTCACCTCTTAGTAAAACACTGGTTTTACTGGTGAAGGCAAAATATTGTGAGTAATCGACATTCCACTTATAGAACTCAATATCACTATCAGGTAGGACATATTCTGTCCCGACACCAAATTTCATCCCATCACTGGCAAATATGGCACGATTTCGTGAATCATGTTGCCACCCTAAATTTAGTTTATATAAGGCATATTCATTGCCATAATCATTAATAAAACTTTGTCTATTTTCATCTAGTGATGAGCCTGTTAAAAGCTCAGTGTATTCATAAGATAAGCCAGCACTGGCAGACTGTGTTTCACTTAAAGGCAAGCCATAGTAAACTCTGCCTCCATATGTATTTGACTGGACTCCAACAATATCTCCAACTTGACCAGAATCAATTTCAGACGAAAAAAGACTAAAACTACGGCTAATGCCATCTGGTGTATGATAAGGGTCAGTATAACTTACACTGTAATCATCCCGCGTTTCACTTTGACTTAGATTAAAGCTCATACGAGTACCCGTACCAAGGAAATTATTCTGGCTAACAGAAAAGGTAAATACGGTTCCACTTTGATCAGAATAACCAATACCGGCCTGTAACGTACCTGTTGAACGCTCTTTTAAAGAGTAGTTTATATCGACCAGATCATTTTCACCTGGTACGGCTGGTGTTTCAACAGAAACATCTTCAAAAAATCCGGTTCTATTTAAGCGTTTTTGTGAGTTGGCAATAAGCGTGGTTGACATTTTACCTGCTTCCATTTGCCTGATTTCACGGCGAACCACACGGTCTTTAGTTTTGACATTGCCAGCAATATTCACTCTTCTCACATAAACGCGTTTGCCTGGCTCTATAAACACCAGAAGATTAACCAGTTTTTTATCATCAACAGTCTCTGGTGCAATGTTGACATTGGCAAAGGCATAACCATCCATAGCTAGTCTTTCTTGAATATTTTTTCTTGTTTTGGTTAATTTGGCCCGTGAAAAGATCTCACCAGACTTAAATTCAATAAGCTTATTAACCTCGGATTCCTTAAAAACCAGATCACCTGCCAGCTTTATATCATCGATGGTAAATTGTTCCCCTTCTGCAATATTAACGGTGACATAAACATCCTGCTTATCTGGTGTAACTGATACCTGCGTAGAGGCAATAGAAAAATTGATATAACCCCGATCCATATAATAGGACTTAATCGCTTCTAAATCTGCCGACAATACTTGCTTTGAATAATTTTCCCGCCCGCCAAACATAGCTGGCTCACCTAGTGATGTTTCAAACAGCAGGTCGACCATCGGAAATTTTGTATTCCCAATAATATTTAGCGCATAGACTTCAGCCTTATCACCTTCAGTTATTTTAATATTAATCTCAACACGATTTCTCTCAAGGGGCAGAATTTCAGTTTTAATTTGTAATGCATATTTTCCCAAACTGTAATATTGTCTTTGCAACTCAAGCTTTATTCTTTCAAGAACTGACCTATCAAAGACTCGACCTTCAGCCAGACCTATCGCCGTAAGTGATTCTTCAAGCTTATCAGTTGGTATATCATTATTTCCTTCAATATTGAGGCCGGCAATAGCAGGTTTTTCTGCAACAAAAATAACCAGTACGTTACCTTCTTTTTCCAGTCTGACATCTTTAAAGAAACCTGTTCCATATAGTGAACGAATAGCTTCTGATGACATGCTCAATGAGAACTTTTCACCTACTTTAATGGGCAAATAATTGAATACCGTACCCGCAGATATGCGCTGAAGACCTTCTAACCTTATGTCTTTTACGATAAATGACGAACTGGCGTATGCTGTATTCACCATCAACAATAGTAACAAAAAAACAAAACGTACCATCTTACTCAACCACCAAATATCCTGGTTAAATCATTGCCAATCGCCAAAGCCATCATCATAACAATTATCACTATTCCAATTCTCTGGCCTAACATCTCAAAATTCTCTGATACCGGTTTTCCTTTGATAATTTCGATCAGATAATTCATCAAGTGACCGCCATCAAGAAGTGGTATAGGTAATAAATTTATAACACCCAGACTGATACTGACAATTGCCAGAAAATCCAGAAACCGGGCTAATCCAGCACTTGCCGAATATCCTGCGTATACTGCAATATTGATAGGACCACTGAGATTTTTTATTGAAACCTCTCCAGTAATCAACTTACCTATCATTTTTAAAGTTAAAACCGAATTACGCCATACTTTTTCCAGCGAATGAGTTAAGCCAGAAAGATATGGATACTGGTATTCTCGTTTCATGTCTTCAGGGATAACAGCATTACCTGCTGGACCAATACCAATCTGACCAATTTTTTTATTTCCTCGTTCAATCAGTGTTGGTGTAATGCTGATAGATTGTTTTGCATTGTTTCGAATAATGGTAAATACAATTTTTTGTTCAGGTCTGGAACTTACATATTCTACAAGGCCATACCAATCATTTATGGTTTGACCATCGACAGCGACTATTTTATCACCACCTATTAGCCCCGAACTGGATGCAGGTGAATCATTCAATACTTTACCCACAACAGCATCAACATGTGGTCGCCAGGGTTTTAAGCCAAGCGCTTTTAATGCCTGTTCCGGCTCGTCATAATCATCCAGACTCTGAAAATCTATAGTCTTTTTAATCAGAAAGCCATCTCCTTTTGAGACAGCCACTGTAGCAGATTCCTTATTTAAAGCAGCGATCACTAGCTCTTGAATTGCAACATCCCAAATTGGAGTAGACCGATCATTTATCTCAACAATCTCATCACCTGGATTAAAACCGGCTGTTGCCAATACAGAATTATTATCAATATCACCAATAACAGGCTTTAAGCCATTCACTCCAATCGACAGCATTAACCAATAAGCTAAAGCTGCAAAAATAAAATTGAATATTGGGCCGGCTGCAACAATAGCAATCCGTTTGGATACTGTCTGATTATTGAAGGCTCGGTGTTTTTCCGTGTCCAGCACCTCACCTTCTCTTTCATCTAGCATTTTTACATAACCACCAAGTGGTAATGCGGCCACAACATATTCCGTTTGGTCTGGCCCGTAAGATTTCTTCCAGAGCGGCCTACCAAAACCAATTGAATAGCGTAAAACTTTAACGCCCATTTTTTTAGCTACCCAGAAGTGTCCAAATTCATGAACTGCAACAAGAATGCTAATCGCAACAATAAAAGCGAGTAATGTATAGATAAAGTCAATCATTATATAAATTATTAGTGTAATGTGTTTTTAACTTTGACTGAGTCATATGCAATTCTTCTGGCTTCTGCATCGTCCTCAAGAATCACATCTAATGAAATGGCCTCCCTAGGAGTCATTATGGACATGACTTTTTCGATTAAGTTCGGTATTTCAGTGAATGCAATTTCACCATTCAAAAAAAGATCAACAGCAATTTCATTAGCAGCATTCAGGATAGTTGTCTGTGTACCGCCAATCTGCATTGCTTCATACGCCAGTCTCAAGCAGGGAAAACGTTCAAAGTCTGGTTTTTTAAACTCAAGACTCCCCATTGTAAATAAATCCAAACTATCAACGCCTGATTGTATACGTTCCGGCCAGGCCAATGCGTGTGCAATAGGTGTCCGCATATCTGGTTGCCCCATTTGGGACAAAATTGATCCATCATGGTATTCAACCATGGAATGAATAATACTCTGTGGATGCATTGCTACACTGACTCTTTCAACTGGTGCATCAAACAACCAGCATGCCTCAATCACTTCCAGCCCTTTATTCATCATGGTCGCTGAATCAACTGATATTTTCCTACCCATATCCCAATTAGGATGTGCACAAGCCTGCTCAGGTGTGACAGCTGTTAATTCACTCAGGGGGGTATCCCTAAATGGACCTCCAGATGCTGTTAAAATAATTTGTTTAATCCCTCTCTCATCCATAGTGCCAGATGCGTTGTATGGCATTGATTGGAAAACAGCATTATGTTCACTGTCGATAGGTAATAGCTCTGCATTAAATTGCTTCACTGCATCCATGAATATTTGTCCTGACATCACCAGCGCTTCTTTGTTTGCCAGTAAAATTCGCTTACCCTTTTTTACTCCAGCAAGGGTGGGTAACAAACCTGCAGCACCGACAATAGCTGCCATGACATAATCTACGTTGTCATGAGAAGACACCTCGATAAGACCTTCTTCGCCAGCAAGCACATTACAATCAAGCCCACTCTCATTGAGTTTACTTTGCAGAAGGTTTGCTGAGTCTGTATCTGCCATCACCACATATTCCGGCTTGTGTTGTTTGCATTGTTCTAACAGGCGATCTACCTGCTTGTTTGCGGTCAATGCAAAAACAGAATATTTGTCATTATTCCTGGCGACTACATCCAGGGTACTTACACCAATTGAGCCGGTGGAGCCAAGTATCGTAATCTTTTTCATTCCTGTAATCCCAGCAAATACATACCCAGCACAAACACTGGACTGGCTGCGATCAGACTGTCAATTCTGTCTAGTACTCCTCCATGCCCTGGAAGAATATTGCCACTATCTTTAAGACCAGCCTGTCTTTTCATAACACTTTCAAATAGATCGCCTGCAATTGAAACCGCAACAACGACTAAGGACAAGACAAGCAGCTTTATAATGATCAGAAATTGATAACCCATCACGTTTGCATATATAACTGAAATTGTGATCGAAGAAACTAAGGCACCTACTACACCTTCCCATGTTTTTCCTGGACTTATGTTTGGTGCCAGTTTATTTTTCCCAAATTTACGACCAGAAAAGTAGGCGGCAACATCCGCGCCCCAAATAAGCAAAAACATCAACAGAATGAGTATTCGATCATGTTCGAACTTTAACGTAAGAAACCCTACACTGATAAAAGTACAGGTCAGCAGTAATATGCCAATTAAAATACGCGACAATCTGGAAAACTTAACCACGATTATTTCTTTATCATATAAAGCCAACCAGAAAATGATTAAAAACCATAAAAGGACAGTTGATGAAAGTAATACAATCATCACATTTACAGAATCACTTAAATAATATTTTGCAGCAACAAACATTACTCCGTTACTGATAACAAACAATATTTTTTTGTAAGGGGAATGTAAGCCGGCAAGTGCTGCCCATTCCCAGGAGCCCGCCAGTAACACGGCCATAAATAACCATAGAAGTTGTTCATCAGGCAAGCCGAAAAGTGCCCAGACCACTAAAGGAGCAAGGATTAGAGCTGTTATAATTCTTTGTTTAAGCATTGTTAAGTTTTGCCACCTGTTCGCCAGTTTTACCAAAACGGCGTTCCCTGTCAGCAAAAGACTTTAATGCCTTGACGTATTCGACTCTGTCAAAATCCGGCCAAAATATGTCGGTGAAATAGAGCTCAGTATAGGCAAGCTGCCAAATCATAAAATTACTGATTCGATGCTCACCACTTGTACGAATAAAAAAATCTGGTTCAGGTAAATCACCAAGTGAAATAGTATTTTGTATAAGCTCTTCGCTTATATCTTCAGGCTCTAATGAGCCTTTTCTAATCTGTTGAGCAATTTTTCTAACTGCATCAGTGATGTCCCATTTACCACCATAATTGGCCGCAATAACAATTTGCATCCCCTGATTATCACAAGTCAGTTTTTCTGCTTCGTTAATACGCTTTTGAAGTTTTTCACTAAACCTGCTTCTATCCCCAATAAAACGTAAGCGAATATTTTTCTCATGTAATTGAGCCACTTCCTTTTCCAGTGAAGTTACAAATAGATCCATGAGAGTACTAACTTCGTCCCTGGGTCGATTCCAGTTTTCACTTGAAAATGCAAAAAAAGTTACAACTTCGACCCCAAGCTGAGCACTGGTTTCAATAACCATCTTAACTGTATCAACACCAGCCTTGTGACCTGCAACACGTTTCAAAAAACGTTTTTTAGCCCATCGACCATTACCGTCCATAATAATGGCAACATGTTTTGGAACAACTGTCAGTTCTACATCAGGAACAGCGGATAGTTTATTTCCCATTGTTGTGTTCCTCTACCATATTACTTGCATGACTGAACAATCAGATTTCCATCAAATCTTTTTCTTTTTCCGCAAGTAATTCATCCACCTGCGCAACATATTTGTCTGTGACTTTCTGAACAACATCCTGGGCCTTACGGTCTTCATCTTCGGTAATATCCTTATCTTTCAAAAGAGACTTAAAATCACCTAACACATCACGACGAATATTCCGAATAGCCACTTTGGCCCCTTCACCCTCTTTTCTTACAACTTTGATTAAGTCCTTGCGACGTTCTTCAGTTAAAGGAGGTAATGGGACACGAATAATTTCACCTGCCGTGGCAGGATTGAGTCCCATATCAGAATTAATAATGGCCTTCTCAACTACAGGAACCATTGGCTTTTCCCATGGTGTTACATTCAATGTACGAGAATCACCAACTGAGATATTTGCGACCTGATTTAAGGGGACATTTGAACCATAATATTCAACTGTTAAATGCTCCAATAAACTAGGATGGGCACGACCAGTTCGAATTTTGGTTAATTCACCCTTCAGTGATTCAATACTCTTCTTCATTCTTGATTCAGCATCGCTAATCAGCTCGTCGATCATCTTTATTTACCTCCGTCCACCAGGGTGCCTTCAGCCTCGCCTGAAACAACACGCATCATTGCGCCAGGTTTATTCATGTTTGCTACTTTAATGGGAATATTATTATCACGACACAAAACAATTGCTGTTGTATCCATCACAGCCAATTTGTTTTTTATTACTTCATCATAAGTTAGATGTTCATAGAGTTTTGCAGATGGGTCTTTGTTGGGATCAGCAGTATAAACACCATCTACTTTGGTGGCCTTAACTACCATACCGGCATTGATTTCCACACCACGAAGACTAGCGGCTGTGTCAGTCGTAAAAAAAGGATTGCCAGTGCCTGCAGCAAAAATTACAACCCGACCTTTCTCAAGATGCCGAATAGCTCGACGACGTATGTAATCTTCACAAACAGAATGAATAGGTAAGGCCGACATCACTCTGGCCACGAGTCCATGGCGCTCCAGGCCATCCTGAATCGCCAGTGAATTAATAACTGTTGCGAGCATCCCCATATGATCGGCAGTAGATCGATCCATACCTGCTGCAGATAGGCTGACTCCTCGAAAGATATTCCCGCCACCAATAACAATAGCGACCTGCACACCTGAACTGGTTAGCTCAGACACTTCTTTTGCCGTTCGATCAATAATGGCAGGATCAATCCCAAAGGATTGATCCCCCATAAGGGCTTCACCGCTGAGTTTGAGCAGGATCCGCTTATATTTTATATTTTTTGCCATGGAGCCCTCAGCTTATATATGCTTAATTAACCTTTAACTTGTGCCATAACCTCATCAGCAAAGTTTTCACTCTTTTTCTCGATGCCTTCACCAACTTCGAATCGTATGAAACGATTTACGCTTGCGCCGGCACCCTTAAGAAGTTTTTCAACTGTCTGATCAGGGTCTTTAACAAAAGGCTGACCCACCAGGGTAATTTCTTTCAGGAATTTCTTGATACGACCACCTATCATTTTCTCGATAATATCAGCTGGCTTACCACTTTCTGCTGCCTGAGCTGAAAATATTTCCTTTTCTTTTTCAATCAAGGCAGGATCAACCTGTTCTTCGGAAACGCAGACTGGACGGCTTGCAGCAATGTGCATGGCCAGATCTTTACCCAGTGTTTCATCACCACCTTGCAGGTCAACCAGTACTCCAATACGGCTACCGTGCATATAGCTGGCAACCAGGCCATTCGTTTCCACTAATTCAAAACGACGCACACTCATATTTTCACCCAACTTGGCGATCATGGCTTTGCGGCTATCTTCAACAGACTCGCCACCATCAGTCAGTGGCATGGCCATCAAGGCATCCAGATCAGCAGGCTTACTGGCCAGAACACGTTCTGCAATGGCATTAGCAAAATTGATAAAGTCATCACCCTTGGCGACGAAGTCTGTTTCACTGTTCACTTCAACTACGGCAGCGGATTTACCATCGGCACCTGTCTGGATGACAACCAGACCTTCTGCAGCGGTACGGCCAGCTTTTTTGTCTGCTTTTGCCAAACCTGATTTACGCATTTCTTCAATTGCAGTTTCCAGATCACCATTGGTTTCAACCAGTGCTTTTTTGCACTCCATCATACCGGCACCGGTACGTTCACGCAGTTCCTTAACTAATGCTGCTGTGATTGCCATGTTACTGTCCTCTTAAAATTCGTTTAAGCTAAGATAAATAGATTCATTCTCTGTCTCTGGTAAAAAGGGGGCCAAGCCCCCTTCCTAGCATGGTTTAACCAGGCAGGTAATGTTCTGCCATGATTAAACCAGTTATGTTTAAGCCTTTTTCTTGGCTGTTTTCTTTTTCGCTGCAGTCTTTTTCTTAGCAGTCTTTTTCTTGGCGGCCGCATTTTCTGAGTCCGCATCACCCGATGCAGCTTTCTTTACTGTCACCTTTTTGGTTGTTACCTTCTTGGAAGTCTTTTTCTTGGCAGTTCTAGCAACTGAACCATCTTCGTCCAGTTCAATAAAATCATCTGCCTTACCGGCTACGTGAGCAACGGAAGACTTACCATCCAGAATCGCATCTGCAATACCCTTTGTATAAAGCGTGATGGCACGAATCGCATCATCATTTCCTGGGATCAGGTAATCGACATTGTCAGGGCTATTGTTAGTATCAACAATACCAATAACAGGTATACCGAGTTTTACGGCTTCCTGAACAGCAATTTTTTCATGGCCGACATCAACAATAAACAATGCATCAGGCAAACCAGCCATGTTTTTAATACCACCCAGACTACGCTCCAGTTTTTCCTGTTCGCGAGTCAGGTTAAGAACTTCTTTTTTGTTCAGGCGATCAAAAGTTCCATCTTCAGCCATCTTTTCCAGGTCTTTCAGGCGTTTGATAGACTGCTTGACGGTTTTGAAATTGGTCAGCATACCACCCAACCAGCGATGGTTGACGAAGGGCATACCACAGCGTTCCGCTTCTTCACGAACAACTTGCTGGGCTGCACGCTTGGTGCCAACGAACATGACATTGCCACGATTGGATGCCAGTTTACTGATGAAATTGACCGCATCATTGTAAAGAGGAAGGGTCTTTTCCAGGTTGATGATATGAATTTTATTGCGATCGCCAAAGATAAAGGGGCGCATTTTAGGGTTCCAGAAGCGAGTCTGGTGACCAAAGTGCACGCCAGCCTCAAGCATCTGGCGCATGCTTACATCTGCCATAATATTTCTCCAGGGTTAGGCCTCCATACACCCCATATACCAACCCTTTTGGGCACCCTGATATATGTGACGGTGTATGTGTGTAATTATGCCCGGAAGCCATTTGGCGACCGGACGGTTAAGTTTGCTAAACAAGCGCGCGCTTTATACCATATCGGGCTCTGAACAACAATAATCCTGCCAAAATCATGGGTAATTTCCCTTCACCAGTACGGGATTTCCGATAATGAGGTAGACTCTGTCCAAATCGAGGTAAAATGTCGAAATTATGAGCGTGACAATCAAAAGCCCTGAAGAAATCGAGAAAATGCGTGTCGCTGGCCGTCTGGCAGCTGAGGTGCTGGAAATGGTGGAGCCACACGTCCAGGCTGGGATTACAACAGACGAACTGGACAAGATCTGCCATGACTATATCGTCGATGAGCAGCAGGCCATCCCCGCCCCACTGGACTACCATGGTTTTCCCCGGTCAATCTGTACCTCGGTAAACCACGTCATTTGCCATGGCATCCCGAATGAAAAGCGGCTCAAGGATGGCGATATCATCAATATTGACATTACCGTCATCAAGGATGGGTACCACGGTGACACCAGCAAAATGTTTTTTATTGGTAAACCATCAATTCAGGCCCAACGGCTGGCCAGAATTGCCTATGAATGTATGCAACTTGGCATTCAAAAAGTCCGCCCCGGTATTCACCTTGGTGATATTGGACACATCATCCAGCAACATGCCGAGCAGCATAAATACTCGATAGTCCGTGAATATTGTGGTCACGGTATCGGCCTGAAGTTCCATGAAGAACCCCAGGTATTGCACTACGGCCAGGCAGGGACAGGCATTGTGTTACAAGAGGGTATGACATTTACCATTGAACCCATGGTCAACGCTGGCAAGCGTCATGTAAAACTGATGAAAGATGGCTGGACTGTCATCACCAAAGACCGCTCTCTTTCCGCCCAATGGGAACACACTATCCTGGTCACCAGCGATGGCTTTGAAGTTTTGACCAAAAGACAGGAAGAAGAGTGGTAAAACTGGCAATTTCCACAATTGATAAAGAGCTGTTTAATTCCATTCAATTCGATAACGAGTTAAATCAGAGTAAAAACCATCTCCTCCTCTTCAAGCAAACCTTAAAACAAGCCCAAACATCACTCTTTGAATTTTATCATGCGGGGCGTTCTGCCAGTGAACTGGTACACGCCTGGGCCCGATTTATTGATAAATTACTACAACGAGCCTGGGATCAACATCTAAACGACAATGGTCAACTTTCCCTATTGGCGGTGGGTGGTTATGGTCGTGGTGAACTACACCCCCATTCCGATATTGATTTAATGATTCTTCTGCCTGAAGACAATCATGAATTTGATGATCAACTTGAACACTTTTTGCGGTTTCTCTGGGATATTGGACTTGAGGTGGGACATAGTGTCCGCACACTAGATGAATGCGTAAGTGAATCGGAAAAAGATATTACCGTCGCGACGAATATTCAAGAAGCCAGGTTGATATCTGGGAACCCTACCTTACTAGAAGAACAACGAAAACGTTGTTCTCCTCAAAACATCTGGCCAAGTAAAGAATTCTTTGCCGCAAAGTGGAAAGAACAGATCAGTCGTCATGCCAAGTTTAATGATACTTCATATAACCTCGAACCCAATATCAAAGAAGGACCAGGTGGTCTGCGTGATATTCAGATGATTGGTTGGGTTGCAAAACGTCATTTTGATGCCAATACCCTGCATGATCTGGTAACACACCATTTCCTGAGTGAAACCGAATACAATTCGCTCATCGGTGGCCAGAACTTTCTCTGGAAGATTCGATTTGGTCTGCATGTATTAACTAAGCGTCGGGAAGACCGTTTGCTGTTTGATCACCAACGGACACTGGCTAAACAGTTCGGCTACGTTGACGAACCACATCGTCTAGGCGTAGAAAGTTTCATGAAAGACTACTATCGAACCATCATGGAACTCAACCGACTCAATGAAATGCTCCTGCAATTATTTCAGGAAGAAATTCTACACACTGAAGATGAAGATGAGCCCGTCTTACTCAATAAACGTTTCCAGGTACGAAAAGGCTTTCTGGAGATTTGTTACAGCAACACTTTTAAAAGATACCCCTTTGCCCTGCTGGAACTCTTTCTGATTCTGACGCAAAACCCGAATATCAAAGGTGTTCGTGCAAATACAATTCGTGCCATTCGTGAACATCGCCACCTGATTGACAATGATTTTCGCAACGATTTGCGCTGCAAAAGCCTGTTCATGGAAATTCTACGCCAGCCGACTGGCGTTACCCAGGAATTAAGACGCATGAACCGTTATGGGATTCTTGCGGCTTATATTCCAGCTTTTGGCAAAATTGTTGGGCAAATGCAACATGATCTGTTTCATGTTTATACCGTAGATGAACACACCCTAACTGTTATACGTAACCTGCGCCGTTTTACAGTCGAAGAATATACCAATGAGTTCCCCTTATGCAGCGAACTTATTGCAAAGGTCCCCAAACAGGAACTGCTAATCATCACCGCCCTATTTCATGATATTGCCAAGGGCCGGGGTGGTGATCATTCTACTTTGGGCGCAGTCGATGTAGAAGAGTTTTGTAAACTTCATGGCCTGGGAAAATACGACACGGATATTGTCTCCTGGCTGGTAAAAAATCACCTCATTATGTCGGCCACAGCCCAAAGAAAAGATATCAGTGACCCAGGTGTGGTGCATAATTTTGCCAGCCAGGTCGGTGACCTGATACATCTCAACTATATCTACCTGTTAACGGTGGCCGATATTCGCGCCACCAGCCCGGATGTCTGGAACACTTGGAAGGACGCATTATTGAAAGAGCTTTATCATGCCACCCGTAAAGCTTTACAACGTGGTCTAGATAACCCGCTCGTCCAAACAGAATTAATTGATGACATAAAGAAACAGGCCAGTAATCAAATTAGCATTTTAAAGAAAAAAGATCTTCACACCTTATGGCAGGGCTTTAATGAGGAATATTTTCTTCGTTATTCAGTAGATGAAATAGTCTGGCAAAGCAAAGCGCTGTTAAGTAAAAAAGCCAAACCTCCGATGGTACTCATTCGTAAGAAATCAGAGCGTGGCGGCACCGAAGTGTTTATCTATTCAAAAATATTTGATGGCCTGTTCGCCATTAGCACTTCAGTTATCGATCAGCTTGGGTTTACTATTATGGATGCTCGAATAATGCAATCCAGAGACAATTACACGCTTAACAGTTATATCATTCTTGACCAGGAAGGCGACCCAGTCAGTGATGATTATCGGCTTGAAGAATTAAGGAGCCGAATACATGAGTTAATTCTGAATCCCATCGACCTCAAAACCGACAGCAAACCCCATCTCAATCGCCAACAAAAGCAATTTACCTTCCCGACAGAGGTAGATTTTTGGGCTGATCCCAATTATGACCGGACGGTTATGAAAGTAACGGCCTACGACAGACCTGGTTTGCTATCTCTGGTCAGTACAGCTATGAACCAGTGCCAGGTACGGTTACATAATGCCAAGGTCGCAACGTTTGGAGAACGGGCAGAAGATTTGTTTTTTGTTACGGATCACAATAACAAACCACTGACGACAAGTGATCAGTTTTCCTGCCTTCGATCGACAATCACAAAATATCTGGACGATTGAGTTATTTTACAAGCTTATTTTTCTACGAACTCAAGTGCATTGCCATCCGGATCGCGACAAAATAACGCCTTACGACCTGATTTGCTTTCTGTGTATAAAATGTTGGCGCTTGATAATCGCGCTTTCAATTTTTCCATCGATTCTACCTGCATGGCCAGGTGCCTGTCTCGACCACCGTGTTCAGGTCTGTCAATGACAGGATCAGGGTTAGGCAACTCTAGTAAATGTATTTGTCCATCACCCACATTCAACCAGGCACCGGGATAGCCTAAATCGGGTCTGCTGGAATCAATTTCAAATTCAAGCACTCCACAATAAAAGGACAAAGCATCCTCAGTACCATTAACAATAAAACTGGCATGTAAAATTTTCGTTATATTACTCATAGATCTTCATTCACTAATTTTGATGAGCAGTCAGTCTGTCAGACAAGCTATTATATCGCGCCAAAAACTTACCCTCAGGATAAATTGAAGGTGGATGGGGAGCCATGCTCTGGTTTAATCGGTCTCTGCACTGGTCTATAATGCCTGTCCTTTTAGAATTGACCTTTGCCCTGAAACATTAACCATAAATTATGAACCCCGATCTCAATAAACTGCAACCCTACCCATTTGAAAAGCTGGCCAAACTCAAACAGGGCATCACGCCACCTCCTGAATTAAAGCATATCCCCATGTCCATTGGCGAACCAAAACACCCTGCTCCGGATTTTGTAAGTCAAATTATCAGTGACAATATGCAAGGCCTGTCCAGTTATCCGCTGACAAAGGGCAGTGATGAATTGCGCCAGTCAATCGCCAGCTGGTTAATGAATCGATTTGGGCTTCCCAGCAGCAGTCTTGATGTGAATAAACATATTATTCCGGTCAATGGTACTCGCGAAGCATTGTTCGCTTTCGCTCAGGCCATGATAGATCGCAGCAATGATCCTCTAATCATCATGCCAAACCCTTTTTATCAGATCTATGAAGGGGCGGCCTTCCTGTCAGGTGCAGAACCTTATTTTTTGAACACCTCAAAGGAAACCAATTACTTACCTGACTTTGATGCTGTGCCTGAAAAAATCTGGCGACGTTGTCAGCTCATCTACCTGTGTTCACCCGGTAACCCGACTGGGGCTGTTATAGACAGCGGTACCCTGGAAAAACTCATAAAGCTTGCCCATCAATACGACTTTATCATTACCTCGGATGAATGTTATTCCGAACTCTATTTTGATGAGTCAAATCCACCGGTTGGTCTGTTACAAGTCGCTGCTAATGCTGGCTATGATGATTATTCACGTTGTGTCGTGTTTCATAGCCTGTCGAAACGCTCCAATCTGCCGGGTATGCGTTCCGGGTTCGTGGCTGGAGATGAAAATATTATTCAATCCTTCCTGCGCTATCGCACCTATCACGGCTGTGCCATGCCCCCACCCTATCAAGTCGCCAGCATTGCCGCCTGGTCAGATGAGGAGCACGTCAGACAAAACCGTGAGCTTTACCGGCAGAAATTCGATGCTGTACTGGAGATCCTGCAACCAGTACTCAATGTGACTCGACCCGATGCCGGTTTCTATCTCTGGCCGCAAACACCTATCGACGATGCAGAATTCGCACTGAGTTTGTTTGAAAAGCAAAATATCACCGTCCTGCCCGGCAATTACCTATCCCGCGTATTCAACGGGGTTAATCCTGGAAGCGGACACATACGTATGGCCCTGGTTGCCCCATTGGAAGAATGTATCGAAGCCGCTCAGCGAATACGTCACCATATTGAAAGCCTGTAAGCTGGCAAAGCCCTCGCCCGTTTTATACAATGCCGCATCCCGTGAATAGCCATTCACGCCCAGTTTTAATTTGGAGTTAGTAAATGAGTGATTTAAAAAAGATTATTGAAGATGCCTTTGAAAACCGTGCCGATATTACCCCCAGAAATGCCGACACCCTGGTAAAAGAAGCCGTCGATGAAGCCATGAATATGCTCGATAAGGGTGAGGCTCGGGTTGCTGAGAAACAAGGCGGTGACTGGGTCGTTAATGAGTGGCTCAAAAAGGCCGTACTCCTGGGATTTCGTCTGGAAGACAATGAATTTATGAAAGGTGGCTTCACCAACTACTTTGACAAGGTTCCCTCCAAATATGCTGATTACAACTCCCGTGATTTTCGTGCTGCGGGTGTCCGTGTTGTTCCCCCTGCCAGTGTTCGTAAAGGTGCCCATATTGCCTCAGGTGTGGTACTCATGCCTTCGTATGTCAACATCGGTGCCTATGTAGACACCGGTACCATGGTAGATACCTGGGCCACCGTTGGTTCCTGTGCGCAGATTGGTAAAAATGTTCACCTGTCCGGTGGCGTGGGTATTGGTGGTGTACTGGAACCCCTGCAGGCTTCTCCTACTATCATTGAAGATAACTGTTTCATCGGTGCTCGCTCAGAAGTGGTAGAAGGTGTGATCGTTGAAGAAGGCTCTGTGATCTCCATGGGTGTTTACATTGGGCAGAGCACACGCATCTACAATCGTATGACAGATGAAATCACCTATGGACGTATCCCTGCAGGATCGGTTGTGGTTTCTGGTAACCTGCCATCAAAAGACGGTAAATACAGCCTGTACTGCGCTGTGATTGTGAAGCAGGTAGATGAAAAGACACGTGGTAAAGTTGGCATCAACGAACTTCTGCGTGATATCTAAATAATGACCACGGTCTATGGCATCAAAAACTGTGATACGGTAAAGAAAGCCCTCAATTGGCTGGATGAAAACAATATCACCTATCAGTTTCATGATCTTAGAAAGGACGGCATTACCAAAGCTGATCTGCAAGAATGGACCAAACAGCTTGACTGGGAGGTGCTGCTCAATAAGCGCAGCACCACCTGGCGACAACTCTCTGATAAGGACAAAACGGATATTAATGCCAACAAGGCCATCAGCCTTATGCTGGCAAATCCGACTTTGATCAAACGTCCTGTCATTACCAAAGGCAAAACCACACTGGTTGGCTTTAAAGAAGCTGACTATAACAAAGCATTAAACTAACAATATGTCTGACACACTCGAACTCGCCAAAGATCTCATTAGTCGAAAATCCATAACTCCAGAAGATGAAGGCTGCCAGGCACTGATGTGTGCACGGTTAGAGGCCATTGGCTTTAACTGTGAAGAACTAAAATTTGGTGAAGTCAGTAACTTCTGGGCACGCAAAGGTACCGATGGTCCAGTGCTTGCCTTTGCCGGGCATACCGACGTGGTACCCACCGGGCCTGAGAGTAACTGGCAATCACCACCTTTTGAGCCCACTATCAAAGACGGCATACTCTATGGCCGTGGTGCGGCAGATATGAAAGGTTCACTTGCTGCCATGGTCACCGCCTGTGAACGTTTTATTAATCAACACCCGGATCACAAAGGAAGCATTGCCTTTCTGATTACCAGTGATGAAGAAGGCCCTGCCAAAGACGGTACTGTCAAAGTCATCGAACACCTGGAGGCGCGAGGTGAAAAAATAGATATGTGCCTGGTTGGTGAACCTACCAGCACGAGCAAGGTTGGTGATGTAATCAAAAATGGTCGCAGAGGATCCCTCGGCTGTACCCTGACCGTCCACGGTCAACAAGGTCATGTGGCCTACCCTCATCTGGCGGATAATCCGGTACACCGATTTGCACCCGCCATGGCAGAACTCACCAGCGAAGTCTGGGATGAAGGCAATGAATTTTTTCCAGCCACCACTTTTCAGATTAGTAATATCAATGCCGGCACTGGGGCAACTAATGTTATACCTGGTGATCTTGAAATCATATTCAACTTCCGATTCTCGACAGAAGTCACCGATGAACAGTTGCGTCAACGCACAGAAGCCATCCTGAACAAACATGATCTTAAGTACAGCATAGACTGGGCCTTGTCTGGTCAACCATTCTTAACTCCAAAGGGCGAACTGGTCGATGCCATGAAGACTGCGATTAAAATGGTATGTGGTTATGAGACAGAGCTGTCTACCAGTGGTGGTACATCAGATGGTCGTTTCATCGCACCAACCGGGTCTCAGGTGGTAGAACTGGGGCCATTGAATGCCACCATTCACAAGCTAGATGAATGCGTCAGTATCGAAGAACTGGATCAGCTATCTGCAATATACGAAGAGATCGTTAATAATCTTTTGACATAATTATTGATTCAATCAGCCAAAGATTTCTATCTTCTATATTCACGCCAGCAACCACTCTTCTCCTTCATCAAAATCCCGAAATAATTGCATTTCCTGTGATAGTTTATTGGCTGACTGAAAGATATGTATTTCGGTGATGCCATAACCAAAATCATTGTCCACTACAAATGCAATACGGGTATTGGCCCTTTTGGGATTCATTTCCCTGATATTCACCAGTTCCTTACTGAAATCCCAATCGATAATGGAAAAATCCATTTTTCGCAAATCCCATAATATCCGGCTATTTGGCGGGAAATTCTCGACCTCAGTTATTTTTGCTAGGGTTAACTGAAATTCTTCAAACGTTATCTTGCCTTCGATAGTTGCATAGATAGCTTTATTTTCTGAATCATATCGGTAGCTAATTGACATATTTCAAACTTCCTGACATCTTGAAAATTATGATATTTTATTGTTTATATATGCAAAGCAGCATGCACATCTACATAAGCCAAATCTAGATGTTAGATTAGATATTTTTTATCTCAAATCATAAAACAGATCAAGTCGCCTAATCATATTAAGGAAAAAACAATGCCACATATCATTATTGAATACGCCGACCTACTGGGGGATGACACCTTTGCACACACCTTATGCATAACAGTCCATCAGGCCATTGCCGAGAGTGGCTTATTCGAGGCCAGTCACATTAAAACAAGAGCCTACCCATTCAAAACATATACCCATGCTGGTGGAGAGAAGCCTTATATACATATTCAGGCACGAATTAAGTCTGGGCGTGACTCACAAAACAAGAAACAGCTGAGTGATGCCATAATTGATAAATTGAAGTTAGTCCAGATTCAAGATACCGTTGTGACAGTAGAAATTATTGACATGGATAGAGAATCGTATGGTAAATTTAAGGCTGACTAAGACTGGTTGTTTTACCAAAAGATAGAGTAGATAACTAAACAATTTTATAATTATTTATTAAGTTGGGTTTACATAAATCAAACGCCAAAACACAAAGCCGTGTTGCGAACCTTAATAAACAACCCTTCGATAAATCGTAAATTTACTATACACTAACTCTCCTGTTTTCAATACTACAAGGTTATTCCATGATAACAGCCAGTGAAGCCATCTCCCGTTTAAAAGACGGAAATCAGCGATTTGTATCAGGTGTGCGTAGCATTGATACTATAGTAAAACAGATTAAACGTTCTGATTTTGTAAAAGGACAAGCGCCTTTCGCAATTATCCTTGGTTGTTCCGATTCCAGAGTACCTGCTGAAATCGTTTTTGATCAGGGCCTGGGAGATCTTTTTGTAATCCGGGTAGCTGGAAATATTGTTGCTTCTTCCCAGATAGGTAGTGTCGAGTTTGCAGCCGAAGTATTTGGAACACCACTGGTAGTAGTACTGGGGCACTCCATGTGTGGAGCAGTCATGGCTACAATTGAGGAATTGCAAGCCCCCAATTCCGATAAAGAACATTCCCATAATATTCAGGCTATTGTCAGCCGAATTCGACCCGCAGTTGAGCCGTTGATTCATCCTGGGATTCATCATGAATCAGATAAATTACTGGCATCGGCAATCCGTGCCAATATCCTTGCCTCAACCAACCATCTTCGTCATGGCTCAGAAATTCTTGAGCATTTAATACAGGAAGGAAAGCTCAAAATTATTGGTGCGGAATATTCTCTGGAAACAGGAGTTGTTACCTTTTTTGACTGAATAACACAATCTGTCCTATACAATATCATCACCAGAGTATAGCCAGAGGATTGGAGCGAGACAGCCATGGTAAAAAACATACATATGTGTTCAAACATTGATAAAGATGCGTAACAAAGCCTAAGATAGTATATTATTAATTCAAATCAAAGACTAAGGGGGTCTTGTGTACCGTACTAGTGGTTCTATATCAAGCGTGCTTGGTGCATTTCACATGGCAGAAGTATCCATGCGTTACAGTCTGTTTGTTCCACGATTATATAACCTGGCTTTATCACTGGGTTTTGAAAAGGGCAAAATAATGCCTTCTCGTGCCTTTTGCTCCGATGAAAGCCAGGGTTATCCAATCATTCTTATTGCAAAACACTTTGGTACATTTCCTTTCAACCATGGTCGGGTGGGAGGAATTGTCGCTACAGACCGTCATGGCCCTCATGCTCACCATGGTAAGGATTTAATTATCGTACAGGCCAGCCATGTTGGTTATGACCCTCAGACAGGAAGCTTTGGCATCTATCGTCGCTTACAGACTGAGCATCAGGAAGACAGTACCAGCTGCGGTAAAATCTGTGGTGCCATTGACTGGTATCTGCATGAATATGAATTTGCCAAACAAAATATTTTCTTAACCACCGATGGCAAGGACCACCTGGTTATTATCGATAATCAACTGTTACATACCGAGCGTGATGAAGGCCTATTGCTGAAACTTGAACGCCTTATCAATCTGGACGATCATGGTACACCTATGCCTAAACAGTGTTTAAGTACCTCCAAGGTATTTAAAGCCTCCTCTGTTCTGGAAAGTTATCTGGATAATTATGAGTGGAAAGCCGAATACAAAGACCCTATTGGCGAACACCTGCATCCGGATCTGTTTTTCTACCGACGTGATGTCTCGCAACATGCTGAGGGAGGAGATCATCTGGAACCTAACCTACTCGAAGTCATGCCCTATGTCGTAACATCAAAATGGCCTGCCCTGACCGCAGCACAGGCCAATACCCAGGTCGAATTTGATAGAGCCTATAGAACGATAATAAAGGAGCCAGCCTACCAGGGTAAAAAACTACTTTTCATCGCAGGCTTGAATGTTGATATCTCACCCCAACCCGGCCAGTTCTTTCCCTTGACCAAGTTTATCCCTTGGGCTGCCTACTATCAGGATGAGCAGGGAAAACAACAAACCTGGGAACAAACTGACCTGTTTGAACAGCTAATTGCCCAGTCCACCGAAAACTCGGACCAGATTGATATGGAGACAGCTATCGAAATTATGGGGAACGTAGATGAGATCAAGTTACCATTTTAAGTTAATGATTTATTTGTTGATATGTGCAAAACAGTCCAACAGAATAGACTTATCGTTTCTTGGCATTAGCGAAAAACTGCCTATAACTTTTTGATATTACTTAAAATTTCTGTATAATCTTGGCCTGTCATTTTCCCTTAACTATAGGCTATGCCCTATGTCCATCTAAGGTGAAAATGCTAACCCCAATAATCAATATACAATAAACTAAACTGTGCATATTCAATGGGTGTCTTGACGCAATTGCTGCTAATTCCACTGCTGGGAGCCCTCCTTATCCTGCTGACACCAAAACAATGGCAGTCCCTGATTCGACCAATTGCCATCCTGCATGCACTTGCCACACTGATTCTGGCATGGTCCCTTATCGCCAGTTTTGACACAAGCCTGACCTCACTCCAGTTTGCCGAACACCATGTCTGGAATTCACGACTTGGAACTGCCTATTCCTTAGGTATCGATGGATTTTCTTTCCCCATGGTTCTCCTGGCAACACTGCTTTGCCTGATTGCCATCATGGCATCAGGCAGCATCAATAAAATGATGAAAGGCTATTACCTGCTTATTCTGTTGCTGGAAACCGCCATGTTGGGTGTATTTCTCGCCCAGGACTGGACCCTGTTTTACATTTTCTGGGAGTTAACCCTGTTACCCCTGTTCTTTTTGATCGATCGCTGGGGAGGAAAACAGCGCCACCAGGCATCATTAAACTTTGTACTTTATACCATGGGTGGATCGGCCTTTATGTTGATCAGCCTGTTGGTGTTATTCGATACCTTGCCTGGTCATACCTTCAATATGCAGGCCATGATTGAGAGCGCAGCCGGACTTGATCCGGATGTGCAAGTTTTAATTTTTCTTGGCTTGCTGATTGGTTTTGGTGTCAAGATGCCCATTTTTCCCTTACATGGCTGGTTACCACTGGCCCATGTTGAAGCACCCAGCCCCATCAGTATCTTGCTATCCGGTGTTTTATTAAAAATGGGTTCGTATGGTTTGATACGTGCAGCCACCATGCTACCCGAGGCCGTGGTCAGTATGCAGAATTTTCTGGCCGGTATAGCTTTATTCAGCCTGATCTATGGAGGCCTGTTGGCCTGGCGTCAATCAGATATGAAGGGCATGATCGCCTACTCTTCTGTTAGTCATATGGGTGTAGTATTACTTGGCATAGCCACCCTCAATGTTACTGGACTCACAGGTGCCGTAATGCAAATGGTGGCCCACGGTCTGGTTGCCGGTCTGATGTTTCTCATGATTGGCCTTTTATATGAACGTACCCATACTCGCGATGTAAATCACTACAGTTCTCTGATACGTACCACTCCCCGCTTTGCCTTCTTTACTGTGCTTGCCTTTATCGCTGCTGTTGGTCTTCCAGGCACGGCTGGTTTTATCGCTGAGTTACATGCCCTTATTGGTGGTTATGAACGCTGGGGCTGGGTGGTTGTATTACTGACGGTGGGAGTCATGATCAGTGCCGCCTATGCCATTCGAACGGTTGGCCGACTCTTTACCGGCCCAATTCGCGATGAAATGCGTGATATTGCCGATCTGAAAGCCACTGAAATGCTTGCGGCTGGTGTGCTCAGTCTGGGGATCGTGCTGATGGGCGTCTTTCCAGCCCGGGTACTGGAGTTATTCAGTGCCTCAGTGAATGTGCTGGGTGCAAGCTTTGCAAAATTTAAGGGACTGTGATGCAAACAGAAAATAATTCACAGCCTTCAGTAAAAGATGTCCGACAACAAATACGTGAGTTAATCGATCATCTAGCCCATATATTACCAGGGCAGGCCCCCATTAAAGATTTTGTACACCACAATACCTTGCATGGCTTTCAACATCTGCCCTTTCCTGCAGCACTTGAAGCGGCACGCAAAGTAACGGGTATCGATGGGTATTTACCAGAAAATGAATTCAGAAAACTGTATAAGCAGGACAGGATTACCCGGCAAGATCTACTTGATGTAATTCGCAGTGATAAAAACTTTGCGGACGACGAGCCAGTGCTAACATGTCAGAGTAAACCTATTACCCGAGCTGAAATTATCCTCACTGCTCTAATAAACCCAATCACCACCGTGACGGGTTGTCAGCTGACCTGGCAAATTGAAGAACAACATGCCTTAACGCGATTCCAGCCAGATGTCAGTGAATCAAGCCGTAAACACTTTTTTTCTAACATGAGACAGCAGGTATCAAGTGAGGCCAGTGCAATTACTGAGCTATGGTCTGCCTGTCTCAGAGTATTAGATTTACAACATTTTGTTTTGCATCCGGAAGAACTGGTCGACCTCGATCCTGATGATGCAGAAAAAATGCTCTCCGACAGTCTACATGAGACCATCGAAACAGGTGGTGAGCATGTAACTCGACGCATGGTTTTGAAAGAAGCCGAAAAATTATTAAGCCATACCCTTGGTCGCGTTGGCCCGGAACTGACTATACGTGATGTATTACATTTGCTGACGGGCCAGGATCTGCTCGAAGAAATCCGCCCTGCCCTGATCAGGCACCTTTCCGCCTACCTTGATCAAGGTATGGCAGCATGGCACCACCCACAAAGGCAACTTGGTTTTTATGCCAGTTGGAAACAAAGTGCCCTACAGGACATGACCTGGAGTCTTGACAACATGTCTGAGATTACCGATGAGTTGAATCACCTGCCTAATGATGCATTTGAAACGGTTATTACTGAACTTAAGTTAATTGGAATCCCGGAAAAACACTGGCCCCAGTATCTTGAAAGACTGGCACTGGAACTGCCCGGCTGGTCAGGAATGTTCCTATGGCGATCTCAAAACCCAGGCTATGAATCTCTGCTGCCAGAGCATGTGGACATGATGGATTATCTTGCTGTGCGACTGATACTTGAACGGCTCTATGCTCGACGCATTTGTCGTGACCAGTGGTCAATTGGTCCTCGACTCGATCTGATTCGTTGGTACTTCCGTCAACATCCCTATCAGTTCATGGTGCGCTATATCCTGCACACCAGTCGTCTACCTGAATACCTCACTTCACGGGCTCAGAGTCTGGTAAAACAGTTTAACCAGGAATTTGATGATGACAACCAGTGGCAATTGCTTGCACAAATGATCTGGACCTGGCGTCAAAGTCCGGCCTCGGACAATCCTGTCGGGCATAGTGTATTTGGCAGTGCCTGGCGCCTGTTCCGACTGGCACAACACATGGGCCTGCCTGCCGAGGTCATTGCGACTTGCAATAAATCACAGGTAGAAGACATCTTAAATTGCCTTGATGCATTAACTGAGGGTGTGCGGGGCTTTATCTGGTTACAGGCCTACGAAAACCACTATCGTGATCAGCTCTTCAATGCATTAGTAAACAACCGTGGTCGTGGCCGGTGGGCCAGCCGTGAACAACGTCCACAGGCACAGGTCGTGTTCTGTATGGATGATCGTGAAGAAGGTATTCGTCGTCATCTTGAAGAACTCAATCCGGCCATTGAAACCATGGGGGCTGCTGGATTCTTTGGGGTAGCCATAAACTGGCGTGGCATGGATGATGAAAAAATCACCCCGCTTTGTCCTGTGGTTGTCACACCCGCCCATGAAATACGGGAAATCCCTGCAGCAGGTGAAGAGCAAAAGAAAACAGCCCATGACAAACGTCGTCAACTGCGCCTGAAATTGAGTGAGGTGTTTTATCAGGAAACCCGGCGCAATCTATTCACCAGCAGTGTCTTGATTACGAGTAGTGCGTTTGTCGCAATGCCTGTATTGCTAACAAAATTATTCCTGCCCTTTACCAGTGGACAAATATCAAACTGGCTGCTTAAGAGTTTTGATTTAAATATTAACAGCCGCATTGTAATTAATGCACAAACCAACACTGAAGCAAGCATTGAACACCCACGCCTTGGATTTACCGATGAGGAACAGGCAGACCGAGTACAAAACTTTCTGCGAACCATTGGTCTACAGCAGGGTTTGGGTTCATTTGTGGTAATGATGGGACACGGTTCCATTAGTCAGAATAATCCACATCTGTCGGCCTATGACTGTGGTGCCTGTAGTGGTCGACACGGTGGTCCCAATGCACGAACCTTCGCGGCCATGGCCAATCGACCTGAAGTGAGAAAGATTCTTAAAGATCGAGGTATCGATATACCCAAAGACACCTGGGTCATGGGTGCTGAACACAATACCTGTGATGAAACCATCACCTGGTATGATATAGATCTGATTCCAGATACTTTAAAACCGGCCTTTACAAAATTACAGGCTGAATTAAAACAGGCCACAAAAATGTCTGCACATGAACGGTCACGCCGTTTTGCTTCTGCTCCACGCAAACTGTCACCGGCGCGTGCATTACGCCATGTCATCGGACGTTCAACAGATTTCAGCCAGGCCCGCCCAGAACTGGGGCATGCGACCAATGCCGCAGCCTTCATTGGTCGGCGCTCCATCAGTCAGGGAACCTTCTATGATCGACGTGTGTTTCTAATTTCCTATGATCCGACACAGGATCTGGAAGGAAAGGTACTGGAAGCGATTCTCCTGGCAGCCGGTCCAGTAGGTGCAGGGATCAATCTGGAATATTACTTCTCGACTGTTAATAACGACAAGTATGGCTGTGGTAGCAAGGTAACCCATAATGTCACCGGGCTGTTTGGTGTAATGGAAGGTACTGCCAGTGATCTGCGTACCGGATTACCAAAACAAATGATCGAAATCCATGAGGCCATGCGATTACAGATCGTTGTAGAAGCCAGCACCGAGGTGCTAACCACAATATATAAACGCCAAGCCCCTTTACAGGAACTGGTTGGAAATGGCTGGTTACTACTCAATGCAATCGATCCCGATAGCGGTGAAATTACTATGTTTAAACCCGAGCAGGGTTTTGTCAAATGGGAAGGGGAAGTCAGTAATTTACCAGAAGTAGCCAGTTCAACAAACTGGTATGCTGGACACCAGACTCCCCTGACGCCTGCCCTGATTAAACAAGCGGAGTTTGCCAATGGCTGAACAATGGATCTGGCTTGTCCCTCTTCTGCCCACCCTGGCATCCGCATGGATCCTGCTGGGTATGCTTTTTGGATTTAATCGTGGCGAACGGGGTGAACGTCAAACCGCACTTGTTATACAAACCGCTTCGCTGCTGTCTTTGTTATTACTATTGGCACTGATGTTTAATGCTGTTCCCCGTCAACAACTACCTGGTCTGATCGATATTACTACCTGGTTTAGCACAGGCGATTATCAGATTAAACTGAACTTCTTACTTGATGGGCTGGCCCTTGGTCTTTCACTGGTGGTCGCACTGGTATCACTGCTGAGCATACGTTTCTCAGTGAACTACATGCATCGTGAGGCCGGTTTCCAACGTTTCTTTGCCATACTGGGACTGTTTAATGGTGCAATGCTGCTGATTGTTCTGGCAGGCAATGCCATGCTGACCTTCATTGGATGGGAGCTGGCCGGAGTCAGCTCTTACCTGCTGATTGCCTATGCCTATGACCGACCAAATGCCACTGAAAATGCAACACGGGCCTTCGTGACCAATCGTATTGGTGACACCGGTTTCATTCTGGCTATAACATTCTCATTTATACTGCTGGGTAATGTCGACTGGCCGAGTATTAACGCAGGCAATGAAAATAAAGCCGGCTTCTCTCTGGTCATTATCATGATCGGGTTCCTGATGGCCGCCATGGCCAAATCCGCACTGGTCCCTTTTTCATCATGGATCACCCGTGCCCTCGAAGGTCCCACACCTTCCAGCGCCGTTTTCTATGGTTCACTGATGGTGCATTCCGGTGTTTACCTGATCATACGTTTACAGCCCTTATTCGAACAAAGCCCGTTTATGATGTTTATACTGATATTAATCGGGGCACTTACAGCGATTTACGGTTTTCTTGGTGGCCTGGTGCAAACCGATGTTAAAAGCAGCCTGATGTTTTCCACCACTGGCCAGGTGGGTCTGATGTTCATTTCATGCGGCCTTGGCCTGTTTGAAATAGCGGCCTGGCATCTTGGCCTACATGCTATCTGGCGTGCATATCATTTTCTCAATGCACCCGCCATGCTTCATCTTATGCATAAACCTGCACGTCCTGTCCCCGCCTGGTTACAGAACAGAAAATGGTTATACCTGGCTTCGGTACAGCGGTTTTGGCTTGACAACCTCGCCAATGCCATGCTGGTACGTCCGGCATTAAACATGGCACATGACGTACAGCGCTTTGATGAACAGATCGTCGTACGTGCAGTTGGCCTGCCCAATTCAGTAGGCGCCATTTCATCCCTGGCACAATGGGAAGAATACAAGGATGACAATACCGGTAAACTGATCGGTGACAGTGGTGCTATCGGTCGTGGCCGTGGCGCACTGGGCAATCTAATGGAATGGCTGGCATCGGTGTTTAGCTGGTTTGAGGAACACCTGGTTTTAAAAGGGGGAGATGAAGGTGTCATCAGTCTAATCCAGCATGCTGGCCATTATCTGAATCGGCTGGAAAAATTGCTATCCCAACCTCGATACCTGTTCCTGATGATTATTCTAACTTTTGCCGTCATTTTGTAAGCCATGAATATCGACGAAATACATTGGACAACACAGGCCAGCTATCCTGTCCTGACCATACTGCAAACACTTCCATTGGTATCAATGGTACTGATGTTGTTATTACGTAAGTCACGTTACATTGTCCAGATTGGGACGGGTCTGGCATTGATTGGCTTGCTGATTGCCATTGATATCTATCGCCTGTTCGATCATACCAAACCAGCTTTACAACTGGTTGAGCACATTCAGATATTTGGTGCTCTCTCCTGGCATGTAGGCGTCGACGGCATCAGCGTTTTATTCATCCTGCTTTCCAATACATTGTCACTGATGCTGGTGTTATACAGTCGTATACGTAAACTGAATCCGGCTGGATTATTCCTGGCAGTGTTGTTTACCATCATGGCGACCATACAGGCCATGTATGTCACACAAAACCTGTTAATGTTTGCCATCATGTCGGGTATTGAACTTTTGTTGATTGGTTACTTGCTACATCGCTGGGCATCATTTTCCGATGGTGGCTTATGTGAAAAACGTTATTTCCAGTTTATGGGAACAGGTATTGTGTTGTTTCTGGCAGGTACCCTGATGCTCGGCTGGAACTACGCAGAACTGCACAATGGATTCTGGAGCTTTAATATTAACGATCTGAAAAGTACGGCAGTCAACGATAATATTAACAGCATTGTCTTCTTCCTGTTGTTCTATGGACTGGCCATACGAATTCCCCTGTTTCCCATGCATGGCTGGCTGCCATTGATCGCCGAACATGGCACTGTTGCTGTTTCCGGCGTGTTGCTGCTGGGACTTAAGACCGGGGTCTATGGTCTGATCCATTTCGTCATGCCGGTTTTGCCCAATGCAATACTGCAATGGCAGGAATTCATCGTGGCCTTTGCCTTGATTGGTATTTTCTATGCGGCCATCCTGGCTTTGATGCAAACCAATTTACGCCGACTACTTGCTTTTGCAGTAATCAGTCATACCAGTGTACTTGTGATTGGTCTGTTTACTCTGCACCATGCTGCGTTCCAGGGTAGCATGATGTTATCCGTCAACTTTGGTCTTGCTACATCACTGTTATTATTCATGGCTGGCCTGGTCTACCACCGCACTCACACCATGCAGTTATCACGCCTGGGAGGCCTGTTTGATCATATTCCATTTATCGGCATCGCCTTTCTGATTGCAGGACTGAGTATTATCGGAATGCCCGGCACACCTGGCTTTGATGCTGTACACCTGATGCTTGAGGCATCGATTGTTCGATTTGGCGCTTTATTAACCATCGCAGCAGCACTGGGTAATGTTATTGCTGCTGGTTTTTTATTGTATGCCTTCCAGCGAGCATTCCTGTCACCCCGTAAAAACTCATTGCCAGCCTATAAAGTACAGAAGATCACTCATACTGAAACCATACTGGCAGCAAGTATGATTATGACTCTGTTATGGGCTGGCTTTCATACCGAACCCTGGCTTGATCTAATGGAGAACACACTCAAGGTGCTGGAAAGCCAGTTTGTTCAACCTGGGGCAGCACACTCAATGTTGAATATAGAAGTTAAATAACCATGTCGATACTTGATCTGCCTCTTATCAGCCTGTTGATCATTACCCTGCCACTAGGTGCCTTGCTCATCTGGATCATACCCAATGCCGGTATGGCACGCTGGATCACATTATTTGCCGCACTCATCGATCTGTGTCTGTCATTAACCATTCTTTTTAATTTTGATTCGAGCACCCCCGGTTTCCAGTTTGTTGAACAAGCGAACTGGATCCCAACCCTGAACATTCACTATAAAGTGGGTATCGACGGTATCTCTGTCCTGTTCCTGCCAGTGACAATCCTGATATTCCTTGGCGTCATCATGTCGTCATGGAACAGCATACGCAGTATGCCACGTCTGTATTTCTCGCTACTCCTGATGCTGGAAAGTGTCACTCTTGGCATCTTCTGTGCCCTCGACACCATGTTGTTTTTCCTGTTCTGGGAACTGACTTTGATCCCGCTGTATTTTTTAATCAGCCTATGGGGTATTGGTCCAAATCGTCGTTATGCCGCAGTAAAATACACCCTGTTTATGATGGCCGGTGGGGTGCCATTACTATTTGGATTTATCCTACTTGGGTTCAATCATGCCGAGGTTTCTAATCTCGCTATCCCTGCGGGTTTAAGCTTTGACTACCTGAAGTTATTAAAAACTGAAGTCCCTCTCAATTTACAGATCACCATTTTCTTTTTATTGCTGATCGGTTTTGCGGTTAAAACACCGATCTTTCCCTTTCATACCTGGTTACCGACGGTTGCAATGGAAGGACCTGCCAGTATCACTGCTTTTTTGACCGGTCTTAAGCTGGGTGCCTTCGGTATTCTCCGCTTTGTAGTTCCCCTTACCCCCGCTGCATCACAACAGTTTCACTGGTTACTGGCGGGACTGGGTGTTATTGGCATCCTCTATGGTGCTATTGCTGCTTTAAACCAGACCAACCTGCGGCGGATGCTGGCCTTTTCCAGTTTTAGTCATGTCGGCCTGGTATTACTGGGTATTGCGTCATTTAACCTGCAAGGTATTCAGGGTGCTGTATACCAATTATTGAATTTTACCGTTATTGCCGGTGGCCTGTTCCTGTTAACCGGTATCCTGCATCATCGTATTGGTTCCACTGATCTGATTAATCTCGGTGGTGTTGCGAAAACCATGCCGATATTAACCGGTTTCTATTTCCTGTTTGGTCTGGCCAGTATGGGAATTCCCGGCACCAACGGCTTTATCGCGGAGTTTCTGATTTTATTCAGTGCATTGCAGACCCATACCGGTGCAGGACTTGCTGCCCTTGCTGGTGTTGTAATCGGGTCAGCCTATTTCCTTGGGAGTTATCGTCGTGCATTTTTGGGGCCAGTTAACAGTCAGGTTGTGGCAGATGTTATTGATCTCAGAAAACGTGAATTACTGCTGTTCCTGCTAATCGCTGTCATCATCATTAGCACTGGTATATACCCCCAGTATGTCCTTGAGACAACACGTCTGGCCAGTGAGAACTGGATTGGCTTTCTTAAATAGAAACTAGTTTCCTCTGGCTACAGCATGCTTACCAAATAGCTGTAATAGAAGCATTAACGCAACGATACCAGCAATAAACCCTGCCCAGGCTGAAAGCCCCAAAGCTGATGGCAGATAGCCTAATCCAAGCGCTACAATGGCGACACTCAAACTGTATGGCACCTGTGTTTTGACATGATGCAGGTGATCACAGGCACTGGCAATAGAGCTCATAATGGTAGTATCTGATATGGGTGAGCAGTGGTCACCGAAAATCGAACCATCAAGCACGGCACCAAGACTAATAATGGTAATCAAACCATACTGATTACCATCCAGTGCGAAAGCCACGGGTAACGCCGTTGGAATAAGAATCGCCATGGTTCCCCAACTGGTACCTGTACCGAATGACGTCAATGCTGCGGCAATAAACAGGAGCGCAGGGAACCAGAATGGTGAGACTGTCTGACCAATCGTTGCTACCAGAAAATCACCTGTATTCAAATCTGAACAACTACTCTTTAAAGACCAGGCAAGAATCAGGATCAACATGGGTAAAAGACTACTACGTAGTCCACTGTATGAAGCCTTTTTTAACAATATCAATTTTGCCCTGCCAAACCAATAAGCACAGCCAAGTGCCGAGATAAGACCAGCAGCAGATGATAGAAGCAAGATAGTACTATTGTTTTTGGTTGCCGATATGACTTCCAGCCAGGCAGCCGGGTTGAGTAAGGCCCAAAGACTTTTCTGCAAGCCTCCCCCATCAAACCATAAGCCCCCCAGTAATACACCGAACAAACAGGTAAAAGGTATCAAGGCGGTTTTAAGGTACGGAGTAACTTCATCACCTGTTTCGGTTAAGGCAAAACTGCGCGAGGTCATTGGGATGGCATCATCGGCCAGCACTTTGTTCTCTTTTAACACGCGTTGCTCAGCACTTAACATTGGCCCGTAATCCCGGCGACTCAAAATATTGATAAAAACAAAGGCCAGCATGAGTAAACAATAAAACCGGAAAGGCAAGGCATCAAAAAACATGGCATAGCCATCTTTGTCGATACCCAGTTGCTGGGCGGTTTTACCAAACAGGCCTGTTTCATAACCAATCCAGGTACTGATAATGGCCAGGCCGGCCACCGGGGCACTGGTGGCATCCACGATAAAGGCCAGTTTTTCGCGGCTGATTTTATGCTGATCACTCAGCGGACGCATGGATGAGCCGACAATCATGGTGTTTGCATAATCATCAATAAAGACCAGCAGTCCCATAATGGCAGTCACCAGTTTGCTTGAACGACGGCTCCGGGCATACTTCTGTAAGGACTGAGCAATCGCACTTAAGCCGCCACCCACGATAATGACGGAGATCATCATCAGGATCAGCACTACAAAAGCCAGGATTTTCAGACTCCAGGGATCACGAATTACTGATAGTGCATATGCTGCACCTGTCGATAAGCCTTTTATGATTGCCGGGATACCGGCAATATCCTGTTGAATGGTTGTTAACAAACCGCCAAGTAATATGGCAACCCCCATACTCCAGAGCAATTGTCGGGTGGCATAGGCCAGGACAATCGCAAGCAGGGGTGGTAACAGACTGTACCAGGCACCTACACTAGCAAACTCACCTGCAGGTTCAAAAATGATGCTGGCTGAGAGCAGAAAAAGAAAAATAATACTGGCCAGCAAGTAGCGCCGGACATGAGAGTCATTTGTCATGCATTTAAGTCTAGCGACTTAAATTGTATGTTTACAGTTTTAGGTAAAACTTCAGAACTAGACGTTGTTCTCAATGATACGTATGACGTCTTTCTCCAATTCCTCAGCAATTTCTCTAGCCGGGCTTTGTGCGGCGACTTTGCCTGGGCGGACAAAAACGATAGTGGTCAGTTTTCCTTTCTGGTACATCGTGATGCGAAGTGGACAGAGTGCCAGCATATAGGGGTCTGCATTACTGACCTTATTCGCATACCAGGCATTACAGAACACCATGCTGCGGATCTCTTCCAGTTTGTTACGGTTGTAATCCGATCCCCAACGCTGGGCAAAATGAGAGAGATTCTTACCAATATTAGGTTCAATCAGTATGTAATAGCCATTGTGTTCAAGGGCACGAAAAATACTGCGATACAATACGGTCAGGGGTTTGCTACGTTTCTTAACATACACCATCCGCTCATCATCGGGCAGGTCTGTCAAAGAAGGTTTACGATTTGTTGCTTCAGCAAGTTGAATGATTTCCTGAGGTTTTTTTGATATGGGTGAGACTAGAGGGATTTCGGCCTGACTCTGCATGGGCATCATCACTACTGCTGCAAGAAATACACCTAATCGAATTACCACTTTTATCTCCTCACACTTTTTTCTGGTTTGTGTTCTAACTTCTTTCTGAATTATACCCCAGATTGCTTACGCGCAACCTCATTTCGTAAATAACAGGGTAGCGCCTGTTCGGCACTGACATAGTCCTGTCTGCTAAAAGAGGCTTTTGCCAACGATAGAATATCTTTAGCATGGGGTAAACGCCTGCCATCAAAACCGGTATAGCCAGATGGAGCGAGCTGTAACAGTGTTTCCTCATAAACCAGCCAGCCGGAACCGGCACCATACCATTGCTGTTCTTTCGTGAGTGTGACGGCTTCTGCCCGACTAATGTGTTCTATGCCCTGAATTTGAGTAATACCGTCTTCAATTATATAAAGGCCCCAGTAAATTTCTTTCATACGGGCATCGATAGCTGCCATGATGGCAGTGGTTCCTGTCTCTTGCCAAACACCCTGAGCAATGGCCGCCAGACTGGAAACCGGGATAACAGGTAAATCTGCCCCGAAAGCCAGTCCCTGGGTCACACTGGTACCCACCCGAACCCCGGTAAAGGAACCGGGGCCACGATCAAAGGCAATGGCATCCAGTGATGACAGTGAAACACCTGCTTCTGATAACACTTCCTCTACCATAGGCAACAAGCGCTGGGCATGACCCCGGGGGGCAATTTCATGTCGACTAGTCACTTCTTCACCTATCATCAGGGCCACCGAACAGGCCTCTGTGGCGGCATCAATGGCAAGCAGTTTCACTTAGCCTCCCACTGGCAACTGGTTGTTGTTTTCTGGAATAAAAACTCTCAACGACCTTAAGCTCCCTTGTCTGTGGCATCTTAGGCAGACTGGCAAGAAAAATCCGTCCATAGGGTTTACTCTTTAAACGGGGGTCACAGATCATCAGTACACCACTGTCCTGCACATCTCTGATTAGGCGACCGGCCCCCTGTTTAAGCATGATCACGGCCTGGGGCAGTTGAAACTCCATAAAGGGATTGTTGCCCTCACGCCGCATGGCCTCCAGCCGGGCCTGCAAAACCGGATCCCCGGGAGAGGCAAAAGGAAGTTTATCGATAATCACACAGGACAGGGCTTCACCACGAACATCCACCCCTTCCCAGAAACTACTGGTACCCAGTAGCACCGCATTGCCAGCTTTTCGAAAATCCTCCAACAGACGATCCCGCGGGGCACTGCCCTGTACCAGAATAGGATAGTCACAATCATTACCCAATATTTCAGCCGCCTCTCTGAGGGCACGATGACTGGTAAACAACATAAACGCGCGCCCACCACTTGCTGCCAATACCGGTCGGGCTGATTCGACCACGGCTTCGGTATAGCTGGCCTGGTTTGGTTCCGGCAGCCCAGTGGGCATATAGAGTAAGGCCTGTCTGGCAAAATCAAATGGGGAATCCCAGCTACGGGTGATGGCCTCATTGAGGCCTAACTGGCTGATAAAGTGATTAAACCCACCATTCACACTCAGGGTGGCAGAGGTAAATATCCAGGCCCCGGGCATACTCTCAAGGTGACCACGAAAATTGTCACTGATATCCAGCGGCGTCAGATGCAGTGAAAAGGTCCTCTTGTGAGTTTCAAACCAGTGAATATAGCCTTCGGTCGGCTCGCCAGTCAGCATACTAAACTGCTCGCTTAACTCCCTGCATCGACGATAACAACTCTCCAGATCCTTGCTACGTTCAGCCAGGGGTTCAAGCTGGTTATGAAGTTTCACCAGGCAATTTGTCAGCGTAACAATCGATTTCTGTAACTGCTTGTTATGACGGATATCATTCCAGCTACCCCGTCTCTGAGCCTGACCAAAATCTAGCCGCATATCGAGCACTGCCTTATCCAGTGCATCGCAGGCCTTTGGAACGGCATTCCCCTCATTGATCTCTTTATAAAAAGCAGCCTCACTATCACGGGCCAGTTCGCGGAGCTGATTGCCACTCATCCCAATACCAAAGAAGGCAGACGCGGCCTCAGCCAGTTGATGGGCCTCATCAATGACGACTGCATCGGCCATAGGCAGGAGTTCACCAAAACCCTGTTCCTTGATGGACATGTCGGCAAACAGAAGATGATGGTTGATGACAACAATATCTGCCGCCTGGGCCGCACGGCGGGCTTTGACAAGATAGCAGTCATTTATTTTTGGACAATCCTGACCAAGACAATTTTCAGCTGTGGATGTGACCCTGGCCCAGATCACATCATCTTCCGCGATCTCATCCACTTCAGCCCGATCACCCAGCTGAGTGTGACCCGCCCATTCCCCTATGTGGCGTAACTTATTCAACCCCTGATGAGTCAGACTTCGATTGTCCTGAAAAGCCAGCTCCAGACGCTGTGGGCAGAGGTAATTGGCCCGCCCTTTTAATAATGCCACCTGGACCGGGACTCCCAGAGCTTTTTGCACCAGAGGGATATCCTTATGAAATAGCTGATCCTGGAGATTTTTTGTCCCTGTGGAAATCAACACCTTTTTGGTACTGAGAAGGCTGGGGACGAGATAGGCAAAGGTCTTGCCGGTACCGGTACCGGCCTCAGCAACAAGCCAGGCCTTATCCTGCAGGGCTGACTCAATGGCCTCAGCCATTTGCTGTTGCTGCAATCGTGGAGCAAAACCGGGAAGTGATGTGGCCAGTGAGCCATCTGCGGACAAGGCGTCCTGAAGGGGGTGGGTCATATTATTGAATAACTCTTCCTGGGCAAATTATTGACTGGACTGATTGTCCCATATTTCATCTGCAATCGCCCCTTCGTCCCTGGTCCAGACGACTCTGGCGATATTTTTGAATTTAGACACCGACATGGCTCCCCTTTTATTACGATTACTGTCTGTTTGTTCCTTCAGGGCGTCGAGAACTTCTCCCCGCTCAGCCTCATAGATACAGTCCGTCTCGTAGTTTTCGTCCATGATCACCAGGAGGATAGCATCCCAGTCCTGTTCAATTTTTAACTGGCCGATGCGCTGGTTCTTTTTGCCTTCATCGAAAATAACCCGACCCTTGATTTGATATTTAAGCCCATCACGATTCTCGCGGCCGACTGCGTCATAGCCGCTAACTCCTTCTTTGACAGTTTCAAGCTTGAGGAAATGACAGGCATCGTGCCTTGCAATTTCACCACTGATACCCAGGACCTGACCGGTGGTGCGACGATACTCTGCGGCCAGTTGTCTAGCCTCACTGATAAGCTTGCCAACAGAATAAATACCGCCAGTTTTGCTTGGTTCAGAACTCATCGTGGAAATTGGCTACTTCGTGGATTCATTATTCTAGTGTAACAAACTCAGCAGCGGCCTGCGGGCAGACCTATTGATCTGGCTGTACTATTTCTTACAT
>JAOULO010000102.1 GCA_029881995.1 Gammaproteobacteria bacterium
GTTACTGATGCTGATGGAGACGTTGCAACCGATACGGTCACCGTTGACTTGGGTGGCAATATCCGCTTTGAAGATGATGGTCCAGTTGCAGTTGATGACACCGGTTCAGTCACTGAAGATGGTGATCCATTAGTTGTTGATGAATTATCAGGCGTTCTCAGTAACGATAGTGCAGGTGCGGATGAACCAATTTCACTTACTGCTGTAAGTGGTGTCAGTGGCAACGTAATTGGAGGTAACACTGTTGGTATGTACGGTACATTGGTACTCCTTGCTGATGGTAGTTATACCTACACGGTTGATAACTCCAATCCAGAGGTCGATGCACTCAATGAAGGTGATGATCCATTACAAGATGTATTTACCTACACGATTACCGATGCCGATGGTGATATTAGTACGGCAACTTTAACTATCGACATTAATGGGGTGACTGATGCCTTCCCAAGTGGACTTGCCTATACAGTAGCCGGTGATAAATCCACAACTGGTAATGCTAAAGATACGCTTTATTCAATTGACCTTGAAACTGGTGAGACAGTCAAGGTTGGCCTTGTTTCAACAGATACTCTGACTGTCACAGGTGTACATGGACTGGCACTTAACCCTGTTGATGGATTCCTTTACGCTGTTGCAAATGTCTCTGGTGGCAACGATGAGTATCTACTGAAAATCAATCCTACTTCTGGTGAAGCAGAGCAAATAGGTGGAACACTCGGTAACGTAATTGGTAATGATGGTGGTATGGCGTTTGACTCTGACGGCAATTTGTATATGGGAGCTGGTACAACCATTTATACAATAAATACGGAGACAGGTGCAGTCGGTACACTCATCGCTGATACAGGTACTAGTGGTGATATTGATGCTATAGCCATGGTAGCGGATGCTCCTAACACCATGTATTACATTTCAAATGATACGCTTTATCAGATCACTGATTTGAATGGAACACCTGTTGTTTCAGCTGTTGGTGGTGGTACAGGTGATATTACCTTTACCGATGCTGATGGTATTCCATTAAGCGGTGCAACTGCAATTGATGGCATGTCATTCGATGATAATGGTCAATTGTGGTTCGATGATAATGCCGGCAACATCTTCAGAATGAATTTCACAACAATGACTGCTGAGTTGGTCACTACTATCGGTAATGAGGATGTGACGGGTGCTGGTATCTACTCATTGGCGATTAGTACTGTAGATCCTGGTACTTACATTGTTCTGAGTAATGCAACGAATCCTGATCAAAGCCAAGACAGAACGGTTAATGAAATGGTCTATCTTGACGATGTGGATGACTCTGAAACATTGACGGATATTCTTGGCACAACTGGTGACGTGGCTATGAGTGTTGATGCCGATGGCGCTTTGACAATTTCACAGACAGCTGATGTGAAAAATGTGTTTGTGCAATCAGATGACGAAGCCAATGTAACAGTCGTTAATGGTTTTGAAAGTGTTGATGTTCAGGTGCGTGGTCATGAAACCTCATCTGTTGAAATTAATGATGCTGAACGTGGCAACATTGATACAGGTGAAGCTGATGATACTGTGATAATCAATGCTGCTCCGGCAGATGTTGCAGTCAACCCTGACGGAGAAACGTTCATTATCAATACCGATGGTGGTAATGACACCATTACCTTAAGCGATTTGATCGATAGTAGCTATATCATTGACGCTGGTGAAGCTCAGGATGGCACTTTGATGACAGATGATGTTGATACTGTCGTGATTGATGGCAGCATTGACTTAGGCTCTGGTCCACTAGATTTGAGTAATGTTGAAGTGCTTGATATTACTGGAGGAACTAACAATAACACTCTGACATTGAGTGCAGCGGATGTGCTTGATGTCACAGATGGTAGTAATATTCTGGCTATTAAAGGAAATGCTGGGGATGCTTTGGTTTCTTCTGATATTAATGATTCATGGAGTCATACACCAGGAGATACAGCAGAAATAGACAGCGTGACCTATGATGTTTATATATCTGGAACTGCAACTTTATTGGTTGATCAAAATATTAATCCAGGTGATATTTTCTAAAAAGAGCGTTGCTTGAAACGAAGTAAAAAGCCCCGATTTTTCGGGGCTTTTTTATGGATATCTGTTTATAAAATCAGTTTATTATGACTTTCAAAAGGCAAAAAAATAGCGGCAGTGGGTTGCCGCTATTTTTTTGACACCATTGCCGCCCAACCTGTAACTAACTGAATTAAAATAAGAATTATTTGTTGGCATATTTTCTGCTTATCTTTATGTAAAAAAGATTAAAGTTGGAGAAAAATATGCCGATAAACTTCGATTCAGCCCTAGGAATTCATGCTGATGCGCTTCGTATCCGTTCACAGCGGGCGGAGATGCTTGCATCGAATATGGCTAATGCCGATACGCCAAATTACAAAGCGCGTGATATTGATTTTCAGTCTGCCTTAAAAATGGCAACCAGTGGTCAATCATCGGCCGGCATCAAAACAACTCATCACAATCATCTTGCAACTTCAGGCGGTCAGTTTGCATCGCCTGAAGTTCAATATCGTACGTCGATGCAGGATTCACTCGACGGTAATACCGTTGATGAGCAAATCGAACAAGCTCAGTTCATGCAAAATGCAGTCCAGTATCAGGCTAGCCTTAATTTTCTTAGTGCCAGATTTAAAGGCATAACTCGCGCATTAAAAGGGGAGTAATACCTTATGTCTCTATTTAATATATTTGATATCGCCGGTAGTGGCATGAGTGCCCAGTCTTTACGACTGAATACTACGGCCAGTAATTTGGCGAACTCCGATAGTGTGAGTAGCAGTATCGATCAGACGTATCGTGCTCGTCACCCTGTGTTTGCAACGGTGCTTGATGATGCACAACAAGGTTATAAACAAGGCGGTGTTCAGGTTAAGGGGATTGTCGAA
>JAOULO010000026.1 GCA_029881995.1 Gammaproteobacteria bacterium
TACAACCAGGGGATGTTGTTTATCCACAACCCGGTGAGAAAATACTCCCCAGCGTTTTTCCGGCAGGCGTTGTCGTTTCTGGCCATATCGAAACTGCATGACCGCATGGGTGGCCAGACAGGAGCACAGGGTGGAGGTGACATTATCCCAGGCCCAGTCGATAACCTCGATCAGTGGCTCCCAGAAGGGTTCTTCAGCCAGATCCGGCTGGGTCACATTAGCTCCTGTAATGATCAAGGCATCCAGGCCTTCGGTCTTTATCTGATCGAAGGTTTCATAATACTGGTCAATATGGGCCTGGCCCTTCGCACCCCGTGGCAGGGCATCAATGGTGAAAGGGTGGACATAGAACTGGGCAATCTGGTTACTTTCCCCTATGAGGCGAAAGAACTGTCGCTCAGTTGCTTCCAGTGCAGCGTCGGGCATCATATTTAACAGGCCAATGTGGAGCTCGCGGATATCCTGGTGGATAGCGATGTTCGAGGGGATGATAGTCTCCCCTTCCTGCTGCAGGCGCTTAAAGGCGGGTAATTTGGAATTGGCAACCAGTGGCATATCAGATTCCTGTTATTGTTGTTCAGCGATGGCCTGTTTCAATAATTCGATAAAGTCCTTTTCACTGTTAACGTTTGTAAGTTGTTCTGTGCTGATAGTGTAACCATATTTATCCGCTATAGCCTTATAACGGGGAATACGTGAGTTAAATAATCTGGGAAAAATCCAGCGCACAAAATCATCAGGTTCAATCTGGGCCACATAGGGAATACCTTTTTCTTCGAGGTAGATATTCAGTTGTTCAGACAAAAAGGCATCACGATAATAAAGTGGCTTGGGAAATCGTTCGGCTCGTTTAATTAACTCATGTTCATCTTGCTCAGTTGCCTGGATATAGACAAACATCGTGTGTTCAGCCAATAGCTCCAGTACCGAATTATCGTCCAATTCACAGACACTGCCTCCAGCATCATTAATAAAATGCCGGTAACCATAAAGTTGCTGAGCCTTGTGAATGAATGATGGAACATCTCGCATGGCAGCAAGTTCAGCCTCATGGTGCAGGGCCTGGCGACGTTTGAATTCCTCGATGGCAAGCCCACCCTGTTCAGGATTGCCCAGTTTACCCAGGAAGCTCGAGACCGGATTGAGATTATCGACCGTGATGTTATTGCGAATATAGATAGAATCTGAACGCAACAGATCACGCAGGAATGGTACCTGCATGGCCTGTTGTTTAATATTATCGAGAATCGGCTCATCCAGATATCGTGTACCGATTCGATAGTCTCCGGAATAATGAAACCAGTCCCGGTTACGGAGCATATTTGACAGGCGTGTTTTTCCTACGCCAGACATGCCTAGCAGGGTGATGGATATATGCTCCCAGTTTTCAAACTGTTCAACGGTCAATTTCACATTATTACTCCAGAGGACAACAAGGGGCCTATTTTAGACGAGAGCGTGGGTACTTTTCGAGTCCGGTATTGAAGAATGAGGGCCTTAAAAGGACATATTCAGCGAAATTGAATTAACCTGTCGCTTATAACTGTACCGGTTTAGATTTGAATCATTTCGGGTATGACTGGTTTTAGCTGTCAGGAACCAGTTGGTATTCAGGTAGTAACTGATTTCAAGACTGGATTTGAGTCGAACATCGGCTCTGATAGCACTGAATGTACCCGTGGTCGAGGTATAGCGCCAACGAGGGTACTCACTATAACGCCAGGCAAGATCAACTTTGGCTTCAAGCTTGTCTGTAAACAGGTAGGTATAGGCTGTTCTGACAGTACTGCGAATTGGTGAGTAATTGGCAGTGGAGGCGGGGGTTTCATTCCGATCATTGGTTTCAAACTCGTAATACAATCTGAAGCGATCATTTTTGCGCGTTTGTCGAAATTCCATTCGGGCTCGTTGTTTACTACCATCAAGTTCAGCATAAATGGGAGTACTATCGATTTCATAATATCGATATCGGAGTCGTAATTCACCAGTGGCAGAAGTCGGGTACTTTGTTTTCAATTCATAAATGGTAGTTTGCTGAAAATCCTTGCCACCCAGAGTACTTTCCAGGTAATCAATACCGGCATCATTTTGCCAATTCCCCGTGGTAAAAGGCAGATTGAGACCGATGCTCTTAAGTTGCATATTTTCGGTTTGTAATGAATGGTATTTTGAATCGAGTACATACGCTTCAACTTGTAGACCATTTTTATCCGTGCCTAAAACCTGTAAGGAGCCGAATAAATAATAGTCGGTATAGCTGGAAGTTTTTTTACTGGGGGCCTCATTACTGGCCACCGTGACATTATTATCCTGGCCATGTTCGATAGATGCAAAAACAGACCAGGATTTATCTGTCGGGATACCCAGTTTTTCCAACCGGTATTTTGCCAGTTTAATAAGTGAGACTTGTTGTGTATTGGCCAGGACTGTTTCGAAATGTGTTTGGGCAACGGGGGAATTATTTTGTTTGAGTGCGATAAGTCCAAGATTATATTCAGCAAGATATTTGATGTTGGGATACTCTCGAGCCTGCTCAAACCAGCGTTTGGCCTGGGAGTACTTGCCTAGCTTAAAATAGCTGACGGCTAGATTGTAATTCAGGGAAGCGGTTCTCATACCCTGTCGATGTGCTGTATTGAAGAGTCGAATGGCTATTTTGTACTGTTTGATCTTAAAGGCCTCTAAACCAGCCTGAAAGTCATTTTCACCACTCGCATAGGCTGGACAGACGGGTAATAGAGTCAAACATAGTAGAGAAAAGCTGAGAACAGTGTGTTTCATGATACCCATCTGTTTTTATCGATTTTCCCTGCCAGCATAAAAAATCCCCCATAAAGGGGGAAAAATATCGCACACATTATTTGTGGTGACAAGGACTATTGTCACCAATAATAATGATTAGTCATCATGGGGGGCGTCTTCCTTGTGTTCCTGACTTCCTTCCTTACTGTCGTCAATTTCTTCGTGCTTGTCGTCAGCATCATCCTTATGATCCTCAGCATCTTCCTTACCCTCTTCTTTTTGTTCATCCGCATCTTCTTTATGTTCCTTGGCATCATCTTTTTGCTCATCAGCCTCGTCCTTATGACTATCTGCATCATCTTTACGGTCATCTGAGTCATCTTTGTGATCATCCCTGTCTCGGTCTCGGTCTCGGTCTCGGTCTCGGTCTCGGTCTCGGTCTTTGTCTCGATGGCGTTTTTCATTGGATTTTCTTATGCCGTGTTCGGCGGCCTCGTGGGCAGCTTCATTTGCATGCTCGGGTAGCTCAATATCTCCTTTAACAGCCTCAGGTAGATCGTCGTTGTGTTCCATGACGTCCATGGTGACATCATCAATATCGGGGCGAGCCATGACATTGCTGGAGACAAGCAGAGCTGTGGTAATGATTACAATGTTGAATGTCTGTCTCATTATCTATTTATTACCTTCACTATGCAGATACAAAAACTTCTGGCGACCTGAGTTGTACCTTCGTTCTATCAATTTTGACAGGGATCCGAAAAATCCGGGTTTTACCCTGGTGTTTAATTCGGGCTGTTACAAGGGCATCACCGCTGCCGATAGCCTTGATGGGCAGTACCAGAGTATTGGCACCCTTTTTCAGGGTTGTCTGCCATTCCAGTTCAGTTTTGCCCTGATAGCCAGCCAGTTCAATATTGCCATCCAGTTCCAGCTGCATGGTCACCTTATTGAAGGCATCCGGGGCTCGAAATACCAGGCTGACATTGCGAACCTCGCTAATACTCATGGCAATGGCATCCACGCCAGTATCAGGTTGCTGGGCTGGCATGATGTGGACACCCAGCCAGATTACCAGACTGGCGGCGAGAGCCGAAATCAGGCCATTTACAGCATTTTTGCGGCGTTGTTGTTGGCGAATAGGTTCCAGCATCCGGCTGGTGAATCCGGGGCCAGGCGCTGGCACAGGCAGGGCACGCAGGGCCTGGCGCAATTCCTGGATCTGGTTAAGCTCAGATTGGCACTCTTTACATTTGCTGAGGTGCTGACGAGCCATATCCTGCTCTCCGGCGGGTAATACCCCGTCCAGATAGTCATCGATACACTGTTGTAGCTGTCTGCAATCCATAAGTTTCACCGTATTCTTAAATAGAGACACGACATTTCAAGTAAAATAGTTCCACCAAATCATCATATTTTCTGCAATTTTTCCCGTAAATATTGGCGAGCCCGGTTCAGCCTGGATTTCAGGGTTCCGAGTGGACATTCCAGAATACCTTCCAGCTCAGTCAGAGTATAACCCTCTACATCATGCAGCAAAATGACGGTTCGTTGATCCTCATTGAGTGACTGCATGGCATGCTGCAGATGGCGCTGGTGGATATCCATTTCCATGTGGTGTTCCGGATCTGAGTCCTGTTGTGATGCGACCAGCTCAGAGAGCAGGTTTTCATCCTCCGTTACCAGCCCAAGGGCTGAACGTTCTTTTTGCCGGTACAAATCAACAAACTGGTGATAGAGAATTTTAGCCAGCCAGGGGCGTAGTTTTTCGATCCGGGACATTTCATCTTTTTTCGAAAGCAGTTTGATAACAACATCCTGAACGAGATCTTCGGCATCGGCCTGGTTGTTACAGAAACGGTAAGCAAGCTGATAAAGATGTGGTAAATGGGGTTCGATGAACTGCTCAAATTGCCGGGCTGATTTGATATTTCGATTCGGCCTGAACTGTTTGATGACCATCTTTAACAAAACCTCTGAACAAAGCAGCTAGTCGGCATGAAAGGTTATAGCACAATTTGTTTTTTGTTGTCAGGCCGGATTTATGCCATAAGTGTAACTGAATCATATTTTAAGATGTGGTAGTTTATATCTCTTGTTTGAAATGACTGTCTGCCTGGGCAATTTATGTTAAAGCTTAAAAAATCAAAAATATGCCTTCTGGGGCTTGGAATCTTAATCCACTCTCCAGTGGCTGGTATTGTCAACATGGATTCTGTCCACTTTAAACAAAATCAGCTTGGCTTATCCGGCAATGTCCGTTTACAGGCAAGTTCAAACTCCGGTAATACAGATTCTCGCAATATCAGTTTTAGTAACCAGTTACAATGGAATAGTGAACAGCATATTAATTTGCTGGTGCTGGGATATGAATACGGTGAGGTGAATGATGAGCGTAACCGGAATAAATCATTCGTTCATGGGCGACATGTCTGGCATTACTCAGAGAGCTTTGATGTTGAGTTTTTTGTCCAGGCTGAAGAAAATGAATTCACTCGTTTAAGCTACAGGGGCTTAATGGGGACCGGGATCAGGGTGCCTTTTGCTGAGTCGGAAAACCATCTGGCTTATCTGGGGCTTGGGGGATTTCAGGAGGTGGAAAAAATTACTCCACCACAGGGTTCAAACAATGAAGAAGTGAACCGCCATAATCGCTGGAATGTCTATCTGATGTCTCGCTACAAGCTGGCAGACAGGGTTAAATTCAGTAATACCCTTTACTGGCAGCCTCGAATGGATGATTCTTCGGACAGGCGGGCCCTGTTTGTCTCAATTCTGGATGTAATGACAACCCGCCAATTTTCCTTCCAGTTCAGTGTGGAATCTGTTTTTGACAGTAAACCTCCAGATGGAGTGGAAAAAACGGATACCCAGGTCAAGACGGGAATTGCCTATAGTTTCTAGCTCCGTGATAATCGGACATTGTGGCCCCAACAACTCAGTGGTAATTGTTCTATACTGGTTTTTCAAATGAGTAATACAGACACTGAAAAGCTTAAATCAGGTTATGAGCGGCGTCTCTATCCTCGCTTTCAGATCGGTTCAACAGTCAGTATCCATCATGGTTCATTTGGTATATTGATGGCCAGGACAGTTGATATTTCTGATGGCGGTATGCAAGTGCGTCTGGAGGATGGCCGTAAAATTCCCGAAGGCAGTCATTTGCAGGTAAATATGTTGAATTCTGCCAATCCCAATATAAGCTTTAACATGAAGGTCATTCGATCCCAGGATGATATTCTAGGGATGCAATTTATTGATTGTGAGTATGAAGGTCAGCGACACAATATCAATGAGCTATTTTCTGGCCTGAGTATCGAAAAGAAATAATATTTCCTGTAGATAAATCTTGTTTTAGGGAGTTTGGGTGAAAGATAAGCGAAAGCATCAACGTATCCAGTTCTTACGTAAGGTGGTGGTATTGCTGCCTGACGAGGAAAGAATGGTTCTGGATGTACTCGATTATTCTATGGGAGGAATGAGTGTTTTTAGTAAAGTTAGCTTTTCCATTGGTGATACCTTAATGCTGGAAAGGTTAACTACCCTGGATGGGGAAGATAAGCCTTTGGGTCTGGAAGCTGAGGTGAGACATGTCCAGGAACATGATACAAAGGGGTTTGTTATTGGGCTGGAATTTAAACAATAATATTTTATTATTCCAGATAACAAAAGGGACCGATAATTCTATCGGTCCCTTTTTTATATCTAAATTTTTATCGATCAGGCGACTGCGGTAGAAGAACTTGCTTCCTGAGTAGCTTCCTGTTGCAGCATATCCTGCTCTTCCTGAAGTTGGGAAAGAGTAATGCTGTCGAGATAGGTGTAGATCTTGGTACTCAAAGAGTTCCACATGGCTTTACTGATGTTACTGTCGGCCTGGTATTCAGCGCATTTAGTTAGTTGTGGATCTATGGCAATAACGATATCAGCAACTGTTATTGCTTCCAGAGGTTTCGCAATCAGGTAACCGCCACCTGGACCGCGAACACTGTTAACTAGCTGGTTTTTACGTAATGCTGCAAAAATTTGCTCCAGATAAGAGAGCGAAATGTTTTGCGTAGTGGAAAGTGAATTCAGTGAAATCGAATTTTTGGGGCTGTTTGCCAGCTCCAGCATTGCCTTAATTGCGTATTGTGTGCGAGATGATAGTTTCATGGCCTTTTATCCCTTGATTTTATATGTTTCATCATTTTTAGAACTATGTATTTTGCTAATACTGACAATAAAACTAGATGTTAAATGGGTGGAAAACAATGTGGATTTGTTAAAAATTGTAACAACTAGTCAATGTAAGGGTTCATTTTGTGATTTACGACACAATATACACATTAACTTATTGATATTTAACAAAAATAACATCTTTTCAAAATACATACCGCCTGCTGAAGCCTCAACATCCGAGTTTGCTCCAGCCAACTATAAGTGATTTTAGCTATTTTTTATGATAATGCCAGTATTAATGTGTGAATTTATTAAATTTTCTATTTTGTTTTTGAACCTGTCTAGATTCAATCGACTTATCTTGTTTGATGGGGTTGTAATTGGCCTGAATCAGTAAAAAATAAGCCCTCTCCAGTTTGTTGACACAACTCGGAAAAGACTTAAATTGACCGTCTATTTCAGCTGCCATTAGCAAAGAAGAAACCTGTCGATATAAGTGTGGCTCCATATCAGACCGATAGGTTTTAACCATCTTGTAGACCTGAACTAAACCTTCACTACAGGCAAAAAATAGTTGGTTTGTTGCTGGATCGGGAGCCCGGAGTGGATTTGCCAGAGTTGTAGGTGACATGACTGGGGAAATCAACAGACCACATAAAATAATAATACTCATTAATTTGAAGTTAAATCGCCACATACATCATTCCGGCTAAGGTTTTGATAATTACTACCAGTCAACTTAGCGTCCCGAAATCGGCATACATTAGTTAAAGCTATAATCCAATTTATGGATATTTTAATAAATCAGATAGCTACATAATAAAGTTGATAAACAAATTAAAAAAAAGCCTTCAACTGTTTGATATTATTATATAATAAATAAATCTTGTAATAGGTCTATCATAGCGCTACGTTTAGATTTATGCTTTTGAGATTCAGGCGTGGCTATCCTGAGGAACGAATTTTTTAACCTTCCCTCCATCTGGATACTGAGTTTATTGTGGGAAGGTTTTTTTTGCCCTAGGGTTTGTTTCCACGCCGAAGTTCCGTGTTTTTCATCTGGCTGTATTCCGCCATGGAACCATCATAAAGTCGGATATTGGTGTAACCAAGCTTTCGTAGGGTAAAGTAACTGTGCGAAGCACGGTGACCAGATCGGCAATAAACAATAATTTGTTGTTTTTTGTCATTAATCTTTAGCTGATTGATTCGATTTAATAACGATGAGTCTGACTGTATTTGAAATGCGTCGTTAAAATTGACGTTATCTTCCCAATTCCACCATAAAGCGCCAGGTATATGGCCACTACGTTTTTGACGTGGATGTCCGGTATACTCATCTTGACTTCTGACATCGAGTAGAACTTGTTTGGCGTGACTGATATCACTCAGTTTGGCCAGATTGTCTCGTCCAGATTTAAGGTTTGGTTGATATTGAGTTTTGGGGTAGTTCTTGTGATTGGCAACAACCTTACGGCCCTCAAGAATCCATTTAACCAGTCCACCATTCAAGATAGATAGTTTTTGGTGCCCAAGTCTTTCCAGTTCCCAGAACAGCCGTGCTGCATTCAGGCCAGCGGTATCATCATAAATGACGATATGCATTGTTGGGTTAATCCCAAGTTGCTCCATGATGGTGGCAATTTTCTGGCTGCCAACACTGACACTAGTTCTTTGACGGGTATGTTGATTGATGGCGTTATAGGGTAAATGCCTGGCCCCTGGAATATGAAAACGGCTGTATTGCATTGAATCTGACATGTCGATCAAGGCAATTTGTGGGGATTGAAGATTGTTGGCTAACCAGTCTGTTTCAACAAGGAGTGAGTTTGCCCGAGTTAAGCTTATGCTAAAAGAAAAACATAGAAAAATGATTAAAATCTGAAATTTTGGCATGTAAAAAAATCCTAGTAATTACCTAATTAACTGACAGTTTTGTGAAAAAATTCCTGATGTAAAAGCAAAAATATCCGATAAGACATTCTATAACAAGAAAAGTTTTGCCTTCTATGCTGTTAGCAACAATCAGGAATAAATAAATGTCTCAGGCCGATCTGGTAAAAACCGCAGATAAATCAATTTCAAACCATGAAATATTTGGAAACCTGTTAAAACAGGAGGAAAAACAATTTCTTATGGATCGGGGAATTGTTTGCAGCTACGGTACAGGCCAGGTGATTTGTCAACAAAATGAACGTAAATCCAGTCTGTATATTGTTTTACTGGGTGAGGTGGAGGTGAATGAAGGTGATGGGCACAACAAAGTTGTTCTTGCCCATCTTGATAAAGGTGAAGTGTTCGGTGAGATTTCTGCTCTATTTGGTATTCCACGTGTTTCAAATGTTGTAGCCTCCAAGCCAACAGTAGTGCTTGAAATTACAGGTACAATATTTGAAGAGGTTATTAAAAAAAATCCAACCTTACTTAAAGCTATTGTACAACGGTTCGGTGATCGTATTGTTGAAACGGCCCTGAGAACGATTCCTTTTTTACGGTACCTCCCCGTCGATTCATTGCAAAAGCTTATTAGTGAGTCGTCACTGGTTAGTGTAATCCCGGACAATCTGATTGTGAAAGAAGGAGAGCAGGGTGATGCCATGTTTATCATTATCCATGGTGCAGCAAAACTCACCCACAACATAAAGGGAGAATCGATTCCACTTGCGATTGCCGGTCCGGGTGACTACTTTGGTGAATGGTCAGTGTTAACAGGCGCTCCCAGGACTGCCACAGTAAAGGCATTGTCACATATAGAAATGATCAGAATTGAAAGAAATACCATCCTTGAGTTTATCCAGGATAACCCGGGTGTTCGTGATCGAATTGATCAAATTGCCCATATGCGACATGACGGAATAATTAAAGAGTACCCTGAAAAAGGTTCTGATAAACAAACCCGGAAGGTCATCGAGGAAATTAATTCAATTCTGGATAATGATTAATGTATTGAATTAAAATCCGGTATAATCTTTAATATATCTGGAAAGTGTGTTTGACGGGAGCAGGTTTTGTCTTCACCACTTGAGCAAATCTCAAGTCACTTATTAACCGAGTTTGAAGCGGGGCGTCTTATAGTTCCATCTTTACCCGAAGTGATTTCTCGTATCAGTGACGCCATAAATGACAAAAGAAAAGGAACCCAGCAAGTTGCAAAAATCATTCAGCTTGATCCAGGGCTGACAGCCAGATTGATTCAGATTGCCAATTCACCTGCTTATCGTAGTTACTTTCCTATTGACTCATGCCAGATGGCAGTCACCCGAATGGGCTTAAGAACAACTCGCAGTATCATTACCGCTCTTGTATTGCATAATATTTTTAAAATTAAATCTCAGCTTTTACGTAATAGAATGAACAGGCTCTGGCAGCACAGTTGTAATATTGCCGCTATTTGTTATGTCCTGGCCCAATTGCACAAGGGTAAGTTAGAACCGGAGAAGGCTTTGCTCGCGGGTTTGGTGCATGACATTGGTGAGCTGCCTGTGTTGCATTATATTAGTGATTACCCTGACCTGATTGGTTCCGAAAATAATTTGGATGAAATTGTTTCGAGTCTAAAAGGATCGTTGGGTCGGAAGATCCTTCAAAAATGGCAATTTAGTACTGATCTAATTGAAGTCCCTGAGTTGGCTGATGAATGGTCCAGGGAAGCCCCTGGTCCGGTAGACTACGTTGATCTGGTCATTGTTGCTCAGGTGCATGGTTTATTCGGAACGAACCATAGTCAGCAAATCCCACCGTTAGTCGAGCTTCCGGCATTTAATAAAATGTCACTCTCTAAATTGGGGCCTGATGCGAGTGTTGAACTGCTACATGGAGCTCAGGAGGAGGTTCGGAAAATGCTCAATATACTGGTAAACTAAGCACCATATTGATACTGGTTCTTGCGCAGTGGAAAATAACAGGTTTTCGGATTGATGCTTGAAAACAGCTGGCAGCCAGTATAGTGTGTCCAGTGTTTATTTGTCATCAGATTTCAGGAGCAAGGCCTTATGTGGCAGAAAATTATCCATCTTGTATTTATTTGGGTTTTGAGTTCATCGGCATGGGCTGAAGGGATTGTCGCCACTTTAGGGAGTGATAATGCAAGGTTTTTCTATTCCACTCAAATGTGGGGCCAACAGGCAGGTCCTGTTGAACTTGAAATGGGCTTGTTTTTTGATGAAGAAAATACCTTCCTGGCCAATCTTGGCATGATGTTAAGAAATGACACCATGGATAGCCCGTTTATATTTTCACTGGGTGGCAGAAGCTATTTTGCATCAGTTTCAGAGAAAAACACTACACAGGATTACGAGGTAGTGGCTTTGGCATTGGGGGCCGAACTTTTGTATGTACCTGATAATTTAGGTGGGCTGGGAATTGGTGCTCAATATTTTTATGCCCCTGATATTCTTGCGGGGGCTGATGCCGAGGGATTGACTGAGTGGGGTGTCTTTCTTGATTATCAGTTAACGCCACAGTCAAATATATTTATGGGTTATAGAAGCATAGAGGCCGATATTAAAGATGTTGGTATCGAGGTAGAAATCGATGACAGCTTTTACCTTGGATTCGGTATTCGGTACTAAGTGGACTTATCAGGGACAGATTAAAGCTGTCTGTTTTGATCTCTTCAAGACTCTGGTTGATGTTGGCCAGGTGCCAGACTCGGTTGGGAGATTTACGACGGATATCCTGGGAGTAGATAGGTTACTTTGGAGAGAAGCCTGTTTCGGGCCAAATCATAATATTCGAGAGCCTACTGACCCTTTTGAGACACTCCTGAAACTGGCGCGGAGTCTCAAGCCTGATATTTCGATAGATTTGGTTCAACAGGCCATGATTGAAAGGCAGTTCCGTTTTGATTATGCCCTGACCCACGTAGATAAAGATATTTTACGGTCACTTCAGTCTATTCGTAACAGGAATTTCAGAACCGGGCTTATCTTCAATGCCTCCTCTAGTGAAATCAGTGCCTGGCCACAGTCTCCACTTGCAGAATTATTTGATGTCGCCACCTTTAGTTGTGAATGTGGACACGAAAAACCAGAATTTCAATATACCAAAAGACATTAGCCCAGCTTGGGGTACAGGCAAGAGATACATTGTTTGTAGGTGACGGGGGTAGTGATGAGCATCTGGGAGCTAAATTGTCAGGGGTGAAACCAATAATGATCACTCACTATCAACACGATGGTTCGAAATCGATGTTGCTAGAAAGATACCGCGATGTATTGGCGGGAGTGGTTAAAGATCTGGTTGAACTGAAAGTTGCTTTGAAAAGAATTAGAAAGAGGGCATGAAGCCCCCTATATGAAACTTAAAGAGCCATTTCTTTCAGGTTTTTAAGCGGCTGTACCTTAACAACATTACGGGCTGGTTTGGCCTTGAATACGGTGGGCTCACCGGTAAACGGGTTGATCCCTTTACGGGCCTTGGTTGCAGGTTTTCTGACGACTTTGATCTTTAGCAAACCAGGCAGGGTGAAAATACCAGCTCCATTACGCTTAACATGTCCATTAATCAGTGAGGCCAGTTCATCAAAAACGGCCACAACTTCTTTTTTCTTCATGTCAGTGTTTTCAGCAATGGTGGTGAATAATTGAGACTTGGTTAATGGTTCTTTGATAGTTTTTACAGTTGCTTGTTTTGCAGTTTTTTTCTTAGCTTTTTTCTTAGCGGCCATATATTCGCTCCCGAAAATTAGTGTTATTTTTAAATCAGGTAGATGAACCTACCACAGGTTTTGTTAATTTGGGGCTACTATACAAGGCTTTTTTGCAAAACGGTATACTCAAAATAAAAAAACATGTGATTTTTTGCAGAAAAAAGTGTTTTTCTGACATGGTTGATCAATTTATTTAGACTTAATTGGAATATCAAAGAATTAAAATATTATGATTGAAAGATTGCAAATAAATGTTAAAGGGCAGGGGCTACATCTGATTACATCAGATGTATCTCGAATACTATCCGGGATGAAGATTACTGAAGGCTTATGTACCCTGTTTCTAAGGCATACCTCGGCAAGTCTGGTTATACAGGAAAATGCTGATCCATCCGCGAGACGTGACCTTGAAGCATGGTTAAACCGGCTGGTACCTGAAAATGATCCACTTTATACACATACCCTGGAAGGGCCTGATGATATGCCTGCCCATATAAAAACGGCGCTAACTGCCTCCTCACTTTCTATCCCCGTTTTTGACGGTCGACTTTTGTTAGGAACATGGCAAGGCATTTATTTATGGGAGCATAGGTATTATTCCGGACAACGTGAGCTGGTCGTTCATTTAACAGACTAAATGAGTTTCGGCGTATATGGTTGAACAGGTTATCATTGCAATAGATGAGCTCACTGATTCAGGGGCAAAGAGTTTTGTTGTTTCCAGCCTTGAGGGAGAAATTGAGGGATTTGTAATATATTTTTCGGGTGAAGTCAGGGCCTATCAAAATAGTTGCCCTCATACTGGGGTTACCCTGAACTGGTCAGATAATCAATTTTTTGATGGTGATCACAATTTGATCATGTGTAGTTTACATGGTGCCCTGTTTCAGCCCCTTGATGGCTATTGTGTATGGGGCCCCTGCCAGGGTGAATCGCTAAAATCTTTACCAGTTGAGCTTGTTGGAGGGCAGGTCGTTATCTATATTTGAAACTATAGCGAAATTTGGGGTAAAGCTTTATTTTTCTGTGCCGATAGACCAGTACTAAGCGAGTTAGTTGACTATGTTTAGATGTGGGATGAGATAAGCCGTTTTTAAGTAGCCATGCCTTTTATGAAACCTCTTTATTTACGATCTATAGTCGTGATGGTGCTGGTTCTCCTGAGTGGGACAACCTTTGCCAAAACTGTCTATGTTAATGATCAAATTCGAGTGGGCCTCCGTCCAGAACCTAATAATGATGCCGCACCTCTGACCGTTGTTGCCACAGGCGATAAGCTGGAATTACTGGATAAAGATTCAGGTTATGTTCTGGTTAGAACCGCAGAAGGTACTGAAGGCTGGATTAAGGAGATCTACACAACTGCAACTGTTCCTGCCATTGTTCAGCTACGTAGTCTTAACCAGAAAGCAGGTGGAACGGACGTTAAACTGCAGGAATTAAACAAGCAGATTACTTTGATGGAATCTGCCAATAAAGTTCTCACTGAGGAATTAGAGGAAGTAAAGAACGAGAAAAGTAAGTACCAATTACAACTAATGGCACTAAAGAGTGGACAGGGTGGCAGTGGTTGGTTCTTCTGGTTGGGTGGTATTGTAGTATTTACTATTGCCAGTTTTATTCTGGGTATGTACTGGTACAGAAACCAGGCCATGAAACGCCTCGGTGGACTCCGAATTTATTTTTAAATTCTATTAATATTCTTAAATTGGTTAAAATTCATCCTGTTTCTGAGTTTTAACCTTAATTTGTGAATCTTTTCCTCTAACGGGTGTTTACCCGGGATGCCTATACAGGGTATTAATGATTCTGATTAATGCCTCGGGGAAGAGTCAGGACATTGGCGAATAAAGACACCACAAGCATTGAGCAACTAAAAGGCCTGGAGCCTTTATCAACTTTGTCAGATGAACGTCTGGAAGAGTTGCTTCCCTTAACTGAAATTAAATTTCTGGCAATTGGTCAGAGTTTGTTTCGGGAAGGAGATGTAGATAACCAACTGGTGTATTTACTCAATGGGGATGTTAGGGTTCATTCTTCTGACGATAAGTTAGACACGGTAATATCGCATAAAACCAGGGAAGCTTGCTTTCCCCTTGATGATAGTCAGCCCCATATGATGTCAGGTACAGCGCTTGGTAAAGTCATAGCCCTGTATATCGATAACAGTGTGCTGGATTATCTGATGATGTGGGATCAGATGGCGATTGAAGATAGTCTGATGAATTCAGTCGAAAATTTATTACCAGAAGAAGCTGGACAGTCAGAACCTCTATCATTCATTGATACCATCACACTTCACGAGCCTGTTTCACCAAGTTATCATGATCTAGATACACCGGAACATCAAAACTGGATACGTCGCATGCGACAGGTGATGGCTTTTCGTAATTTACCCCCTGCCAATTTAAGAACCTTACTGGATAGAATGGAGACGGTGGACGTCAAGGCAGGTGATGTGATTGTCAAACAGGGTGAGCAAGGTGATTACTATTATGTTCTAACTGATGGTAAAGCCCGTGTCACACAAAGTGTAGAGTTGGCCAGTTTGGGAGGCGGAGACAGTTTTGGGGAAGAGGCGCTTATCTCGGGCGCTACCCGTAATGCGACTGTGATCATGCAGGAAGATGGCCAGTTAATGCGCCTATCAAAGCAGGATTTTAATTCGTTGTTAAAGGAACCAATGCTAAAACGTCTATCAGCAGAAGAGGCTCAACAAAGAATTAAACAGGGAGCCTGCTGGCTGGATGTTCGCTATGCACGGGAGCATCACCATCAACGGTTGCCTGGTTCAATTAATATTCCATTACACGAGTTACGTTCACGGTTGGAAGAGCTGGATAAGTCAATTCATTACATCTGTTATTGTGGCACGGGTAGAAGGAGTTCGGCGGCAGCGTTTTTGTTGTCACAGAAGGGATTTATAGCCAGTGTTCTAAATGGTGGAATCCAGATACTGGCGGGAGACAAGCTTTCAGCCGGGCGGCCAGCTAAAAGACCGGCCACCGAGGAGGTGTAGGTGAATATGGAACACCGTCTGACCTCCGTGGTCATTGCAGTTCATTGTTAAACGATAGCCATCATCGGCAAAACCTAATTGCTTGGCCAGCATACTGGCTGTCCTCATAAGCTTCCCAGCAACAAGCTCATCATCTTCGGTAAGATCATTTGCTGTACTGATATGTTTTTTAGGAATGCACAGAATGTGAGTTGGGGCCTGGGGATTGATATCACGAAAGGCCAGAACATCCTCATCCTGATAAACGATATCCGCCGGGATTTTGCTATCAATAATATTACAGAATAGACAACTCATCTTGGTTTCCTCTCTACTTGTTTCTCGTAAATTGGGCCTGTTTAAGGACTGGGATTGGGATGTTGCTTGTGGATGGCTTCTATACCACTGATGACTTCCTCGCTCAGTTCAATATTGATACTGTCGATATTACTTTTTAACTGCTCCAGGTTTGTTGCACCAATGATATTACTGGTAAGAAAGTCCTGCCGGTTGATAAAGGCCAGTGCCATCTGAGCCGGATCCAGTTCATGTTGTCGTGCCAGTGCAACATAAGCCTCGGTTGCTGCCACAGCCTCATCGTTCATATAGCGGTTGTAATCCGGCCAGTTGGTAATGCGTGCCCCTTCTGGTCTGGCACCGCCTGCATATTTACCCGACAGAACACCAAAGCCAAGTGGTGAATAGGCAAGTAAGCCACATTGTTCACGTATTGAGATTTCTGCCAAACCAATTTCATAACTGCGGTTCAGCAAGCTATAGGGATTTTGTACACTGACAATTTTTGGCATGTCATGCTTTTCAGCTGCATGTAAAAACCTTGTTACACCCCAGGGGGTTTCATTGGACAGGCCGATGTGACGCACCTTGCCGGTTTTAACAATGTCGTTTAATACTGACAGGGTTTCTTCAATGGGGACGGGTTGATCCTCGGGATCATGTTTATAGCCCAGCTTGCCAAAGAAATTGGTTTTACGACCCGGCCAGTGTAACTGGTAGAGGTCAAGGTAATCGGTCTGTAACCGATTCAGGCTGGCCTCCAGGGCAGCCTCGATGTTCTGGCGATCGAAACAGCGGGTGGCTTCATCTCTGATATGGGGCAGCCAACCATCGGCAGGGCCTGCTACCTTGCTGGCCAGGATAATATCCTGTCGATTGCCTCGGGCCTTGAACCATTCGCCAATGATGATTTCAGTCTGGCCATAGGTTTCAGCCTTCGGTGTGATCGGATACAACTCAGCGGCATCGAAAAAGTTGATACCCTGCGTAATGGCGTAGTCCATTTGTGCAAAGGCCTCTTGCTGGGTGTTCTGTTCACCCCAGGTCATGGTACCCAGGCAGATCCGGCTGACTTCTAAATCGGTTTGTCCTAACTGGCTATATTGCATTGATTCACCTGTCTTTATAAAAATAATGTCAGTACACCGGTATAACCATAGAGGTGGTGTCCGGCAATTTCACCATTGGCATAAAAGCCCACCAGGGGAACATCGCCAAGTTGTTCCTGAATCAGCTGCATTTCTTTTGATACTTCACCAAACATATGTTGGCCTCGGCCCATGCAACTGAAATAGAGACCACCTCGAGGTTCACCTGTCAGGCGCTGTTTGATATGGGTCAGCATACGTTTGAGATCATCCACGGCCGTTTTACCGTCCCGACGACAGAACATGATGGGTGCCCCGGTTTGTAAATACTCACCAATGGCCAGTACACCATTGTCCGGGTCAGTACCAATGAGGTTTCTGACCATGTAATCACCCGTATCACTGCCACTGATAGGGAAACCGGCAAAGATATAACCTCCAATCCGATTTAGATCGCGGGCCAGAATTTCACCTATGTCTTCTTTTAAGACATCCAGTGCTGGGCGATGATCAAGACTGACAGCATAATTCCCTTCACATTCGGTAATACTGTGGGTGGGACCGATAGGGGAACAGCCCTGTGTCAGTCCAGAAACAACAGGGATGTTGTCTGAAAGTACGACCCCAGAGAGTTGGCCTTCACAGATCTCATCAGCCAGTTGGTAATAATAACTATTAGAGGAGGTCAGCCCACCTACCAGATAGGCGTCACCCAGTTTTTCAGTCAGACCATCGATCAGATCGGGTAGCTGACCATTACGGGGGTCACCATGCATCACACCAAATTGCAGGCCAGGCTTGGGTTGACTCGACAATTCATCGGGTGAGGTAATGAGATAAAAATGCTCTTGTGGAAAATCAGCCAGCATCATTACCATGGCCGGTTCTTCATAATATTCCTTGCCGGTGCAACAGACCGCATGACCAATCGTTCCGGTCCAATGAGTGACGCCGGTTTTTTCCATCAGCTCACGTTTAATGCGTGCCATATCAGCGGCATAAAAGTCGGTCACATATAAAAAGCCCAACTGGTAATCAGCAGTCACCTTACCGAGTTGTTGCAGACAACTGTCAACAGCCTGTTGCCAACTGGCATCACTGGCATGGGCAAGTTTAAATGTTTTCATCAGTAAACCTGTATCTGTTACTAAGTGTTATGCTAACACGCTACAGTCGGAATGGCAGGTATAAAAAAACCGGGACAACGCCCGGTTTTTTATGAGATAAGAAACAGAATTTATTTGGCTTTTTTCTTTTTCTCGATCAGTTCGTGAATTACAGGATTCAGAATCAGTTCCATGGCAAAGCCCATCTTACCACCGGGTACAACCAGAGTATTAGGACGTGACATGAAGGAATCCTGGATCATGTTCTGTAGGTAGGGGAAGTCCACACCTTTAGGATCACGGAAACGAATGACAATAAAGCTCTCATCCGGGGTTGGGATATCACGAGCGATGAATGGGTTGGATGTATCAACAGTCGGTACTCGTTGGAAGTTGATATCGGTACGTGAGAACTGTGGGGTAATGTAGTTCACATAGTCTTCCATACGACGCAGGATCGTGTCGACAATAGCTTCGGCAGAATAGCCACGCTCTGCATTATCACGATGGATTTTCTGGATCCACTCAAGATTGACGATAGGAACAACGCCCACCAGCAAATCAACAAACTTGCTCACATCGTGGTTACTATCCTTGGCACCACCATGCAGACCTTCGTAGAAAAGCAGATCAGTATCTTCAACAATCTCTTCCCATGGCGTGAACTGGCCTGGGTTTAAGGAAGTACCAAGACGGGCATTATGTTCTTCGGCTTCTTCATCTGAGTGCAGATAGTAACGACGTTTACATTTGCCAGATTTGCCATAAGACTCGAATGTTTCACTCAGCAGATCAAAGTGGTTTGAGTTGGAACCAAAGTGGCTGAGGTTTTTACCTTCATTCTGGAAGGCCTCGATCTGCTTTTTCATTTCAGCGCGATCAAAGCGATGATAGCTGTCACCTTCAACGATCAGAGGGTTAATCTGCTCACGGAAGAAGATGTGCTCGAAGGCGCGTTTAACTGTTGTTGTGCCGGCACCGGAAGAACCTGTGACCGCAATAACCGGATGTTTGGCTGACATAGTAGCTCCTTAAACGATATTTCTTTGCAATAATTTTTTTTGGAAACCGGTGCTCAAGTCAGGGGGAAAATCATTTTCATTATCGGCCTGACGAGCGGGGCGCCTATTGTAATGGAAACGGGGAGAGAAAGTCTCCCCCGCATAACATCAATTTCCTGAATGATCGATGCATATGGCGCCATTTAGATAACTTGTACAAAACTTATACAGTTAGTTTTGTTCGCGTTTAATCGCTCGATGGCCAATGTCCTTGCGAAAGTACATCCCGTCCCAGCTAATTTTTTCTACCAGTTGATAGGCACGCTGCTGGGCTTCACTAACATTTGTGCCCAAGGCGGTGGCGCAGAGGACGCGACCACCACTGGTGACGACCTGACCATCTTTTTCTGTCGTACCGGCATGGAAGACCTTGGCATCGGCCAATTCGGCGGCAGCTTCGAGGCCATTGATGGTGTCACCCCTGGGATAATCACCAGGGTAGCCTTTGGCTGCCAGAACCACACCAAGGGAGGCGCGGGGGTCCCAGTCGGCCTTGATTTTATCGAGAGTTTTGTCCAGTGCCGCTTCACAAAGCTCTGTCAGATCCGATTTAAGGCGAATCATAATAGGTTGAGTCTCAGGGTCACCAAAGCGGCAGTTGTATTCCAGTACCTTGGGGGTACCGTCAGCAGCAACCATCACGCCGGCGTAGAGGAATCCAGTATATGGATAGCCTTCAGCGGCCATACCTTTTACTGTGGGTTCAATCACCTCTACCATGATTCGGTCGTGAATTTGAGGAGTGACCACTGGGGCGGGGGAATAAGCGCCCATGCCGCCCGTATTGGGACCGGTATCGCCGTCATGGGCAGCCTTGTGGTCCTGGGAGGAGGCCATGGGCAGAATATGCTCACCATCGGCAATGACAATGAAACTGGCTTCTTCACCTGTGAGGAACTCTTCCACTACTACGCGGTGACCGGCCTCGCCAAAGGCATTACCCGCCAGCATATCCCGGATGGCCTCTTCGGCTTCCTGCTCGGTCTGGGCCAGGATTACGCCCTTACCAGCAGCCAGGCCATCGGCCTTGACGACAATAGGGGCTCCCTGCTGCCTGACATAGGCAATAGCCGGGTCAATTTCGGTAAAAACACCGTAGGCAGCGCTAGGGATGTTGTGTCTGGCCAGAAAATCCTTGGTAAAGCTTTTTGAGCCTTCCAGCTGTGCGGCAGCCTGGCTGGGGCCAAAACAGCGTAGTCCGGCGGCCTGGAATTGATCCACCACACCCAAAACCAGGGGGGCTTCGGGCCCCACAATTGTCAAATCAACAGACTGTTGCCTGGCAAATTTAAGTAATCCATCGATATCTTCAGCACCAATGGAAATATTTTCCATCTTGGGTTCTATAGCCGTACCCGCATTCCCTGGGGCGACATAGACGGTATCCACCCTTGGTGATTGTGCGACCTTCCAGGCCAGGGCGTGTTCGCGGCCACCACCGCCAATGATTAAAACTTTCATGAGATTACCTGCTCAGTTGGTCTAAATGTGCCCCGAATCTGATTTGGGATATCCAGGGGCGCTTATTTTGCAATTTCAGGGTGTTGAATGCAAAGGCAATATTTGTGTCTGGGGAGTAGTGCAGCAGAGTGTCTGCTATTTGGTACTTAAAGACAAAAGCTATAAATGATATATCGTTACACTATACTATGAACTTCACGCTTGGAATTTAATTCGGTAAATTGTCTTCATATAAAATAAAAAGGTTTATGTCCTTGTTTTTCAAAACCCTTCGCTGGTTATTTGGTTTATTCTTATTACTGCTGGTCCTGTATGGTCTTGGCCGCCTATTACATATTGCACAGGACAGCCTGTACATAGGTGAACGTGCGTCCTATTTGCAACTTGCATCTCACAGTCAGATGACGGTTCGCTGGCAATCCATTAAATCCTATCAGGGAGAACTTAGATATGGTCCGTCCCCTGATAAGCTTGATGGGCGTGTTAGTGAAGTACGAAACACTAACTTGCATGAAATTACTATCAGAAATTTGAAAGCCATGACACGTTACTATTATCGTTATGGCATCAAGGGAGATGACAAAAGCTCAGGTCAGACTCACTGGTTTGTTACTTCACCGGAGATGGGTTCAGAAAAATCCACTCGCTTCTGGGTACTCGGTGACCCTGGGCTGGCCATTCCAGGTCAGACAAAAGTCAGGAACGCTGCACTTGAGTGGTTAAAATCCAATAAACGCCCTGGTCGAGCAGACCTCGATATCCTGTTAACAACAGGAGATAACGCCTACAAGTCAGGAACAAATGAAGAGTTTCAGAAACATTTTTTTGAACCCTTTAAAACCATTTTGAGTAATGTTCCGGTATGGCCGGTTTTTGGTAATCATGATGCAAGGCGTTGGAGCTTTTTCAGAATATTTTCATTTCCGACTCAGGGTGAAGCAGGTGGTGTCCCTTCGGGTACGGAGCACTATTACTCTTTTGATTATGGTTCAGTACACTTTGTGGTACTTGACTCACATGCCTCAAGATGGAACAACAACCGGGAAATGGTTAAATGGCTCCGTAAAGATTTAATCGCGAATCGACTTCCATGGGTGATTAGCCTGTTTCACCACCCACCCTATTCCAAAGGATCACATAATTCAGATAGTCAGCGTGATAGTCGGGGCAGAATGTTCGAAATGCGTGAGAATGTTTTACCTGTGCTAGAAGAGCATGGTGTTGATCTTGTTTTAAATGGTCATAGCCATATGTATGAACGATCTTTTCTGATTGATTGTCATTATGGAAATTCACAAAGCATAAAAAAGTCCATGATACTAAGTCGTAACAAACAGCATTATGTTAAGCGTAGTATCGGGAAAGGAAAACATGAAGGGACGATATATGCTGTTGTGGGTTCTTCAGCAAGGGCAGATCATGGCCCAATGGATCATCCTGTGATGGCAGAATCTTTGATGGAAACCGGATCACTAGTTGTCGATGTTGTCAGAAATCGTCTTGATGCACGCTTTATTTCAGGTGAAGGACTGATTGCCGATCATTTTTCGATCACCAAGGGTGTTAATAATGCAACGGTTAATGGTTGTGAATAAAAATCAATTGTGTATGGAATTAATTTTGAATCTCATTTATGATTTGCGACCAATAATATTGTATAAATAATATTACTACTGTAAGGAATAGGCTCAAGATATGTCAAAACCCATATTGGTCACAGGCGGTGCAGGTTACATTGGAAGTCATGTTGTAAAACAATTGGGAAAAGCTGGTGAGAAAGTTGTTGTTCTGGACAATCTGTCGAAAGGGTTTAAAGACGCAGTTACTTACGGGGAATTGGTAGTAGGAGATACCGGTGATAAGGAACTGGTATCAAAAGTCCTCAAACAATATGATATTGATACGGTCATGCATTTTGCCGCTCACACTATCGTCCCTGAGTCAGTTTCAGATCCTTTAAAATATTATTGGAACAATACCTGCAGTACACGCAATCTGCTTGAGTGCTGCAGTGAACAAAATGTAAAGCATTTTATATTTTCTTCAACCGCCGCTGTTTATGGAATGCCAGCAGAGGGTTTTGCAACGGAAGAAACTACTCTAGATCCAATTAATCCCTATGGCACATCCAAACTAATGAGTGAATGGATGCTGAAAGATTTGTCTTTTGCTACAGACCTGAAGCATGTTGCATTACGTTACTTTAACGTGGCTGGTTGTGATCCTGAAGGCCAAATTGGTCAGTCAACTCCCGAAGCAACCTTGTTGATTAAAGCGGCCTGTGAGGCGGCAGTGGGCAAACGTGATTCGATTTATATCTTTGGTACAGATTATGAAACTCACGATGGGACTGGCATCCGGGACTACATTCATGTCGTTGACCTTGCAAATGCCCATATTCGAGCACTGGATTATTTACGCAAAGGTGGTGAATCCAATACGTTGAATTGCGGTTATGGCCATGGGTATAGTGTTCGAGAAGTTCTGGACATGGTTTCTAAAGTAAATGGAAAACCATTACACATCATTGAAGAAGCACGTCGGGCTGGCGATCCGCCTCAACTGATAGCCAAAGTTGATAAAATTCGGGAAGTTCTTGGTTGGGTACCAGAATATGATAATCTGGAAGTGATTGTTAAATCTGCTCTAGAGTGGGAACGCTTGATTGCAAGTAATAAGGCTTATCATTAATCTATAAAACCTTTAAAATAGCTGTTATTAATATTGGTATTGCAGGTACTTTGAATATTTCACTTTCCTATACTACTTAATCTATTTAAGTCTCGACATTTCAAAAATCTACTCACAATAATCCTGGTGGACTAATCTCTTTGGACTAGTCTCTAGTCGCTGGACTAGCTACAGTAGCTGATACTCAGGTTTACCTTCTCCCTCTATAGTTAAGTTATCGTATGTAAGCGTTGGCTCCTGCAGTACCCTGATGCAATAGTTTAGGGGATATTAAGGAATTGTTGCTGGTGTGCTTATGTTAGATTGGCGTCAAAGTATCAGATAAAGAGGGATTACCATGAACAGAATATTGTTGATCAGTCAAAAATGCCACCGTCATATATTCGTTATATGTCTACTAGCAAGTGCTCTGACAGCTTGTGGTGGATCAGATTCCGGAGGTTCATCCGTAGCACAAGAAAACACGGGCGCTATGACGGTGAAAATCACTTCACCTGAGTCAGGGAAATCAATTTCAGAAAATGAACCGGTCTCGTTTGTGGGGGAGGCCAAGCACGCTAAGGATGGTAAATTGAGTGGTGATGCCCTGATCTGGTCCTCAGACCGAGATGGTGATCTTGGTACAGGGAATAATATTACTGTTGAAGGCCTGTCTGCAGGTGGCCATAACATCAAGCTTACAGCAACGGCATCAGATGGTGATTCCAACTATGACATTGTTTTTATGTGGGCAGAAAAATCAGATAGTACTAAAGAGAAACGGGTCGGTGAGACAAATCCTTATGCCGGTAAAATACAACGCCTGCCCATTCAGGGGGATGATGAGCTGATTACTATTCGGCGCAAGGTCAGCGACCATTCTATGGAGTTTGGATGGATAAAGAAGCCAGTGTCGACCTACGATGATGGGCCATCCAGTGAACCGGTTGCACCAGAAATTACGGCTTCTGTCAGTGATCGTATTCCAGTTGTCGCGGATACGGGACGTATCAGTGGCAAGCCAGTCCGTGACATGGCGTTGATTACCCGTCCTGCATCGGGAGGCACTCAGTATCTACTGGAAATTCTCAGCCTGTTTGAGGCAGGTCAACATGTATTGGCGAGCTACCCGTTTAACTTACCAATTGCCAATAGCGATATTGCTATCCACGTTGCTGATTTGGATATCTTTAATGAAACCCAGGATCCAAAATCAGAATCGCAGTATTACGATGAGGTGGTGGTAGCTTACCCGGAAATGATAGAGGGTGAGCGACGGGCCACAGTTAAAGTACTGAGCTTCGAGTCAGCAGAGTTTGCAGACATGCGGGAGGGGGCAACCCCTTCAGTTGTCTCCGAGCGGACGATTACAACGACTCAGGCGATGCATCCATCAAGTAAATTGATCTTACGGTCTGGCGAAGAGGTCACTTGGCGCGTCAGGGGACCACACCTGGTTGTTTCGTACCTGAATACTGCTGGTGCGATAGTCGTAGACGTTTTTCGGTATGTCCATAGCCGCGACAATTGGGACGAATCTGATCCGGTAACCGATAGCCGTGAAATTGAGTTCATTGTGCATCAAGCTGTTAGCAATCCATTGCCCGCAACCACGGTGGTTGCAGGTGGCTGGAACCTGGTACTGGGCTATGGCGGTGAAATTGGTGCAGACTCTCCTTTGAGTGGGACCGACATTATTTTTCCAATGTGGCATGCGGGTGGCAGATTCTATCAGGATGCATGGAAGCTGGAAGATCGCGATAGTTTTAACAACCCTTTAAGTGTTGATGGGCCGAAGAATTTTTTATTTGCCAGGACGCCATTTCCGGCAATTAGCTTTGAAATTTTACCCGATTCTAAACTTGAGGTTGTGGTTGGCCGTATTAGCCATGACGAACATATGGGTGTCAATAACGAAAATACCTTCACGCCAGCTGAGTGTGAAATAACGGGCTTTATTGTGTTGGCAGATACCAATTACGGCCCGGTTGCTCAATCTATGCGTGCCATTATTCCAGATTTTTTAGAGATGTCTCAACCCTTACTATTTGGACCTGCCGTCTTGCAACCTGACTGGTGGCCGGGTTATACCCGTGAAGATTTTAGGAAAGAGACGACCACACTTAGCCAGACTTCAATCACCAGTGGGGCTTTTACCAGTTATCGTAATGGGCTATGGCTTGAACGGGGCACAAGAACTGCTGAACTACCTTGTAATAATGGCAGTAATGGCTCGCGGCAGGGACCGATGCCGTCATTTTATGTAGCACATCCTGAGCTTGACCAACTGCATGCAGTAACAGTTTTTGATGGTTTAACTAGTCGGGGAGCATTATTCAGCACGGGTCCGTTACTGTCTTCACCGGGTGATAGTGTATTACTGTTATCGGGTGATGCAGATGGCGATGCGGCCTATCGCAGGAGCCCGACAGTTTGCATTAATGGTAATGCACCGAGTAATTGCCGACCGATTTATCTCGGTGATGCGGAGTTGCATTATGCGATAGAAGACATGGAAACGTCCAATGTGATATTACAACAACCGCCCAAACATATTGATTATCTCCCCAAACTTGGGGGAATGACTAATGTTAGTATGGTGGATGATTTCTTTGCCGAGTTTTCACAACTCGATAGTAATAACGGTAGTATCACGCATAAGGCAAAGTCGGACTGGATGCTGGGTTCAAAGGCCAGTGGTGATGTTGGAACGGTAGATCCTTTTACTGCGGGTACCGGTTTTTCACTATCGCTAGATGCCGAACATAAAACTGTAGCCGACAGTTTCAAGGGCAGTACGGTCACCGTATCGTTGCAGCAAACTACGGCGGCCATTGGTGATGATGTGGTATGGGGCAAGTTACAAACCATTGATTTCTGGCGCTTCCCTGCACAGGGTGGCAAGACACTCGATAACAGTGCTGATACACGCTTTGCAGAAAATGCCTATTTTGAAATCGCAATTCCCGATAAACCCGTTACCCTGATTGGTCCGGGTACATTAAATGAGAGCTATAACCCAACCCACCATATTGGAAATATCTTGAGTTATCCTACTTTTTCCAAAGATGTTACCGATTTAGGTGAGTTATTTGGCCTGCTTGGTGGTTATGTACCCACAGATGAGTTTGGTAACAAGCAATGTGATTCCTTTGAAAATATCGATTTTGTAGGTTGTCTTGTTAATGTTAATGAGAATCCCGCAGCTGCACCCATTCTTGAAACAGTTGATACGGTCAGTTCTGCAATCGAAGAGGCAGGCCGCTTATACGGTGGTGAATTTAACCGTATTACAGCACCGATTGATGTAGCAGAGGTCTTACAGGTAGGGGGTACGTCCTACCGGGCTCAACTTGAATTTTCCGAAGAAACTCGTCGTGGTTCATCAGTTACCAATACTGATTCCATTAATGGTGAGTTCACCGAGAAACTGGCTCTGGATCTGAAAGGCACCAGGGTTCCTGTAAAAGTCGGCTATGAGCAGCAATTACGTGCTGCAGCAGGATTTGAAATAGCATCGATCTCCGAGAATACCCTCAGTTCCCAAACACGGGTGGCACTGAATATTCCAGGGGGCTTACCGACACAGCGTTCTTACCAGATCCGGCCTTCATTTGGCTTCACTGTCGGTGGCAGTCTTAATCTGACTTACCAGGTGAACACGGCAGGACTGACAGAAAGTTTCTGGAGTCAACACTACACACGCCCAGATCCTGCCTTGAACATGCCGTTCCGGATTGTCAGGGGTGACCCTGGTGCCGGATCAACGTCGAATGAGTTTGTGCTGGGTACAGATTTAACACGTAACCGTATCAAGAGTTTCTTTGTGCGCGATGGATCCAATGTCGATCCGTTGAACCCGGCGGATAAGGTTGGTTTCGAACTGGCCAAAGTGCCACTAGAAGGTGATCCAGTACAACTTGAAGTGCGCGTGACTAATCTGAGTGTTGGTACGGCTGTTTCTAATCTCGTGGTGGAGTTTAGTGCCAAGGAGTATGTCAATGGGGAACCAACCGGGCAGGAAGCTCCAATTGGAGGTACGGTAATTCCATACCTTCCTCATCGTGGGCAGTTTGATGAGGATGCCAATGCACATGTGAAGAGTGCTTATGTGTATTGGGATACCAAAGGTTTTGGACCACAACCCGGATCTGCAATGAAGACCTGGATGGTCTATGTCACACTGGATCCAGCAGATGCAATCCCCAATGAAACTCATGAGTTACTTGATCGTTATTCCGATCCTTTGAAAGGTCCGACAGGTGAGGTTCTAGATCCTAAGTTGGAAAAGGCTCAGAACAATCGTGGTTGGTCAATGGTACGCATTGCACCAGCACTTGAAATAGAACCAAGCATGACATCAAGCTCAGTTAAGAAAACAGCGTTCAAGATGGGAGCCACCCCAGTAAAACCCACCCAAGAAAAACCTGTTGCACTAGTGGCAGGTTATGCCAAGGAAACAGAAAAGTTACGGGACCGTCTTGCTGGGGACACTGAGAATACGGACTTTGCCAGCCTTGAAGGTAAGCTTGGGGAAACCGTCGAATTAACTGTTGGATTACAGGCATCATCACTGGTACGTGACTATGGAACATTACGGGTGTTTAATGGTGACCCGAGTTCGGGAGGGAGTCTGTTGTTAAGTAAACACGTACAAGGTATCTCGGCGAGTGAAGCCAGTTTCGAGAACTTTACATGGAGACCTGAGTCAAGTGGTATGAGTGTCCTTTATGTGGTGTATTCTGGAGGTGGAGTTGATCAGCCATTGGTGACTCCGGTTCCGATCAGAGTTCGTTAACAGGATACAATGTTAAAGTTATCAGGCCAAGGATGGCCTGTTCTAAACAAATTTGAAAATAAAAAGGAATGATTTTATACAACATTTTCGAAACAGTCCGATGAAGTAAGTAATTTTTCAATATCCAGGCTTGCAGCCATTACTATGGCCAATCGGTCCATTTCTTTTTCTCTCATCACTCTGTAATCAGGTGTATCGGCATTTGTTAACCCTGCCCATTTCAATAAACTATTACAAGCCTGTTGATTTTCTAGCAGCCCATGTAAATAGGTACCAAGAATCTGATTATCTTCCGATATAACACCGTCTTGACCATTGCCAAGTAATATAGCCGGTCTATCAAGTGCCGGTCCTGTACTGAAACCCATGTGGATCTCATATCCCTCGATGGGTGAGTTGTCCAGGGCCAGGTTGCCAGAGATACGAGTGAGTTGTTTGTTTTCTTTTAGGGTTGTTTGCATCTCTAACAAACCAAGACCTTCAAGTGTCTTCATAGAGCTTTCCAGACCATGTGGATCATGAATGCTATTACCCAGCATTTGAAAGCCTCCACAGATACCCATAAGCTTTCCGCCATAGCGCAGGTGTTTTTGTATTGTCTTTTCCCAGCCCTGTTGTCTTAGCCAGATAAGGTCATTGGCGACACTTTTACTGCCCGGCAGAATAATGAGATCAGCTGCAGGTATTTCCATATCAGGTCCGATAAATTGAAAATCTACCTGGGGATGATAGCGCAGTGGATCAAAGTCAGTGTGGTTACTGATGCGGGGAAGGGCTGGGACTATAACTCTAAATGTACGATCCTGTTTTTCTGAAATGGCATGAAGGTTTAACGCATCTTCTGCTTCGATATGTAAACCATGTAGATAGGGAACAACACCAAAAACTGGCTTACCGGTTTTTTGTTCCAGCCAGTCAATGCCAGGTTGTAACAGGCTGAGATCACCACGGAAACGATTAATAATAAAACCGGTGATGCGTTGTTGTTCCGACTCTGACAGGAGTTCAAGTGTACCCACAAGGTGAGCAAACACACCGCCACGGTCGATATCGGCGACCAGTACAACCGGGCAATCCACTTTTTCAGCAAAACCCATATTGGCAATATCTTTATCTCGTAAGTTGATCTCGGCTGGGCTACCTGCCCCTTCTACAATCACCCAGTCGTATTGCTCACTCAGTCTCCGATGGGAGTCGAGTACGGCCTGCATGGCCGTGGTTTTGTAGTCGTGATAACTGACGGCATCCATGGTAGAGAGGGCCTTGCCGTGGATAATGACCTGGGCACCCTTGTCGGTGGTGGGCTTGAGCAAGACAGGATTCATGTCGGTATGGGGCTCGAGACCGCAGGCCATGGCCTGGACGGCCTGGGCCCGGCCAATTTCACCACCTTCCGGTGTAACAGCACTGTTATTGGCCATATTCTGGGGTTTGAAGGGGGCGACCTTTGCATCACGCTGTTTGAGGATTCTGCAAAGGCCGGTGACCATAATGCTTTTACCCGCATCGGAAGTCGTGCCCTGGATCATGAGTGTTTTTGTCATAGGGGCATAATTGTGGCATGGGTGATGTCCCATTGGTACCGGAAGAAGCGTTTGAAATCAGTTAAACTAACAGCATGTCTCTCATACTTTCCCTGATAATTCTTATTGCGGTTTTTCTCGATTTTTTGCTGGGTGAACCAAAACGGTTTCACCCACTGGCGGGGTTTGGTCGTCTGGCTGTGATGGTTGAAGGGGTTCTATATGGCGCTCGTCAGCCACCGGCCATGATTTTAAAAGGGCTTGGCATTATTGCCTGGTTTGTTTTAGTTTTACCGTTTGTGTATCTGGCCTGGTGGCTCAGCAGTATCAGCTGGTTACACTATCTGGTAGATGTCGCTTTGCTCTATCTTGCTCTGGGGGCTCAGAGTCTGGGGCAACATGCGAGGCATGTAGCTCTGGCTTTAAATCGGGGTAGCCTGCAGGAAGCTCGACAACGAGTTGGTATGATGGTCAGTCGTGATTCAACCGAACTGGATGAAACAGCCATAGCGCGGGCAACCATAGAATCTGTCCTTGAGAATGGTTGTGACGCGGTATTTGGAACCCTGTTCTGGTTCATTGTCCTCGGGGCACCGGGTGTTGTGCTCTATCGACTGGCCAACACACTTGATGCCATGTGGGGATATCGTAATACTCGTTATCAGCACTTTGGTTGGGCTGTGGCGCGTATTGACGATCTTCTCAATTGGGCCCCGGCCCGTCTCACGGCGCTGACCTATATATTAATTGGTAAGACTCGACAGGGATGGCGTTGTTGGGTCGAGCAATCTGGTAATTGGTATGGACTCAATCCCGGGGTGGTGATGACAAGTGGCGCAGGAGCTTTGAGTCTCACCCTGGGTGGGCCAGCCCCATATCATGGCATGATCAAGGAACGCCCCATTATTGGCACAGGCGAAACGCCCGCTCCTGCTGATATAGAAAGGGCCGTTCTGTTTATTCAGCGAGGTCTGTGGCTCTGGTTGTTATTGATTTTTGCAGGAGGTTGGTTGTTTGCTTGAGCATGGCGGTAATCTAAGACAGGCGGCTTTAGAATACGACATACCCCTGGAAGATTGGCTGGATCTTTCAACGGGAATCAATCCCAATGGATGGTCGGTACCAAATATCAGCGCAGCAGCCTGGCAGCAGTTACCACAGGACAACGATGGTCTGGAATTATCAGCACAACAGTATTATGGGGCACCCTCATTATTAGCTGTTGCTGGCTCGCAGGCGGCAATCCAGGTTTTACCCCGCCTTAGACCACAAGGCACGGTAGGGATATTGTCTCTGAGCTATGCTGAACATCGCCATAACTGGCAACAACAGGGGCATAAGATAATTGAATTAAATGTAGATGAGATTGAATCGCATCTATCTGAACTAGATGTCTTGCTCTTGGTCAATCCTAATAATCCAACTGGGATCCGTTATACGGTATCGCAGTTGTTACTCTGGCATACTAATTTAGCTGAACGAAATGGCTGGTTAGTTGTGGATGAGGCCTTTATGGACTCCACTCCGGAAAATAGTCTGAGTCATTTTAGTGACAGGCCTGGACTGATTGTCCTGCGTTCCCTGGGTAAATTTTTTGGTCTTGCAGGAGTGCGCTGTGGATTTGTCCTGGCAGAGAAACCCTTATTGGAACAACTCAGAGAATACCTGGGACCTTGGACACTACCAGGCCCAAGCCGCGAGGTCGCACAACAGGTTTTGTGTGATATAAACTGGCAGATAACGATGCGAGATCAACTGAGAAACGCAGGAGAGCGATTAAAGGATTTGCTGGAATGCTATAGTTTAAACCCTGAGGGTGATGTAGATCTTTTTAAATGGTTCAAGCATCCGGCCGCCAAACTGATACAGTCCAGCCTGGCCAGGCAAGGAATCTTGGTACGGTATTTTGATAAACCTGCTAGCCTCAGGCTAGGCTTACCCAAAACGGAAAAAGATTGGGTACAGCTTGACGTGGCATTGGAAAACACAATTCATGAAATAAGAGGTCGAAAGATTACAAATGAGAGTATGGCAGTTTAATAAACGTTTAATTTCAGGATTGTGTCTAGTTCTTCTGGTATTACCAGTCAGGGCAGAGTTATTTTTTACCGATGATCAGGGCAAAACTATTTCCCTAAACAAACCGGCAAAACGAATTATCAGTCTCGCACCCCACATTACAGAAAACCTGTTTGCGGCCGGTGCTGGTCAATACATCGTAGGTGTCGTGGCCTATAGTGACTTTCCACCCGAAGCCAATAGAATCAAGCAGATTGGCAGTTATAAAAAAATCGATGTTGAAGCCGTTGTTGCACTCAAGCCCGATATTATTATTGCCTGGGGTGCTGGTAATGATGAATTGCAAATTGAACAGTTCAGAAAACTGGGAATCCCTGTCTATGTGGAGGATCCGAGAAAGATTCAGGATATTGCAGACTCAATCGAAGATTACGGTCGCATGGTAAACAACATGCACGAGGCGATCGAAGTCGCCAGGGAATTTCGGTTACGATATCGGGATATCCGTAAAAAATATTCAGCCCGTGCCCGATTGCGTGGTTTTTATCAGGTCTGGAATAAGCCATTGATTACAATTAATGATCAGCATCTGATTACGGATGTAATGAATGTTTGTAGTATCGATAATATGTACGGTGAGCTGACCCAACTGGCCCCTCGAATCACTATCGAGTCAGTCATTGAAAAAGATCCCCAGATGATTATTGCCAGTGGCATGGGTGAAGCAAAACCAGAATGGCTGGATGACTGGCGTAAATGGAATCAGCTACAGGCCGTCCAGTATAACAATCTGTATTTTATTCCCCCTGCGATTATCCAACGCCACGCCCCTCGTATTCTCGATGCAGCGGAAAGACTATGTGAACAGGCCGAAGAAGCGAGGCGTAATTTTAGTAAGCCCAAGGCTACTTCGATTACTTCTACAAAGTAATGGGTGAAAGCACTTCATTTTCAGACCATTTCACGAGTAGTGCTAAGCGATACTCACAGTTTCGGCCTGAATACCCCGATGACATGTTTCAATATCTGGCCAGTATGTGTGATACACATGAACGTGTATGGGACTGTGCAACAGGTTCCGGTCAGGCGGCACGAAAGTTTACTCCTTATTTCGATAGCGTGGTTGCCAGTGATGCCAGTTATGAACAAACCAGGAACGCTGAATCGATAGAAGGTTTAAGCTACTTATCATGCCTTGCAGAACAAACACCCTTTCAGAACCATTGCTTTGATTTGATCAGTGTTGCTCAGGCAGCACACTGGTTCAGATTGGAAGAATTCTATATCGAGGTTAAACGTCTACTTAAACCTCAGGGGGTGCTAGCTGTATGGACATATAACCTGATGCGCATTAATCCAGACGTCGATGAAATTATCTGGCATTTATACAATGACGTACTGGGAGCGTATTGGCCTTTTGAGCGCAAGCTGGTTGAGAATGGCTACCGGGATTTATATTTTCCGTTACAGAAAATTACTGTACCGAAGTTTTCAATGAGTCTGGACTGGAGCTTTGATCATTTGCTTGGTTATCTATCTACCTGGTCTGCAGTTAAACGTTACAGGGAAAAAAATAAATCCGATCCCGTTGAGCGATTATCAACAAAACTTCAATCAGCATGGGGCAATGAAACGGTTCGTAGTATCGACTGGCCCTTATCTATACGTGCTGGACATATGAATTAGTTATGTGACAACCAACTAGTCCCCGTATTTTTCTTGAGTAATACTATCTCAAGAAAGTCTTAAGCCGTCCGCTAGGGGTTTAACAGGCCTGACAAGGGAGGCCCTAGGGCGGCTAAGCGATATGGCGATACTGATTGAAGATACCTCTGTTCCAGCGGTCGAAGAAAATGTTCCAAGCTTTGAACAGGTCAATAACCCCGCATTCTGGCTCGAATTAAATCCACACTTCACGATAACGGAGACAGGAAGTCAGGATAAGATTGCACCATTACCTATAGATGTGACTGAGGAAATGATGCATTACCTGCGGCTGGATGGTTATATCCAGCTGGATAACCTGATACCAGCGCAAATGGTCTCCAATCTGCGTAAAAGCATTATCACGCTTAGAGATAAAGGCATTAACCCAAGTTTTGTCTTTGTTTATGACGAATTCTGGACCATCTCACGTCAGTTGAATCGTTTATTGTCACCGGTACTGGGTGAAACCTATCAACAATTACCCGATTTCTGGGCCTGGTATCTTGATCCGCAACGGGAGGATGCCGGCTGGCGACCCCATCGGGACCGGATACATGGCGAAACGGTTTATCCGGATGGTATGCCTAAGAGTGTCACAGTGTGGTTGGCCCTTACGGATGCAACCCCATTGAATGGGTGTATTTATATGCTGCCTGCCCATCTTGATGCGGATTATTTTAATTTCAAAACCCGTGATACCAATGTTAATGCCCATGGTATAAGGGCATTACCGGCCTCGGCAGGTACTTTATTGATGTGGAACCAACGGGTAGTACACTGGGGAGGGACCAGCAGCACGCGAACCAATGAACCTCGTATTAGCCTGGCCATCGAATTTCAGCGGGCTGATGTTCCTCCGTTCAATACACCATTAATCAAGGCACCAGAGGCCCTGTTGCCTTTTGATATCCGATTAATGCTGATTGCCAAGCAGTTTACGCAATACCATCACATGTATAAATTGTCACCGGAACTAGAAGCATTATCGAAACAGATTCTTGAGTAAAAGCTTGTTCCGCGTGGTTATCTTTATTTTTGTGCCCGGTGAATCTCTCTTAATTTCGATACTGCTAGTCCAGCTTCATCGGCATGACTAATTGCTCGGGCTAAACGGCCTGGTGCTGAACGCCCCATGCACATGTGTTCAAGATCGCCCTTGATTCCTTCCACCATGCCTTCGATCAGTTTATCACGATCATGTCTATTACCGGTAAGCCACTCCTGAATATCGATGACTTCATTGGCCACTTCTCGAGCCAGGGCTTCATTTTTATACCATAAATCATCAACCGTGCCGCCAATAACCAGTCCGGAAATATTGGTGGTCAGGATGTAAACATTTTTACGTACCAACTCAAATTCAAGCTCCTGTTCGGATTTTACCTCCCAGCTTGGGATGTCTAGTGAAGTCAGAGCATCTTCCAGAAGACTGGCGCGAGGGCCATAGCTTGGAGATGGGACGAGGATTTTGTAATCCTGGCCTTTTTTCTTTTCAAACCAGACTGAAACAACGGTGGGGTTATTGATCTTATGAGTCTGCCAGTCTCTCGGCAGCAATTCATTTTGTAACAGGCCTATGTTATTGCGCCAGTTGGTAGGAATTTTTTCAAGAGTAGGGTGTAAATCATTTTCACCCACAGCTACAAGTACAAAATAAGGATCAGAAATGGCCTTTGCCATTTCATTCATGTCCGTGTTGCGAGTGACAGGATAGACAGGGTGACCGGTACGCAATAAACCACGGGTGAATACTCCACCCATTTCACCTATACCAATTACTACAACCGGTTCTTTCATAATTTCCTACTCCAGAGTCACAAAATTTAAATCTAATACAGAATATTAGAATATTAGAATTGATTAAGATCAATACGCACTAATATAAAGTATGTTTGTGCGTAACCCAACATTAAAGATAAATATGGTTCTATTAGCTAACACAATGAGCATTGTCTCGTAAAACAGGGTACGATTCGAGCACCCAAGAATAACTAACCTCCAAGGGAGAAGTACACATGTCCACTGGTTTGATGTTTGCTTTAATCGCCTCGCTGATTGCCATCGCTTACGGGATCGTCACGATCTCAGGGTTGATGAAAAAATCACCAGGCAACGACGAGATGCAGAGAATCTCATTGGCCATCCAGGAAGGAGCATCGGCCTATCTGAAACGTCAGTACATTACCATCGGTATCGTTGGTGTGGTGCTGACTGTATTAATTGCTATTTTCCTGCATATGGAAACGGCTGTTGGTTTTGCCATCGGTGCCGTTTTCTCTGGCCTGGCTGGTTTTATCGGTATGCACGTTTCCGTGCGTTCCAATGCCCGTACCGCTGAAGCGGCACGCTCAGGCCTGAACGCTGGTCTGCAGCTTGCCTTCAAGGGCGGCGCCATCACCGGTATGCTGGTGGTTGGCCTCGGTTTGCTGGGTGTTGCAGGTTACTACATGATCCTCACCAAGATGGGATCATCTGACCCATTGCATGCCCTGGTTGGCCTGGCCTTCGGTGGTTCGCTGATTTCTATCTTCGCCCGACTGGGTGGTGGTATTTTCACCAAGGGTGCGGACGTTGGTGCGGACATTGTGGGTAAGGTAGAAGCTGGTATCCCGGAAGATGACCCCCGTAACCCTGCTGTTATCGCTGATAACGTAGGTGACAACGTAGGTGACTGCGCCGGTATGGCCGCTGACCTGTTTGAAACCTATGCCGTGACTATCGTAGCAACAATGCTGCTAGGTGGTCTGCTGATGAAAGGTATGGGTGAAACAGCCATTATTTATCCGCTGGCCCTGGGTGGTGCGTCTATTATCGCCTCTATCGTCGGTACCTTCTTCGTATCGATTAAAGAAGGTGGCAAGATCATGAGCGCCCTGTACCGCGGTGCGATTGTTTCCGCTGTGCTGTCTGGTATTGCTTTCTACTTCATCACCGATGCGATGATGGGTGACAACGGTACTTACTCCACTATGCAGCTGTTTGGTGCCTCCCTGGTCGGTCTGGTCCTGACCGTGGCCATGGTAGTGATTACTGAATACTACACTGCGACAGAATATGCGCCCGTGCGTCATATTGCCGAAGCCTCAACTACGGGTGACGGTACTAACGTGATTGCCGGTCTGGGTGTCTCTATGAAGTCCACTGCGTTGCCAGTACTGGCGGTATGTGCTTCTATCTGGGTTTCCCATGAAATGGCTGGTCTGTACGGTATCGCCATTGCTGCGACTTCCATGCTGTCCATGACAGGTATTATCGTGGCCCTTGACGCCTACGGTCCGATCACTGATAACGCCGGTGGTATTGCCGAAATGGCGGAACTACCCGAAAGTGTCCGTGAAACCACAGATGCTCTGGATGCGGTAGGTAATACTACCAAGGCTGTTACCAAGGGTTACGCCATCGGTTCTGCCGGTCTGGCCACCCTGGTACTGTTTGCGGATTACACCACATCGCTGGCCCAGCACAATGGCGGTCAGGCTATCGCTTTCGACCTTTCCAACCACATGGTCATCATCGGTCTATTTATCGGTGGTCTGGTACCTTACCTGTTTGGTGCCATGGCGATGGAAGCGGTAGGTCGTGCAGCCGGTGGTATCGTGAACGAAGTACGTCGTCAGTTTAAAGAGATGCCTGGCATTATGGATAAGACCCAGAAGCCTGATTACTCCAAGGCCGTTGATATGCTGACCATCGCGGCGATTAAGGAAATGATGATTCCTTCATTGCTGCCAGTAGCCGTACCTGTTGTTGTCGGTCTGACACTGGGTAAAGAAGCACTGGGTGGTGTACTGATTGGTACTATCGTAACCGGTCTGTTCGTCGCTATCTCAATGACCACCGGTGGTGGTGCCTGGGATAACGCCAAGAAGTACATCGAGGATGGCAACTACGGCGGTAAGGGTTCTGATGCCCACAAGGCCGCGGTAACCGGTGACACTGTAGGCGACCCCTACAAGGATACTGCCGGTCCTGCTATCAACCCACTGATCAAGATTATGAACATTGTGGCACTGCTTATGGTTCCACTGCTGTAAGATTCAAATCTGATTATTGATTGAAAAAACAGGCGTCCGAAAGGGCGCCTGTTTTTTTTCGCCTTTTACTTTCTTATTGCGTTACTTCAATTTTTCAAAATGAATTAAACCCTATTCTACGTTGTGGTGTCTCAGTAAGTGACAACAATAGATGACTGGTAATGCTCTTATTATTGTGAGGAAATGTCAGATTTTAGTGATGGTTTACAAGGTAAATATTTCACAATTAGGAAAGAATTTTTTCACGGTGAAAAATTAGTCAGTTAGCTATATTTGAATCGAACTTACATTAACTGAATTAACCATGGGGGGTTAATTATGAAAATACGGACATTTTACTGTGTCGCAATGGCACTATTGTTGATCCCGGTTACACAAACCAGTGCAGCCCAGAGCCTAAACGGTGAACCATCTTTCATGAACTGGCAGTTAAAACGCCTGTTTCGACCATCTGAACAACAGCTTCAGGCAGAACAGAACGGTTTTATCTTTATCTACGATGGTATCAAGAGTAATGATGTTGAAAAAGTGATGCAGGAACAGTTTCATCGCCTGGATAGCATGATGTTCACTGGTATCATTATTACCAATGAAGATGGCGAGCCGGTTATCGATCCCAAAACGGGTCTTGCGATGAGAGAAGATGATGGCTGCTAAATAAACAGACGTTTGATTTAGGAAAGCTAGAATAATTGATTATCTATCTGGCAGTATGTTCCTAATACCAGGAGGCCTGTTTCTTATCGAGTTCCTTGAGACCTTTCAAAATGACTGGAGCAGGGTGGAGAAAGTTTTCTCCATCCAATAGAATAAATTTAACAGGAACATCAGGTATAACTAGTTTACATCTGGAACTTTTTTTTCGTTCAAAAATAAACAGTATATCGGGTTTAAATGTGTTCAATAGGGATGTAATCCCTTCAATTTCATTTCCCGGTTTGAGATGACGAATTTTTTCGTGTGTCTCGACAAGAGTAAATCCAATCTGTTGAAAAAGATCATACAGCCAGGTTCGCTTACCAAATGAATAAGGTGATCCACTGCAGGAGGAGAGTAATAGAGCACTCCTATTGTTTGCGTTTATGTTTTTGATCCGGGTTCTAAGCTCATTACTGAACTGGTGAATTTTGTGCTGTTTTTGAGTCTGATTTGTAATGTCTAAAATTAATTTTAAGTTTTGAATAATCTCAGACATACTGTCAAAGCCATTGAGCCGATAAAACTGTACCCCTTCTGGTGTGGATTTGGCCATTTTTTCCTCAGTAATCCAGTTTGTGGTAAAGATTATCTCGGCCATCAGGCTATCAATGGCCTGTTTATCAGGATCAAGAATCCCACCCGTTGTGGGTAGCTCTAATGTGTCATAACGACTCACACCAACAATGCAGTCTTCCAGTCCGAGCCACTGTAGAGTATATGTAATGTAGGGCGACTGGCTGATGATTCGTGGACAATCCTGAGCTTGGGCAGAGTTGCTTAGCCAGAGGAATATAGTGAGTAAAACATATCTCATAATTTATGTTTTATCTTTAAAACGCGCTGGTTGCCATAGCACTTCTTCTCCATTTTCATGTCGAGCCAATACACGGGCAATAACAAACAACAGATCTGATAGTCGATTTAGGTAGGATAATGCTGGTGGGTTCACGGTGTCTTTTTTACTCAGAGAAAAAGTTCTGCGTTCAGCGCGACGGCAAACTGTTCGAGCAAGATGGCAATGGGATGTAGCAAGTCCTCCGGCCGGGAGAATAAACTCTTTCAAATAGGGTAGGTCTGCATTGTATTTATCAAGCGAGGTCTCAAGCCAGATGGTGCGCTCTGAGGTAATAATATTTCGATCCGGCATGACCAGTTCGCTACCCAGATCAAATAGGTCGTGCTGAATTTCTAATAATAACTGGTAGATTTCATCTGGAATATCATAAGCCATAACAGTGCCTACTACACTGTTGAGTTCATCAACAGTACCAATGGCCTCAATTCGAATATCATCCTTATCGAGTCGAGTGCCTCCACCGATACCAGTGGTACCTTTGTCACCTGTACGAGTGTATATCTTAGAAAGTCGATTGCCCATAAATTATCCCTCCAACTGGTAGATAACGGGGATTTCCAATAACTGGCCATTTAGCTCACGAGATTTAACATCAAGTTGACCAATAAGATTAAGAGTGTTAAGTGCTGAATTATCCAATATGTCATAGCCAGAGCTTTGTTTAATATGAAATTTATGAATGTTGCCCATACTATTAACTTCGAAACCAATAATAACTTTACCTTGCCAGCCCCGTTGTTGAGCAAGAGCAGGGTATGTGAAGTAATGTTGAATATTTTTTCGGAGTTGGCCTAGTAATTTAGCTTTGGCTACTTGATTGTTTTTTGATCTTGTTTCACTTGTGTTCTGTTGTTTTTTATTTTCTGCCGCCGCATTGTGCTGTAATTTGGAAATTGCTTGTATTTCTTTTTTTAGTTTGCTTTGTGGGTTTTTTATAATTTGAATCGCTATTTGGCTGTCATCTTGAATTGGAACATTTATAGAATAGGTCTGGCTTGATATAAGCCAGACCATATGGACAAGGAGGGATAAAATAACAAATAACATCATCCTGTGATGAGCATGAAATTTCATGATTTATCCCCGAATATTTTTATAAGCCTTGATATCGTATTGATAGCATGTAAGTACGACCATAGGTGTTATAGTCCCCAGAAAAACTTGATGCTAGTACATACTCTCTATCTGTGAGATTTCCAATTTTAGCCTGAAGGTCAAGATTGTCAGAAAATCTGTAGTGGTAAGCTAAATTAACAATTTCATATTTTGCAAGCTGAACACTTGCATTTCGATCATTTCTGCTGCTGAAGTAATTAAATTCGCCACGTACATTATGTCTGTTGAATGTTTTAGTAATGGCCAGGTTAAATTTTTCATGCGGCCGTCTGTCAAGTTGTCTTCCTGTTTTTATATTCTCAGCATCCGTTACAGTAAATGATGAATGAATATCCCAGTTTACAAGTTTAACTGTATATTGTAATTCGGCACCACGAATGATAACAGCATCGATATTTTCAGGTTGATATGTATATTCAGTTGCGCCTGTTTGTGTTGATTGCCACTCAATTAGATTATTAATTTTGGTGTAGAAGAAGCTAAGACTTGCATTCGTATTGTCGATGTTGTTCTTGAATTCCAGTTCAGTTGTTTTGCTTTCTTCTGGCCTTAAATTTGGGTTCCCTTCAGTAATATATGTGGTGCCAAAAAACGTGTCGGTCTGTGCAGGCCAGAACAGATCATTTACAGTTGGCGATTTGAATCCAGTGCCGTGAGATAAGACTGTTTTTGTATTGTTGGTTAAATTATGGCCCCATGCTAGATGCCAGGTATCGTAATCACCGAAATAGTTGTGATTGTCGACTCTGCTAGAAAGTGAAAAGTTATTTGTGTCAGAAATATGGTACTGGAGTTGTGCGTACGCTGCCTTTGTTATGATTTTTTTATCAATTGTGCCACTGTTGTCTTTCGTAACGTCGTCTTCCCAATAATCAGCCCCTACGGTCAACAGGTTTTGACCAAAAGTGAAGTCATTTTGCCATGCAGTACTTGTTCTTCTAGTTATGATATTAGAAGGAGTACTTGGGCTTTTGATTTTATTTCTATCTAAGGCACTTCCTAAAGTTAAGGATTGAGACCAGTTTCTGGTTGTTCTGTTCGTTAACTTAATACTGGTCACACCCTGTGTGAATTCACTATTACCAGTGTCAGGATCAAGTTGATTTTCACCACCAGAATAACTTGAATTAAAATTGAGTGATGTGTCCTTAGAGAATTGACCATTTAAGGACAAAGAAGCAAATTTATTCTCGTATCCACGACTATCAGGTTCCTTTTTTAGTACAGGTATACCATCTGTTTCATTTGCACCTAAGTTTAAGCTATAACGCCAGTTATTACCGCCACTAATACCCATACTGATGTCTTTTGTATTATGACTACCACCACCGAGCTTGATATATGGCAAATGGTTTGCTCGAGTAAAAATTTGAATGACCCCACCAATTGCATCAGAGCCATAAAGGCTCGCTTTAGGGCCGCGAACAATTTCGATTTTTTCAATTGATTCTAGAGAGATATTTTCCCATGCATATCTTCCCAAAGTTGCTGATGCTGAACGGATTCCATTGATTAAGACCAAAGTGTGGTCACTCTCAGTACCTCGAAGGAAAATACTCGTGGCTTTACCAGTGCCTCCTGTACGACTAACATGGATTCCAGAAACATTAGACAATATATCTATAATGTCTCTAGCCTGACTACGTTGAATATTTTCCTGAGTGATAACGGTGACTGATGCTAAGCTTTCGTTTGCAGTTTGTGCTGTACGAGTTGCTGTAACTACAACGGTATTTTGTTCTTCAGCATATGGGTTAGAAATACCACTGACAAGAATGGCACTACCAAGCAGGCCACTTAAAATTGTTTTCATATATTTTTTTCCTCAAAGATTACGCTCACCCGCGTGGGGTACCAACGTGCTACGGAGGAAAAAACGCAAGGAAGAGAATATCATCCCGACGGTCTCGCCCTCCGCGACACACCCGATCAACTTCAGGCCGGTCTCCGGGCTTGTGAGTGGATTAATTCCTGCTGAACCGCCTTCCCATGCATAGCACAGTGGCTGATTGATTCGGCTTTTCTCACTTACCGTTGCGGGGGCAGCGCCGGACTTCCCATGTGATGGGGCACCGGCTTCCCGTTTCATTTTGTGGGGGAATTCCCAACAAAACACCTGAAGTAAATTGCCGGGCCAGTCTAGGGGCTGGAGTGGGAGGAGTCAATTCACATAAGGAGATATCATGCTATTCTAATATTGATTTGCTCAAATAATATACAGGGTGAAATTTTAGCAAATGTGATCTAGTAAAATATTGTGAACAGTGGCACACATATTGTATGTAGCAAAAGCATGGTCAACTAAAATACAGTATATTTTATAGGAATAATCGCTAAGGATTGAAGGGATGATGCGTCGAATCTTGGTTTTAAACAGTAAGGGTGGTTGTGGCAAGTCGACAATTGCGACAACCCTTGCCAGTCGGTATGCCTGTGATGGTTTTAACACTGCACTGATCGATTATGATCCCCAAGGCTCCAGTATGCGCTGGTTATCACAACGCAGTAAAAATCGGCCAGTAATTCACGGAGTCGATGCTCACAAAAATCTGGCCATGAATGTAACCAGTACCTGGGCATTACGCGTTCCGCCTCAAACCGAGCGTATTATCCTGGATGCCCCGGCAGGGGTTATGGGTCACAACATTCTCGATTACCTGCGGGTCATCGATACCATAATCATCCCCGTTCTTCCTTCTCCCATTGATATTCATGCTACCGCCCGATTTATTGAAGACCTGTTACTTATAGGCAAGGTCAGGCAGACAGGTATTAATGTTGGTGTCGTTGCTAATCGAGTCAAAAAGAATACCAATGTCTATGGCGCACTGGAACGTTTCCTGGCAACTTTAAAGCTCCCGTTAATTACTGAATTCAGAGATACGCAACACTACGTCAGGGCCTTTGGTCAGGGGATTGGTATTCATGAGATGTGGGACTACCGCGCCAGAGTCGATCAAAAAGACTGGTTACCTCTGTTCAATTGGCTGGAAAATGAAACAGTAGTCGAACAACCCGCTGCCATTAAAAGGGTGGGTTGATCAACCCGCCAGGTAAATTTCCTTATTATTACTCTTTATTAATGTCATTGGATAGCCGTACAAGCGGCTAAGATTTTCCGCTGTTATGACATCTTCACATTTACCACTCAGGTAGTCTTTGTTCTCAAACATCAACAATGCATGATCGCAATATCGTGTAGCCAGATTGATATCATGCATGATCATCAGCATGGCCTGTCTGTTCTGTTTGATTTGCTGTGAGAGGCTGGATAGAATTTTGTGTTGGTAACGCAGGTCCAGATGATTAGTGGGTTCATCAAGTAACAGGAGTGTTGTCTGCTGACAGAGCAGGGTAGCAATGGCGACTCGACGTCTTTCACCACCGGACAGGGTAAGTATGGATCGGTCTTCGAATCCCTGCATCTCGACAAAGGCCAGGGCATCTCGGGCAATTTTCAGGTCCTTCTCTGATTCCCATTGCCAGTTCTTAAGATGTGGGTGTCGACCACATAGAACCGTCTGCATCACAGTGCCGGGAAAGGCATCTTCATAGTCCTGTAATAACAGCCCCATAAAGCGGGCTAGTGCTCTGGGTGGAATGTTCTCAATCGTAGTGTTATTAATTTCAATTTGACCACTGACCGCAGGATGTAAACCTGCCAGGGTGTGTAACAGGGTTGTCTTGCCAACACCATTCATGCCCAGGATCGCCCAGCACTCACCAGATCCAATGTTCAGGTTTAAATCCTTACAGACAGCTTTGCAGCCAATTTCTACGGCCAGGTCTTTTGTGGTCAGTAAATTGGTCATAAACGATGTACCTGTCCACGATAGAGTAAAAATAAAAACATTGGTACACCAATGGCTGCCGATATAACACCAACGGGTAATTGCTGAGGTGCAATAATAGTGCGTGACAGAGTATCTGCCAGAATAAGCATGCTACCCCCCATTAAGGCGGAGGCAGGTAACAAAATCCGATTATCAGAAAATCCCATCAGGCGGATTAAATGGGGAATAACCAGCCCGATAAAACCGATACTGCCTGCCAGGGTAACGGCCGTGGCTGTCATCAGTGAGGCAAGAATATAAATCAATAAACGTAACTGGTTTGTCTTCACACCTAATGAAGCGGCCTGAAGTTCGCCCTGGCTGAGAATATTCAAATTTCGTGCAACAGAAATACTGATTAATAGACCAGCGATTAATACGATTACACTAGGGCCGATGGTTTCTGCATAACCCAGATCACCCATTAACCAGAACAGCATACTGCGCAGGTTTTGATCGGGACTGATGGCCAGCAGGAAGCTGATCATGGCTCCCCAGCCGGAAGCCAGGACGATGCCGGTTAATAATAGACGGGTCGGTGTCCAACTGCCCTGGCCATGAGACAGGCCAAACACCAATAACATGGCGCAAAGTGCCCCAACAAAGGCACTGCCTGAGAGTGCCAGGCCACTCAGGCCGGTAAGAATCGCGATCAGTGCCGCGACGGCTGCACCACCGGATATGCCTAATACATAAGGGTCTGCGAGAGGATTGCGGAGCAAAACCTGCATTAAGGCACCCGATAAGGCCAGTAAGCCCCCTGTGATAAATGCCGCAGCTGCACGAGGCAGGCGCAGTTCCAGCACGAGTTGCTGGGCCATGGTTTTCTGCTCAACATAAAAACTGCTGATGATCTCAGGCCAACTGATGGAAAGACTACCGGCATAGAGAGCTAGTAGCAGGCATCCGATACTAATAAGGGATAGGGTAATGAGTAAGCTGATGGCCCGATGGTTCATGAGTTAGCAAGATACCCCATCAGCCCGGAAGACAAAAGCCGCGAGCTATTCGTCACGTAAGCTGATGATTGGCCAGCCTACCATTTCGGCATGCTGTGCGAGGGTTTCATCGGGATCCACGGCCACCGGATTTTCTACGCGTTCAAGCAGAGGAATATCATTCAGGGAATCACTATAAAACCAGCTGCCTTCCATTGAGTGTTGAGTACTGGCCAACCAGGCATCGAGTCGTTTGATCTTACCTTCCTGGAAACAGGGTACACCGCTAACTTGACCAGTGTATCGGCCATCCAGCATTTCTGGTTCAGTGGCAAGCAGGTGCTCTATACCCAGTTCTTCAGCGATAGGTTGGGTAACAAAGCGATTTGTGGCGGTAATGATCATCAGGATATCTCCCTGCTGGCGATGTTTTTCCAGTAAAGCTCGACTTTTCTGACTGATGATGGGGAGGATCTGACTGGCCATAAATTCCTGGTGCAGTTGTTTTAGGGTCGATGGCTCCATTTCAGCCAGGGGTCGCAGACTGAAGGCAAGAAACTCATAGATATTCAGCTGACCGGCTTTATATTCCTCATAAAACCGCAGGTTCTCTCGTTCATAGGCATCCCCATCGACCACGCCCTTACTGGCCAGAAATCGGCCCCATAGATAGTCACTGTCGCCTGTTAGTAAGGTGTTATCGAGGTCAAAAATTGCCAGAGTCACTGGGAAATATCCTGTTCGTTTTGTGTAAAAGGCCGCAATCTTACCTCAGATTCAGCTAGACCCCATAGCCTGACTCGGCTATTATTAGTATGTTACTGTTTTTAAAGTAGTTTTTATAAAAACAAAGATTTGCCGGACGGGGGCTATTTATGGAAAAATGGCTTGTTACTAACCATTTTGGAAAAGGCTTGTTCATAAGTGATTGATTCAGAAGGATACAGGGCCAATGTCGGCATCATTCTCTGTAACCAGGCAGATCAACTGTTCTGGGCGCGGCGTATTGGTGAAGATGCCTGGCAGTTCCCTCAGGGCGGCATTCAGTCCAATGAGTCCCCCGAACAGGCCCTGTTTCGTGAGTTGAATGAAGAAGTCGGTCTACAGCCAGATGATGTACAGGTGGTTGGATGTACTCAGGGCTGGTTACGGTATGATATACCCAAGCGGTTTTTACGACGTCATATCAAGCCGGTTTGTATTGGCCAGAAACAACTCTGGTATCTGTTACGTCTGGTCGGAGATGAACAGCGGGTCTATTTGAATAACACCAAAACCCCGGAGTTTGATCGCTGGCGTTGGGTCAATTACTGGCTGCCTGTCAAAGAAGTTGTTCCATTTAAGCGTCAGGTCTATCGTCAGGCACTGGAAGAGCTGGCACCACTGTTACAACTGGTGGGTGGCAGTCAGCAGCTTGCCGGTTGTGTAAAACACCGCTAGTTTCCACATTATCCTCATTATAAAGATGGAGAGGCCATGTCAGGGCTGACATGCAGATGG